>WFMW01000043.1 GCA_015488885.1 Gammaproteobacteria bacterium | reverse complement strand
GGTTCATCCTGAACAAGCTGTAAACTACAACGGGTGGCTGCAGCGATGGCAGCTGGCATGGCGGTGGTATAGATATAGGTACGTGCCTGCTGAATCAGGGTTTCGATTAAACTTTCGCTACCGGCAATAAACGCTCCTGCGCTACCCATGGCTTTACCCAGGGTTGCCATATAAACCGGAACAACACCAGGGCTTAATGAAAAATGCTCCAGACTGCCTCTGCCGGTTGCTCCCAGAGTAGCAAAACCATGTGCATCATCAACCATCAACCAGCTGTCGGTCTGCTGGCATAATGCAGACAAAGCAGGCAGGTCGGCAATATCGCCGTCCATACTGAATACCGCATCGGTCAGGACCAGTTTTTCACCGGGTTTATCTGCCTGTTTTGCCAGCTTGTGTTGCAAACTGGTCACATTATTATGTTGATAACGGGAAAAACGTGCCCCACTGATCAGGCCGCCGTCGATTAACGAAGCATGGTTGAGCCGATCTTCGTAAACATAATCATGTTTGCCCAGCAACGCCTGGCATACACCGAGGTTGGCCATATAGCCGGTAGAAAATAACAGCGCACGCGGGTAGCCGGTAAATGCTGCCAGTTCTTCTTCGAGCTGATGATGCGCCCGGCTGTGGCCATTGACCAGATGTGCGGCGCCGCTACCGGTACCATAATATTTGATGCCGTCAATCATGGCCTGTTTGATTTTCGGGTGGTTGGCCAGCCCCAGATAATCATTGCTGCAGAAGCTGATAACGGTTTTATTATCAACTCGCATTTCAACCTGCTGTGCACTGTCGGTAATGCGCCGTGTGCGGTATAAATGCTGCTTTCTGCGCTGATTTAATGCGGCTTTGAGGTCATTCATCCTGCAGGATTAGCGGCAGTAACTTTGGTGCAGCAATGATGGTTATTGCGGGTATGAAACTGGGTATTTTGACGGGTATTGATGCCCAGTTTTTCAAATAATGCCCGGTCATGGTTGCTGTCCGGGTTATCGGTGGTGAGCAGTTTTTCCCCGTAAAAAATCGAATTGGCACCGGCCAGAAAACATAATGCCTGGGTTTCATCATTCATTTCAGCGCGCCCGGCAGACAGACGCACATAGGATTGTGGCATAAGAATCCGCGCGACCGCAATGGTACGAACAAATTCCAGCGGTTCCAGACGCTCAGTGCCATAGAGCGGTGTGCCCGCTACCTGTACCAGCATATTGATGGGGACACTTTGCGGGTGTTGTGGCAGATTAGCCAGTTGTTGCAATAGCGATACCCGGTCTTCACGCTTCTCGCCCATGCCAACAATACCGCCGCTACAGACATTAATGCCTGCCTCGCGAACATTTTTTAATGTATCGAGTCGATTCTGATAGCTGCGAGTGGTGATAATGTCGGCATAATATTCGGGTGAGGTATCCAGATTATGATTGTAATAATCCAGCCCGGCTGCTTTCAGACGCTGGCTCTGCGCGGGGGTTAACATTCCCAGGGTGACGCAGGTTTCAAGGCCAATTTTTTTTACCGCGATAATCATATCAATCACTTTATCGAGGTTTTTATCCGTCGGGTTGCGCCAGGCCGCACCCATGCAGAAACGGCTGGCACCCTTGTTTCTGGCCTGGGTGGCTTTTTCAATGACTTCATCGAGGTCTAATAAACGCTCTTTTTCAAGCTTTGCCTGATTGTGTGCGCTTTGCGAACAATAACCGCAATCTTCGGGGCAGGCACCGGTTTTAATGCTCAATAAGGTGCTAACCTGAACCTGATTAGGGTCAAAAAATTCACGATGAATGGTTTGTGCCTGATACAGCAGGTCGTTAAATGGCAGCTCGAATAAAGCTTCGATTTCTGTTTTTGACCAGTCTGTACGCAGGTCTGTGGTATTATTTTGTAACATAAAAGCTTGAACTCAGGTTGAAGCAACCGGTTAATTGTGTCTAAATAGTGTTTCTTATCTTACACGACAGGGAGTCGTTGCCAAAATGGAAAAAACCACCCGCTTCACGCTATCTACATTTCCCCGACAGCTGATAAAATGGCTTTACCCGCCGCGATGTGTGTTATGCCAGCAACCCGGCATGAATAATGGGCCCGGTTTGAATAATATGGACATCTGCGCTCATTGTTACCGGCATCTGCCCTGGAACAGGGTTTGCTGTGTGCAGTGTGGTTTGCCGCTGGCCGATAAAAGTACGCAGAATGTTTTATGCGGGCGCTGTTTGACGCAGCCACCGGCTTATGATGCGATTCATAGTCTGTTTCGATACGAAGCGGATATTATTGCTATGGTACATCAGTTCAAATTTCATCAGCGCCTGCTGTATGCGCGTTTGTTTGGCACCATGATGGCGGCTGAATTAAAACGCATTATCAGACAGACACAGCAAAAGCCTGACTGTATCATCCCGGTGCCGTTACATGCCTCACGTATCCGTCAGCGCGGCTTTAACCAGTCCAATGAGCTGGCCAAAATAATGTCACGGCAATTACGGATTCCGCTGGACACGGTAAGTGTGAAACGTGTACGCAAGACCACGACTCAAACCGGGCTGAAAGCCGAACAACGCCGCAAAAACATCAAAGGTGCCTTTGTCATACAAAAACCGTTGGCCGCTGAACATATATTACTTGTTGATGATGTCGTCACCACCGGCTCCACCGTCAATGAGCTGGCGCTGATATTAAAACGTGACCGCAAACATTCAGTGCATAAGCGCCTGACGGTAGATGTAATCAGTATTGCCAGAGCCTGAACCGGAGATGACCTGTTCAGAGCTTCTCTGAAGATTTATCGCTCAGACCGATGGTTCAGGCTGAATATACTGCGTAATACGTTATTGCCTGAAAACTGGTGTAACAGGGTGAATATGATGTGGCCTAACCAGTAAGCCCACAGCAGATCACCAAAAAACTTGTGGGTGATGGAATAACGGGTAAAAGCCATGGGATCGCTGGGCGGTAGCTGATGACCGGGCGGCACCATATTAAAGAGGATGATGCCGCTCAGGGCGTTCCCCGTGAGCGCGAGCAGGCCGAGTCCGTGGACAAAGCTGGACAGTCCTATGCGGTGCCCGGCTTCTGGCAGCTGACCGCGGAGTAAGTTTAGCGTTTCACTGGCAACGATACGCAACCCCGTTCTGTTCCATGGGAAAAGAATCGGCAATTCATAGATCGCAAACGCGTATAGCCAGAATATTAGTACGGTCAGTGTAGCCAGCAGCCCGACAATTTCATGAACAGGGAAGAGGAACTGAGTTCCTGTGTTTGCCATGAACAGACTGCTAAAAAGCTGGAATGTCACCGTGACGGCAATGACCCAGTGCAACAGGCGGGTATAGAGATCCCATTCTTTAGATGGCAATTTTTATTTCCCTCATTCGTTGATGTATCGGGTAAAGAGACCCGCATTCAGATGCATCTTAAGCAAACTGGTAATTCAGAAAAACACCCGCAAACAGGGCAAAACCCAACCAGTTATTATTCAAAAAAGCTTTAAAACATAATTCCCGCTGGCGGTCTTTAATTAAAAACTGCTGATAAATGGCTAAAGCGGCGGCCATCACGACACCAGCATAATAAAAGCCGCCCAGTTCTGCACGGTGGCCAAGAATAAGCAGGTTGGCGATGAGTAGAACCTGCATAATACCAATAATCAGTTTATCCTGATTACCAAACAGAATGGCAGTCGATTTAACGCCGATTTTTATATCGTCATCGTAATCAACCATCGCATACATAGTATCATAAATGGTTGTCCATAAAATATTGGCCAGAAAAATCAGCCAGGTAATGGCATTGAGTTCATTAGCCTGGGCGGCATAAGCCATCGGTATTGCCCAGCCAAACGCAATGCCAAGATGAACCTGTGGCAGGTAATGGTAGCGTTTCATAAACGGGTAACTGGCTGCTAACGCCACCCCGGCCAGTGACAGCCAGATAGTGAGCCGGTTCATAAACAATACCAGCGCAAAGGCCAGCAGGCTGAGGACAGCAAATACCATTAAAGCTTCTTTTGTCGAGATCTGGCCGGAGGTTAAGGGACGTTGCCGGGTGCGTTTTACTTTTTTATCTATATGGCGATCAGCATAATCATTAATGGCACAACCTGCTGAACGCATTAAAATAACGCCGACGACAAAAACCAGCAACACCGAGCTATGTGGCCAGCCTTTTGCCGCTATCCACAGTGCGATTAAAGTTGGCCATAATAACAGCAGAATGCCGATAGGTTTATCGAGTCGTACTAGTTGGGTATACAGGGTTAATTTTTTATAAATACTGGATTGTGTAAATGTATGATATCTTTTATAAAGACTGGTTGTAAGCTGTCTGAAATGGTTTTCAGCTTTGTCGAGCAGAGGGTGGCTAGCCAGATAATCAATAAAGCGGTTGACTGACTCGGCGCAGAAATGTAAGGTTTTTTTAAGCTGACTGTTACCTGCCTGCGTTAAGTGATAGACACGGTGCGGTTGCTTTTTTTCTGTGCTGACATTTTTTTTCCATTGCATAATCCTATTTTACCCCAGGAGACTGCCAAATTAGAGTATCACGATGAATAATATTCGCGTATTTGAAAAATTTAATCCAGATATTCACCCCGATGCTTTTATTGATAAAAGTGCCGTCGTGTGCGGGGATGTGGTCATTGGGCGGGACAGTTCTGTCTGGCCACAGGTTTCCATTCGGGGAGATATCCATCATATCCGCATCGGTGAGCGCAGCAATATACAGGATGGCGCTATCTTACATGTCACCCATGACAGTGAATATGTACCGGGGGGATATGCTTTAACCGTGGGTGATGATGTGACTGTTGGCCATAATGTGATTTTACATGCCTGCCAGATTGAAAATCTCTGTCTGATTGGCATGGGCTCGGTGGTGCTGGATGGTGCCGTGGTACAGTCGGGGGCAATGGTGGGAGCGGGCAGCCTGGTGCCGCCGAATAAAAAACTTGAAGGTGGTTATCTATGGCTGGGTAGTCCGGTGAAGCGGGTACGTGCATTGACCGCAAAGGAAATCAGTTTTCTGACTTATTCTGCTGAACAATATGTCAAATTGAAAAACCGCCATAGTCATTCCTGATTATTTATATTTAATCATACAAACGAGAAGTTCTTTGTTTCTGGACGTCATGCATTTCTGTAAAAACCTTCATAACTGGCGATGTTGAACATACCTGAGAAGTGTCAGTAAAAAAGTGTCAAATTTTTGACGTGTTTTGTCACGATTTATTTTTTTGCTGTACTATACTTAAAATTCCTTACTAAATTATTGATCCTTCGTGGAATTGAGCCTGGTGCAAGCAGAAGAAAAAAAAGCAGATCATCAAGTTATTATCGCACTCAATCGTAACCTGCAGGATAAAGTAGCAGAGATAGAGTTACTGCAACAGACATTTACCACCATCAGCAGCGAACTGGATCTGGACAGGGTGTTTGATATTGTTGTCGAACGTGCCTGCAAGCTGATAAGTGCAGAAACCCTGCTTATCCCATTACTGGACGAAAATTGCCATACCTATACTTACCGTGCGGGTGCAGGTAAATACGCTGATGAGATTATCGGTGAATCATTACCACTGGATGCCGGTGTTTGCGGGTGGGTCTGGAAACATAAAAAACCCTGGTGGAAAGGGGTGCTGAATGACCTTGCTGAAAATGAAAGAAATCGCTGGGAGAAGGAAGTTGGCTCAATGGTTATGGTTCCGCTGCAGGGAAAAAAACATTTTCTGGGCGGTATTGTCGGGTTTAATAAACTGGGTGGAAATGATTTTGATGAAAAAGATTTAAATCTGCTCCAGCTATTTGCCAGCATTGTCTCTATTGCGATTGAAAATGCACTGGTGGTAAAAAGAATAGAAGTTAGTCATCATTTAAATGAAAACTATCGCAAGCGTCTGGAAATATTAAATCGCCAACTGGTTGAAAGCAGTCAGGAGCTGGAATTTCTTTCTCTGTATGATTCTGTCACCGACCTGCCGAATCGTTCCTTATTTCATGACCGTTTATCACAAAATTTAACTCGGGCAAAAATAGCGCACCAAAAGATTGCCTTATTATTAATCGATCTTAACAGCTTTAAGGAAATTAATGATGTACTGGGTCATGACCGTGGTGATTTATTATTAAACAAAATTGCCCGGCGTTTTGAAACCATCATTCAGCATAATGAAACCCTGGCCCGTCTTGGCGGGGATGAATTTGTGGTGATACTCCCGGATTATAATATTTCCACTGCGGTTAAACTTGCCACACGTTTCACAGCGTTGCTGGAAAAATCATTTATTATTGATAATAATGAAATTATTGTCAGTGCGAGTATCGGGTTATCAATATATCCTGAGCACGGCGTTACAATTAGTAATTTATTAAGTCATGCAGACTTTGCCATGTATCAGGCTAAAGATAATCACGATTCTGTTGCCGTGTACCAGGCAAAAAGTGATTATCAGGCAAGAACCCGGCTTACGATGGTTGCAGATATACGTAAAGCCATGGAAGAGCATGAGTTTGAGTTGTATTATCAACCGAAATGTTCATTAAAAACAAACGAGATTGTTTCGGCAGAGGCACTGGGGCGATGGCATAGCGGCCATCATGGTATGGTGCAACCAGCAATATTTATTGATTTAATGGAACAGAACAAGCTAATTGATGCTTATACTTACTGGGCAATAGAAACCGCACTGGTACAGGCAAAAATATGGAAGCAATATTATCAGGTAGTTCAGATAGCGGTAAATATATCGCCAAAAACCCTGCTGGATTCACATTTTATATCACAGCTGAAAAAGATTATTCAGTCAAAACAGGATGGTGAATTACTCTGTTTTGAAATTACAGAAAATTTATTTCTCTCGGAATTTGACCGGCTGGCATCGGTGCTGGAACAGGTTCGTGCATTGGGTATAACATTATCAATCGATGATTATGGTACGGGTTATTCTTCATTAAGCCGATTAAGGCGTCTACCGGTGAGTGAGTTAAAAATTGATCAATCTTTTGTGAGTGAAATGGAAAAAAATCAGGATGATAAAGTGATTGTTCATTCTACTATTGAGTTAGCACATAATCTGGGTTTGAATGTTGTCGCTGAAGGGGTTGATACGCCAGAGGCATATGAACTGCTGAAGAATCTGGGCTGTGATATGGTGCAGGGGTTTTATCTGGGTAAGCCGGTACCGGCAAAAGTATTTAATCAGTTATTATCCCTGAATTAATCAGTTATTCTCTGGTAATTATTTCCTGGCTTATCTCCCATATTATCTCCCATAGTTGAATTAAAAATAATACAATAGCCATATCTTCCCAGACCTAAAAGGTTGTTTAATGGCTTTACCTCTTCATTCCCGGTTGCGTCAAAAAGTAAAGGATGCTTTTTTTAAACTGGTACAGATCCTCTGGCCGAACAGGTTTATTACCGGTTCAATCGACCCGGCAGGTATTCATTCAATCTTTGTTATCCGAATTAATTATCGTATTGGTAATATGCTGATGGTTACGCCGCTTATTCAGGCACTGGAAAAAACCTTACCCGATGCGCGTATAGATATGCTGATTGGCGCAGCTTATACCCGGTGTTTTTTTGAAGGTTTTTCACAGGTGGATACTATTTATGATTTTCCACGACAACTATTAAAACATCCGTTTTCTGTTTTCACTTATATCAAACGTATTCGTGCGAAAAAATATGACCTGTTAATTAATCTGAATTCCGGTTCCAGTAGCGACCGGATCGCAACCCTGCTATCACGTGCGAGCATAAAACTCGGCTATTGTGTCAATAACTCATGGTTACCCATTAATTATTGTGTTGAGCTGGATCCAGCCGTGCAGCATGAGGCGCTTAAACCTTTGCTATTAATGAAGGCGTTTGGTGCCACGCAAACGTATGCAAAAACTCTTTCCATCTCCCTGAGCAAAAACGAAAAACAGCAGGCCAACAAGGTACTAACCGGGCTGCTAACAAACTGTCATATCAACAGCACCGGTAAAATTATTGGCCTGTTTCGTAATGCCCGCTATGAAAAGAAAATAGACGATGACTGGTGGTTGAAGCTGGTCAACCGATTAAGCGCACAACAGCCTTATCTGATTTTTATTGATATTCTATCACCGGATGTTACCGAGCCTTTAATGGAAAATATCGTGGTTTTTGCCGAAAAAGATTTGCGTAAACTGGGTGCATTTATGTCACAGCTTGATGCTTTTATCTGTGCAGATACCGGGCCGATGCATCTTGCCTGCGCATCGGGGGTAACGACCATTGCCCTGTTTAAGGAAAGCAGTCCGCTATTGTATGGGCCGCTAGGTAAAAATGATCTGTCAGTGGTCATGAAAGATAAAACCGTTGCAGCGATTAGCGCAGAGATTCTGCAACATATAGGGACGGGTTAATTTTACAGGGCATGGCGAATAATATTGATAACCGTTTCAGTGTCAGGTTTTACATTACGCCATAAGAAAAAGGATTCGGCAGCCTGTTCGACCAGCATACCCAGGCCATCGAATATTTTTTCGGCGCCATGCTGTTTACTCCAGCGCATAAACGGGGTTGGTCGTGCGCTGTACATTAAATCATAACTGCAGGCATGCGGGTTAAACAGTTCATCGGGTAAAGTGGGTAATTTACCGTGCAAACTGGCAGCCGTGCCATTAATAACAATGTCAAACGTTTGCTGGCCAAGTTCATTAAGGCCACAGCCATTGATATTACCCATGTCGGCAAAATCATTCATCAGTTCAATGGCTCTGGGTTTGGTGCGATTAGCAATTAACAGGGAAGTTGGTTGTTGTTCCAGCAAGGCTTCGAGTATGCCACGAATGGCACCGCCAGCACCAATAAGCAGTATGTTTCTGGCTTCGACCGGAATTTTATGGTTGAGGATAAGGTCACGTGCCAGCCCGACACCATCGGTATTGTCGCCATAAAGTTCACCGTTGTCGCGTTTTATCAGGGTGTTGACCGCACCGGCACGTTGTGCGCGCTCGCTATGTATATCGGCAAGTGTCCAGGCCTTTTCCTTAAAGGGAACGGTAATGTTCAGCCCTTTACCACCTTTTTCTATAAATGCTGATACCGCAGTTTCAAACTGGTCGAGGGCAACCTGTTGCGCGATATAGTCAATATTCTGACTGGTCTGGCGGGCAAATAAAGCATGTATCTGTGGTGATTTACTATGCGCTATCGGGTTACCAAAAACAGCATAATGGTCAACGCTGGTGTTAGCGATACTCGGGGTGTCTGATATGCTCACTGTGTGGGGCATTAGTGATTAATCCTGACGAAGCCACTGGGCAACCGGCTTGGCATAATAGGTCAGAATACCATCGGCCCCCGCGCGCTTGATACCTAACAGACTTTCCAGTACGGTTGCCTTTTCATCCAGCCAGCCATTCTGTGCAGCGGCTTTCAGCATGGCATATTCACCACTGACATGATAAGCATAGGTCGGCACAGCAAACTGGTCTTTGACCCGCCGGATAATATCCAGATAAGGTAATGCCGGTTTAACCATAAACATATCTGCACCTTCTTCAATATCCAGTGCGACTTCACGCAGGGCTTCATTGGAATTGGCCGGATCCATCTGATAACTGTATTTATTGCCCGCACCGAGGTTCTTTGCCGAGCCGACGGCATCGCGGAACGGGCCATAAAAACTGGATGCGTATTTTGCTGAATAAGCAAGAATGCGTGTATAGATATAGTGGTTGGCTTCCAGAGTGTCGCGAATGGCACCAATGCGCCCGTCCATCATGTCTGAGGGGGCGACAATATCCGCACCCGCCTCAGCATGTGACAGTGCCTGTTTAACCAGCACTTCGACGGTTTCATCGTTTAATACATAACCGCTGTCATCAATTAGGCCATCCTGTCCGTGGCTGGTGAAAGGGTCGAGTGCGACATCGGTAATAACACCCAGTTCAGGACAGGCCAGTTTCAATTCACGTACCGCAGTTTGTGCCAGACCGGCAGGGTTATAGGCCTCACGCGCATCGTCCGATTTTTTATCGGCAGATACAACAGGAAATAAAGCAATAGCCGGAATACCCAGTTCCACACATTGTCTGGCTTCAATCAGCAACTGATCAATGCTGACTCGTTCAATACCCGGCATAGAGGTAACCGCTTCACGCCGGTTTTCCCCTTCAATGACAAACATCGGGTAAATCAGGTCACTGGCATGGAGCTGGTTTTCGCGCATTAACCGGCGGGAGAAATCGTCACGGCGCATACGGCGCATTCTAATCGATGAATATTTAGCAGTTGTTGTCATTTCATGCCTCCACAAGATTAAAAAATTCCTGTATTGAAAAATTTCCTGTATTGTATCAGTCTGTTTAGATGTTTACATTAATTTCAAATTCTTACAGGAGAAAATAATGAATTTATTAAAACGACTGGTACTGGTTTCGGCTTTTTTGTTTTCGGCATCAGCGATGGCGCAGCCGGGTGTGTTTAGTATAACTGTCAATAAACCGATGACAGCCATTTATAACGATGTTTATACCAGCCTGGAGGATGCCGGTTTTTATGTGGTATTTGAACCCAATATTGGTAAGAACCTGGCACAATTCGCCAAAAAATGGGGTGCAGACTATAATAAAAATAAATTAACGGGCTTACGTAGTATGGTATTTTGCAATGCCTGGTATGCCAATCAGGTAAGTAATCTGGACCCGATGATGCTGGGTTTTTGCCCGCTGCATTTAAGTTTAATTGAGCGCAAGGGCAAAACCACCATTCTGTTCAATAGACTGTCAGTATTCGCCAGAGGCAGCAAAGCACAACCCCTGTTCAAAAAGATTGAATCTGAAGTAATAACAGCGATTAAAGCCGGGCTAAAATAGAAGCTGGGGAGAGTGATTACCTTCCCCCCGGGAGATTAGTATCCGGGGGTAAAGTAGTAGTTTGAAATACCTGTTGATGATTATCGATGATGTTTGATGTAATGTTTTTTATGGCGAATTTTTCGACGCCGACTATGCCATACCCATAGTCCGCTCGATGCAAGCCAGAGCAGGGCAAGCGCTACGCCGTCCATCAGATAACTGCCATAATGACCAAAAATGCGACCACTGTGAAGGTCAAGAAGAATCCGTTCCAGTTTCAGGCCATGACCACGATAGGCAGTCAGTAACTGCTCTCGTTGCTGAGGACTCAGCGCAGTGCTGGTTGACCACGTTATGCCTTCAGGGGTGGTCTTATGCCAGTTTAGTATCTCGTCATCGGCCAGATAATATTGCTGGTCGGTGGTCTTGATAACCGGATGATTATGTTTCATCCCCAGGCGTTGTACCTGATTAAAACTGCTCGATGTATCAATACGTTCAACCAGCTCGCCTTTGTCGGATAACAGCATAATGGCATGATCCAGTGCAATCACAATCAATGAATCGCTCTGAACCACTCCACGCAACTTTTGTTCCAGTGTGCTCAGCAGGGTATGGTTATAGAATAAATGGGATTGCCATACGCTGATAACCGGTGAGTGAGGAAGTGGATTAACACGATATGAAGTTGGTTCGCCTTCAGGCTGAATACCATACCAGTTTAATATAAAGCTGTTGTCAATATAGGTTCTGTCCAGTTTTAGTGTATGGCTATGGTTAAGCATGATACCGGTAATGGCGAGAATAATGACCAGAATAAAAGCCAGCAGGCCAATGCGCCGGTGCCATAAAAATGCAGTAAATTTTCTGGATTTATGCCGGGTCATGGGTTTCTTTGTAATGTGTAAAAGATCACTTTTGTCAGATAGACTGGTCTAATAAAAGTGCCACGCGCGCCAGTTTGGTAATTGCCCGTACTGACAGTGTGGCACCGGAAATATTATCAATAGGTGTATCAAGCTGATGGTCTTTTTTTAAAGCCACCTGGTTAAACTGGCTGGTAAAAAAACGCTGCCTGACTTCCCAGCCACGGCTCTCGCGGAAAGCAAGAACCCTGAGCCGGGTTATTTTATGTCGCTGAATAATAATACCGATGGTGATCGGTTTTTCCTTACCGATTTCATCAAGTATCCAGAGTGTTTTACCCTGTTGTTGCCAGTAGTGAATCCGAAAGCCATGGTATGGATGCTGCAGAATATCAGCAATCTGCTGCTTTAAGGTTTTGTTCAGCCAGATTGCTTTCGCTTTGGGTGGGTGGTGATTAAACACTGCGTTAATAAATGTGGCAGGTTGTTGATTGGCGTTCCTCGCAGCATAGCTGGTAATGTTTGTTACCAATAACACGAGTATGGACAGATAAGCTGTTTTTTTCATTAGAACTGGTAACCAATGCCAAGATTAAAACCGTCAAAATTACCGGCAGTTTCATTTTGTGCCTGATAATCTGCTTTGACAACAATATTCTCATTGGGCCAGTAATTGATACCGGCATTGGTCTGGGTTTTTCTGGTATCACCCGTGCCACCGTTATCCCACTGGTTCTGTCGGGCAAAAATACCGACGTTGGGGGTTATCTTATAGGCGGCTTCAAGGTATGCGCCATCCTGAATATTTCTCTGCAAACTTGAGGCACCATCACCATTGATATCCCAGCGGGCGTATAAGCCGGTCAGGGTAAAATGATTAATGTTGTAACGAGCGTGGGTTTCGATCAATGTTGCACTGTTAACATTATTACTGTGGTTTTGGGTAATATTATCCTGATATTGCACGGTTGCAGCAAGCTCCAGGCCGCGGAAACCGGTGTATTTTGCTCTTGCTGTGGCGGCCAGATTATTCGCCTCAGCTTCAGAAATGCCCTGACGGCCACCACGTATATCGGTACCGTTATTTTTAGTAATGTCTGTTTTTAAGCCTGAATGCAGGGCAACATCATAACTAAAACCGTTGCTGTAATGACCGGATAACATAACGCCACCTCCTGACCAGGTAGTCGGAATAATGTATTTTTCTACCGGGTTCCGCTCCACACCGTAAAAAGCAGGGGGTTCATGGGTTTCATTAATAATACCAACCGGCACCAGAATAACGCCAGCATTGAGTCGAGTGTGGTTATTGAGATCGAACTGGACATAAGCCTGTTCAACTTCAACCACGCCATTCTCTTCGGTGTTGGCATGTTCGACTTCGAGTTCGGAGAAGAATCGGGTTTTATCATTAAAGTCATGCCCAAGAAAAAGTACAAAACGGTGTAAATCCAGCTGTTTTTTTGCATCGCCCTTTCCGTTATTCAGGTTATTGTAGTGTAATTCACCATAACCACCGATATGGGTGTTATTACTGGCAGGTGCCCGTTTATTGTTTTCTACCTCATCAGCAAGTTGATTAAACTGATCCTGCAGCTGTCTGAATTCTTCATCTGTAACGGCAAATGCAGCAGGGTTAAGGCTCAGGCTTAGTAATGTGGCAGATATGGCCGTTAATAGAGGCGTTTTAAAATAATGATTCCTGGGTGATGTTTTTTTTCGATTATATTTTTTTAGATTACAGATAGAAACTGATTTCATGATTAAATCCTGTTAGCTTGTGAGACATATGTTATTAATTTTGAGGTTGCTCATTATACCTGCTGCAAACGCAAATGCAAACAATTCTCATATAGATTAGTACATGACTTATAGGTAGGTTGCGGTTATTAATCCATCGACAATGAGGTGTATAATGCCGTCTCGAATAATCGTTATAGATAAATCCTGATTAATAAAATAGTTGCTGTAGAGGTACCCCATGATCCGGTTAAATTTCAAAATTTTATTTTCTGCGATAGTGTTCCTGCTGGTTTTAACCATACAGGCATCTGTACAGGCAGCCACCGTGGTAACGGTTCTGGCGCAGGGCAAGTTGAATAAGATAATGATTGAGGGTGGCCGGGCACGTATCGGTACCGGTGCAAATGACTATATACTGGTTGATTTGCAATCGGGACAGGCACAAATGGTAATGACGGGGAAGAAACGTGTCATCCTGCTGGGACAGGCTTTATCTTCATCAGCTACTAACACCAACACAATTCATACCAGCCTGAAACCTGTTGGTAATGGTCCGGTGATTGCTGGTTATCGAACCACACGATACCGTTGGTTTGCAAAGGGCAAAATCTGTGGCACACTGGATGCATCCACTACAGCATTAAAAACCGCAGGTATAAAACCATTATTTGACGTTATGCGTAAAATAATAGCCCGTCAGCGTGCAACACTGGGTGGTTATGCCGCCTTATTTGATGTCTGTACACAGGCGAGTTTTAGCCTGGCTGAGAGGATTCACTCAGCCGGTATACCGATGCGGGTAACAAAATCCAATGGTTATTTATTTAGTGAGGTAAAAAGCATTAAAACCGGGGTTCATTTACCGGCTAGTATCTTTGCTGTGCCAACTGGCTACCAGCGTGTTGCGTTAAAAGGCGTAACAAAAAGTCTGAAGCAGGCAGATAATAAGATACCGCAGGCGATGCAACAACAATTTCAGCAGATACAAAAGAAATTTCAACAGTTCCCGCAAATTCGCCAACAACTACAGCAAATGCAGCAAACCGGTCGCCTGACCCCGGAAGCGATGCACCAGCTGGAAAGTTTACAGCAGATGATTCAGCAACATATGGGGCGATAAAAGGCCTGACTCATACCCTGTTGGAGCTAACCCAGATTTTTGGATGTATGTCTCTCAAACATCAACCTGACCCGGTTGATGTTTTATTTGCTGGATAGCAGGAATAGCATGCGTCGGCCCGACGATAAGTAAACCGGCATGTTTTTCCGGTACGGCAATCACCATAATGTTATGGTGATGAAACTGATACTGGCCACGACGGGCAACAGCCTGACGGACTGTTGCATTTCGAAAAAATACCGCTTCATTAATCCGGAACTGGAATAGAACCTGATCGCCACGGCGAATCGCAAATACCCTGGCGCTGGCACCGCCAACGGTTGTTGCCCAGCTTGCCAGCAAATGCGCATCCGGCCAGTTGGCAGGCAGCACTGTTTTTTCTGTATGATCGGATACCGGCAGGCTGGCATGAGACAGTTGTTGATATTGTGCAAGTACATCATCAATCATTGGAATATGACTGCTGCCTGTTTTTACCAATGTGTGCGTTTTAACAGGTAGAAATAGCACTATTGCCAGCACCAGGGCGATCACCCAGCCGCTGGCATAAAAAGGGGATAAAGGCAGCTGCCTGAGATTTTTTGTAATGCGGTTAATCCCCTGGTAAAAATATGATTGCCATGATGGTTGTTGGTGGTGCTTATTGCCGGTTTCATCCATAAGCTGGTCAAGGCGTTGATTCATCTGTTCAGGCACGGTCTGAGATCCAAGCCGGTTCAAGCGAAATGCCAGTGCCTGCTGTCGCTGTACATCATCGCGGCAGGGTTTGCAACCGGCCAGATGGGCTTCAACAATGGCAGCTTGTTGCTTATCAAGTTCGCCGTCCACATAACCGGCTAAAAGATCCTGAAGCTGGTAATGCAGCGTTTGCCATTTTACCTGTTGGTTATTGTCCGTTTCTGCGGTTTGATTTTTCATGGTGATTGTTGTTCTGATGGTTTTTTTTGCTGGCCGTGAAGGTCTATGGCAGCATGTTTTATCAGTTGCGTGGCAAGTAAGCGCCGACCTCTGGATAGACGACTCATGACCGTTCCCGGTGGAATGTCCAGAATATAGGCAATTTCACGGTAACTGATACCTTCTATATCCCGGTATACCACGACTCGCCGAAAATTCTCCGGCAGTGAGCGAATCTGTTGCAGAAGCTGTGCATCCTTCTGTTGCTGTAATAGCTGCTCAAAAGGGCCGGGCGCGGCCTCGGCGTAACGGTTTAACACGTTATCATCAACATTGACAACCAGTGCAATTTGTCGGCGTCGATGACTGCGTCGTCTGTCATCAGCAATCACATGGTCAAGAATTTTCAGTAACCAGCTATACGTCGTTATCGTATCTGTCAGATCATCCATATCCCGCCATGCGCGCAGCATGGTTTCCTGTAGCCAGACTTCAGCTTCGTCTACCGTATCGGCCTGCCTGAGCGCAATGGCATACAGCCGGTCACGCCAGGGCTGTGTTAGTGTTCTGAACTGTTTCTGTCGGTGGCTGGATAAAGGCATTGTTTTGTGTCTCTGCTTCATTGTCAAAGGCGTCACGCATGGGAAATTTATTCCGCAAAACCAAAAAATAGTTATATTTTCGGGAATAAACCGGTCTTTGATAACGCCCTGACAGGTAGTGCAGTAAAGCATAAACAGAGACTAAGACAAACAATAAATACAATCAATCAATAAATAAATACATGAATGAATCATAGCAATAAACTGGAGAATAAATATGAAAAAACAACTGGCGTATAGCCTGTGTGTAGCAATGACAATAACCGCTGGTACGGTTATGGCGGCGGATAAATTGCAGGGCAAAGCCAAAGCAGCCATGTGTGCCGGTTGTCACCGTCTGAGCGGGATTGGTCTGAGTGATGAGTTTCCCAACCTTGCCGGGCAAAAACCGGCTTACCTGATAAAACAGCTTACTGCTTTTAAAACCGGTACGCGCAAGAACCCGACCATGAATGCCATGGCGGCGAGTTTGAATAACGCGGATATTCAGAATCTGGCCACCTATTATGCCAGCCTGCCGACGACAACAACAAACGCTGTAATCAAGCAAGAAAAGGCTATAGCATCCCTGCCGTTATCGACAAAAGCCAATGTGAAAGCCTTTCCACCAACGGCTTATGTCAGCATGAAAAAAAGTGCCAGCATTGAAACCCTGCCACAACAAACAAGCTGGAAGGGTGGGCCGAATATGCTCTATGACGCACTCACCCCGAATGGAAAAAGGCTGCTGTCAACCAGCCCGTCTACAAATACCGTTTATATCTTTGCCACCGCAACGGGTAAGCAACTGGCTGTTATTCCGGTCGGTAAAGCACCTAAAGGGGTGAAGGTGACCCCCGATGGTCAATTTGCTTATGTGAGCAATCAGGGCTCGGCCAGTATCAGCGTGGTTGACCTGAAGCGGCTTGCGGTTGTAGATAGCATCAAGGTTAAACCGGGACCGCATAATGTTCGTTTCACCCGAAATGGAAAACGTGCCTATGTGACCTTGCAGGGTGGTGCCGGGCTGGGGGTAATTGATACGGCCACACGCAAACTGATTCGTGTTATTGCGCTACCAGGTATTACCGGCCCGCATAATCTTGATTTGTCTGCCGATGAAAAGACGGCTTTCGTGCGTGATTTTGTGCATCATGTTGCTGTCGTTGAACTGGCAACAGGCAAGCTGAAAAAAGTCATTACCGTGGGTAACGGGCATGGCGGTATTGATGTGACCCCGGACGGTCGTTATGCAATCACCGGCGCTATCGGTGATGATTTTATCTCCATCATTAACACCCGCACCCTGGCAGTGACAAATATTAAAGTAGGCAATGGCCCGCATGGTGTGCGTGCCAGTCTGGACAGTCACTGGGCCTATGTGACCCTGACCAAAGACAATGCCGTGGCAGTGATTAATCTACAAACCGTGCAGCTGGAACAGAAAATCGCTGTCGGTAAATTCCCTTTCTGGGTGGCCGTGCAGGGTAATCCTTAAGGTATTGGTTACGGGAACGGGCCCATAACCTAATGATTTATATATTTTTTAACCTTAGCCCCACAGGGGGGGAACGCATGGACGCGTTGAACAAAAATAACGGCGAATATATCCAAATTTGGCTTTTCCGCAGTAGGTTGTGTTAAATCCGACAGACTCCTGGCACTGGCGGTATTTCACAAACTTCAGCAGGAACGCCTGCTTATGGCAGCGGTGGGTGATGTGCCAGATATGACCGGGCAAAAATGTCGATTGGCGCGTGGCATTGGCCTCTCGCCTTAAAGCGGTAGTTTTACCTCTAAAACAGGCAGTTTAAGCCTGAAAATGCATGCCTGTTTTAAGTGTTTTTTATTTTTATTCAATCACTTATCGTGGTCTGATAATCATCTAGCCAGTCACCCAAACCAGTGGGGTACACTGGCATTGGTAATTCTAAACGAACCGGGAGACTGACATGAAACTATACTGCGGAATTGATTTACACTCCAATAATCATGTAATCACTATTATTGATG
>WFMW01000042.1 GCA_015488885.1 Gammaproteobacteria bacterium | reverse complement strand
TCAGATTGTTGACCAGCTCACCCGGGAAAAAGACGGTCAGCCGGTGCCCATTATCCTGTTCACCAAAGGTGGCGGCATGTGGCTGCCTGAAATTGCCTCAACCGGCTGCGATGCCATCGGCCTGGACTGGTCGGTTGATATGAAGCTGGCTCGCCAGCAGGTCGGCGATCAGGTCGCACTGCAGGGCAATATGGATCCAGCCATTATGGGCACCAACCCCGAAACTATTCGTCAGGAAGTTGCTAACATCCTCGCCGATTTTGGTAACGGTTCGGGACACGTGTTTAATCTTGGCCATGGGATTACACCTGATATTTCAACCGACAATGTTGAAGCACTGGTTAATGCTGCGCATAAACAGAGTGAAAAATACCATCAGGATTAAACCCGGCATAAAGGCAACAAGTTCTTATTAAGTGCCTGTCAGGATCATGCAATATACTCGGATTTTATTGCTGCGGCCGGTTACTTTCTTTTTACTCTTCATTGGCGTAAACAGTCTTTTTGCTGCCACCCCAGCCGAGCCTTCAAGCCATCATTTTAGTCAGCGTCCGAAAATTGGTCTGGTTCTCAGCGGCGGTGGTGCGCGTGGTTTTGCCCATATCGGTGTCCTTAAAATACTGAAAAAAAATCACATCCCGGTTGATTATATTGTCGGTACCAGCATGGGTTCTATTATCGGCGGTTTGTATGCCATCGGTTTAAGCCCGGACGAAATTGAACAGAATGTAAAACAAATACCCTGGGATAAGGTTTTCAATGATTTTGCCACCCGTGATTACAAATCTTTTCGCCGTAAACAGGATGATAATGATTTTTTTGGTATTCACCGTATAGGTATCAGCGATAAAGGTTTACAGATTTCACCCGGCCTGATCGAAGGCCAGCAAATCGAGCTGGCGCTGGACCGGCTTGCCTACCCCGGCTTTCATATACATAATTTTGACAAGTTTAGAATTCCCTACCGGGCGATTGCTACCGATATTAGTAATGGCCATGCTTTTATTATCAGGAAAGGTAATCTGGCACGTGCGATGCGTGCCAGCATGTCGGTTCCGGGTGCTTTGCCCCCGATAGAAATAGACCATACTCTACTTGTTGACGGCGGCATAGCAGACAATATACCGATTGATGTTATCCGTAAGATGGGCGCCGATATTGTCATTGCTGTGGACGTCAGTGCACCACTATTAAAGAAAAAAGAAATAAAATCCGGCATTGATGTCACCGCACAGTTAAGCACGATACTGACTCGTCGTATTGCCGACATACAGCTGAAAACATTAACAGGAAACGATGTACTGATTACCCCCGGCGCAGCAGATATATCAGCAACCGATTTCGATAAATATCCGGCACTGATCAAAGCAGGTGAACAGGCTACCATAGATCAGCTCGGCAAACTGAAAAAACTGGCGTTATCAGACAGAGACTATGCTGCGTATACTGCAGCGCTACCCACTGTTGCCCGGAAAAATCCGATTATTGATTTTATCGAAATAAAGAACAAAACCAGTTTACGCAATGATGTCATCCGTGTACGTATCCACCAGAAAATCGGTCAAGCTCTGAACGTCCCCCTGCTGGAACAGGATTTATCCTATATTTACGGTCTGGATTATTCCGGTTCGGTGGTCTATTCGCTGGCACAGCGTGATGGCAAAACCGGTCTGATTATTTATGTGCGCGATAGAAAATGGGCGCGCCAGTATTTGCAGTTCGGCCTTTCCATCGAATCGGCCTTTGAAATACAGTCAATTACCAACTTCAATGTTTCCTATAATAAAAATGATCTTAACTCACTGGCTGGTGAATTCCGCGCCACCGCAACACTGGGCAGCGAACCCCGGATCAGCGCAGAGATTTATCAGCCGTTAGATCCCAGGCTTGATTATTTTGTTGCAGTAAAAACAGGTATCAAAACAAATATTGTTCCCACCTTAATTGATGATCATATAGCATCAATACAGCGTTTTAGACGTAACTTTATCAGTCTGTCAGGAGGCAGGTTATTCAAACAGACAACAGAACTGCGCCTGGGTTTGCACTACAACGACGGTAATATAACCTCAGTTGCCGGTCCATTTATAGATGAACACACTAACTTTACCGAAAGCTATTATTTCATCAAGCTGACTCATAACTCACTGGACAATATGAGTTTCCCCAATCATGGATTTTTTAGTGATATCAGTTTTCGTGGTAATCGTGAGAGCCTGGGTGCCGACAGAAATTATAGACAGATACGGTTCCAGCTTGGTGGTGCAAGTACGTATAAACGCTATACCGTGTTCAACCGTATGATTTTAGATACCACATTAGATCAGGGTAATATCACTGAGATTGGTGCCAATGAACTATTCTGGCGAGGTGGTTTTCTGCAACTATCAGGCACAATTCGTAATGAACTGTTCGGCCAGCACTTCGGGCTTGTTGAAAGCGCCCTTTACCGGCGTCTTGGTAATATTACCTTTCTGCCGATGTACGCTGGTCTCTCCCTTGAGGCAGGTAATGCCTGGGTCAATTCCAGTGAGATAAGGACAGATAATCTTCGTCTGGCCGGCAGTGTGTTTGTTGGTGCCGATACTTTTCTTGGCCCGGTTTATATTGCAGTCGGAACCAATGACCAGGGCGAAACTGCGTTTTACTTTAATCTGGGTATAAGCTTCCTGAAATAATCAGGCGTCTATCCACATCGGGAAATAAAGTAAGGACGCCCAGATTAAAATATCTGCTCTGGTATCGGCTCGCTATCTTTTGTCTCGCTCCCATTCATAACACGCCCGCCATTAACGCTACTTTTTTTCACCCCCGGCGCATTTTCTTTTCTAAAAATCTCAAAAATAGCATTATTATCTTCATCACCCGCCGCTTCACCTGTTTTGGCATTAATCTTCACAGTCACCAGCCCACTAGTTTGCGCTCTGCGTCAAGTATTGACTGGTTACCTCACTCCGCGTGTGAACCATAATGCAACAGAGTAATTTAGTATTGTGTCAAGTATCATGTAAATAGAGTAATATGAATTCAGCAAATGAGACACTAAAAACGCTGAAATGTTTTAAAAATGGATTCTGCCATTAATGGCTTAAGCATATAAATGAAATTCAACGAAGACT
>WFMW01000041.1 GCA_015488885.1 Gammaproteobacteria bacterium | reverse complement strand
GCATTAATACCTGGCTGGTATTGAGCAGGTTCGCCAGCGCATCATCGTGATAACGCAAATGATCAATCCATACCGAGGTATCCACCAGAATCATGCCGACCTCTTTATTTCCCGCTGGATTGACGGCGACTGATGGCTTCCAGTTTCGCCTCAGAACCTCCCAGCTTTGCCAGACGGCGGGCACTTTCGCGTTCAATCAGGGCATGTAAACCTTCCCGAACCAGTGCCCGATAGGTGTCAACGTACTTTTCGCCTAATTACCACATTTAAGCAGCCTTCTTCATTTCTGTTTCCATGCTGTCAATCTCTTGTTTTTAAGCCATCTGCCCTACTGTGTTTGCGGTTTCAGGCCGGTTATTTTTATATGGCCATGATAAACCCGTTACCGGCTTTCTGGTAACCAGTAAATATCTCACGACGCCAGTGTTAATCGTGGGTTTTGTCGCTATGCACACATCCTCTGTCATCGTTCTTTTTCTGACGGGATAAGTCCAACCAGATGCAGGTAGCCTGTCTTGCAGCCTGGACAGGATTTTTCTGCTTCATTGAGACTGCTGTATTCACCTGCTGGGTTGTCCGATGGGTTGTCAGCCACGGTTTTTACCGGTTGTGCTGCTTCCAGATACTCACGTATCTGTTTAAGCTTTTCCACCTGTACCCGGTTGGCCAGGTAGCCATAATGGCAAACTCGCATGAAGCCTTTGGGAAGAATGTGCAACAGGAAATGATACAGAGTGTCAGGTAATGCATTCCCACGCAGAGCGATGGGAACGATAAAAGCATTATTTTGAATTCAAAAGGATGCGGCAATCAGTTCAACACTATTTTTTGCTCTGTGATCCAGCCCTGCTTCATTAAGCAATTCTTTGGCTTTTTTCGGAGTCGTGTTTCCCCGGTTATTAAGAACGCTCGTTTTAGATAGTCAATGGATAAAACTGGATTATTTTCGAGCTGATCAGCCATAAGCTCATAATGTTCAGCCTGTTCCTTCAGGCCTTTTAAATAATTAGAAAAACTTCTATTAAATTTAGTGTCAAACTCAATATATTCAGTTCGAACAAAATCACTTGGAATGGCGCTGGTTGGTGATTTAACTATGATTGTTTCCTTACCTAAAGCTTGAGCTATACCTAATTCATAATAAATATTAGATTGCGTACTCGGTGGTATTTTTTCGTGGACAACACCGATAACCAACGGAGTAGAAGCAATTTGCTTCCAGATTTTAAGAAGAAAATCTCGGCCACTATTTTGAGTACTAGCGTCAATAACTGTGAATTTACAGTTTTTACATACTACACCAATTGCCTTTCTTATTTCTGTAACCTCTTTGGGTACAGGTTTCCCAAGACGAGTCATGAGAAAGCAATGACGAGGCTTGCTCTTTATTGAACTGGTTATTGCATCTCCATCCGATGGGCTGTATATAATCACTATTTTTTTCGAGCTACTGGTATGTCCTTGTATTTACCGACACTTTTTTTATGAGACACGATTTTACCTACCGTTCTGTCAATTTTGACATAATGCCCGGAACGTGGATTTTTTACCTGTACTATATCGTGTTTTTTAGCAACCATAGGTTATATTTTAGCATTTATTACGCTCTTTCTCACACCCTTAGGTGCTCCTAAAACGGAATATCATCATCAAAGCTGTCATCCACCACGGCAGCTGCCGGGGCGGCCTGTTGGGGGGCTGCTTGCTGTGCGGTTTGGGTGGCTGGTTGCGCTGGTGCATAACCACCGCCGCTACCCTTGCTGTCTAGCATTTGCATGGTGCCGCCGAAACCTCTGACTACCACTTCGGTTGAATAGCGGTCGGAACCATCCTGCGCCTGCCATTTACGGGTTTGCAGCTGGCCTTCAACGTAAATCTTTGAGCCTTTTTTACAGTACTGGCCGACGATTTCTGCCAGCTTGCCAAAAAACACCACCCGGTGCCATTCGGTTTTTTCCTTTTTCTCACCCGTACTTTTATCATTCCAGGTGTCAGAGGTTGCCAGGGTAATATTTGCCACGGCATCACCACTTGGCATGTATTTAACTTCCGGGTCTTTACCCAGGTTGCCAATCAAGATTACTTTGTTTACACCGATTTGAGCCATTATTTTTCCATCCCGATTTAATTATTCTTAAAAATTAATACCTGAATCCGTGGGTTCAAGGCGGATACAGGTAATAGACGAACCGCACGCTGTTTCTATAATAACTATTCTACAACACCAAAGGCAATAAGTTGATCTTCATTGAGATTATGTTTTTCAATTTTCAGATAAGCTATTGCCTGCTCATCATCATTTTGAATAATGGCCGCTTCGATCACACCGTCAACGGCCAGTAATTGCTCAACCTCTACCTGCCCGATATCGGTTTTCAGACGTAGTAGATAGGTACTCAGGTAGCGCGGTTGTTTCATGGTGATAGCCATCAACAGCCAGAACAGTAAAAAAGCCAGGGCAGTGTAATAAACCCCGGTGATGCCCCACAGCTGGTGGGCGGTTCCACCAAGTGCACCGCCGACAAAAGCCCCCAGAAACTGGCTGCTGGAATACACCCCCATTGCCGTGCCTTTCTGAGTAGCCGGGGCAATTTTTGCGATGAGTGAGGGTAATGAGGCTTCGAGCAGGTTAAAGCCGGCAAAATAAACCACCAGGGCCAGAATAGTCAGATCCAGTGAGCGGCTGAACAGGAAGATGAAAGTGGCAAATATCAGGCTGGTAATTGCCCCGATAAAGATCGACTTCATCATACGTTTACGTTCGGCAATAATAATAAACGGCACCATAATAAGCAGTGAAATAGCAAAAACCGGCAGGTAGATTTCCCAGTGTTTGTTTGCTGGTACGCCCATATCATTTTTCAACACTAATGGCAAAACCTGAAACACACACATTAAAACCAGATGCAGGGTAAAAATACCCAGATCCAGACGCAGTAACTGGGGATTTTTTAATACTGTAAAAAGTGACCGCGTTTCGACTTCCGCATCGCGATGAAAATAACTTTTTACCGGGTCGGGAACCAGTAGAAATAAAATGCCAATACCTACCAGTGCCAGCACGGCGGTGGTATAAAAAATACCGCTGATGCCGATCCAGTTGTTAATAATTGGGCCAAGCACCATGGATAAGGCAAAGGAAAAACCAATACTGGTGCCAATTAAGGCCATCATTTTGGTACGATGTTCTTCACGCGAGAGGTCAGCCGCTAGCGCCATCAATGCTGCCGCCACGGCACCGCCACCCTGAATGGCCCGACCGATAATTATCGCCACGATACTGTGTGCTGAACCAGCAATAATGGAACCGGCTGCAAAAATTAACAGGCCGATAAATATAACCGGTTTACGCCCGATACGATCTGACCACATACCAAACGGAATTTGCAATATTGCCTGGGTTAACCCGTAGATACCCAGTGCCAGCCCCATTAAAAAAGGCGTCGCTCCCGGCAGATGTTTGGTGTACAGAGCAAAAACGGGCAGGATCATAAACAGCCCAATCATGCGGAAGGCGTAAATTAAGGCGAGTGACATACCCGCACGACGTTCCTGTGCGGCCAGATTTGTATTTGATGATGTTGACATAATAGGTAAATAAAAAATAATCGATCAGATGTAAAATTGACAGGCAAGATAAATAATTGTTAAAGCTACTTGCCGAGCAATATAAAAACAGGCATTCTAGCAGATTACCTGTAATTTGTGCTGTATAACATTATGGATACGATCCAAATCCGGGGTGCGCGCACCCACAATCTTAAAAATATTAATCTGGATATCCCACGTAATAAGCTCATTGTGATTACCGGTCTTTCCGGTTCGGGAAAATCGTCACTGGCATTTGACACTATTTTTGCCGAGGGCCAGCGCCGGTACGTGCAGTCATTATCTACCTATGCGCGTCAATTTCTATCAATGATGGAAAAACCCGATGTCGATACTATCGAAGGACTGTCACCGGCTATTTCTATCGAGCAGAAAACCACGTCACATAATCCACGGTCTACGGTAGGCACGATTACGGAGATTTATGACTATCTGCGCCTGCTATTTGCTCGTGCTGGTACACCGCGTTGTCCTGAGCACAACGCAGAGTTACAGGCGCAGACAATCAGTCAGATGGTGGATCAGGTGCTGGCTTTACCTGAAGGCAGTAAGCTTATGTTACTCGCACCGGTTATACGCAATCGTAAAGGGGAGCACCAGCATTTATTTGCCGATTTAAAACAGCAGGGGTTTCTACGCGTTCGCATCGACGGTACGATCTTTGAACTCGATGAAACACCCGAACTGGATGCGAAACAGAAACATACTATCGATGTGGTAGTCGATCGTTTCAAGGTACGTCTGGACATTCAAACACGGCTGGCTGAATCATTTGAAACGGCACTGAAGCTTGCCGACGATATGGCGACGATTGCATGGATGGATACAGATAAAAGTGAACAGCTGGGTGAACTGATTTTTTCTGCCCGATTCGCCTGCCCTTTATGCGGTTATAACCTGCCGGAGCTGGAACCCCGTCTGTTTTCCTTCAATAACCCTGCCGGTGCCTGTAGCGAATGTGAAGGGCTGGGTCATAATCATTTTTTTGACCCACAACGGGTTGTCAGCAATAGCCACCTCAGCCTTGCTGGTGGTGCCATTCGTGGCTGGGACCGTCGTAACGCTTATTATTTTAGCATGATTCAATCACTGGCCAGTCATTATGATTTTGATATCGAGATGCCATTTCGAGACTTACCGAAAAACATCAGGAATATTCTACTTACTGGTAGCGACAGAGAAAAAATTGAATTTACCATTCCCGGTCACCGTGGCCGTCGCAGCAAGAAACGCACACATCCGTTTGAAGGTGTACTACACACTATGGAACGGCGCTACCGTGAGACCGAGTCCAATCTGGTGCGTGACGAACTGGCAAAATACATGTCTTTACAGCCCTGCCCAGTGTGTCATGGCACCCGTTTAAATGAAGCCGCACGACATGTTTTTGTGCAGGATAAAACCCTGGCAGAAATTACTGCTATGCCGATTCAACATGCCTTTGAATTTTTCAATAGCCTGACACTTAAAGGCAGCCGCGGTGAGATTGCGGAGAAGATTAATCGGGAAATTTCATCCAGACTTAATTTTCTGGTGAATGTTGGTCTGGATTATTTAACGCTGGATAGAAGTTCCGATACGCTCTCTGGTGGTGAATCACAGCGTATTCGTCTTGCCAGCCAGATTGGTGCCGGTCTTGTCGGTGTGATGTATATACTGGATGAACCTTCTATCGGTTTACATCAACGCGATAATGACCGGCTGATAAAAACGCTAAACCATCTGCGTGATATTGGTAATACGGTTATCGTCGTCGAACACGATGAAGATGCTATTTTAAGCGCTGATTTTGTGATTGATATAGGTCCCGGTGCCGGGGTGCATGGGGGAACCATAATGGCCACCGGCACCGCAGAGCAAATTAAGAATAATAGCCAGTCACTTACCGGCCAGTATTTAAGCGGCAAAAAAACCATTGCAGTTCCAGGGCAACGCATTGCCCACACCGACAAATTTCTGAGTATAAAAGGTGCCAGCGGACACAATTTGCAACAGGTTGATCTGGATATTCCAGTTGGCCTCTTTACCTGCATTACAGGGGTATCCGGTTCAGGTAAATCAACTTTAATCAATGATACGCTTTACCCTGTTCTTGCCCGCGAGATTAATCGTAATTCCATGACTGCGGCCACGCATCAATCACATCATGGCATTGAATATTTTGATAAAGTTGTCGATATTGACCAATCCCCCATTGGTCGTACACCACGATCAAATCCAGCCACCTATACCGGTTTATTCACCCCTATCCGTGAATTATTTTCTGCCACACCGGAAGCGCGTTCACGTGGTTACCAGCCAGGGCGATTCAGCTTTAATGTAAAGGGCGGGCGCTGTGAAGCCTGTCAGGGTGACGGGGTCATCAAGGTTGAAATGCATTTTCTGCCCGATGTCTATGTGGACTGTGATGTTTGCCACGGTAAACGTTATAACCGTGAAACCCTGGAAATAAAATACAAAGGGCTGAATATCCATGAAGTACTGAGTATGACTATTGAACAGGCTCATGACTTTTTTAATGCCATCCCCGTACTCAAACGTAAATTACAGACATTAATGGATGTGGGACTGGGTTATATTACTCTGGGACAACGTGCAACAACTTTATCAGGCGGGGAAGCACAGCGTATAAAACTGTCTAAAGAACTTTCCAAACGTGATTCTGGCCGTACTATTTATCTACTTGATGAACCAACTACCGGTTTGCACTTCCACGATGTCCAACAGTTACTCGATGTCCTTATCCGACTACGTGACCACGGCAATACGATTATTGTGATTGAACACAATCTCGATATAATAAAAACAGCAGACTGGATTGTTGATCTGGGACCGGAAGGTGGCTATAAGGGTGGGCAGATTATTGCCTGCGGCACACCAGAAGAAGTCGCCGGGGTAAAAACGTCTTATACCGGCCAGTATTTACAGCGTATTTTAAACCGCCAGAAAATATAATAAGCATAAAAAAACCAGCATGAGCTGGTTTTTTTATAGGCAATTTTTATAGCTAATATCTTTATAGCTAATATCTATGTATAGCTGCTATTCTTCATCCGCAATGACAGGACGATCAACCAGTTCAATATAGGCCATAGGCGCTGCATCACCACTACGAAAGCCACATTTTAGTATACGTGTATAACCACCTGGCCGAGCATCATAACGAGGCCCCAGCTCATTAAATAATTTACCAACCATGGCTTTATCACGCAAGCGGGCAAATGCCTGACGCCGGTTTGCAACAGAATCTTTTTTTGCCATGGTAATTAAGGGTTCAGCAACACGGCGTAATTCTTTTGCTTTAGGCAATGTGGTTTTAATAATTTCATGATCGAACAATGAATTTGCCATATTGCTGAACATCGCTTTACGATGACTGCTATTGCGATTCAAACGACGACCTGATTTTTGATGGCGCATTTTGCTTAACCTTTCTCTAAAATCTGTATTTGACCGGGTGTTATTACCTGATCTGTTTAATTAAATAACCCATAGTAACGACTCGGTGAGTCGCTACAATCTGTATCAACCTACTTCTTCTTTTTCACGAATAGAGGCAGGTGGCCAGTTATCTAGCTGAATGCCAAGAGACAAACCGTGTGAAGCCAGTACATCCTTAATTTCTGTCAGCGACTTTTTACCCAGATTGGGGGTGCGTAATAATTCTACTTCAGTACGTTGAATCAAATCACCAATATAATAAATATTCTCTGCTTTGAGACAGTTAGCCGAACGTACTGTCAGCTCCAGTTCATCAACAGGTCGTAACAGAACGGGATCGATATCAGCTTCTTCATCCACATCTTCAACGTCTTCGATACTCTGCAAATTAACAAAGGAAGATAATTGACTCTGTAAGATAGTGGCTGCAGTGCGAATAGCTTCTTCTGGATCAACCGTACCATTTGTCTGCAGATCTATAATTAATTTATCCAGATTGGTACTCTGGGCAACACGTGCATTTTCAACATTATAGGAAACACGACGAATCGGGCTGAATGAAGCATCTAATTGCAAGCTGCCAATTGCCGTTGATTCGGCATCAACATTACGCATGTTTGAGGGCTGATAACCACGGCCTTTTTTTACTTTCATGGTAATATCAAGTACGCCATCATTATTAACGCTCGCAATCACATGATCAGGATTCATGATCTCAATATCATGCCCCGTTTCAATATCACCTGCCGTAACAACGCCAGAACCCTGTTTATGCAGGGTAATTATCTGTTCATCATTGCTGTGCATAATGAGTGCAACGCCTTTCAGGTTTAACAGGATTTCCAGTACATCCTCCTGTACACCTTCTATAGCCCCGTATTCATGCACAACACCTTCTATCTGTGCTTCTACAATGGCGCTACCTTCAATGGAGGATAGCAAAATACGACGTAAAGCATTCCCAAGAGTATGGCCAAAACCGCGCTCTAAGGGTTCCAGTGCAACTTTTGCATGCGTATCACTAAAGGACTGCACATTAATTGTACGTGGTGTAAGAAGTTCATCACTGCCTGACATACTGGTATAACTCCCCTATTTGGAATAAAGTTCAACAATCAGCTGCTCATTAATATCAGCTGGCAGATCTGCACGTTCTGGTACATTTTTATACACTGCTTCCAGTTTTGTATCATCCAGAGTAATCCAGTCGACAATACCTTTCTGTTTAGCCATATTCATTGAATCAGCAATACGTGTCTGTTTTTTTGCTTTTTCACGAATAGCTATCACGTCATTTTCACTTACCTGATAAGACGGAATATTCACAATCTGATTATTTACCATAACACATTTATGATTGACAATTTGTCGAGCTTCAGCGCGAGTGGCACCAAAACCGGCACGGTAAACGACATTATCAAGACGGCGTTCTAATAATTGCAGCAAGTTCTCACCTGTCGAACCTTTAATACGGGCTGCCGTTTTATAATAGTTACGAAACTGTTTTTCCAGCACACCATAGATACGGCGAACTTTCTGTTTTTCACGCAGCTGTAAGGCATAGTCAGATAAACGTGTTCGTCTGGCACCATGCTGGCCAGGAACCTGATCAAGCTTACATTTACTATCAAGTGGGCGCAGTGATGATTTTAGATCAAGATCAACACCTTCACGGCGACTGAGTTTACATTTTGGTCCGGTATATTTAGCCATTAAATATTCTCCTACACACGACGTCTTTTAGGTGGACGACAACCATTGTGTGGAATTGGTGTTACATCCGTAATATTAGTGATTTTAAAACCGATATTATTCAGTGAGCGCACTGCAGATTCACGCCCAGGCCCGGGGCCACGTACCATTACCTCGACATTCTTCATCCCATAATCTTTTGCTCGTGTGCCAGCACGCTCAGCAGCAACCTGTGCAGCGAAGGGTGTACTTTTGCGAGAACCACGAAAGCCAGACCCACCAGAAGTTGCCCAGGATAAAGTATTTCCCTGACGATCGGTAATAGTAATAATAGTATTGTTAAAAGTAGCGTATATATGTGCTACACCATCAACAACAGCGCGTTTAACCTTTTTCTTTGTTTCTGGACCGGCCATGTAATTACTCTATATGTTTTTTAATATTGAACAGCTAGCAGGCATTAAAAATTTAAACGATACTTCATCGTAACCTGATATATACTGTGTTAATTAACGCGTTATGGGGCGACGTGGTCCCTTACGTGTACGCGCATTGGTTTTAGTACGTTGCCCGCGAAGTGGTAAGCCACGACGATGGCGAATACCGCGGTAACAACCAAGATCCATCAGCCGCTTTATACTCATTGATACTTCACGACGCAGGTCACCTTCTACCGAATACTTACCTACTTCAGTACGTAGTGCCTCAAGCTGTTCTTCAGTTAGCTGTCCAATTTTAGTCTCTTCGCCAATATTAGATGCTGCACAGATTAATTTTGCACGAGTAGAACCCACACCATATATATGTCTAAGACCAATAACGGTGTGTTTGTTAGAAGGAATATTTATACCTGCAATACGAGCCATTTTAGATTCCGAGTTTACGCGACAAAGCGCGGTATTTTACAAATAATATGAGGTTATATCAACTGCCTGACTAAACTGTAATAGTTCAGGCCTAACCCTGACGTTGTTTATGTCGTGGATCTGTACAGATTACACGTACAACACCATGACGCTTGATAATCTTACAATTCCTACACATTTTCTTTACTGATGCACGAACTTTCATTTTCTTTATCCTGTTTTCTAAAACCTGTACTAAAGTATTAAAACCTGCTTACTAAAACCCATTCATCAATAAAACGGGGTAACTTATAAACCAGGCAGTACGATATCTAACGTTTATAACCTTCAAGGTTGGCTTTTTTCATTATTCCTTCATACTGATGTGACATAAGATGTGACTGTATCTGAGCCATAAAATCCATCACCACAACAACAATAATTAACAATGACGTACCACCAAAATAGAACGGCACATGCCAGTATAAAATTAAAAACTCTGGTAGCAGACAGACAGCAGTGATATAAAACGCACCAATCAAAGTTAGCCTCGTCATGACCTTATCAATATATTTTGCCGTTTGTTCACCCGGGCGTATACCAGGAATAAAGGCTCCTGAACGCTTTAGGTTATCCGCAGTATCACGTGCATTAAATTGCAGTGCCGTATAAAAAAAGCAGAAAAATACAATCGCTATCGAGAACAGGATGATATAAATCGGCTGTCCCGGTGATATCTTACTTGCTATGTCCTGCAGCCATTCCATTCCCTGTGACTGACCAAACCAGCTTGCCATGGTTGCTGGAAATAATATGATACTTGAAGCAAAAATAGGTGGAATAACACCAGCCATATTTAACTTAAGCGGCAGAAAACTACTCTGTGCCTGATACTGCTTCCTACCCATTTGTTTTTTTGCATAATTTACTGTTATTCTACGTTGTCCACGCTCAACAAACACAACAAAGCCTGTTACACCGATAGCAAGAACAAATAAGAACAAGGTTGCAAGAGTATGCAATTCACCTGTTCTTACCAGTTCGAGCGTACCACCAACAGCACGTGGTAAACCAGAGACAATGCCGGCAAAAATAATCAGTGAGATACCATTACCAATGCCCCGTTCAGTTACCTGTTCACCCAACCACATTAAAAACATGGTTCCGGTTACCAATGTTATTGTCGCAGTAAATATAAAATTGATTCCAGGGTTCATCACCAATGAAGTTGATTGAACCGATTGCCCTTCCAGCGCAATAGAAATACCAATCGACTGAAAAGTTGCCAGTACCAGGGTAAAGTACCGTGTGTACATAGAAATTTTTCGACGTCCTGATTCACCTTCCTTTTTTAACTGCTCAAGTGAAGGTACGGTAACCGCCAGTAACTGCATAATAATTGAAGCAGAAATATACGGCATGATACCCAGTGCAAACACAGACATACGCCTTAGTGCGCCACCTGAAAACATATTAAACACACCCAGAATACTACCTTTCTGCTGGTCAAATAATACCGACAGAACAGTTGGGTCAACACCAGGAACCGGAATAAACGTACCAATCCGGAACACAATTAAGGCACCAAGTACGAATAAAAGCCGTTGTTTTAACTCTGTAAAATTACCCGCTGCCATAATATGTATTATCTATAATGTAGATTATTATTAGAAGCAGGCCCACTAAGCCTCAATACTTCCACCCGCTGCTTCAATGGCAGAACGTGCACCAGGAGTTACTGCAATGCCTTTTAATTTGACCGCAGTAGTAATAGTACCGGATGCAATAACTTTTACTTTTTGGGTGAATGCAGGTACAAGGTTAGCTTTTATTAATGCCAGTATATCAATATATGAAGCGTCAACTTTTGCCAGTTCATTTAAACGTAATTCAGCAGTTAGTTTACCTGAGCGTGAAGTAAAGCCCACTTTAGGTAAACGACGCTGTAGAGGCATTTGCCCACCTTCAAAACCAACCTTATGAAAACCACCCGAACGTGACTTTTGACCTTTATGTCCGCGGCCACTAGTTTTCCCGTACCCGGAGCCAATCCCACGGCCTACACGTTTTATATTCTTTTTACTACCCGCCGCAGGTTTCAGCGTATTTAATTGCATCGTTGTTTGTACCATATCGACCACCTGCTATGCCTCTTCTATGTTTAGCATATATGAAATTTTATTTATCATGCCACGGTTTTCAGGTGTATCCTGAACTTTTACCGTATGATGTGTGCGCAGAAGACCAAGACCACGTGCACATGCCTTGTGTGATTTAAGGCGCCCAATCAGACTCTTTGTTAATGTAATTTCAAGCTCTTTACTTGCCATGACCTGTATCCGTAAAACCTAATCTCTAAAATTTAACTTCTAAAATTTAACCCAGCAGTTCTTCAACAGTCTTACCACGTTTTGCAGCAATGTAATCTGGAGATGACATCGAAGTTAAACCATTAATAGTAGCCCGAACAACATTAATTGGATTACGTGTACCATTGATCTTCGCCAGAACATTTTTCACGCCAACCGCTTCAAAAACCGCACGCATAGCACCACCAGCGATAATACCGGTACCATCTGAAGCTGGTTGCATATAAACATTAGCTGCACCATGAATACCGGTTAAAGAATGATGTAGCGTATCCCCTTTAAGGTGAATTCGTTGCATGTTCTTGCGTGCTTTGTCCATAGCTTTTTGAATAGCTAATGGTACTTCTTTCGCTTTACCATAACCAAAGCCGATTTTTCCATTGCCATCACCAACAACTGTTAATGCAGTAAATCCAAATTGACGACCACCCTTGACGACCTTGGCTACTCGATTAACTGCAACCAGTTTTTCAATAAAATCATCTTTTACCTGTGGTGATTCTGCATGTGCCATAAAGAAACCTATTATTAAAAAAATTAAAGTATTTTCTGCCAGTTGTAACTATTGCATTGTTATTGCTGTGACAGTTTTCAACGTGTCATATTAAAACTGCAAGCCATTTTCACGTGCTGAGTCAGCAAGGGCTTTAACTCGTCCGTGATAGCGAAAACCAGAACGATCGAAGGCAACGTTAGTAATACCTGCTGATTTTGATTTTACTGCAATTGCCTTGCCTACCAGCGAAGCTGCATTCACATTTCCCGTATAACCTGAATCAGCACTAATATCTTTTTGCAGCGTTGAGGCTGACGCGATAACGTTTTTACCGTCTGGGGATATAACCTGTGCATAAATATGTTTCGGAGTACGATGAATACTTAAACGATAAGCACCAAGTTCATTAATTTTTGCCCGTGTACGTTTAGCTCGACGTAATCTGTTAGTTTTTTTTGATAACATGACTGTAACCTGTTTATTCAATCTACGTTAAGTGTTACTCAACTATTTTTTCTTGGCCTGTTTGCGAATAACATGCTCGTCCGCATACCTGACGCCTTTTCCTTTATAGGGCTCTGGCGGACGGAAGGCACGTATCTCTGCACAGACCTGACCAACAGCCTGCTTGTCAGCACCTTTTACTATAATTTCTGTCTGACTAGGTGTTTCAATACTAATACCATCGGGTATAGCGTATTTAACAGGATGAGAAAAACCTAACGATAAATCAAGTAATTTACCCTGCAGCTGCGCCCTGTAGCCAACACCGATTAATTGCAGGGTTTTGCTGTAGCCATTTGCCACACCATTAACCATATTGTTAACCAGTGAACGCATTGTACCTGCCATCGCCTCACTGGTTTTTAATTCATTTAGCGGTGCAAATTTAATTTCCCCGTCATCCTGACTAATGTTTACTGACTGATGAACATTAAGCGTCAATGTGCCCAGTTTACCCTTTACAGTGATTGACTGACCACTGATATTTACTTCTATTCCATCATTGATAATGACAGGTTGTTTAGCTATACGGGACATTGAATTTCTCTTTGTTTATCTAATCTGAGTTTATCTAATCTAATAAATAGGAATAACCAGGTATGAATGACCAGTGCAACAGTTTTATTCTACCGTGCAGATAATTTCACCACCGCGACCTGTATCACGTGCCTGACGATCAGTCATCACACCCGCAGAGGTCGAAACTATTGCCACACCCATACCATTTAAAATACTGGGCAAACTATCCTTACCTTTGTAAATACGCAAACCAGGGCGACTAACACGCTTGATTTGATCAATAACAGGCTTACCTTCATAATATTTAAGCACAATAGTCAAAACAGGTTTGTTGGCATCATCTGAATGATAATCAGTGATATAACCTTCATCCTTCAAAACCTTTGCAATGGAAATTTTTAATTTCGATGAAGGCATTAAAACATCAACTTTTGATGCTGCCTGTGCATTACGAACACGAGTAAGCATGTCTGCAATTGGATCTGTCATCATAATGAAATCCTCCTACCAGCTAGCCTTGACCAGGCCAGGTATATCGCCACGCATTGCTGCTTCGCGAAGTTTATTTCTGCATAAGCCAAATTTACGAAATACACCATGTGGACGCCCGGTAATACGACAGCGATTACGCTGTCTTACCTTACAGGAGTCACGTGGTAGCATTTGCAATTTTTTCTGTGCTTCCATTTTTTGATCAAAATCTGCATTTTGATCAATCAGAACAGCCCTGTATAAAGCACGTTTGTCCGCATACTGTTTAACCAGTAATGTACGTTTGTGCTCCCTTGCAATCATTGAATTCTTAGCCATACTATTTATTACTACCCTTAAATGGGAAATTAAATTCTTTTAACAATGCCAGACCAGCTTCATTGTCTCTAGCTGTTGTTGTAATACAAATATCCATACCACGAATGGTATCTATTTTTTCAAAATCTATTTCTGGAAATATAATCTGTTCTTTTACACCCATATTATAATTACCTCGGCCATCAAATGATTTTGGATTCAGGCCACGAAAGTCGCGAATCCGTGGAACAGAAATACTAATCAGGCGATCAAGAAACTCGTACATCATTTGTTTGCGAAGCGTTACCTTACAGCCGATAGGATAACCATCACGTACCTTGAATGATGCTACTGACTTACGTGCCAAAGTGGTAACGGGGCGCTGGCCAGTGATTTTTTCCATATCCGACAGCGCATTTTTAAGCACTTTCTTATCACCAATGGCTTCTCCCAGACCCATATTGAGTGTAATTTTTGATATTCTGGGCACATCCATTACATTTTTAAATGCACCACTTGCCATCAGGTTTTTTACAACCGTATCTCGATAATATTGTTCTAATCTTGCCATCTTATTTATAACCTTTAAGCTACAACCTTTAAGTTATAACCTTTATGCGTCTACGACTTCGCCGTTAGATTTAAAGTAACGTACTTTTCGCCCATCTTCTAGAGTTTTGAAACCGACACGATCACCCTTGTTAGTCATTGCATTAAAAAGCATGACATTGGAGATCGATAGTGGCATCGATTTTTCAATAATACCACCCTCGACACCTGCCATAGGATTCCCTTTGGCATGTTTTTTAACCATATTAATTGCTTCAACAACAACTTTATCATCGTTAACGCTTAACACTGTACCCTGTCGCCCCTTGTCTTTCCCTGCAATGACGATAATCTGATCACCTTTTTTAATACGTTTCATTATTTCTACCTTTACAAAACTTCGGGTGCAAGTGAGACGATTTTCATAAAATTCTGCGTGCGTAACTCACGTGTAACCGGACCAAAGATACGGGTACCAACAGGCTGTAGCGATGCATTAAGAATAACTGCTGCATTACCATCAAAGCGAATACTCGAACCATCAGAACGTCGCACACCTTTGCGTGTTCTAACCACAACAGCATTATAAACCTCACCTTTTTTCACCTTACCACGAGGAATAGCATCTTTTATGCTGACTTTTATAATGTCACCAACAGCAGCATAACGACGGTGTGATCCACCCAGAACCTTTATGCACATCATGCTGCGCGCACCACTGTTATCAGCAGCATTGAGGATTGTTTGCATTTGAATCATGGTTATTTCCAGTTAATAGTTCATGAATTAATAGTTCAAACTTAATAATTCAACATTTAAAGTTCAACAGCTTTTGCAATAACTTTTACCAGCCGCCAGGACTTGGTCTTTGACATCGGGCGACATTGTTCAACGAGGATCGTGTCACCTTGATTACATTCATTTGCTTCGTCATGAACACGTAATTTTGTTGAGCGTTTGATATATTTTCCATATAATGGATGTTTAATACGACGTTCAATCATGATTGTCGCAGACTTTTCACCAGCATTACTGGTAACAATGCCAGTCAGGGAACGCTGTTTTTTTTCAGCCTGGGTTTCATCGACAGCCTTATTCGTTGTTGATTCTACTTCTGACATTATGCATCACCCTTGTTTACGTTACTATCTGTTACGTTACTGTCTTTTACTTTACCATGTTGATGTTGCCGTTTAAGTTCGGACATAACTGTTTTAATCCGGGCAATATCATGTTTTACTATACTAAAGCGGTGGATTTTAGGCGTGTTGCCAGAACCCAGCTGCATACGTAAGTTAAACTGTTCACGACGCAAATTTAACAGTTCATCATTCAGGTCTTTTTCAGACATCTTTCTATATTCTTGAGCATTCGCCATTTACATCACCGAACGTGTAACAAAAGTAGTTTTAACAGGTAGCTTCGCTGCTGCCAGGCTAAAAGCCTCACGTGCCAGTTCTTCTGACACACCTTCTATCTCATACAACATTGTTCCTGGTTGTACTTTGGATACCCAGTAATCAACATTGCCCTTACCTTTACCCATCCTTACTTCCAGTGGCTTACTGGAAATAGGTACATCAGGAAAAATACGAATCCAGATTTTTCCATTACGCTTAACATGTCGGGTCATTGCTCGACGTGCCGCTTCGATTTGTCGCGCAGTTACTCGACCACGTTCCATTGCTTTCAAACCAAATTCGCCGAAACTTACTTTATTACCGGCTTGTGCAAGGCCACGGTTTTTTCCCTTAAACATTTTGCGAAATTTTGTGCGTTTTGGTTGTAACACTGTTTTATTCCTCTAGCTAAGGCAACTACTTTGTTGCAGATGTGCCTGCTTTTGTATTTTCTGTAGAATCCTGAGTTTTATACAGATCAAAAATTTCACCTTTGTAAATCCAGACCTTAATACCCAGAATTCCGTACGTTGTTAATGCCTCGTGGAAACCATAGTCAATATCTGCACGCAAGGTATGCAACGGGACGCGGCCTTCTGCATATTGTTCACTGCGCGCTATTTCAGCGCCATTCAGGCGACCTCCAATTTTAATTTTTACGCCAAGCGCCCCCATTCTCATGGTATTTTGTATCGCCCGTTTCATAGCGCGACGGAACATCACACGACGCTCCAGCTGTTGCGCAATGCTTTCTGCAACCAGTTTTGCATCCAGCTCAGGCTTGCGTATCTCTTCGATGTTTAGCTTCACACTGTTTATATGTAAACCAATCAAATTAGCAACTTCTTTTCGAAGATTTTCAATATCAGCACCTTTCTTTCCAATCACTACACCAGGACGTGCAGTATGAATAGTAATTGTTGCTGCACGCGTAGGGCGTTCTATATGTATGTGACTAACATTGGCACTGGCAAGCTTCTTCCGCAAAAACTCTCTTACTTTAATATCTGCATTAAGCAGATCAGGAAAATCAGCGCTATTTGCATACCAGCATGAGTTCCAGTCAGCTGATATACCTAAACGAATTCCTACTGGATGTACTTTTTGACCCATTATTTAGCTCTCTATTTAGCTCTGTGTATTTAGCTATCTGTAACACAAACAGTTATATGACTGGTGCGTTTTAAAATTCTATTAGCACGGCCTTTAGCACGTGGTCGGATGCGCTTCATTGTTGGTCCCTCGTCAACATAGACTTTTGATACATGTAGTTCATCAATATCAGCGCCTTCATTATGTTCAGCATTAGCTATCGCTGACTCCAGTACCTTTTTCATCAGTTCTGAAGATTTAGTCACACCAAAATTCAATGCATTCAATGCGGTTTCAACAGGTAGACCACGAATCTGGTCAGCTATCAGACGGCATTTCTGCGGCGAGATGTGTGCGAATTTATGTTTTGCAATAACTTCCACAGTGATTACCTTCTCAATCTTCGTTATTTAGTCTTCTTGTTTGCAGTATGGCCTCGGTAAGTTCTTGTTAATGCGAACTCACCTAATTTATGACCAACCATATTTTCATTAATCAGCACAGGTACATGCTGACGACCATTATGTATAGCAATGGTTAAACCTACCATTTCAGGAAAAACAGTCGAGCGCCTGGACCACGTTTTAATGGGTCTTCTATCTTTTTCTGCAGTGGCCTTGTTTACCTTATCCAACAAGTGGTGGTCAATAAATGGACCTTTTTTTAATGAACGTGGCACTTGATATTCCTCTAAACTGGACGATTAATTTAATTAAATAATTAACTAATAATTATTGATATTTAATATTGCCAATAATTACTTATTACGACGACGGGTAATCATATTATCAGTACGCTTATTACTTCTGGTTCTATAACCTTTTGTTGGCATACCCCAGGGTGATACTGGATGTCGTCCACCTGATGTGCGGCCCTCGCCGCCACCATGTGGGTGATCAACAGGATTCATCACCACGCCTCGAACAGTTGGTCGCACACCTCGCCAGCGTGTAGCACCCGCTTTACCTAACGAGCGCAAAGCATGTTCCGAGTTACCCACTTCGCCAATAGTGGCACGGCAGTCGGTATGAATTTTACGCATTTCACCGGAACGTAAACGCAAGGTTGCATATACACCTTCACGTGCCAGTAACTGTGCAGTGGCACCGGCGCTACGTGCAATCTGCGCACCTTTGCCCGGTTTCATTTCGATACAATGTATTTGAGTACCAACGGGGATATTAGCAATCGGTAAACAGTTTCCCGGTTTAATAGCAGCATGACTACCCGAATGCACGACATCGCCTGCCTTGATTCCTTTGGGTGCAATAATGTAGGATTTTTCACCATCTGCATAAACCAGTAGCGCAATATTTGCTGTGCGGTTTGGATCATATTCCACTCGATCAACACGTGCCGCTATACCATCTTTATTACGTTTAAAATCAATTAAACGATAGCGTTGTTTATGGCCGCCACCAATATGCCGAACACTTATCCGCCCAGCATTATTACGACCACCAGTGCGATGTTTGTGTTCAGTTAATGAACGCTCTGGCGCACCTTTATGCAAGTCTTTATTTACAACCTTGACGACAAAACGACGTCCTGCAGAGGTTGGTTTTGTTTTTACTATTGCCATAATTCAGTCTTTAATTCAATACTTAAATGTAATGCAGCCCAAAATTAATGCGCACCTGCAAAATCAATATCATTATCCGGCTTCAGGGTTACATAGGCTTTACGAATATCAGCACGCTTACCCAGACGGTTGCCAAAACGCTTGGCTTTACCTTTTATATTGGTAACTCGAACTTTGCTTACTTCTACTTTAAACATCGCCTCAACCGCATCCTTTACTTCTGCTTTAGTCGCTGTCGAAAGGACTTTAAAAACATGCTGATTGTGCTCATCTGCAACAATAGAAGCTTTTTCAGATACATGTGGAGATAGTAGAATCTGGTAAATTCGTTCCTGATTCATGACAGCACCTCTTCTATAACCCGTATTGCACCAACGGTTGCAATCACATTACCATAACGTAGCAGACTAACAGGATTCATCCCCGCCACATCAGTAATTTCAACATAAGGTAAATTACGCGCAGCAAGGTATAATTTTTCATCACCCGTTTCAGTAATAATTAGCGATTTCTTTATCCCTAACTGCTTCATCTTTTCAACCATCTGCCGGGTTTTACCTGCATCAATGGTTATGTCATCCACCACAATTAAACGTTGCTGGCGATTTAATTCGGACAGGATTGAACGTACACCTGCACGGTACATTTTTTTATTCAGCTTCTGACTGTAATCACGTGGCTGCGCAGCAAAAGTTGTGCCACCACTACGCCATAAAGGACTACGGATGGTACCAGCACGTGCTCGCCCACTGCCTTTCTGCGCCCATGGCTTTGTTCCACCGCCACTCACTGCTGAACGATTTTTCTGTGCTCTGGTTCCAGCACGTGCAGCAGTCATATAAGCCGTCACCAGTTGATGAATCAGACTTTCTTTATATTCAAGAGCAAACACTGCGTCAGACACAGATATCATTTCTTTACTATTATGTAATTGCAGATCCATTATTCTCTACCAAAACCTTTAAAATTAAATCTTCATTATATCTACTTAAATCAAAAACAGGCCGAAATAAAAAACTACAGGCTTATTTTAATTTGCTTATTTCACTTTGCTTAATTTAAGTTTTTCTTGTTTAAGCTTTTACGGCAGGACAAATAACCAGGTCACCGCCTTTTGCACCAGGAACCGCACCTTTTATCAGCAACAGACCACGTTCAGCGTCAACACGAACCAGTTCCAGTGTTTGCGCAGTTCGCTGCACATTACCCATATGGCCAGACATCTTTTTACCTTTGATGACCCGACCTGGTGTTTGACACATACCAATTGAACCGTTTGAGCGGTGAGAAATCGAGTTACCATGGGTTGCATCCTGCATAGTAAAATTATGCCGTTTTATACCACCCTGAAAACCCTTACCAATAGTCCGACCGGTTACATCAACCTTTTGACCTGCAGCAAACATGTCAATAGATAATTCTCCGCCAACTGTTAATTCAGCGGCCTCGTCTCCATTAATACGAAACTCCCATAAACCGCGTCCAGCCTCAACACCCGCCTTTGCAAAATGTCCCGCCATCGGCTTATTAACACGCGAAGCTTTTTTTCCGCCTGTTGTTACCTGAACAGCACGGTAGCCATCAGTTTCTTCTGTTTTTATCTGGGTAATGCGGTTTGACGTTACCTCAACAACACTTACTGGAATGGATGCCCCATCTTCAGTAAATATACGCGTCATACCTGCTTTTCTACCAACGATACCAATAGTCATGCGAATTCCTGCTTAATAAAAAAACCAGCCCGGGAAAGTAATTTTTCCAGCGTGAGCTAGCCACTTAATTCTGAGCCGACTGTCAGCCAGAACTATTCAATCTGTTTTTTTCGATTCATGCACAATTTAAAGCTAATTAGCTCATACTTGAATTGTACACTCTCAATAATACGTTTTCGCAGTATCCCTGAGGACTTACGATAAGTAGGTTGTTTGTGCCGCAGCCTGTAACAGTGAAAACTAATATCTTCTGTTCGCCGAGCAACAAAGCCAGCTATTATAACAGCTGTTTTATTTGAATAACAGGTTTAATTTAATTTTATTTGTACATCTACACCAGCTGACAAATCAAGCTTCATTAATGCATCCACAGTTTTATCTGTTGGATCAATAATATCAAGCATACGTTTGTGGGTGCGTATTTCGTACTGATCACGTGCATCTTTATTGACATGCGGTGAAATAAGCACAGTAAAACGCTCCTTTTTGGTTGGCAGGGGTATCGGCCCTTTTACATGTGCACCAGTACGTTTAGCCGTATCCACAATCTCACTGGCTGATTTATCGATCAGATGATGATCGAATGCTTTTAAACGAATTCTTATATGTTGGTTTGCCATAATAATCTCAGTATAAAACTTACAGGTACCTGCGTAACACCATCAGGTGTTGCGCAGGCAACTAGTGTATTACTCAATAATTTTAGATACCACACCGGCACCGACGGTACGTCCACCTTCGCGTATCGCAAAACGTAGCCCTTCTTCCATCGCAATCGGGTTGATCAGGGTGACTACCATTTTGACGTTATCGCCAGGCATCACCATCTCGGTGCCTT
>WFMW01000040.1 GCA_015488885.1 Gammaproteobacteria bacterium | reverse complement strand
GCGCAGTCGTGAAACTCCACGAAAGCGACTGTCCACCTGTTGCGGTGAGCGCATTGCCTGCTACGTCGGTAATAGCAGTGGTCAGCGTCACCGTGTAGGTGGTGTTGGCCTGAAGATTCGGATGGCTAAGCGATTCGATGTTGCTGCTGTTGTGGTTGACCGTTGTGCCGGTCAGCGCGCTGCCACCTGTTGGCGTGACAGTGAAAGATGTCGTGGTCACACCTGCTACAGGCTCTGAGAAGGTGGCATCAATCGCCGCCGAAACGGCAACGGCTGTAGCGTTGTTCAGAGGATGGTTTGAAGAAACCGTCGGGGCTACTGTATCCACGGTCACTGTCGCTGTGGAAGCGGCAGAAGCATTGCCAACTGCATCAATCACAAACAGTTTGTATGCGCCTCCCGTTGCCGGAGCGATGATGGTGGTCGCCGTGCCGCTAGCGGCTCTGGTCATGGTTGCGCCTGCACTGAAAGTCGTCGTTCCCGCAGGTGCCAGCCAGACGCTGTTGCTCGCCGTACCCGAACTGGCAATAGTCACACTGCCACCGCCTGCAACGGTAACAGGCGAAGCCAGCACCGCGTTTTGATTAGTCGGAGCGGTGGTGTCCACCGTCAAACCAAGACCCGTGGAGGCCATGCTGACATTGCCTGCCGCATCCGTGACTTTCACCGTCAGCGTATGCACGCCAGTGCCAAGGGTGGATGCAGTGATTGACCAGATACCGGCGCTATTTGCCGTCGCCGTGCCCAGCACCGTCGTGCCGTCTGTGTCAAACAGCTTAACCGTGGAACCCGCCTCCGCCGTGCCACTGAGCGTGGGCGTGGTATCGTTGGTGGCGGTCGTGGTCGTGGTAATCACTGGCTGCGCTGGTGCAGCGCTGACCGTCATGCCCGCCGTTATCACGGAGTGTGCGCTGTTGGCTGCGACCTTACCATCATCCGCTGTAATCACAACTGTGATTTTCTTGCCTGCGTCAGCCGATTGCACCACGTAGGTGGCACCGGTTGCGCCTGCAATCAGCGTGCCATCGGCAAACCACTGATAGGACAAGGTGACCGTATCACCATTCGCATCGCTGGTGGCCGTACCGGTAAGGCTCAAGGTGTTTCCCGCTGCCGCCGTGCCAGAAATGGCGGGCGTGCCGGTATATGTGGGCGCGCTGTTGGTCGTGGTTGCCGCAGTACCTATCATGGTGGTGTTCGTACCCGCATTGGCATTTGTGTTCGCCATCGCCAGAGATGTGGATGCATTGGTCAATGCGGCGGAAATATCTGCTATCTGTGTATTGCCTGGCACTGTACCTGTATTTAACGTGTTAATTGCAGCACTCAGATTATTCAGCGATGGATCATTACCGCCAGTCAGGATATTGGCAAGAGCAATAGCATTATTGGCCTGATCAATGGCAGCTTGTGTAACCGGTACCTGCGATACATCCGCATTCGTGCCAGTCGCCGTTGGCTGTGTCATCTGTATAGCTGCATTCAATTTGGCTGTTGAGCTGGCTGCCGTAACTAAGGTTCCTCCATTCTTATCGGTGATCTTTAACTTGCCCGCAAGAAGACCTGCAGCAATTTCTGCCTGCCTGGTCAGAATAACACCTGCGGTTTTAGCCGTTGTTTGTGTGCTTGTTCCTGAACTAGCACCATCAATCACGCCATCAGTGAGATCTTCAGCAATGGCTGTAATGGTATTGGCAAATGTTTTACCCGTTGACTCACTGGTTCTGCGGATCAATTCCGCTACCGCTTCATTGGACTTAATCATAGTGGCAACATTGTTTGGGGTGACCTGTGTTGTCATCGGATTAAATACTGATGGCAGACCAAATCCAATCGTATTCAACACATGCGTGGTGGCCGCACTCAGATTGGTTGCATTCAATTTGGTTGCATTCAATCCGCTTTTGGCACGGGCAGATGCAACGACGAGCGTGGAGATGGGATTGATATTAAGCGTGATGGTTGCACCTGCAGGTAAGGGGGCTATATCCACACCAGTCAAATCAAAATCCTGTTTGACTCCAGTGACGTTATCGGTGCCTCCAGTAATGGTAACAGTCAATGGCAGCGTGGTACTGGATAGGATGGTGAAACTGTAATGAGCTGTACTGTCTGTATGTGGCGTTGTCGGCGTGGTAACCACAGCCTTGCCATTGCCATCGGTGGCACTGATTATGCCGCCTGTGATCGGGCCATCACCAGCACTACCTGTGATGGTGGTTGTACTGGTTGTACCAGCTGGCCCGCCATCACCACCGCCGCCACAGGCGCTAAGTAATAGCAATACGGAACATGCGGCAACAAGCTTTAATTTCTGGGAACGGATAAATGTCCATGGAAACCACACAGCGGTTCGCCAAATATTTTTCTGCAACAAATCTGTTAACGAAAATACCATGCTAAAATTTCCTCTCTCCCGATATTATTTTTTCCGTACTTTAAAACAGCTCAGGTATAACTAACAAGTGAAATTACTTGTGAATTATGGAAAGCAGTTATAAATTATGGAAAAATCGAAAGGCCGAAAAATATAATACATTTATAAATTTTTCGCCTGCTACCCAGCCTGAACGGGAAGGATACAGAAGCAAATAAACAAACAACTATCGATTACATAAAAAAAAGGGGGGGATATTATTCTAAGTTACGTCTGAAAACACTGGGAGTCACATCATACTCTTTACGAAATGCAGATGTAAAGTGACTCACGTGTCGGTACCCCAGAGAATGACTTATTACTTTTATAGGCATACCATCCCTCACAAGAAGCTCCTTTGCGAGACGTAAACGCTGCCTGCTAATAAAGGAGAAGATGCTCTCTTTGTACATTACTTTAAATTGATTATTCAATGTGCGCGCAGAAAGACCATATTGACTGGCCAATGCATCCATTGTTGGAACACCCCCATCAAGACTGAGCAGCTGTTGATGCAAACGTCGAATCTTTTTTTCCTGAGTAACTTTTGGCTTATTGTTCGACACGCCGGTGAGGAAGCTCGTCAAAGCACATAAGTACTCCAGCACTCTGGATTGCTGAAATAAAATATTGACTTCACTATGAAAATGGAGGCTAAAGCTATCATGTAACAGTGCGCGAATCTTAGGAGGTACCTCAACAATTTCAGCAGAAGGCGAGTCGTTTAAATTAAGTCCATCCAGAAGCTTATTACATGTTTCAACGCCAGTTAACTTACAGAGAGTAGACCAGCCAACCTTTAACATTATTACTTCTGCAGGCTGCGAGGTATCCATTTGGGGCAAAAACTTCTTTTGGTCAGAAAACTGAAACAGATCGAAATTATCACTATAGGTGTATTCACCCTCGGTCATATAATCCACTTCAACAACACGTCCACGTCTAGCCGATTTCACAGAGAACACATTTTCCGGAAAGCTGATATCAACATCCACAAGAGGAAAAATCTGGCCATACATAGAATCAGTAAAAGTAGTAGTAACTCGAGTAAGATTCATCTCAAGAGGCAAGAGAGACGTTTCTATAAGCCCACTTCCCACAGCAGGATCCAAAGGGATCACGAAGGGCTTCATCTCAACCTCAGCTATATCAACAGCATCACTTTGCCCCGCCCATTTGACATCACCTTCGGTCTGCAATACTTTCATAAATACTCCTGGAATTTCAAACGGCTAGTAATATAAAGTAAACAAGCACAAAATCAACCACCCTGCAAAAACAGGTCATCAATAAATCTTTATAAATTATAGAAAATGTGAGCATGGTGAGAGCTTAATTTTAGCAGGAATTAATAGCAAAATTAAAAGAAATCAACAGGTCTCCCATAAACTAATTTTCAGCGCCAGCTATCGCCTGCATTGAGTTACCCTGACTAAAACATACCATCAGCCCTGCTCTATTCACCGGTAGGTGTCAACATACTTTTCACCTAATACTGCTTTATATTACTTTATATTGCGATGGTGGTTCGGCAGGTTAGTCTTGTTACATAGCTGGACACAAATATCCTGTTTTATTTATTCTGTTTTATATTTTTTTATTTGACCAGCTGGCAATTTTTTTCATGCAGGCACTGTTTAACTCAGCCACACGCTGTGCAGAATCGGCTTCGTTATAACAGCGAAATTCCGGGGCATTACCCGAAGCTCTTAAGTGAATAATCTCGTTATTATTAAAATGAATACGCAAACCATCGGTTAAATCGATAGCTTTAACCTGACCACAAAGATCGCCAAAAAACGCTTCTATCGCCTTATCGTTGTTAGCCTCATTTACCAGACTGTTAATAAACTGCTTTGACAGTTCGGTGGGAAAATCTTTGAGACGATTACTGGCGGTGAAACGTTTTGGCAGGCTGTTTAATAAATCACTTATTTTTTTACCCTGTTCGGCTGTAGCAACCAGTATACTGAGAATAACAATGGCCGCATCACGTGTCGGCAATGCCGCCAGTTGCTTACCGTTATGTTGCACATCGGTAGCAAGCAGAAAACCACCATTGGCTTCATAACCGGCAACAATAGCCTGCTTGTCTGCTAATGCTACCTGTTGCATACCCGCAATGACGTAGGGTGAGCCAATTTTTGTACGTGTAACTGATTTAAAGCGACCACATTTTTCAACTGCTGAGTTACTGCTGACCGGTGTAACAATGTGGTTTACGCCCAGATAGAGCGCACACAATATACCGGCAATATCGCCGCGTAACCATTCACCGGTTTCGGTACCCACCAGTGGCCGATCCGCATCGCCATCGGTCGAGACAATGGCATCGAGTGAATACTGCTGTGTCCAGGTTCTGGCCAGGGTTATGTCTTCCTCACGAATAGCTTCGGTATCAACCGGGATAAAGGTATCACTGCGTCCCAGGGCGATAACCGTTGCACCTAATTTCGTTAACAGGCTGTGGAGAATATCGCGACCCACACCGGAATGCTCGTACAGTCCTACTTTCATGCCGTTGAGTGCATCGGCGCGAAAAAAATTCTGGTAGCGTTGCAGGTACAGCTGTTCTGCTGCAGGATCTATCTGGCCAGAAAAATCCGCTACCGGCTGGTCGGCAGACTGAACAAAAGCACCTGCATCATCGAACAGACTTGCTTTAATTGTTACCCGCTGGCTGCTGATACCCTGCTCATCTGCCTTAAGAATTTCACCATCGGCTTTATTAAACTTAATCCCGTTGCGGTCATCCGGTATATGGCTACCGGTTACCATTATGGTGGGAATACTTTTGTGTAAGCCATAGTAAGCCACCGCAGGTGATGGAATGCGGCCACAGTTAACCACCTGATAAGCTGAATGGTTTATTGCCCGGGCAACGGCATTCATTATGCGTGGCGTGCTGTGGCGCAGATCCCCGGCAATACCAATTTCATCACCCGTCTGCAAAACGCCCTGTGCGTGCAGATACTGTAAAAATGCCAGGGTATAAGTGTAACAAACCCGATCAGTCATATCGATGACCTGACCACGCGCACCACTGGTGCCAAACGGCACACCACTGCTTTGCATGAGTTTTTTGATGTGGTAAGTTGTGTCAGTGGCAATGACGGGTTGCTGGATTGAATCGTTGAATGCGTCGTTTTCTGTGGTCATAATAGCTCTTAATATGTTGGGCAATTTACTTGCATGGTCGGGAGGTATTCAACAGGCTGGCCGGGGGTGGTTAAGGCACAGGCCAATGAGATCCTGAAGCCGTGCGGTGCCGACACACATCACCGTGTCGGCACCGCCCCAGTAAATTTTTACGCCACCGTCATCATCGGCCACTGCCCCGCAGCAAAACACCACATTGTGGACATAACCGGTAAGCTCCCACGGGTCTTCCGGTGCCAGCACCCACTGATCGGAAACGCCAATAATTTTTGCCGGGTTAGCCAGATCATGCAGAGCAACACCCAGGCGATAAACCGCCCCGTCCATGGTTTCAAATACACCATGATAGATACTAAGCCAGCCCTGTTCGGTGCGAATGGGGGTTGCGCCGGGGCCAATTTTTGCTGCATCCCAGTGATAGGGTACAGGTTTCATCACTACCTGTGACTCGCCCCAGTGTACCAGATCCGGTGACCATGACAGCCATACTGACCAGGGGCTGATTTCAGAATGAGGACGATCCAGACGGGCATAACGACCATTAAAACGCTGCGGAAAAATAACCACATTGCGCATGTCTGCCTGGGTAATGAGTGCGACCCGTTCAACATGGCTGAAGTCTCGGGTTTTAGCCAGACCAATACGCACACCGTGGCGGGAATAGGCACTGTAGGTAATCAGGTATTCACCATCAATACAGGCAATGCGGGGGTCTTCCACACCAAAGGTTTCATATTCTTCAAACACCCCTTGTGTTGACGGTAGCATAAAGGGTTTTTTAGCCGCGGTGAATTTGAAGCCATCGTCACTTTCAGCGATACCGATGATAGATCGACCATTGCGTAGATGCGATCGAAATAGCATGATAAACCGATCCTTATAACGGGTTACCCCCGCATTATGTACCGTTTCAACGGCATAGGGGATATCATCTTTGGTAAGTATAGGGTTAGCCGGGTAACGTTTGATCAACGGTGTATTAATTTCTTCCATAATCATCCTCCAGGCGGATAATATCATCTTCACCAAAATAATCCCCCATCTGCACTTCAATCAATACCAGCGGCACATCACCGGGGTTCATAATTCGGTGCAGGCTACCTTTGGGTACATCGATAGATTGCCCAGCGCCGAGGCTTATTATCTGTTCCCCCACAGTAACCTCGGCACTGCCACTAATAATCGTCCAGTGTTCGGCGCGGTGCTGATGTTTTTGCAGGCTCAGGCGGCCACCGGGTTTAACAATAATTTCCTTAAGTTTATGGTCTGCGCGTTCAAGCAGGTCGTCATAATGCCCCCAGGGTCGATAATTTTCCCGCTGGTCAAGCACCTTCTGGTAAACAGCCAGATAATCACGCGCCATCCGCTGGCTGGTAAATCGCTGCTCTACCTCGGCTCGGCAGTCATGCCGGTTAAGTGAATCAAGCCTGTCCACGGCCTGCACGGCGGCATTTATATCGTCCACGATGTAACCGGTTTTACCGTCACGGATTATTTCTGGAATTGACCCCCGCCGATACGCTATCACCGGTGTCCCACAGGCCATTGATTCAACCATGCTCAGACCAAAAGGCTCATCAAAATGAATCAGGTGCAACAGTGCCAGTGCATTGCCCAGTACCGCCTGTCTTTTTTTTCCACCGACGGCACCAATGTATTCCACTCTATTACCATCGATGTAAGGTTCAAGCTGTTCATGATAATAGGCCTCATCCTGGATGATGCCGGCAATCACCAGCCGTCGCCCGGTCTGGCGCGCTACCTCAATGGCATCGTGTACCCCCTTGTCGGGATGGATACGGCCAAAAAATAACAGATAATCACCACCCGTTTGCTGATAAGAAAACTGATTGAGATCAATGCCATGATGGATGGTTGCCATATAATCAAGTGTCTCATTTTTGTCAGCTTCACTGATGGCAACATACTGGGTTGCCCCATTATATTTCTGATAAACCGGCAGGATTGAAGCTGAGGAGAAACCATGAATGGTGGTAATAACCGGCGTAGCGGTAAAACTACTGTAGGTCAGCGGTAGAAAATCAAAGTGGTTATGAATCAGATCAAATTCCTCTGCGTGTCTAAATACTTCTGCTATATGCAGTGATTCCCACACTTTTGGATTGATGCTGGCATCTTCTGACCAGGCATGTTTACAGACCCATGCCAGTTTACCCTGCGTATGGGAATCCCCCGTCGCAAACAATGTCACATCCACACCCATGGCTACCAGTTGTTCGGTTAAAAGGCTGACCACATTTTCCCATGGCCCATATTGCCGAGGCGGAGTGCGCCAGGACAGCGGACTTAACATTGCAATTTTCATTCAGTATATTTGTCTAACCTCCAGTTAAATCTAAGGAACCTCTTACAGGTAATTTTTTGGCTGCATCCAATATGGTTAGTATGTTATTTCAGTTCAACTATAATACAACTACTGTACAATAATAGCGCGTATTATTAGACACTGAGACGTAAACGCTACGGAGACAAATTAATAATGGCAAGCCCTCTGGTTCCACTCGCACAACTTGCCCGGCGCAAGTCAATTATATTGCATGCTGAGATCGGTCGTGTTATTACCCGACCCTATTTACCATCAAGTGAACAACGTAGTCGCAAGGTTATTCAACGAGTATTACAACTAACTGAAGACGAAGTGAGTACCCTGCTGGAAAACCTGCTGCACGATTTTTCCCATCGTCACCGTAACTTCAGACAGAGTCTGGAAGGCAATTTTAACCAGGTAAGTCATTTGATCTCAAATATTACAGCTGTTTCGGAACAACAGAAACTGCTGATTGGTGCCTACTTCACAGCAGAATATTCGGTTGAGGCTGCGGCGTTATTTAATCCCTCTATCGTGCAGGTAGCAAACCAGAATAATGACCCTGACGGTGCCTGCCGGTTTGTGATGAGTTTTCGTGCTACCGGCGAAGGCCATATTTCTTCCATTGAGTTTCGTAGCGGGGTTATCGATAGTAATAATGATATTTTCTTTGATGCCCAGAGTAACTATGTTGAAACCCCGGAAATCCATGCTAATCCAGATTACGATCGGCACCTGTTTCGACTGAAAATTCAGGAAATGGGTGCAAGTAACTCCGTCACGCATCAACTACTGAATAAATTACCAGACACGTTCACCTTCAACGATCTGCAAAATAAGATTACTGAACTTCAGAATAATAACAACTTTCCATCAACGGAGAAAACAGAGGCCATAGATATGGCAATGTGGCTGGCACGATCTAATTATCAGCTATTATTTCGCAAAGATTTTCCGATTTCGGAGCGGGTAATCTTCCCGGTTTCAGAATCCGAGAGTAATGGCATTGAAGATGCGCGGTTTGTGCGTTTTGTTGATGATGATGGTACGGTAAAATACTATGCCACCTATACAGCCTACAACGGTGAAACTATCCTGCCCCAGCTTATCGAAACCGACGATTTCCTTGCTTTCAAAATGATTACGCTAAACGGAGTACAGGTGCAGGGTAAAGGGATGGCACTGTTCCCACGAAAAATTCATGGCCAGTATGTGATGCTGTCACGTCAGGATGGTGAAAATAATGCTATTATGTTTTCGGATAATCTTCACTTCTGGCAGCATGCTCAAATCCTGCAGGAACCTGAGTTTGCCTACGAATTTATACAGATGGGTAACGGCGGTTCACCTGTCGAAATACCCGAAGGCTGGCTGCTGGTCACCCATGGCGTCGGTCCAATGCGAACCTATAGCCTCAGTATCGAATTACTGGATCTTGATGATCCAACACGGATTATTAGTCGCATTGAGGAACCGATACTGATGCCTGATGCACATGAACGTGAAGGTTATGTTCCCAACGTTGTCTACAGTTGCGGCGCACTTATTCATCAGAATGAATTGTTCATTCCATATGCATCGGGTGACCAGCGTTGCGGCTTTGTCACCTTGCAGTTACCACAATTAATGGCCAGGCTGCAGCACAATGCTGCTAACCGGCGAGCCAATAATCAGAATGCGGATAACCCGTATTATTCTGCATGAATCTGCCTGTTTACAATAAGTGCTTTGAGAAGCTTATTGCTATATCTGCTCGACCGGCTGCACACTCAGCCGGGTAGATTCTTTCTTCGCTACCGTCTGATTCCAGCCACGATGGTTGCATAGCGCAAGCAATGCCATCAACCAGCAAAGCGTCGATTCTGCCCCCTGATTCTGGTTGACACCGTGGGCCTCAAGCCCGTCCCGGCAACCGCCCGTTGCCGGGTCATAAAGTGCAATCCGACTATCATTTTCCCCCTGATACCAGTTGAGACAACGGTAAGCAAAAGTAAGCCATTGTTCATCCTGGGTAGCATTAAGTGCGGCAATACAGGCGTCCACCATTGCGGCAGCCTCAATAGGCTGTTGATCAAATTTTGCCTTGCTGCCACCCGTCTCGTAACTGCTTTTTGGAAACCAGCCACGATTTCCAATGGCAGAAAAATGCTGATCACTGGCATCCGTCTGAATCTGTTTTAACCAGCCAAGGCAACGCAACCCCATGTCCAGCATGTCGCTGTTATTCAGCCTTTGTCCAGCCAATATTAACGCCTGGGGTAAGCGGGCATTGTCGTAAGTAAGGCAGTCGGTACACCAGAGCCAGTCGCTGGTGGCGAAGTCTCTGAACCGCTGCATAAGTCGCTCTGCGAGCAACTTGTAGTGGGTTTTTGCCTGCTTGTCCCGGTTATGCTGGCATAAATAGATATCAAGCCCGATAAGGGTAAAGGCAATTGACCGTGGATAATTAAATTCTGCACTGGCGGGCAAACCACGCTGAAACAGTTGACCTGCAAAATCCACCTGCCCCTTATCTCGGCCAGCAGCTGCTTTTACCCCCAGTGCCCACAATGTACGCGCCTGAGAATCTTCCGACCCAGCGCTCTCAAGCCAGCGGCGGTCATACGCCATAAAGTTACGAAACCGACCCGTCTGCTCATTAAAACTATGGCCAAGAAAACTCAGATAAGTAGCACTCAGCTCACTCAGTGTTGTATCCAGTGGCTGGAGTTCCTGCAAACTAACCACAACCATCAAGGCACGCGCATTATCATCCACACAATAACCGTGCTGTCGATTCGGTACGGTGTATTTGGCATGCTGAACTATGCCGGTACTATCCGTCAATCGTTTTAAATAATCCAGTTTAATTACCGGTAACCGTTGCTGACGTAATCTAAGGGTTTCCTGCTGTGATATAGCTGTATGCTGCAGGTGCCGATGTTTAATGGCCGCAAAGGTATCAAGATAATGGCGACCAGCCTGAGACCAGATCATATTACGACCATATTGGTAGGCTTTCTGCCGTATCGCCTGGCATATATCGGGGTGGTCGAGAAGCTCGACAACTTCGCGTGCTAATGCCCGATGATCACGAAATGGTATCAGCCGACCTCGACCCTCGGCAAGCAGTTCCTGTGCATGCCAGTAGGGGGTTGAAACAACGATTTTCCCCATTCCCAGCGCATAAGCAAGTGTGCCGGAAATAATCTGCGCCTCATTCACATAGGGGGTAACATAAATATCGGCCACACCAATAAATTTCAACAGGTCTTCATCGGAAACAAAACGATCATAAAAAATAACATGGTCGGTAACACCAAGTTCCTTAGCACGCAACTGAAGGCTATTTCTATAATCTTCGCCCTGTTCAGCTAACAGATGTGGATGCGTGGCACCCACCACCATATAAACAACCTGAGGATAGCGCTGAACAATTTCCGGTAAAGCCTCAATAACCATTTCAATACCCTTGCCCGGCGAAAGTAAACCGAAGGTCAGGAGAACCGTTTTCCCCACTACGCTAAACCTGTCCTTATAGCTATTCGACTCGGTAAAGGGAACATCAGGGATACCATGGGGGATAAGGGTAATCTTTTCCTGTGGTACCTGGTAAATATCGCGCAGAAATTCTACAGAACGTTCACTCATCACCACCAACTGAGCGGATAAGACTGTCAGTTGTGTCATGATATAACGATCATGCGGGTCAGGATTATTAAGAATGGTATGTAATGTGGTGACCACAGGTATCTTAAGATCACGTAATAGCTCAAGGATAAAGCTACCTCGTTTACCACCAAAAATACCAAATTCATGCTGCAGGCAGACTACATCAACCTGGTTAAGGTTAAGCAGATCAGCAGCCAGATTGTAGTCGTTCAGTTGACTCTGGTTAATTTCAAAGCGAACCGGGGGTGGATAGAGATACCCCTCAGGTTGATCGTTCATTGCAATTGCCCAGCAGATCTTGTCGGGCGCATTCAAGACAATAGATTCAAGCAGATGGGTGGTAAACGTGGCAATGCCACATTGCCGGGGTAGATAATTACCAATAAAAGCAACCGATTTAAGTGTACCCCACTTTGACATTGAGCCTGTTGGGCAACCATTATTCATAGGAATTATTAAGCCTGTATAATTGTGCAGGCAAGGTAAAGTAAATACCTACTCTACCTTGCCTGCTGAGAATGCTGTCATAGAATGACAACTGGCAAACAGTTTACCTGATTTTATGTTAAATAGCTTTGTGGAACGATAAACTTTATAACCTGTTTACTATAACCTGTTTACTATAAACTTTTTATAGTAAACCATTGCAGAAAGATTAATTATCAACATCCATTAAATATAAAGTTAATTAGAAACATTCTTGAATCTATGCTGCCACCCTTAGTTGAGATAAGGTTTTCTGTTTAATTTTTGTGGATGAAGTTCCCGGATGATAATCAACTTGAATAATGGATTTGCCGCCTGCTTTTAAAAATGTTTCAACGTCAATATTATGTGGCTGTCTTCCCCAGTCCTCACCAATCACAAAAATATCGACATCCAGCTCTTTACAGCCAGAAACGTACTCCAGTTCATAATAAGGACGCACAATATCAACACAACGCAGTGCTTTTAACATTTCCATTCTTTCTTCAAGAGGAACCACAGGCACATTGGGTTTATAGCTAGCAACAACGTCATCAGATGCAACCCCAACGGCAACAGTGTCACCCAATGATTTACAATGTTGAAGTAAAGCAAGGTGGCCAACATGCAATAAATCAAATGTACCGACGGTGTATACAAGCATAATTATCTCTTTGATTGAAGTGAACCTGCTACTATAACAGGTTCTCTCCGACATAATTGACACTTGTTACAATAATAGAGGCACCCTTAAGTCGGCCGCATCATACTCATCCTGCTTTAAAGGTAGTTAAATGACAGACAATAACTCAGAAACCAACGAGTTACAGCCCAACACGATTCTCTCTTACGCAAAAGACCTGCCGAATATTTGTTCGCTATCCGGTCTGGCATGCACCATTGTCGCTATTTATTGCAGCATTACCGGTTTGTATGCAGCGGCGATGATAGGCATGGTCTGGGCGGTTGCATTCGACTGGGCTGATGGTCTTATTGCACGCAGGATGAAAGGTCGTACAGGTGACGACAGCACGTTTGGTGGCCAGCTTGATGTATTAATCGATATCGTGAGCTATGGCGTAACCCCTGCCATTTTGCTGATGAGTTATGGAAATTTCGAACTCATCTATCTGCCTGGTGCATTTTTAATGGTGGCTGCGAGCGCGCTACGGCTGAGTTATTTTAGTACCTTCGGTCTGGCAGGTGGCAAGCGTTACACTGGACTGGCGCTGGATAATAATAGTCTAATACTGGTTGCTGTATTCTTACTGGAAGGCGTTATTAGTCAGAGCGCTTTTTCTGTCGTTCTTTATGTCAGCAGCATTGGACTCGCAGCCTTGAATGTATCCCAAATAAAGACACCCAAGCTATCTGGAAATCCAGTAAATGTTTTCATTCTTGCCACTTATACACTTATTATTACGGCTATTTATAGTTGGAAATTGTTATAGAAAATAGCTTATAAAGATTACCTTGAAAGTAGGCAATCCTTACGAATAACCGCGATATAATTTTTATTTCATTTTAATTTAAGCCCAGTCACTCAATACAAGCTTACCGATTGTATTTCCCTGTTCTATCATTTTATGCGCTTTGCGTAAGTTGTCAGCATTAATGGGATGCAACAAAGTATTCGCCGTAGTGACAAGAACGCCATTATCAATCAGTGCAGATACTTTATTTAATAATCGTTGCTGTTCTATCATGTCGGGCGTTTTATACATAGAACGTGTAAACATAAACTCCCATACAAAGGTTGCGCTTTTGCTTTTTAATAAAGAAAGATCGACATTTGAAGTATCAACAATGGAACATATTCTCCCCTGAGGTTTTATCGCCTTTGCCATTGCTGACCAGTGCTGATCCGTGTTATTAAGACAAAGAATATAATCGACCTGTGGGTTATCAATTGCAACCAGTTCGTTATCTAAAGGTTGATGATGATTAATCACACTATCCGCCCCTCGATCCAGACACCATTGTTGTGATTCAGGGCGAGAGGCCGTAGCAATAACATTTAATTTTGCCAACTGTTTGGCCAGCTGTATTGCGATTGAACCCACACCACCCGCACCACCTATAATCAAAAT
>WFMW01000039.1 GCA_015488885.1 Gammaproteobacteria bacterium | reverse complement strand
TCTATCTGATCAAACGCTTTGACTTCACCACCCTGGGCTTCGGCCATGACTTTGGTTAAGGCTGCCGTTAAGGTGGTTTTACCGTGGTCTACGTGACCGATCGTGCCTACATTAACGTGCGGCTTGGTTCTTTCATATTTTTCCTTGGACACTGCAAATACCTCTTTATAACGCTTTAAATTAAATAAATGATCTGTCTGTCGGATTACTGATGTTAGTTAACGACATTATTAATCGATATTATTAATCGACGTTAGTAACTGGCGCTGGTAACCAACATTAGTAACCGGTTTTACTTTTTATCACTGCTTCGGCAACATTTTTTGGTGCCACCGCATATTTATCAAATTCCATTGAATAGGTTGCGCGACCCTGTGTCGCTGAACGCAAGGCTGTTGCATAGCCAAACATTTCGGATAGAGGTACCTCTGCACGAATATGTTTACCTGACACCTCATCTTCCATACCGCCAACAATTCCCCGGCGACGGTTTAGATCACCCATTACATCGCCCATGTATTCCTCTGGCGTGATGACCTCAACTTTCATAATTGGCTCCAGCAGCACTGGTCGCGCTAATAATGCCGCTTCTTTAAAACATATTGAACCTGCGATCTTAAATGCCAGTTCACTTGAATCAACATCATGATACGAACCATCAAACAGGGTCACGCGAACGTCTTCAATCGGATAGCCCGCAAGCACACCGTTTTGCATTTGATCACGCACACCCTTATCAACCGCAGGTATAAATTCTTTGGGTATTGAACCGCCAGCAATTTTATTAACAAACTCATAGCCTTCGCCAGGCTCAACCGGTTCAAGCCGCAGATAAACATGGCCATACTGGCCTTTGCCGCCTGACTGACGAATAAATTTTGCTTCGTGCTCAACAGGCCGACTTATTGCTTCTCTATATGCTACCTGTGGATTACCCACATTCGCATCAACGCCAAATTCACGCCGCATACGATCAATAATAATTTCGAGATGAAGCTCCCCCATACCTGAAATAATGGTCTGACCGGATTCCTCATCGGTAAACACACCAAAGGATGGATCCTCACGCGCAAGCTTACCCAGTGCAACCCCCATTTTTTCCTGATCAGCTTTAGTTTTAGGCTCTACCGCAACCGAAATAACCGGATCGGGAAAATCCATCCGCTCAAGCGTAATCACAGATTTGGGATCACACAGTGTATCGCCGGTGGTGACATCCCTGAGACCAATGGCCGCTGCAATATCACCGGCACATACTTCTTTAATTTCTTCACGGCTGTTAGAGTGCATTTGCACAATACGGCCAACACGTTCTTTTTTCGCCTTTACCGGGTTATAAACCGTATCACCGGTTCTAAGCACACCTGAATAAACTCTAAAAAACGTCAGGTTACCAACAAATGGATCGGTCGCAATTTTAAACCCTAAAGCAGCAAACGGAGCATTATCATCAGCCGGTCGCTCAGCCATAGTCTCATCTTTATCATCAAGATGCCCCACAATAGCCGGTACATCCAGCGGCGAAGGCATATAGTCGATGACCGCATCCAGCATCGTCTGCACGCCTTTGTTTTTAAAAGCAGAACCGCAAAAGGCCGGGACAATTTCGTTAGCCAGCGTGCGCTGCCGGATGCCCTGCTTTATTTCCGCTTCATCAAGACTTCCTGTTTCCAGGTATTTTTCCGTTAATGTTTCGTTTGCTTCTGCAGCTGCCTCTACCAGTTCTTCGCGCTTGTCTTCACACTGGGCCAGCATTGCTTCAGGAATATCTGTCTCAGTAAATACCGAGCCCATATTTTCCTCACTCCAGTAAATGGCCTTCATTTTGACCAGGTCAACGACACCCTTAAAATTCTCTTCTACACCAATGGCAAGCTGCATGGCAACAGGCGTTGACCCCAGGCGCTGCTTAATCTGCTCAACTACACGTAGAAAATCTGCCCCCGAACGATCCATTTTATTCACAAATACCATACGTGGAACATGATACTTGTTTGCCTGTCGCCAGACCGTTTCAGATTGTGGCTCGACACCGCCTACCGCACAAAATACGGCACAGGCACCATCTAGAACACGTAATGAACGCTCAACCTCGATGGTGAAATCCACATGGCCAGGCGTATCAATAATATTGATACGGTATTGATCATATTGATGATCCATACCTGACCAGAAACAGGTGGTTGCTGCAGAAGTAATGGTTATGCCACGCTCCTGTTCCTGCTCCATCCAGTCCATGGTGGCAGCACCATCATGAACTTCGCCTATTTTGTGAGATATCCCGGTATAATAAAGGATGCGCTCAGTTGTTGTCGTTTTACCGGCATCAATATGTGCCATAATACCAATGTTTCGATAACGATTAATTGGCGTTGTTCGTGACACGATTGATTTACCCAGCTATTCCCGGTTATATCAAAACCGGTGTTATTTACAGCAAATAATTATTTGCCTGTATATTCTATCTATTAGCTATTTCTGACTCTATTTTTCAGCCTGCATTACCAGCGGAAGTGCGCAAACGCTTTATTTGCTTCAGCCATACGATGCGTATCTTCACGTTTCTTCACCGCATTACCACGGTTTTCTGCAGCATCCATTAATTCACCAGCCAGTTTCAGCTGCATAGACTTTTCACCACGCCGACGCGCGGCATCAATTAACCAGCGCATAGCCAGTGTCTGACGACGATTAATGCGGACTTCAACCGGCACCTGATAGGTTGCGCCACCAACACGGCGTGATTTAACCTCAACCATCGGGCTAACATTTTCCAGCGCTTTATCCAGCACATCTATGGGTTCACCACTGCCTTTTTCACCAATCCTGTCAAGTGCATTGTACATAATCATCTCGGCAACTGATTTTTTTCCACTGACCATAATCATATTGACAAATTTGGTGATTTGAGTGCTGCCAAATTTTGGATCAGGCAACACTTCTCTTTTCTGTACTTCTCTTCTTCTTGACATCTTATCTGTTCTCTGTTTTTAGCATCATATCTGCTTTTACACCAGAATATATTCTGGTTCAAGTAAGCCCTTGATCGATCAACCCTTAATCATCGATTAACTCTTAATCAATTAACCCTTGGGACGTTTAGTACCATATTTTGAACGACCCTGACGACGGGTTTCAACACCCTGTGTATCCAGACTACCACGAACAATATGGTAACGTACACCAGGTAGGTCTTTTACCCGACCACCACGAATTAGTACTACCGAGTGCTCCTGTAGATTATGACCTTCACCACCAATATAACTGGTCACCTCAAAGCTATTAGTCAGCCGTACACGCGCAACTTTACGCATTGCGGAGTTTGGTTTTTTTGGTGTAGTGGTATAAACACGCGTACAAACCCCACGTTTCTGTGGTGACGCCTCTAATGCAGGCACATTGCTTTTTACCACCTTACTGCGCCGTGGCTTACGTACCAACTGGTTAACTGTTGTCATCTAATTTACTCCAACCCCATTACTCAAACGGGCAACTGCAGATTTTCTGCTATAGCCTGCAGACAATAATAAATAACAGGCCCCATAGCTGGGGCCTGCCAAAAGAGGCGCAATTCTATGCTCACTATCCAAAGCTGTCAAGCCAGGATCGATGAAAATCGCGCCGGTATCAGGCATCTTGCTGTGTTTGCCCACTGTTATCAACATCACCAGTCTCTACCACGGTAACCGTGGTTTCTTCCTCAATGGCGACTATTGTCTCTTCGGTACCAGCTTCTGCTTCAGAAATAAAGGCAGCATCAATATCCGTGGTACGTTGACGCTGGCGTTCCTCATGATAGGCCAGACCGGTTCCAGCTGGAATCAGCCTGCCAACAATGACATTCTCTTTTAAACCATGCAATGGATCGCTACTGCCACGAACTGAGGCTTCCGTTAATACTCTGGTTGTCTCCTGGAATGATGCGGCAGAAATAAATGACTCTGTCACCAGTGAACCTTTAGTTATACCCAGTAAAATGGGTTGGTAAACGGCTGGCTCCTTGCCTTCTTCAGCCAGTTTTTCACAGTCTTCTATCACTCTTGCTCGCTCTACAATCTCGCCTTTTAGATAAGGTGAATCTTTACCTTCAATAATTTCACACTTGCGTAACATCTGGCGGATAATTACCTCAATGTGTTTATCATTAATTTTCACCCCCTGTAAACGATATACATCCTGAATCTCATTCACCAGGTATTCTGCCAGTGCTTCTGCACCAAGCAGGCGAAGAATATCATGCGCACTACGCTCACCATCAGCAATGACCTCACCCTGCTCAACACGTTCACCTTCAAACACGTTGATGTGACGCCATTTTGGAATTAATGATTCAATGGCTTCACTTGCGTCATTGGTAATAATCAGGCGTTGTTTACCTTTGGTTTCCTTACCAAAACTGATAATACCTGAAGCCTCGGCCATAATGGCAGGTTCTTTTGGTTTACGTGCTTCAAATAAATCAGCTACCCGAGGCAAACCACCGGTAATATCACGGGTTTTACTCGATGCCTGAGGAATCCTGGCCAGCTCATCACCCACTGAAACCCTGGCACCATCTTCAATACTGATAATTGCACCTGATGGCAAATAGTATCGAGCTGGTTGATCTGACCCGGCAATACACAATTCCTCATCTTTATCATCAACCAGGGTAATCAAGGGCCGCATATCCTTGCCTGCTGTGGGACGCTGTTTAGGATCTAGAACTACCAGTGAAGACAGTCCGGTAATTTCATCAGTCTCTTTCTGCACACTGATACCTTCAACAAAATCGGAAAATTTTGCCAGACCTTCTACCTCAGTAATAATAGGATGGGTATGCGGGTCCCAGGTGGCAACCACCTGACCAGCATTAACGTGACCATTTTCTTCTGCCGCGATCACTGCACCATAGGGAATTTTGTATAGTTCGCGCTCTCGTCCCTGCTCATCGACCACACCCAGCTCACCAGAGCGTGATACAGCCACCAGGCCACCACTGCTCTGTTTAACTACCTTGATATTATGCAGGCGAACCGCACCAGCTGATTTAATACTGATACTATTGGCCGCTGCTGATCGACTCGCCGCCCCACCAATATGAAAAGTACGCATGGTTAACTGCGTACCTGGCTCACCAATCGACTGTGCGGCAATAACACCCACCGCTTCACCATGATTAACCAGATGGCCACGGGCAAGATCACGCCCGTAACACATGGAACAAACGCCATGATGATTTTCACAGGTAATTACCGAACGCACAAATATTTCATCGATACCCAGTCCATCAAGCTGTTCAACCCATTGCTCATCCAGCAGCGTACCACGTGGAATCAGAACTTCATCATCAGTGTTAACAACATCACGCGCCACAACTCTTCCCAGTACCAGCTCACTCAGCGGCATCACAACATCACCGCCCTCGATCATGGATTGCATCAACATACCTTTTTCTGTGCCACAGTCATCAGTTAAAATAACCATATCCTGAGCAACATCGACCAGTCGTCGTGTCAGATAACCGGAATTCGCTGTTTTTAATGCTGTATCTGCCAGCCCTTTACGTGCTCCATGCGTAGAAATAAAGTATTGCAGCACATTTAACCCCTCACGGAAGTTGGCGGTGATCGGTGTTTCAATAATTGAACCATCGGGTTTTGCCATCAACCCCCGCATTCCGGCAAGTTGCCGAATCTGTGCTGCCGAGCCCCGTGCGCCGGAATCCGCCATAATATAGACATTATTAAAGGAAGGCTGTTTAACCATTTTGCCTTCGGCGTTTTTAACTTCCATCACGCTTAATTTATCCATCATGGCTTTGGCAACATCCTCATTGGCATGTGACCAGATATCCACAACCTTGTTATAACGCTCACCATTGGTCAATAAACCTGATGTATATTGATCCTGAATTTCTTTCACCTCGGCTTCTGCCGCAGACAGCAAAGAACTCTTTTCTTCTGGTATGGCCATATCTGCAATGTTGATAGAAATACCCGAGCGCGTGGAATATCGAAAACCGGTATACATCATCTGATCGGCAAAGATAACTGTTTCTTTCAGACCAACCTGGCGATAGCAGGAGTTGATAAGATTGGAAATGGCTTTTTTTGTCAGATCTCGATTGACTAAATCATAGGGTATACCTGCTGGTATAATTTCTGATAATAAGGCTCGCCCAACCGTGGTATCAACCAGATTAAACTGTTCGACCAGTTCGCCGACATCATTAAATATAACTTCACGGATACGCACCTTAACTTTTGCCTGTAGCGCTACCACACTATTATTATAGGCACGATATACTTCATCAATATCGGCAAATGCCATACCTTCACCTTTGGCATTAATGGACTCACGAGTCATATAATACAGGCCCAGCACAACGTCCTGTGAAGGCACAATAATAGGTTCACCGGAAGCTGGTGAAAGAATATTATTGGTTGCCAGCATTAAGGTACGCGTTTCAAGTTGCGCTTCAATTGATAACGGCAGGTGAACCGCCATCTGGTCACCATCAAAGTCAGCATTAAAGGCTGTACAGACTAATGGATGCAATTGAATCGCTTTGCCTTCAATCAAAATAGGTTCAAATGCCTGAATACCCAGACGGTGTAAAGTAGGCGCACGGTTAAGCATAACCGGATGTTCACGAATAACCTCTTCAAGAATATCCCAGACTTCCGAACCTTCTTTCTCAACCATTTTCTTCGCCGCTTTAATGGTTGTTGCCAGACCACGACGTAGTAATTTATTAAAAATAAAGGGCTTGAATAATTCCAGCGACATTTTTTTGGGTAAGCCGCACTGATGTAATTTCAATGTAGGCCCCACAACAATAACGGAGCGCCCAGAGTAATCAACCCGTTTACCTAACAGGTTCTGACGAAAACGTCCCTGCTTGCCTTTAATCATATCGGCCAGCGATTTTAATGGCCGCCTGTTAGTCCCGGTGATGGCACGACCACGACGCCCGTTATCCATAAGTGCATCAACCGATTCCTGTAACATGCGTTTCTCATTACGCACAATGATATCCGGCGCATAAAGCTCCAGTAAGCGTTTCAGGCGGTTATTACGATTGATGACACGGCGATATAAATCGTTCAGGTCAGAGGTTGCAAAGCGACCACCATCAAGGGGAACCAGAGGACGTAAATCAGGTGGTAATACCGGCAGTATAGTCATAATCATCCACTCGGGACGATTACCTGAGGCAATAAATGAATCAACCAGCTTAAGCCGTTTAGCCAGACGTTTCAGTTTGGTTTCTGATTTGGTTGCGCCCATGTCTTCACGGATTTTAATGGCTTCCTCATCCAGTACCAGCGCTTTCAGCATTTCATAGACAGCTTCTGCCCCCATGCGGGCATCAAATTCATCACCATGCTCTTCAATCGCTTCCAGATAGGTTTCATCGGTTAATAACTGACCTTTTTCCAGCGTAGTCAGACCAGGCTCGATGACAACAAATGCTTCAAAATATAAAATACGCTCAATTTCACGCAAGGTCATATCGAGCAACAGACCAATCCGCGACGGCAGTGATTTTAGATACCAGATATGTGCCACCGGGCTGGCCAGATCAATATGCCCCATACGCTCACGACGTACTTTTGACTGGGTAACTTCAACGCCACATTTTTCACAGACAACACCACGATGCTTCAGGCGTTTGTACTTACCACACAGGCACTCATAATCTTTTACGGGGCCAAATATTTTGGCGCAAAAAAGACCATCACGTTCAGGTTTAAATGTTCGATAGTTGATGGTTTCCGGTTTTTTTACTTCACCGAAAGACCATGACTGTATTTGTTGTGGTGAAGCCAGACTAATTTTAATTGCATCAAAATCTTCATTCTGACCTTGTTGTCTAATGAGCTTGAGTAAATCTTTCATTGCCCTGAATCCTGTCTGATTTTAAGTATAGGAGCCTGTCCGAGAACAGGCTCACGGGTTACATTTAGGGAAACTTTCCTGAATCAGGACTTGTTTTCCTGCTCAAGTTCAATGTTAATTGCCAGTGCACGAATTTCCTTGAGCAAGACATTGAACGATTCCGGCATACCCGGTTCCATATGGTGATTACCATCAACAATATTTTTATACATCTTGTTACGACCGGCAACATCATCTGATTTTACCGTTAACATTTCCTGCAAGGTGTAGGCTGCGCCATAGGCCTCCAGCGCCCAGACTTCCATTTCACCAAATCGCTGACCACCAAATTGCGCCTTACCACCCAGTGGTTGTTGCGTCACCAGACTATATGGGCCTGTGGATCGCGCATGCATTTTGTCGTCAATCAGGTGATTTAGCTTCAGCATGTATTTGTAACCGATGGTAACTGGGCGATCAAAAGCTTCGCCAGTACAACCATCATACAAGGTAACCTGGCCATTCACTGGTTGATCTCCCAGTTCCAGCAGACGATGAATTTCGTCTTCTTCCGCGCCATCAAAAACCGGTGTCGCCATGGGAACACCTTTACGCAGATTATTAGCCAGATCAAAAATTTCATCATCCGTAAAACAGTCAAAATCAGCCGACTTATGCTGGTGATTATAAATTTCTTCAAGGAAATGCCGTATTTCTGTCACACCTGCTTTATTATCGAGCATATTGCTTATTTTTATACCCAACCCTCTTGCTGCAAGACCCAGATGTGTTTCCAGTACCTGACCTACATTCATTCGAGATGGCACCCCTAATGGGTTCAGAATAATATCTACCGGTGTACCATCCTCGGTATGCGGCATATCTTCAACCGGTACAATAATTGACACCACGCCCTTGTTTCCATGTCGCCCAGCCATCTTGTCGCCAGGTTGCAGGCGCCGTTTTACGGCCAGATACACCTTGACCATTTTCAGTACACCGGGTGCCAGATCGTCACCTGAGGTTAATTTCGCTTTTTTCTCTTCAAAATAGGCATCCAGCAATTTCCGTTGCTCTTTATACTGTTTGGTTAAGGCTTCGATACGGGTATTATCAGCCTCTTTCTTAAGGCGTATTTCAGACCATTGTTTTTTATCCAGTCCATCCAGATAGGCTGGAGTAATCCTGTCACCTGATTTAAGACCTGCAGGACCACCCGCTGCCTCTTTTTTAATCAGGATAGACTTCATCCGCTCAAACAGATCCAGCTCAATAATTTCCCATTGTGCATCGACATCTTTTTTTACCGACTCAATGCCCTGTTCCTCAATCTCGAGTGCACGCTTGTCTTTTTCAACACCATCACGGGTAAATACCTGTACCCCAATGACGGTACCATAGGTACTGGACGACACGCGCAATGAAGAATCTTTAACATCTGAAGCTTTTTCACCAAAAATTGCCCGCAGTAATTTTTCTTCTGCAGTCAGCTGTGTTTCACCCTTAGGCGTTACTTTACCAACCAGAATGTCGCCCGGTTTAACTTCCGCCCCTACATAGACGATACCTGATTCATCCAGCTTGGATAACAGACTCTCACTAACATTCGGGATATCTGCCGTGATTTCTTCTGAGCCAAGTTTGGTATCACGAGCCACACTACTTAATTCCTGAATATGAATGGTAGTGTAACGGTCATCCTCCACCACACGCTCAGAAATAATAATGGAATCTTCAAAGTTATAACCATTCCATGTCATATAGGCAACCAGCATATTCTGCCCTAAGGCCAGTTCCCCCATATCGGTGGAAGGCCCATCTGCAATAATATCACCACGTTGAATTTTATCGCCAGCACGTACCACCGGTCGCTGGTTGATACATGTATTCTGGTTTGAACGGGTATATTTTGTCAGATTATAAATATCAACGCCCGTTCCTGCTTCTGCAGCTTCATCGTCGTGCACACGAATAACAATACGCGCTGAATCAACGGAATAAACTACCCCACCACGTGTTGCCACCACCGATGCACCTGAGTCATGCGCAACCGTTTTCTCCATACCGGTGCCAACCAGCGGTTTATCTGCACGCAACGTAGGCACTGCCTGACGCTGCATGTTCGACCCCATTAATGCACGGTTAGCATCATCATGTTCCAGAAAAGGGATTAAAGATGCAGCTACCGATACTATCTGTTTCGGCGATACATCCATATACTGGACGTCTTCCGGTGACACCAGCGAGAATTCATTGGCATGTCGGCACGATACCAGCGCATCAAGTAATTTACCGTCATCACCCATGGCGGCATTCGCCTGCGCTATCACAAAACCACTTTCCTCAATGGCAGATAGATATTCAATTTTATCGGTGGCAATACAGTTAATGACCTTACGATATGGGGTTTCAAGAAAACCATATTCATTCGTTCGTGCATACACCGACAATGAGTTAATCAGACCAATATTTGGCCCTTCAGGCGTTTCAATGGGACACACCCGACCATAATGTGTTGGGTGCACGTCACGCACTTCAAAGCCAGCCCTTTCCCGTGTCAGACCACCTGGCCCGAGGGCAGAAATACGCCGTTTATGGGTTACTTCTGACAGCGGATTGTTCTGATCCATAAACTGGGATAACTGGCTGGAGCCAAAGAACTCTTTAACAGCTGCCGCTACCGGCTTGGCATTAATCAGCTCCTGCGGCATCAGGCCATCCTGTTCCGCAGTGGTTAGACGTTCTTTTACTGCACGTTCCACCCGTACCAGACCTACCCGGAAAACATTCTCCGCCATCTCGCCCACACTACGAATCCGGCGATTACCCAAATGGTCGATATCATCAACCGTACCATGGCCATTACGAATTTTAATCAGTTCCTTCATTACCGCCAGGATATCCGATGTTTCACCCAGTTGTTCAACCATCTGTTTTGATTTCTCATCTTTTTTACCACTAAAATGATGATAATCATAAAGAATACCAGGGCCTGTCGAGGAATCACGCTGTAATCGACGATTAAACTTCATGCGCCCAACCACGGAAAGATCGTAGCGATCCTCAGAGAAAAACAGGTTATTAAACAGATTTTCGGCAGCATCTTTTGTGGGTGGTTCACCCGGACGCATCATGCGATAAATTTCAATCTGCGCTTCAAGCTTTGTCGTCGTGCTGTCAATACTCAAAGTATTAGAAATAAATGGCCCTGTATCAAGATCATTGGTATAGATAACATCGATTTTTTTAATGCCTTTTTCCTGTATATAGGCAATCAACTCTTCAGTAAATTCGGCATTGGCAGCAACCATTACCTCACCGGTTTCTGTATCAATAATATCGTGGGCCAGTATTTTACCAACCAGATACTCCAGTGGTGCTTTTAAGACTTTAATTTTTTTCTTTTCTAGCTGCTTGATGTGTCGCATCGTTACTCGACGCCCAGACTCAACCAGCACCTCTTTACCTATCATGATGTCAAAACTGGCCGTTTCACCTCTTAAACGCTCAGGCACCAGTGGAAAACTTAGTCCGTCCTTAGTAAAGGTATATTCAATACTGTCAAAGAAAATATCCAGAATCTCTTCGTTGTTATACCCCAGTGAGCGTAATAGAATAGATGCCGGTAATTTACGTCGACGGTCGATACGCACAAACAGGCAATCTTTTGGATCAAATTCAAAATCAAGCCATGAACCACGATAAGGGATAACTCTGGCTGAATACAGAATTTTACCGGATGAATGGGTTTTTCCTTTATCATGATCAAATAACACACCTGGCGAACGATGCAACTGTGACACAATAACACGCTCAGTACCATTGATAACAAAGGTGCCATTGTCGGTCATTAGCGGCATTTCGCCCATATAAACTTCCTGTTCTTTCACTTCTTTTGGCGCAATTTTCTTTTTGCTGTCTTTATCAAAAATTTCCAGCCGTAGAATAACCCGCAGTGGTGCAGCGTAAGTCATACCACGCAACTGACATTCCTTGACATCAAACAAAGGTTTACCCAGATTATATTGAACAAACTGTAATTTCACATGCCCTGAATAACTGATGATCGGAAAAACGGATTCAAACGCACCCTGCAAACCGGTTTCCGTCCGAGCTTGCCCGGTTTTATCTGACTGCAAAAAAGCACGAAATGAATCGATTTGCATTGATAACAGATAGGGAACATCCAACACAGGTGGACGTTTACCGAAATCATTGCGTAATCGTTTTTTCTCGGTAAATGAATAGGCCATCAGTAATCCTCGTAGTGAACTTGAACTATGTCGTTATACAGAAAATATGTATAACACTGTGTCAGCCTTTTTCTATCGGAAATATAAAGGCTAACGGAAACAACTAAAGGCCGGTGACCATGTTCACACTAATTGCAAACAAAGTCACCAGCCTGTACTGTTGCTGACTCCGATAATCAGCGTACTGCCTATTTAAGCTCGACAGATGCGCCAGCTTCTTCAAGCTGCTTCTTAACCTCTTCAGCTTCATCCTTCGATGCAGCTTCTTTAACAGTGGTTGGTGTACCTTCTACTGCCGCTTTGGCTTCTTTCAGACCAAGGCCGGTAAGCGCACGAACCGCTTTAATAACAGCAACCTTATTGTCACCAAAACCGGTTAAAACAACATCAAATTCGTCTTTAACAGCGGCAGCCTCACCACTTTCAGCAGCGGCAGGAGCCGCAGCAACGGCAGCAGCTGCCGATACACCAAATTTTTCTTCCATTGCAGAAATAAGATCTACAACTTCCATTACAGACATATTGGAAATAGTTTCCAGAATATCATCTTTAGAAACAGCCATGAGTATTCTCCAGATTAATTAATATAGAATATAAAAAAGTTTAAATTGCAAAAAGCGTCGGTTTACTACTACGCACTTGCCTGTTTTTGATCACGTACAGCAGCCACAGTACGAACCAGTTTCGCATGTGGTTCGTTGAGTGTACGCACGAATTTTTCTACCGGTGCTTTCATTACCGCCATTAACAACGCAATCGCCTGATCACGGGTTGGTAATTTAGACAGGGCATCGAGTTGCTCAATGGGCAACACTTCACCACCGATGGCAATGACTTTAGCAACAAGGCAGTCATTATCTTTTGAAAAATTCTTAATGAGTCGAGCGGCTGCACCCGGATCTTCCTGTGAGAACGCCATAATCAGCGGCCCCACCAAAGAATCCTGCATACACTCAAACTCAGTACCCTCAACGGCACGTTTTACCAGTGTGTTTTTGACTACCCGTAGATAAACACCTTCATTACGCGCCTGAACGCGTAAATTTGTCATTGCATCTACAGTTAGTCCACGATATTCAGCCGCAACGGCTGACAGTGCACTGGCGGCAATTGTAGAAACCTCAGCGACAATTGATTTCTTGTCTTCAAGATTTAGTGCCACTTTTTAGCTCTCCAGTTAAAAGCCAGGATATGTATGACTCATCATCATTACCCCGACCATGTTTACCAGAACCATACACCATGCATGATCCCAACGGCGCTCTCAAAAAGAGATTCACCATCTACGCAGGAAATTAAGCAACCCCCTGTGTGTATCAGGGCATTCCACCTACGGTCTCTGACGACACCGCTCTGTGATTAACTCACACGGCTGTCAAATCGTTATTGCTATTTAAATCCCGTTAAATAACAATAAATTCTGTGTAGCTACTTATTAAGTAGTTACTGTTATTCTTGACTACTCGCTGAGTAGTTATACGTTTTCTTACTTCCAGTTTCAGCGAGTGATTTATTAAAAGCTGACTTATTAAAGGCTGATTAAACGCTATCCTTGTTACCAGGCATATCAGCCATAAATACCCTGGTCAACCATTAAGCCGGGGCCCATGGTTGTTGAAACTGAAATCTTCTTAAGGAACACACCTTTTGCAGCCGTTGGTTTCGCTTTAATCAGCGCTGTTATCAAATCATCTATATTTTCTTTCAGTTGCGCCACTTCAAAATTAACGGTACCCACTGAACAATGGATAATCCCGGCTTTATCGACGCGATAACGCACCTGTCCGGTTTTAGCATTTTTAACTGCTTCTGCGACATTAGGTGTCACGGTACCCACTTTCGGATTAGGCATCAGACCACGTGGACCCAGAATTTGACCCAACTGGCCAACCACACGCATTGCATTTGGTGAAGCAATAACCACATCGAAGTTTAGATTGCCTTTTTTGACTTCATCAGCGAGATCTTCCATCCCCACGATATCAGCACCGGCTTCTTTGGCTGCAACAGCGTTATCGCCATCAGTAAACACAGCGACACGAACTTCTTTGCCTGTACCATTTGGCAATACTGTTGCACCACGTACCACCTGATCACTTTTCTTTGGATCGACACCAAGGTTAACACTGATATCAACAGATTCAGTAAATTTTACACTGGACAGGTCTTTTAATAATGCCAGCGCTTCTTCAAGCGGATAAATTTTATCTTTATCTACCTTTTCATTAATCGCTTTGATACGCTTTGATAATCTAGCCATTATTCCACACCCTCTGTTTCAATGCCCATACTACGTGCACTTCCCGCAATGGTACGTACTGCTGCATCCATATCAGCAGCGGTTAAATCAGCCATTTTAGTTGTTGCAATTTCCTCAAGCTGTGCACGATCCACCTTACCCACTTTATTAATATGCGGCTCACCACTACCTTTGGGAACGCCTGCCGCTTTCTTTAATAGCACAGCAGCAGGGGGGGTTTTGGTAATAAAAGTAAAACTTTTATCACTATATACGGTAATAACAACAGGAATCGGTAAATCTTTTTCAATGCTTTGGGTTTTCGCATTAAAGGCTTTACAGAACTCCATGATGTTGACACCATGTTGACCCAGAGCTGGACCAACCGGTGGACTTGGATTTGCAGAACCAGCAGGCACCTGCAATTTTATATATGCTTCAACTTTTTTTGCCATCTTTTTTCTCCCGGGTACAAACGCCGTACTTGTTTCGGGCTCCCCTTTATAATTAAAACCAGCTTATTAATTATAATTAAAACCAGCTTAATAATTAAAACCAGCTTAATAATTAAAACCAGTTTCGTTAAACAAAGTTTGCAGTTGTAAGTAAAAAAGCAGTAAGTTTTAACTGCTAACTACTTACTGCCAACTTAAAATTTTATCCTTTCTCTACCTGACTGAATTCCAGCTCAACCGGTGTTGATCGGCCAAAAATTAAAACGGCTACTTTTAGCCGGTTATGATCATAATCGACTTCTTCAACCACACCATTGAAATCATTAAAAGGCCCGTCGGTCACACGCACCACCTCACCAGGCTGATACAGCACTTTAGGTTTGGGCTTTTCGACACCTTCAGCAATAGCATTAACGATGGCCATCGCTTCTTTATCAGTAATGGGTGCAGGCTGATCTTTGGTTCCACCTATAAAACCCATAACCTTGGGTACATCTTTTACCAGATGCCAGGTTTCATTATCCATTTCCATCTCCACCAGCACATAACCGGGAAAGAATTTTCTTTCGGATCGTCGCTTGGCGCCATCTCTGATTTCAACAACTTCTTCTGTTGGAATTAGAATCTGGCCAAATTTATCTTCCATGCCAGCCAGACGAATATGCTCTTCTAATGAAGCTTTGACCTTTGCTTCAAAATTAGAATATGCATGCACAACATACCAGTGCTTTGCCATGATTCAGGCTCCTGTTCCCGTTAACCACTGAATGGCATTAGCTAAAATCATATCAACTATCCAGAGAATTATACCAATAATAATAACCGCAGCAATAACCATTAATGTTGTTTGCACCGTTTCCTGCCGGGTCGGCCACACAACTTTTCGCACTTCCATGCGTGCATCGTGTGAAAACCCTGCAACCGCCTGCCCCATCTGCGTGGTATAACCGATACCCAGAGCAATGCCAACCATCAATACCAGACCAAGCACTCGGTATAACAAAGAGTCGGCGGCATAGATATAAAAGCCGACAATACCTACCACCAGCACCAATATCGCTAAAATTAGCTTAACTGTGTCCAGCTTATTAGAAACAACTTCTTCGGTCCTGGAGACCATTTTATTTTCTACCTGCCATTTTCATAATGTTGGCAGGCCAGGAGGGACTCGAACCCCCAACCTGCGGTTTTGGAGACCGCTGCTCTACCAATTGAGCCACTGGCCTAACCGTGTAGTGGACATTACATTCCACTATGCACTCATTTAGAGCTATCTACGCCGAGTAAAACCCGGCGCAATATTACTCAATAATTTTAGATACCACACCGGCACCGACGGTACGTCCACCTTCGCGTATCGCAAAACGTAGCCCTTCTTCCATCGCAATCGGGTTGATCAGGGTGACTACCATTTTGACGTTATCGCCAGGCATCACCATCTCGGTGCCTT
>WFMW01000038.1 GCA_015488885.1 Gammaproteobacteria bacterium | reverse complement strand
CGGGCTGGTTCGCTTTGGCATAGTTAGCGGATACCTGCAACATGGCAGATAAGGGTGGTATCTGATTAATACTCAGATCTTTGCTGGTTGCTTTTTTCTCTGTGTTTGCCACCTGTTTGATGTTTGTCATGGTATAACCATGCATCTTGAATGAACGCCCGAAAGGGGTAAGTTCGGGGTAAACTGTATGGCAGGATGAACAGGCAAAACCAGTCTGACGAGCAAAACTCGGCACAGCATTGGCCTGCTGAGATAACATGGAGGAGATACCAATAACCCCCATCAGTAAAATAGTCTTCTTAAGCATCTTGGATGACTCCTGTATTTTTTGTTGTGAAACTAAAAATTCGCGGTATTGACTCAATTATCGCTTGGGCGAGATAATAATACCGTAGCTTAATAATTGTATTGATATATATCAAGAACTTTTTAGATAGTATCTTGTCTGAGCATTTTTTTTGCCTGTTGGCAGATAATTTGGCAGAATTATATAAAAATATGTAACGACTCAGTGAATCGTCAAAATTAGAGTCGTCGAAATTAACAGTAACTGTTCAGCTGCTGAGTAATTATAAAAATATATGATAACAGCAGAACCGTACTGGATAGATATACCGCTTGAACAGATGAGCCAGGCACAGTGGGAAGCACTGTGTGATGGCTGTGCTTACTGCTGTCTGGTTAAACTGGAAGATGAAGATAGTGGTGAGATGGCTTTGACCCGGGTGAGCTGCCATTTGCTGGATACCGACAGTTGCCGTTGTCAGGATTACCCCCGGCGTTTGCAGCAGGTTGCCCAGTGTATGCAATTAACCCCGCAGGTTTTGCCGATGGTTATTAAACAGAACTGGTTGCCAACCAGCTGCGCCTATCGCCTGTTGTATGAAGGCAAACCTTTGCCCGACTGGCATCCGTTGGTTTCAGGCGATGCACAAACGGTTCATCAGGCCGGGGCATCAGTAAAAGGTTTCGTCCTGTCGGAAGACGATGTGCATCCCGATCAGCTACTGGATTTTATGATTGAGAACACATAAAAAATGAAGTCACCGGTAGATAAACTGCTTAAACAACATCATGCGCTTAATCAGTCTGACGGCCAGAAGGTGCTGTCTCATGTGCAGCGCGATATTAAACGGGGTGGGGCTGACTGGGTTCTGAACACGCTGATGATTGAGGGCTGTGACGTGCCGTTTAAATTTAAACGCAAACAGGCTGTTAGAAGTTTGCAGGGGCAAAGAGTTAATTTAACTTACTATCGTAGCGTGGAGGATGTTGCGGGCATAACGATGGAAATTATGAAAGTAGTGCGGATAAAAATAGCCTGAGTTCGGATATGGCGATGCTATCGTTTGGGGGTCCCATTGAGGGGTAGCGGGTACCCCGTAATGGCTCGTAACCCATCACAAACTCGTGTTGCTTATTTTGTTCGTGTGTACTCATTCAGCTTTTTAGCCAGTGCTTTCGGCGTAAGACCATAGGCCAGTTTGGTAATAAAGCGCCCATCGGGGGCCATTAAAAACAGGCTAGCGGTGTGACTCATGGTATATTGTTGTGGGTCGCCGGGGTCTGTTTCCCCTTTCTGAAAGCGCACTTTGAACTGTTCGGCAACGCGTTTAATCATATTCTGGCTGCCGGTCAGGCCGATCAGACGCGGGTCAAAATATTTGACAAATTTACGCAATACATCAGTGTTGTCACGATGTGGGTCGATGCTGATAAAGTAGGGCTGGATGTTTTTGGCTTTCTTGCCAAGTATTTTTAAAGCTTTGGTTAAAACCGTCAGTGTGGTCGGGCAGATATCCGGGCAGGAAGTGTAACCAAAATAGATAACCGAAAAATGGCCTTCAAGATCTTCATCGGTGACAATCCGACCGTACTGGTCAGTGAGAATGAAATGCCCGCCACCAATACGATCACCTTCGGTAATCTCGGCTTCACTGGCTTCCTGACGGGCTTTTGCCGCATTGTCCATATTTGCATTCAGGCAGCGTTTAATAGCATCGGTGTTAAAATTCATCAATTTGATATATAACGATTCGCTTGGCTTAAATTGTTGCCCGAATACATCCAGATGACCAATATTAACATTCAGCCCGCTGGTGATCAGCGAGACATCATCGGCAGGCATCGACCTGTCCACAAATAGACAAACAGCCTGTTTGGACATAAGTTTTTGACGTACGTTTAGCAGATTGGTGGCAGACACTTTGTCCCATGGGGTGCCAGTGACCTGCCCCAGCAGTTTTAAAGCATACGCCTGTTCAAAATAGTACAGGGTGTCATAATATTGAACGCCGATACCCGATTTCAGGCCGCGATAACCATATTCAAATTCCTTATCAATACGTTTTAATGGTTTTAAAATACGCAGTCGGTTACGCTTGTAAATATGGGCGTGTTCCGGATCCATTTTTATAAACTCTTCAGTAAGCAGATCAATAAGGATAATCGCATTTCTATCATCCATCCAGAAAAAAGGATTACGTTGATTCGGGTGTACACGGGAAGGTAGAATCTTCAGATCATCGCGTGATAGTAGTTCAATTACCTTGACACTTTTGGGTAGTTTTGCAATGGCCGGTTGTAGCGTTTTCTCCAGCTCTGGCCCCACCCATATTAGCAAGTTTGCTTTTTTCATCCGTGTCAGCTGCGCGGGTTTAAGCTTGAAAGTAAAGGGTGTTTGCTTGCCATTAATTAATAGCTCGGGTTTAGCAACGTCTTTCATCAGCCCCATAACAATGGCATGGATGGGTTTGATGGTAACCATAACATTGAAATTTTGTGCGCTGTAACTGACGGGAGCACACGATAATAACAGTACGGTTATTAACCATGTTATGAGCGATTTGAGTTGCGTCGGTGATTTCATGGTTTTTACGGGTGATTGTATGATTGCGGGTGATTTCATTTTTTATAGGCTGCCTGTAATTTTCTTTTTGCCTGTTCCAGTTGCTTGTCAAAATGTATCAGTCCCGGACAGGTTTTATGACTGTTCATAAAAGCAATATAGGCGTCGTTAGTTTTTTGCTGGAACCAGACACCCAGGGCTTTTTTCGTGGGTAAATTTGCGATCAGAATCTGCTTGATCTGTCTTATTTCCTGTACATACTGACAGTTTAACGCAATACCATTCAAGCGCCCCATTTCAGCAATGGTGGATAGTTGTTCATTATTGATGGCCAGTGATGTTGACTGCCAGAACAGGCCGGATAATAATGCGATTATAGTTAGTTTAATTCTCATAGTGGGTGTTTTTCAGGACAAAGAACAATGTTGCAAAGTTTGTTATTAGCAGAATTCATAACTTCAGGCTCTACATTAGACAGTATTATTACATAATTTACATTGATTTGTATCAAGGTAAATATAATGTGCATTGAATAGACTACGGAACCAGTTAAAACCAGTAATTTTACAATCTACTCATCTCGTTTGTATGCTCTGTGTGGGAATGCGTGCGTAACGGACAATAAAAGTAGTGGTATGGGTTCCGCAGAGCATGGGAGTCAGTAAAAATTCAATCCACTAAAGTTATCTAACAGTTATCCAATTATTCAGTTATCCAATTATTTTATTATCTAATATTTATTATCTAATTATTTTATTTAAAAATTATGAGTCGTTATCTTTTTCTGTTGTTATATTTTATTTCATTTAATAGTTTTGCTTTTGATTATGACCCTGATAATGGTGAGGAAATTAATGAGGTCTGTGCCGGTTGTCATGGTGAGTATGCGCAGGGTGGTAAGCAGGGTGAATATCCCCGTCTTGCCGGGTTACCTGCCTCTTATCTGGCTGAACAGCTAAAACTTTTTCGCCATCGTAAACGGCCTAATCTTCCCATGGATCAATATATTGATGACCGGCAGATGCCGGATGAAGACATTTATGATATTACTCACTATATTGCTGCCATTAAGCTAAAAACAAGATTACCGCCTATTGATAAAACTGCACCAGATTTTAATGCTTATGATCGCTTGCTGGCATCGCATAAAATAATGCAGATCCCGGATATTAAAGGTGATCTTAAACATGGGAAAAAACTCTACCGGAGAGAGTGTTCAAACTGCCATGGTCGAAACGGTTTCGGTTCGAAGAAAAAAAGTATTCCACCGCTGGCTGGGCAATATACGGCTTATTTATGGCGTCAGGTAAAATTGTTCCATAAAAAACAACGTATTCATGATAGAGATGATCCTGATGATGAAGACCTGCTGGATGATTTTACGCATAAGGAGCTGGCCGATATATTTGCCTGGTTATCAACGGCAGATGATTAACCCTTAATCCGAATATTACCGGTTTCCATGCAGAGCGCAATGGGAATGAGATATTCTCTTGTTTTGGATGATCTTAAGGTAAATCGCTACGTTTAAAAATAAAATAACCCATCCCAGCACAGATTGTGCCAAATGCCATGGGGTAAAAAATGGCATAAATGATATAACCGGCCTGTGAAAAATTATCCAGAATGACATAAGCGGTTGGTCCTAGCAGGACTAACTGTGGATCAAACAGCATCATCGTTGCCGTGCGGAATACCTGTAAAGGATTAACCAGTGCAATCGCAACAGCGATATTTGCGGGGAGATCATCCTGAATCATAATGCCGAGCAGAATAAGATCAAGAAACAGTAATAAAGTTAGCCACACAATAAAGGCAGCGCCCTGCGCAACATCGGATGAACGTGCCAGGGTAGAAATTAACATGCCGATGCCCAGAAAACACCAGGCCAGAGACATTAGCAGGCAGGTGTAATAGATAAACAGTTCCCACGGTATTGCTCCACCTTTGAATACTCCCCAGATAACGGCACCCAGCATAGCTAGTACGACGGGTAAAAATACCACAAAAAAACGTCCAAAGAATCGACCCCAGAACCAGGCGGCCAGCGATACCGGTAAAGACAGCATGTATTCAAATACACCGGCTTCACGGTCACCCGCCACCGAGCGCACGGTGGTAATTAACACAAAAATAGGCAGAATAGCCATGGTTAACTGTATATAGGTAACTAATATTCGTGACAGGCCGGTAAACCCCATAATGCGTGATTCAGATAAGCCGAAGGCAAACAGAATAACCACGATGCTGCCAAAAACCAGAGAATACACGATAAACCAGCGTGCACGGAGTGATTCGATAATGTCATTGTAGGCGGTTAGCCAGAGGTGTTTCATGTTGTTATTCAGCTTGTTGTTGGTGAATGTCTGGTAGTATACCGTGGGCATGCTCATGTTTTTCAACATAGGCAATGTGTTGTTGTGCCTGGGTGAAATTCATGCTGTCAGCGGCAGAAGTGGACTGTGCGCCCAGTCCGTACCCCATCGGTGTTACTTTAACTTTGGTATAAAAGGCGGTACGTGCATTGATCCATTTTTTTGTGTGGTAGTCAGCCACCCAGATTTCGGTTTTTTTATCCGCTTTCCAGGGTTTATTTTTCAGCCAGGTGACAGCGCAGCCAATATCATCAAATTTGGCTACTTTCGTGCGTTTTCCAGGCGGGAAGTAACGTATCTCGGCGACAAAATGCGGGTCACTTATTACCATGCGGCACTGTTGGCAGATGTCCTCGTCGAATCTTACTGCAACTGGCCCGGTTTCAGTTTTATGCGAACAGGCGGTTAACAATGCCAGCATAAGCAGGGAAGCAAGTATCAACGACTGGCCTGGTATCAATGACCGGCTGGGCATAAATAGCTCGTTTGTTTTATGCAACATGTTCTGCCTCTATCTGTGATGATGTTATTTCATTCATTTTAATACCGGCCAGCAGCGCTGCATAACGCGATATCATCCCTAAAAAACGTAGGCGATCCGGCCCGGCAACCTGCCCATGCCAGACTTTATTATCGTCTGGAGCAGGATGAAAGCCCCATTCAGTCAATGCGCGGGAAAAGGCTTCTTCATGTTGTATCATCCGAATGGTGCAGGCTAACTGACTGGTCATATCAACCAGATCCGCCACTTCATCATCGAGTACGATAGTTCCCTGATCCATTTCAACCACTCGATTGACCAGTGAGGCGACTTCATCAAGTCGATGGCTGGAAATAAGCATGGCCGCAGATTGTTTTTTTTCTGCTAATAGCTTAAATAAAATATGGCGTGCGTCAGGATCCAGATTGGCTGCGGGTTCATCCATGACCAGTAGCTGGCTATCGCGTCCGAGTGCAATGGCAATAAGCAGTTTCTGTTTTTGTCCACCCGATAATTTTACAAAGGGCTGGCGGTTAAAGGCCAGGGCATCAAAACCCAGTTGAGCGGCCACTTTAATCATCTGTTTCGGATTGGCATTACACAGGCTGGCGGCAAAACGTATCAACTGACCAACTGGCATTCTTAATGGTGGTGGAAGTTGCGGCACAAAGCCAACTTTTGATAAAACCTGTTCACGGAAATGACGTGGATTCTGGCCATCAATAGTGATATTGCCATGGTATTTATATTCGCCCATTAAACAGCGAATCAGGGTTGTTTTGCCAGCACCATTCGAGCCAACAAGGGCGACGCGCTGGCCGCGATCAATCGTTAAATCGATCTCCTTGAGAACTTTGTTGCGACGAAACTGTTTTACAACATTTGAAAATTGAATCATGCTGTTGTGAGTCATAAGGTTAAAAGAGGCTGATTAAATGGGTTGGGTTTAAAAGAATCTGATTTAAAGGAACTTGTCCAGACCTATTATTTTAAAATTTAGTGAGTTTGTGGGGCAGACATCGACACACATGCCACAACGGGTACAGTCTGACGTCACATCCTGATTGACATTGTGTGCCCGTCCACGGATAGTAAGATCCAGCACATGAGGCACTTCACAGAGTTTGCGACAGTCACCTTCATGATGACAGGCTTCGGCATTATAGGTAATTCTGACCGGGGATAAAGTGCCGACTACAGCGTAGGTAATGCCAATCGGACAAACATATCGGCACCAGGCTCGGCGAGAATAAAATACTTCAAATAACAGTAGCGCACCCACCCAGATAAGTGCCAGCCCGGGGCCATAAATAATTGCCCGGCTAACAATACCGGTGGGGGAAATGGCTTCAAATACGGTATAACCCGACACAAAAGCCAGCAGCGCAAAGATTACATATAACACGCTACGGGTTTTACGATGGAAAGTATGATTTTTTATGAGTTTTTTCTTTACCAGCCAGAGGTGGAGAAATTCTGCCCACTCTGCCAGTAAGTGATAAGGGCATACCCAGGAACAGAAAGTACGTCCACCAAGCAGTAACCATAGAGTGAAAACGGTGGTAGTCCCTATTAGCAAATTTAATACAACATGTTTGTAAGCCAGCATAACCTGTAATGCCGAATTCAGGTCAGCAAAATGAAAGCCTACAAAACGTGATGCGGTCAGTGCTCCTTCGAGTAACTGGATATCGAATTTATAGGATAGCAGGAACAGGAAGTTAACCAGAATCAGCGTAATCCAGCGGCGCATTTTCCATTTATGGATAAAACTACCGTGGTATTCATCCCGTGCATTTTCCAGTTTTTCCTTGCTCAATGCGCCAACTTTTCGCTGATAAATGGCTTTAAGTTCGTCGGACTGTTCTGCTTTACTGAGACGAGTGGGCTTATTGCCATACACCTGAGATAACGATTCTTTAATATACTTTATCATGTTGTTAGCTCCAGTTTGTCTCTTTATCACTATCCACAACAATGGCTGGCGCGTTTTCTAGTGGACAAATCATTTCACATACGCCACAACCTACACAGCCATCAAGTATGGTTGGTGTCATGCTTAGTTTTGTATTTCCCTGATCATCGGTTCGTTTGATTGCCTGTAATTTAATGGCGTGTTTTGGTGGGCACTCATTACCAAATTCTTCAGCAACTCTGGCCAGTGTGCCGGCTTTTTTCTCTTCTGCAAGTTTTTTGTTTTTTGTTACACACTGTGCAATGCTTATTTCGATCGGACATTGACGCACACATAAGTTGCATAATTCGAGATCATAAGGATGTTGGGCAACGGGAATAGCATGCCAGCGATCAATGGCAGAATAGCGTAACACACCTTTAAAATCAGCGCCTCGCGCCTGGCCTTTAAAGCCCTTACCCTGTACGGCAAGACAGGCTTCAGGCTTATCCAGCCGAGCCAGGCCCATGCGTGTATCAGCCGGGTAATTCAGATGATGGGTTAATGCACCGGTCGGGCAGGCAAGGACACACTGCAGGCCATCACAGGAAAAATCACAGGCTTGCTCACGAGCATCAATATAGGGTATACCCAAACCCACACCTTCATCTATATCAGACAGTTTAATTGCATCGACCGGGCACACCTGAACACATTGGCCGCATTTTATACAGGCGGCAAAAAACTTCTGTTCATCCTTGCGTTTTTTGATTGCACCAGGTGGTCTTAAACGATTCGATGCCCCTGACAGAACAGGATATAAACCGGCCAGAGACAGGCTGATAACACCTGCTGTCAGCGCTGCCGAACGGATAAATTCACGCCGGTTACTTTTGCGACGGTTGTGACTTATGCGTGGTTTTGCCTTTTTAGAGGTATTAGACATATTTGAAGTATCAGTCATAGCTTTGAACTTGTTGTTTGTGTTGCTGACATAATGGGGTGTTCATCTTTTACCAGCATAGTGGGGGTACTAAAGGGTGCCAGTCGTTCCAGAAAATCCAGTACAGCCATGACTGGTGTACCCTGTAAAAAGCGTGCTGCGGGCACATCCATCCAGATACGATCAGCATAACCAAAGAATTCATAGGGGGTATCACCAATGCCGTCTTTATTACGATCAAACCCTTCATAATCACTCCAGTAATTACCTTTCCATACATTGCGATTGGCAGTTCCGCCCCCAGAGACAGCAATCTGAGTATGATTACCGGTAAAGATGTTATGCTCAAAAATATTTCCGGTCCAGTCATTGAGAAAATCAACCGCTATACTGGTATATGCAATCATATTATTACGAAAATGATTAGTCATATCGGGTTGAAAAGGTGAGAGATCGATATACAGGCCAAGTGAGCAATAAAGAATTTTGTTGTTTTCGATATCGACACCCGAAGTCTCTTTAAAACCGATGCCCATGCCAGTTGGGCCATTGGCGTAAGCAATGTAATTATTTTTCACCACGACGCTGTCGCTATACATTAAAAAAATACCGACAGAATTGTGTTCATAATGATTGGAATCCACCAGGTTGTAGGTTGAATACATGAAGTGAAGTGAATAGCGACCATAACGGGAGTCATTGTATGCAATGGTATTATGGTCTGAATACCAGACGACCATATCGCGGCTATTGCGGATAGTATTATGGGTAATTTTATTATGAAAACTATACCAGAGACGAACTGAATCCCCGCGAATACCGAGATCCAGTGGTTTTGATGAAATTTTATTACGTCTTACAATATTGTTTGATGATTGTTGCATATCAATACCAAACAGGCAGTTATCAATGACGTTATCTTTAATAACATTAAAATCGCCACGTACCTGAATACCCGCATCAATATCATTATGTGATTCACCTGAATTCGTCAGATGCAGGTTGCGAATAATCGCACCATCAGTATGCAGGTAAATAACGGAACCTTTGCCGCCAGCATCAATGGTAACTTTGCCTTCGCCATTAATGGTTAACGGATGATTTAGCGTCACCGGGCCAGCGTATATGCCCGGTGGTGGAATGACGGTTGAATTCGGTTTGGCCGCATCAATCAGTTTCTGTAAGGACGGATATGGCGTTGCATAGCCGAACAGCGGTATGCTGAATAAAAAAAGACTAACAAGCAGACCGGCAACCCGTTGATGAGGTTTCATTTTTATTCGGCTGAGTTTTTAAACTGCTTGTGTCGAACCAGCGCGGCGATTGCCAGAACTACAAATAAAACCATCATTAGACCAAAACCCTTGTCCGGGTAAGAGTGCGTCGCAAACTGGGCAACTTTGCCATCGCCAAAAACGGTTGGCATAAACGGTTTCACGGTGAATGCCCCCATCGCATTTAATGTATGACCATACCACCATAACCAGGCAGAGTAATCGATAATAAAGAAAAGGGGTAGTGCCATGGGTACCAGAACCAGTAGCCAGTACAGTAGGCCTTTATTTTTACGTGCTCCAAATACAAGCAGTGCCATGGCGGCGATCAAGCCCCAGAAAACCACAATCAGAGCAATTTTAAGTGTTTTTACCATGGGGACAATTTCTGCCTGATTATTAAAATACCGCGCCAGTGTTTTGCCGTATTGCCAGAGCATGACCTGTAATGAACTACCGTTCCAGTTTGCAAGGTGGCTGCCTGGTTTATCTCGATCGATAGCATAAGTGCCTTTCATCTGGTCAATCAATGCCTGTTTATCTGTTTCTTTGCCGTGCTGTTGCTTTGCTACTTCTGAGGGTAATACCACTTTAACACCCGAGTCTTCCAGTGATTGTTTGAGTACACCGGCAATACCACCGATAACAATTTTATTGCTGTCTTTGGATTTGTCATTTGCGTCCTGATCCAGTGAAGTTACCATGGCATTAACATACCCCTCACTTTGCAGGCTAAAGCCACCGTTACCATACATGGTTAAATACATCCAGATGGCAAGAGCGGTAAAGGCGATTCCCATAAAAGCCATGCGGATTTTAGGTTTGGTAATCATAAAACCGACTAGCATAATAATCATGAAGGTGATTAGAAACTGGCCAAAACCACGTTCCACCGGCGCACCTGCAGCAATGGGATACATGCCGACATAGTGGTTAATGGTATCCATTTCATGCACACAGTCGAGTGCTTCATCTTCTTCAATTTCGGTTTTATGTTGTTTTTTACAGCCATTAAAAACGCCATTAATATGGAATTCAATGCGTACCCCATCAGGGAAAGAATCAGCCGGATAATTGGGTGCCGTTAAAGACACCCACCATACAGATGAATAAAAAATAGCGACCAGTAAACCGATTCCTGTTAGTGAAAGAAGCGCCACAATAAGGCTTTGCTTTTTTTTGGATGCTGCATTCATAATAATGCCTGATAGTTGTATTGGAGTTTAAAAAACTGCACCAGCCGATGCATAATTGATATTGGTAACCGCCGTAGAGCGAAAGCACCCTGATTCCAGAAACTTGTCCAGGAAATTCTGGTATAGTCAAAAATAGCTCACATTTTTATGAGAGCTATTTTTGATTCAATATCCGTCTTTTCATAATGGTTCTATGAATCAGGGTTACCTGTATAGCAATAATTAATCAAAATCAGGGTTTAACCAGTCTTTTGATGGTGCCAGATCTTTGGGGTTAACAGGAATACGTGATACATAGTTAACGACCATTTTCGCCTCTTTATTGGTAAAAGCCTTAATTTGTTTCATCATGTCAGGGTTTGCATTACGGCGTTTACCATCTCTGATCCAGTCAAATTGACGTATCATATATTTATAATGTTGGCCTTCCAGTCGAGGATAAAACTTGGGGCCATTACCCTGTGCATGACTACCATGACATTTTACACAGTTGGCTTTGAACAGTTTTTTACCCTGTGCATATTCTGGTGTGCCTTTTTTCCATGGGCCTTTGCCATTATCAGGGTTCATTGGTAGCGATGCGATATAAGCGGTTACATCAGCAATGGATTGTGGGCCACCGATAGATGAAGGCTGTGCAAAAGGGTACATGGTGGGGTTATCCCGGTTACCGGCACGGATGTCAGCCAGTTGTTTAATTAATACTTCACGGTGTTGTCCGGCTAGTTGTGGGAAGGTACCATTTTTTACGCCCCAGCCTTCGGTTAAATGACAGGCTGAGCAGACTTCAAAAACTTCTATACCATGTTTACGGTTTGGTTTTAACTTCATGGCCTGCTCTTCTTCACCGCCGGGTTTGTTCCATTGAACAATTTTTGGTTTTGCGGAAAATGCTGCTGTGGATGCGGTAATTAGCCCCAGTGCCAGTAAACTGGTTTGTGCTATCAATGTAAACTTCATAATCATGCTCTTTGTGTGATCCCTGAATTCAGGGGGGTTAAAAATCTGGCATCATGATGCCTGGGTTTAACTTCTTCCTGACAATACAGAAGCCAGTCTGAGAAATAGATAATCACTATATATCCTGAGCCTATCATCCATCTACTATTGTGTGTCATTGTCTGATAACCAGACACTTAACAGTGCAGTGGCAGATAGATAATATGCTCAGATTATCTGTGCTATGTTTGCTATTTTCAGGCAAATTTCTGATAAAATTGTCGGCCATGAATTTAACATAAGTAACTAATAATATACTTGACTCGTATCAATCGAGCCAGGTTTTTTTATTGAAAATTTTATTTCAGCGTTGAAATCCAGTTAGCGATTTCGCGCATTTCTTTTTCATTCACCATACCAAGAACACCTTTCATGGCAGCGCTCTGACCATTGGCACGGGCACCGGATTTGATGTCTTTCATTTGATTAAAAGCATAATCGGCATTCTGTCCGGCAAGTTTTGGATAGATGGGTAGAATGGGTGTTTTTGCATCTTTGCCATGGCAGGACCAGCAGGTTTTGGCTTTAAACAGTGCAGCGCCATCAGCCTGAGCCGTACCACTTGCAGAGAATGCAATTAATGCAGCCGGGATAATACATAACGATTTCAATAATTTCATAAATCACCTTTGTTTATGTGGAAATAGAATAATTCAATCAAACAGGGGGAGCATTTGCTCCCCCTTTTTTTAGTAAGATAACAGAAACTACTGTTTTATTTTACTACCTTGGCACCATGCTCTTCCAGATAGGTTTTTGCACGTAGACCCATATCAGCCGTTTTCACCTGATACTGCCAGTGTTGGCCAGCCCAGAGTGTTGCGTTCTGATAGTCGCCTTTAGCAGCAAAAGCTTCTGCTTTTTTCCTGGCCTGTTCGGCAAAACCCAGTTGATCGGTAGCATCTTCAACCAACGCTGCAACGGGTGGGAAATCCTTGTAGTTGCGACTGGTAATAAATTTGACAACACTGTCAATCACCGCTTGCGTATCACGATTGGTTTTAACCTGTTTTTCGTAATCAGCCCTGGTGTATTTCTGACCAGCTTTCAGGCTGCCAGCTTTGGCTTTATAACCTTTAGGTTTAACCAGCAGATAGCCTTCCATTTCAAGGTGTAATGCAGAACAGAATTCTGTGCAATAATAAGGATAAACACCGGGTTTGTCCGCTTTGAATGTTGCTGATGCCGTTTTACCTGGTTCCAGAGATAACTGTACATTTTGACCGTTGATGGCAAAACCGTGAGTTTCGTCTTCAGCGCGTTCAAGGTTAGTTAAATGTATTGAAACCGTGTCACCCTGTTCTACCGATATGATATCAGGGGTAATATGTGAACGGATAACGGTTCCATAGACATCAACTCTGCCATTGTTGCGAACAATCTTTTCACGACCGGCACGGGTTTTCCATGCAGAACGCTGACCTTTACGACTGTTCCATCCGGTTCTGTATCTTATTTCCGGTTTCAGCTTATCTGCCTTGATGGCAACGACATAATGGGGTTCGCCCAGTGGTACTGGCATATCATACAGCAGTTTCATCTTTTTACCGCTGATATCAATTAACTGGTGATTCTGAGGATGCAACGGACCCACAGGATCAAAACGATCAATAGCCAGTTTGTTTAATGAAACCAGATATTTACCATCAGGAGAGACGGTGTCGCCTTCCATAGTAACCAGATGGCCGACATTGTAGTGGATATGAATTTGATCCAGCACTTTGCCTTTACAGTAGTCCCATTTGGTAATCATGGAATCGACATAAATGGATGTGTAAGCAACACATTTTCTAGAGCCATACTGGGTGTGCAGAGGGCCTAAACCAACCTGAACCTCAGTATGTAATACATCTTTCATGGCAATAATCGGGATACCATAAGGGTCTTTACCCTCAAAGTTTTTGGTTCTAATGGCTTTTTTAATTTTTTCCCAGCTATAAACCCATGTATGACTATCCAGTTTCCCAGATACAATCATGAATTCACCTGTTGGGTTTACGTCAACACCATGCGGACTCTTGGGTTCAGGAATCAGGTATAACAAGCCTTCCTTAACCGCCTGTTTGATGGGGATCAGGTAGGAACCGTTAACCTTCTTAACTTTGCCTTCAGCAACGAGTTTTGCTGCTTTCTTCCAGTTTGTTATCTGCATGAAGTCGGTATCTTTGGCAGAACAACCTGCTTCAAAAGGTGGACGTCCCGGGCCACCTACGTAGCGTTCTGAGCAGAAAGAGTTGGTGAAACCCCAGCCATAACTGGCTCTTTTACCAGCGTCAGATAAATCCTGGCTATAGGGTGGTAATTCAAAGGTGAAAGAATGGGCTTTATCAATACGGCCTTTTTTGTTGTCAAATTTCCAGTAGGTGACACCACCGCGATATTTGTCATTAAAATCGGCCAGAGGCACATATTTTTTATCAAGTGGTGCTGGATATTGGGCAGCAGACATAATATATTCAGTATTTGGGGTAACAAAAGCACCACCGTGTTCTGACTTGAAGAAAGGATTGGCAACAATCTGTTTGGTTTCAAAGTCTTTTAAGTCGATAACCGCAATCCGTGGATTGGCTTTATCGTTGATAAACAGATAGCGACCATCATAGTCACCGTTTGTTTCGGATAAAGCAGGGTGGTGGGTATCACCAAATTTAATTTTCATCCCCGGATTATCCATGGACAGTACGGCTTTTGACTCATCATCAAAACCATAACCCTGCCAGGGTTCTGGTGTAAACACACCAATAAACTTGAGAATGCGCATGGAAGGGATGCCATAAACCATGACATCACCACTCTGGCCGCCAGAACTGAATGCAATGTATTCGTCACGACCACCGGTTGGCGTATAGGTCATGGCTGCTGCAAGCAAATCCTTCTGGGTTAAGCCACGCGCTTTCATGACCTGTTTAAGTGTATGGTTAGCGGTGGCGTTCATTGCCAGACCCAGGCTAAGCCCGACCCCGAGAACCACCGAGCTAACTGTTTTTAAAGTTACTTTCATTGTATTCCCCGTGTTTTTATCAAAGATAACAGGTTTAAAAAACTTAAAACCTGCATGGCGACATATTGTGCGTGAAATGCCTCGTTTTTAACTTGACCTAGGTCAAAGAAGTGGGATTTTGAGGTTAACTCAGGTCTATGGCATTTTTATAAAATAGCCAGGTTGACATATTTGAATCATTTTTACGATGGTTCCTTAGGAAAGCTCTGAATAAGTCTGGACTCAAGATGTGTATTCACGACTTGTTCAGAGCTTCCTTAGCAAAGTGATACTAATGTCTCTATCAGGCGACTGATCTGTGACTTCTGGTGGCTGGCCGACAGGGTTATTCTTAAACGTGACGTGCCTTCCGGTACGGTAGGCGGGCGAATGGCGGTGACCAGCAGACCCTGTGCGAATAAATGCTGACTGATTTGCATGGCTTTTTTATCGTCACCAATCAACAGAGGTTGAATCGCCGTCTGGCTGTTTTCTATGGCCAGGCCGGCTTGCTTGCAGCTGTTTCTGAAAAAAGCAATATTCGCCCGCAGGTTTTGTACATGCTGCGGTTCATCCTGAACAAGCTGTAAACTACAACGGGTGGCTGCAGCGATGGCAGCTGGCATGGCGGTGGTATAGATATAGGTACGTGCCTGCTGAATCAGGGTTTCGATTAAACTTTCGCTACCGGCAATAAACGCTCCTGCGCTACCCATGG
>WFMW01000037.1 GCA_015488885.1 Gammaproteobacteria bacterium | reverse complement strand
GGACGCGGCGTGCATGTCTTGCCAGTCGCGGAAGCCGTGCCAGTAATTTCTTACCATAACGATGGCCCAGATGAAACCAGGTTTGATCGCCTGTAAAAGCACCACAGGCTGCAGTAACCATTGTCCATTCCAGTGGCAGGATACCCTGATGACATAACACACCCGCCAGGATAATAACGGTTTCTCCCTCAAGCAAGGCACCGGCAAAAACGATCCATAACCCATACTGAGATAAATAGGGCAGGCTTTGCTGGAGTAGTATATGCAAAGACATCGCTTAGATAAAATAGCAAACTAAAGCAATGCAACCAGTAACCCGATAAAGGCAATAAGTGAACAGCATGCAAGTATCAAACTAACCGTTTTTACCAGCCACATAGGTGTCGCATCAATATCCAGATGCACGATACGTAAATGCAAATGACTATAGCGCCATGACGATAATAAAAAAGCCACGGCACTAAACAGAATTAAAATGGATGCTACAATGAGTAAAATCCCGAGTGGCATAATATCTTTTAAAAATTTAGCCACCCCCAGTCCTGAAACCAGTGATGCCAGGCCGGTTCGAAGCCATGACTGATAGGTGCGCTCATTGGCCAGAACAGTTCGATCCAGTGCAAGTGAATTTCTGTCTGGCTGTTTTTCTTCAACTGTTTTTATATTATTCATAACTTTACTTTTATGACTGCTTTATTATTACGATACCTTTGCACGATAGAATTACCTGTTTTTAGTGGCATTGACGGGGTTTAAAAAAATCCGGCGTTGACTAAACAGAAACTCAAGTAGCATAACCCCAACATAAAACGCAACAATCCATCGCAGGCTGTTGTGGCTGTGCTGCCAGAGATAAACACATAATACCAGCCACGATGACACACACAGCAGTAGCCCCATCAGCGGAACCACAGGTTTGATACCTGTCTGTTTTTGCAGGCGCAGAGCCGAAAAATTGATACTGGCAAAAATCAACAGAAAAGTTGAGCTAGCAAACGCTGAAATAATAGTCAGATTACCCAGATTAACAAACACCAGGGTAATAGCAGAAATAATACACAGACTGGCCCAGGGAATATCCCGGGTGCGTTCCTTAACTGAAAATACCCGAGGCAGCGCTTTATCTTCCGCCATCACTTTTCCCAGACGAGCAGTACCAAACAGGGTTGCATTAATCGCCGAGGCTGTTGATAACAATGCGCCCAGGCCAATCAACATAAAACCTGCATGCCCCAGAAAGGGTTTCGCTGCCACTGCCAGTGCATCTTCTTTATACTTTACAATTTGTGCTGGCAACAGGTTACCAACGGCTACCAGAGAAACCAGAATATAGATTACAATAGTAATCAGGATGGCGAACATAATGGCACGAGAAAGATTTCGTTCAGGATCTTCCATTTCATTCACTGCGTTGGGGATTAATTCAAAACCTTCATAGGCGACAAAAATCAATGCCGACCCCATCAATACACCTGACCCACCCTGATTAAATACCGGTAGTAAATGATCTGCTTTAACATAAAATAAACCAACTATGGCAAATAATGAAAGGATAAGCACCTTTATAATAACAATAACATCCTCAGTATGCCCTGCGGCTTTAACACCATAAAGATTAACCCCGAGAAATGCCAGCAATACCCCTGATTCCAGCAAATGCTGTACTGCAGAACCGTGATCCTGATCACCCAGCATGGCTGCCCCATACACCCCGAAAGTGTAGGCATAGAGTGCCATCGTACCGATATAGCCGGTAAGCAACAACCAGCCACCCAATGCGGCGATATTTGGCTGCCGGAATGCGTGCTCCAGATAAGTAAAACTGCCACCATCGGAACGAAAAGCCAGCCCCAGACGCGCATAAGACCAGCCAGTCAATAAGGCAATAAGGCCACCCAGCGCGAAAGCAACAGGAGACGCATGACCGGCCAGGCTAACCGACAGACCCAGCACCGAAAAGATGCCGCCGCCAACCATACCACCAACGCCCATGGCAATGAGTTCTTTAAGACCAAGCGTATCACGATTGCTTTTATGCGACATATGCAAGTGTTAAATTCTGTAGCCTGTCAGATTGAAAGAGAAAGCCAGGAGCCTGTCGGCTTTTTATGGCTAACCATGCTACTACATAAAAAATTCTATTTCATTACTATTGTGTAAATACCTGAGGATTCCGGCTATGAATTATTATGGGTGATTATGCGTATAACAAGTTAGATCTTGCCGACTAAATTAATAAACAGCCCCTGGCTGCGATAACTCAAATCGGTTAAATCATCGGAGAAGTCGGTGAAGTTGTAGCCGCCACCAATTTTGAAGTTTTTACCCACATGCCGGTACATGGCAAGCAATACACCGCTGTGGCGATCCTGAGCATCTGGCAGGTCAAGCAGACGACCTTCCATCAAGGCATCCCAGCGGTTGGTAAAATGCCAGTCACCACGCAGAATATACAGGCTGGCTGTGCTGTCAAAGAATTGCTGATTAATTCTGTCCTGACTGACTTTCCCCAGACGGTAGGCATATTTACCACCAATACTCCAGCGCCGGGTTAAATCATAAATCGCATCCAGTGAAAAAATATGACTTTTCTGAATAAAATCAATCGGCGCACCGCTGCCATTTACCTGCCCGCTTAATGGGTCAGCCTGAATATTTCCAAACGGTACATTATAGAAATAGGTATATTTTGCCAGCATATTCAAGCGGTCATTATCAACCGGGCGATAACCATAACCGGCAACAATTTCGGTAAAGTTGCCATTAAACAAGGTTCCCTGTGAACTGGTGCTGCGAGAAAAATCGGCCTTGCCAACAAAACGCCAGTCTTCATCAATCTGGTAATTCAAGGTATTTTTCATCAACCAGGTGGTACGTTTTGATTCACTGGCATCGTTGTTCTGGGTTTTATCAATACGGTATTCCAGTGCTGCAGAATAAACCACGGCACCAAAGTTATAAGCTGCATTAAGCCCCAGCGCCTTACGATCGGTTTTAGCCCCGGTTTGGTGATCTTTCAGAATACCCATTTCAATATTGGCACCATAGTTCCAGCGATCATTGGGGGCCAGATCTATACCAAAAGCATGGGTCAAACCGGTGGGAACATCACCATGTGTATAGCGTTCTTCACCATAGACACTGCCACTGTCAGAAAAACGCGTACGCGCACCGGTGTTCCAGTTGCCCCGTCGTGCACGCAGGCCATTATCAGTGCGTGCATCTTCGAGTGTGTAGTTGGTATAAATATTTGTCCGGTCACTGACCAGATAATCGGTACCCGCTTTTATACCGGCACCATTATTGCCGGTAGAGGCTTCACCCTTTATCGTCAGGCGATTGGTTGGCCTCACATCCCCGCCTATTCCAATCCGGTTATTTTTCTCACGATTGGCTGTGCGTACTGCCGTTGCCTGGGTAAAACCATAAGCCGTCCAGTTGGCATTGGCGTTATATTTTGCCTGCACAGCCAGATCCACCCGGTTACCCTGTTTCTGGGTAGCGGCAACCGTTGTGGAATCATCAGTGCGTTTGTCTGCACGCAAGCCACCACTTAGCGACCACTTTTCCGATGCCTGGTAGGTCGTAGACACATCCAGTGCCTGCGTGGATAAAGCCTGATCCTGATGACTGGAATCTGCCTTCACATTCAGATTCAGACGTTTATTTAATGCTGCCCGGTAGGTGCCACCAAATTGCAGGCTATCTCTGCTGGTTAACTGGCCGGGCGCCGAAAACCCGGCATCACGATGTTTAAGATAAAAACTCGCCATACCTTTACCGGCAGCAAACAGTTCATCCACTTGTGCATGGCCTGCAAGCCGATAAGCATTACTGTTCGCATCGGGATTCAGGCCAGTACCCTGTCGCTGAAAACTGAAACCACCATCCGTCGAATTTAATGCACCGGCACCCGGCCCACTGGTATTTGCCAGTTCCAGTCGCAGCCAGGTAGCCGTGGTTTTCCGCAGAGTCAAATCGATACCGTTTAATTTACTTACGGTTTGCGCTTCTTCCTGCTTGCTGATTGTGGCACCGATTTTTATATTATTGTTAATCCAGTAATGCGTACGTCCACCCAGAGCCAGGGTATTAATATCGTTAAACCCGGGGGTATATTCATAACGTGAAACCAGATACACCGGGTTGCCGCTTAAGGAGGAATCCTTGATCAGTAAATTATCGTTTGCCAGTGACGAGAGGGGTTCGCGTAATAAAATACGGCCCTGAATATAATCCAGATCATAATCCAGTACCGGTACCAGATTTTTTACTGACAGCACAATACCGGAATCTTTATCACGAACCTCTATACGTAAACGATCGGAACCAATGAGAATATCCTGATGGCGAAGAAAATACAGCGAACTGCCGGTACCCCGAAATTCATCACGGCCTGCAATGGTACCAGGGTCGGCAGCAAAACCATCGATAACAAATTTATGTTCCCCGGATGCGGTCGTCAGGCTATTTTCATAATGACCATTAATACCATACAGACCCCGGTCAATCTGTGCCAGATCGGTCTCCAGATAGTGTATGGTAAAGTTACCAAGTATGCCGTAACTGTTATGATGCTGTAATTTCAAATACAGTTTTCCCGACGTTGGGGCACGCTCTTCCAGTGTCGAATCATCGGCAAAACTGGGGTAAAACAACACCGGATCCAGTCGCCTTAACAAAGCCCGGGGATTTTTCTGCAGGAAGTTTGAAAACAACTGGTCAACCGGTGCTTCCCTGGTATCAGCACTGCTGATTAAACGCCAGTCATCACCAAAAGTTCCTTCAGTATAATAGGCAAAACGTGCATCAAGATTAATATCATTATTAAAATGATTTTCATCTTTGGTTACCAGTCTTGCCGGGCCGGTAGTGTGATCACGTGATAATGTCAGGTCACCAAGCCCCACATAGAACCAGTCATTCTTCGCAAATTCAAGATCACGCAAAAACATTTCGCCATTGCCATCATTATCAAGCACCGCCACTTCGACAGTATGATAACCACGTGGGAATATTTCTTCAGCAATAAACTTACCATCTTTGTTCAGCGGTACTTTTCTTCCCGCAAGCCAGACGTTATGACCGGCAGGAATATGCTCACCATTGACGGTTACCGTGCCGCCGTCAATAACAATATTTTCCAGCCCAAGATGATTTTCGCCATAACCGACCCGTTGCTCTTTTCTGGTAAGTGCTGAAACAGGCGGTTTTGTCTGTGATGTGGTTTTTTTCAGATCGACTGCAGCTTTATGCTTTCCGTTAATGACTGATGATTTTTTTGCCGGTGTTTTTTCTGCCAGCAGACTGTCAAGGTCAGTATCATCCGGCAGGGTTTCCTCCTTGCGTAAAATAGATTTTGCCCAGGGTTCATTACCTGTTGGTTTATAGTCCGGCGGTGTATTTTTCAGCGATTTTTCTGCCGCTGATTTGACAGCTTTTTTTATTCCAACCCGGGATTTCTTCCTTACAGATGCCGTCTGTGTTGTACTGCTGTTTTCAAGTTTATTCACTACCCATAATGGTAAAGGCACAGTTTCATCAAACTGTTTGTTTTTGCCATACACACGTAACACATAGACCAGCCGCTTCACACTACCATCGATTTTTTTATAGTTTGCCTGCCAACTGCCACGGCCATCTTTATCCAGTGGCACAATCGCGACCGGGACAGAACGTGTTGACTGCTGGAAATTAAACACACGCACTTCAGAGCGTTTGATAAAAGCATGATAGTTGGTATACATCTGAAAACTGACCCTGTTTTCTTCTACCGCTGTGGCAGGATTATCGCGATAACGAATCGTATTTGGCCAGGCGGTAATATTCAACCGGGGTTTGACCAGCAGGTTGTTAAAACGAAACTGGATATTGGCTTTATCCAGTGCCACATCGGTACAGCGTTGTATATCTTCGGTATTTTTATACGGATCATAGAGCGGCTTACCATCAACAGTAATACGCATCAGGTTAAGTGCATACGGATTATGCGGTCTGGTTTCACGATTAATCCGTTCAACTTTCAGACCATCCATGTCATCGAGTACCGCAAGTTCATCATAGAGTATTTTTACCTTGACATGTGAGCTGTCAGACTCGATAAAACCGGTGCTGACGACATCTTCTGACTGCACATAGCCACGGCCTTCAAACATTACCTGTTTATCCTTGAGGTTTAATTTTTTCTGCACCAGCTGCATGGTGCGACGGGCGCGTGAAACAGACAGACCAATATCATCACCATAAACCATAGCAGTACGCCGGTTCAGGCGTTTATCGCTGGTATAACCGATAAAATCAAGGCGCACATTCGCCTTGCCTTTAACCGCAGCAAGACGTTCTTGCAGTGCTTTAATATAGCCGGGTGGAATAACCGGATGGCCGTCCCTGAACCGGACAACCGGCAGCGGGCCACCGGGTGAATCATAGGTCCGGGTAATGGTTTCTGCCCCGGCTGCATCCGGGCAGGCCTGGGGTTCGGCGGTAAACTGTTCAAACGGATCATCGTACCAGAATTCCACTTCAACCCGACGATTAAGGGAACGGCCTTTCCCGGTGCCATTGGATGCAACCGGGAATTTCATGCCCTTCCCTGTACTGCTGATCATGGCATTGGGCAGAGCCAGTTTATCCTGTACCTGCTGGGCAATATAACGCGCCCGCGCTGCAGAAAAATGCCGGTGATCACCATAGATACGTTTTTCATCTTCAGTTAGCGGCAGGTTGTCGGTATAACCCACGAAACGCAACATGATATGGCGCTTGTCACGCAGGTTTTTCAGCGCCTCGCGTATCTGTTGGATATAGCTGTCAGGCAGACCGCTGGCAAGATGATCATATTGTAATGGTTGCACCAGATGTTTTAATTTTGCCCGACGGGCATTGCCCTGTTTATAACTCAGCTTACATACTGTTTCTCGACGGCAGACTTTTAATCTGTTGATTTTTTTTGCCGGTATCACCACCTTTTTCTCGACCGCCACATCGCTGACTTCGTCATACCAGACCTGTACCTCGACACGACGGTTTTTCTTTCTTCCTGCAGCAGTTTTATTACTCGCAATCGGATCGGCTGCCCCAACCCCATCATAGGAAATACTATCGGCGGGCAAATCCAGCTGACGCTGGAAAAACTCGGCAGCCATCTGTGCACGCGCACGTGACAGGCCAACATTATCAATATATTTTGCCCGTAATGCCGGCCTTAATTTATGACTGTCGGTATGGCCGATAAAATGCAGGCGGACATGGCTGCGATTTTTCATCTGCGCCAGCACCTGACGCAGTTTTTTTACATAAGTCTGCGGAATGTTCGCCACCCCGGATTGAAACCCGATAGCAGGAACCGCATGATTGAGTTTCCTGGTGGTATTTTTCTTCTGCAAGACTTTTTTTATTTCAACCTTGTCATTTTCTGCTGGTTTAAAATAGGTTTCATCATTTACCCACAGATTAAATTGCTGATTGGGCGGGTACAGACGTGCAGTATTTTTTGCTAAGGGATGTTTGCCAAGCTGTAATGCCGGTTGTGTGGTTTTACCCTGTGGCTTGTCAGCTAATTTAAACCAGTCGGAAGCTACAGCTGAGTGTTGCAGTACGAGTTGCGACAGTAGAACAAGGCTGAATAAAAGCCACCGGGAAACAGATTGTAAGCTGAATATTTTCATGGTTTCAACTCACCCGGATCAAACGGTTTACCACGCCGCCAGAATAATTCAGTTTCAATATCCAGACGGTAACAGCAGTCCAGCTTCGCCCAGCGTTGTGCTATTAATGCTTTCATTGCATCGAGGCGATGCTGGGCCAGTTCCGCGCTTTCATTCTCACCCAGATAGCTCAGCCGGAGAATGGATGGTGCCGGTTTCAGCGCCTTCAATAACAGGTCAATACGGGATACCCATTGCGGCCGTAAAACGGTTTTGCCTTTTTCAAACACGCCATCAGCCAGATCCAGTTTAACCACACGATACAGGGCTGCACCAAAATCAAACTTCAGCATCTTGCCACGCGTTGCGCGTTCAACCCGCGGGTTTTCCGTGGTTAGCCGATAACCACTCGGCAGACTGTGCGTATCAAGTTTGAGAATTAAATTAGAGCCGCGGGTCTGGTTGGCAATCATTGCACAGGTAATATGGAAACGTCCGTAGGTATCCGTCGTAACCCGCAATCCTCTTACCGATGCCACCTGCGCACCCGCTATCCCTTTTTCGCCTTTATCCTGATAACCGTTATAGTTTTTATCATCAAACACCTTGCCGATGACATCGGTACAGTCGAAGGTGGGGTCAGGAATAACCCTGACGGTTGCTGAAGCAATTCCGGATACAACGTCACCGGTAAGTGTATTTCTGGCCTGCGCAGTATTGACATATTTACCTTCTCCGACACCGGAGCCGACAATGAGTAGCAGCTTGATCACCCGGCTCTTGCCGGTCTGCACATTCAGCCCGGACCATCTTAGCTGCTGGCCATTGACCTGTGGCTCCATCGCCTTACCATCAACCTGAGCTGAACCCCGCACATATTTAAAGCCCGCCGGGAAATGGTCAATAATGCTGACATCAAACAGGGGAACACCCAGTGTGTTATTAAAGGTGATGGTATAGGGCACCAGCTCACTGCGTTTCACGTTCAGCTTGCCGGCTTTTTTTGAAATACCCAGTGCCGATGGCTGTTTACTGTCAACCGGAATATGATTGTTGTAAATCTGATCAGTGGCCGGTACATTATTGAAAATAAATTTCAGATAATATTCCGTACCGGCTGCACGCGGTGCAATATTCGCCGGCGGCTGGGACTGACTGACACTGTTTTCACAATACTGCGCTGTTGCCGGTATTTTATCTGCACTGCTACCGGGACAGTTGGGGACATCTTCTGCCGCCCCGGTTACAGGTTGTACCGGTGGAATAATGACCGAGGTGGTGCCATTGAATTTACCGGCAGGCGGCTGTACTTTAATTTCATATTCATCACCGGGCGCACATCGATTTGTATCGCTGAAATTCAGATCGAATTTGTAATAACCCTTGGCCTGTGTCACCTGGCTGGCCTGCACCGGGTCAGTAAAACAAGTTGCCGGGACGGTCTTGTTACTGCGCGTATGGTTGATCATGCTCAGATGCACCCCGGCAACCGGTACCCGCAATACCGAGTCATAAATAATGCCATTCGGCTGTATGGGTAGATTCAGGTTCTGAATATTGGCACCCGAGGCTGCGCTAATATTACTGATACGTTGCGGGCCATCGGTAAAGGCAGAATGGGTATTTCCCAGGGTTGCCGTGGTCGCTGTGGCTCCCGGTGCCAGATAACGCAGTTGATAAGTATCGCTGCCGCCAAGGCTGGGTGGCAGACCGGTAAAATTGAAGCGCCCCCGGGTATCGGTCAGCGTCTGTGCCAGCAGTGTATTATTACGATATAGTTCAACCTTATAGTCCGGCAACAGGGTTTCATTCACACCGGGCGTATTGCTGAAATCGGCATCATGCCAGACCTGACCACTAAGATTGGCAGAACCCGGGGTACCACCAATGTCAATGGAAGCGGTTGCTGAAAGGGTTACCGACGGTGTATTCCAGTGCACCTTCGCAGTATTGCTGACATTATCACCCGGGCTCAGACCAGTGGCGAGCTGTACGCGGAAACGTAATTCAGCCACCGCTGCCGGTTTCAGGGTTCCAACAGCTGCGCTGAGTACCGAACCGCTAAGGCTGACACCCGCAGCCAGGCCATTTAAGCGTGCGGAACCGGCTACATAGGTTTTCTGGCCGGCTAGCGGCGCATCCAGATCATCAGTAATCACGGTATTAAGCGCATCAATGCCGCCAATATTGCTCACCCTTACCACATATTCCAGCTGCTTACCGGCTTCTGCCGCACCGCCACCCATTACAAATACCTGCTTGGTAATGGCCAGTTGCTGCACATTGCCGACAACCACATCGGTCGGTTGAATACCATTGGCATTATTACCATCCGCATCGGTCGGTTCAACAGGCAGCTCATTGCTGGCAATAAAACCCTGGTTACTGATAATGGTACCCGCTACGGTACCGGCATTGACCTGCACATCAAAACTGACGGTTGCGGTTTTTCCGGGTGACAGTATGCCGTTACCCGCTGCCGGGAGTGGTGGGGTAAGATCGGCTGAACTGATTGCAATGCCTGCAGTGAGTGGTGAAATACCGGCATCCGGCTGGCCCACCGGCAGCCCGTTCAGACTGACTGAATTGGCCACATAAGTAGTATGGGGCGGTACATTATCCTGAAGCCTGACCCGGGTTGCCGGTAGCGCACCGATATTGCTGGCGGTAATGGTGTAACGCAGGGTATCACCCGGATCAACCACGCCTGGTGTACCATTGTCGATAATAATGCTAACGGTTTTCTGTGCCGCAATCACAGGCACATTACCGACAACATCAATAGTCGGATCATTCACCAGCGGGGTACCGGGATCATCAGATGGCTGCTGGGCAACACTACCACTCCCTGCCCCGTCTGCATTAAACATGGCCTGATTGGAAATAAGGGTTCCATTTACTGTGGTGGCGTTAACCTGAACATCAAAACGGATGGTAGCGACATTGCTGGCTGCCGGATCCGTATCCGCACGCAAAAAACCTGCCGTGGTATTTTCCGGCGCATTAATCGCCATGCCTGCCGCCAGTGGTGAAACCCCGACAGTTGGATCACTTACCGTCACGCCATTTAGCTTTGTACTGTTGGCAACATAGGTGGTATTGGCTGGAATCTGGTCACTCAAGGTACTGTTAATGGCATTTTCCTGGCCAATATTTTTCACTGTCAGGGTATAACGCAAGGTATCACCGGGTAACAATACTGCCGGATCACCACTGATATCCTGTGATGTTTTCTGTACCAGGAAAGCAGGTGCCGAGGTAATCACGGTTGTCGTCGGATCACTGCTGCCGCTAATCCCCGGATCATCACTGAGTAGCGGGCCGGTTGAAGGCGAATCAACGGTCGCCTGATTCTGTATTGTTGTACCACTGGTTATCACCGGCTTAAGTAACACATCAAAACTGACGGTGGCGGTTTGTCCTGCTGTAATCACGCCACCACCGGCAACCGGCAAGGGCGGTGTTTTATCTGCTGAACTGATGTCAATGCCGGTAATCAATGGCGACACCCCGCCATCGGGACGGGCAACCGGCAGGCCATTTAAGGTAACCGTATTGGCAATATAACTGGCATTGGTCGGAACAAGGTCTTTTAATGTGATCCCGGTGGCATCAATCACACCACTGTTTTTCACCGTAATGCTATAGCGCAGGACATCACCGGGACTGGCATCCCTGCCCGGTGTTTGTCCGGTGGTCACATTGATGACCGATTTCTGTACATCCAGCACCGGTGCTTCGACCGTCACGGTAAAGGCATCCTGAGCATCAACCGTGCCAGGCGTACCATCGGTAATGGTGCGGGTGTACTGTCTGATTTCACCGCTGGCACCGCTACCTGCAGTGTCCTGGCTGAACCATTGCGTTACCCCGGCAATATTGGTTAATTTCGCGCCGCTTTGTGAAGCCACATCCAGTTTGGTTGCATACGAGACAAGCAGCTTTTCACCCACTTCAATCCGCGCCTTACCGGTCAGCGTGGTAATCGTCAGCTCACAGCCGGGCGCACCACTATGGGCTACCGTATAGTCTGTGCCTTTAACCAGCGCCCGCACTACTGTTGTTTCATCTGCCGCAGAGGTAATGCGGGCATTGAAGTTAAAGGGCGCAGCATTACAGGTACCACCGGTAAGCGACGGATTGTCCGGTGTTTTCGGTAAATGATCGATAATAGTGGTATCGAAGGCAGGGCCGGTACCAACATTTTCCACCACCACGGTATAGGGAATGGCAGCGGTAAAATTCACCGTACCCGCCGGGCCACGTTTATCCAGGGTCAGGTCAGGTTCGACGACCGTCATATCAGGGGTTGCATTACCACTTCCCGGCGAACGGGTTGCATCGTTGTTATCAATCAGGTTGAAGTTGTAGGTAGCCGAATTGTGAAATTTCAGGCCACTCTCATTCGGCAACGGTGTTAGTGATACGGGGGGTATGGTATTGGCGAGTGTAACCGTGATTAACAGTTGAATCTGTTTGCCGGCAGGAATTTCAATGCCACTACCACCTGCTGCATCAGCAATAACAAGATTACCACCTGTCCCTGTATTAACCGGTGTCCAGCTGCCACCGGTTGTCGCAACTTTTGTGACACTAACAAAGTGCAGGTTGGCAGCTGAAGCAGTCAGATCATCCAGAACATGCACATCATGCAAAGCTGTTCCCTGTGGCACAGCAGGCACTGTAATTTTATAGCTAAACGTTTCACCAATGGAAATGTTTGTGGTGGACGGGTTTTGCAAAAATAACGCGGACGGCGCACCAGTACTGACTGCGGCCACTACCGGTCCGGCACAATAATCATCGGGTGCAGTAATCGTTGGACAGCCAGCACCGGTTCTTTCGTATTGGCTGCTTACATCGGTATTATCCAGTGATGTCCAGTCAACCAGTGCACTACTGCTGATAACTTCATCTGGCCCGATACCCGGTTTAACAACAGCATGATAGGTTAGCACCAGCTTGCCACCAACAGGAATATCCAGAGAATTATCAACCGGTGTATGAGCTCTGCCCCAGGTTAATGCCCCCGGAGACCCGGTAGACGGCTGCGGCCTAAAACCCGCGACAGCTAAACCATTAATTAGTGCAGTGGGTGTAAAACCGGTATCAAAATTAAGTAACGCTGGTATCGTTTCAACAATATTGGTATCAAATGCCGTCGAATTACCGGTATTTTGCAGTATTATCTTAAACTCGAGAACATCACCAACCGAGGTTGAACCGCTACCACTACTCAGATTGGTCACCGTTTTACTTACTGCCAGCAGTGGCTCGACCACGGTCTGTACCGGCGTGGTATCATTCAGCGTTTCAGTTGCTGCCGTTTCGCCATTATCATAAGTAACCGTTGCGCTGTTCTGCATGGTATCGCCGCTATTGGTGGCAATATCATTATTTGGCCGCGCGTAATAGTCGATAATAATTTGTGGATTTTTATTATGCAGCGACTGATCATCTTCTTCTGCTGTTACTACCGTACCGACATCCCAGTTAATCGTGCCCGATGCACCATCCACCGGCAACGGCAATCCACTCGTCGCGCCCCGGAAAACCGCTTCTGCAGGCGGCTGGCCGTTAATACTGACAATATCGTTGAAGGTATAGGAAACATTAAAACTGCCATTGCGTGATAACACATAACTGACACCACCGGCCTGTAATAAATTATCCTTGATAATCAGATTTTTTGTGGTGCCTTCAGGCAAAGCGACCACCATCTGAAAATGTCGATGGGCGCCAATAGTCGGCACCACAGCAGGCGTTTTGTCTGTTTTACTCAGGCTTAATGGTAGTACCGAGGTTGAAGCGGCAGCCGTGGTTTCATAATCATTAATACTGTTGCCGGCATTGGGAATAGCACCATTTCTCAAGCCCAGCACCGTTCCATCTACATCGATTTTTCCACTGCTGTTTAACGCTGTATTCTGATCAGGTAATGAATTCCATTGTGCCTGCAGCGTATTATTGAGAATCTCCAGCGGTTGCGCGGCCGTATCCACGCGCACTTTGAAAGTGAAGCTTTTTGCATTACCGGCACCCGTGGTAATAGCATAATCCGGGTTAGCTGTATTCCAGCTGAAGATGGGCCGGTTTGCGCCCAGGGTCGTCAGGTCTACATTGTCCGGTGGATCCGTCCCGCTTAAACTACCGGGAATAAAGGTCATATCAGAACCCACCAGATCATCCAGTACGCGCAGATTGTAAGCAGTTGCTGTGCCTGTATTCGTTGCTGTTACCGTCACCGTAAGAATGTCACCGGCATCACTGTTTACTACCGGTAGAAAAGATTTGGTCAGGGTGATTTTGGGTTCACGCACGATAATACTCACCGGCGCAAAATTCAATGCTACAGCTGTGCCAGCATCATTGTTATAACATACCCCGACACCACCACCAGCTGTGCTGGTACATGCCGTCTTGTTATCAATGGTCGGCCCGCCGTTGGTTAATACCGCACCTTCGGTAGTAATGGCTGAATTTTCCACCCGTGCAATAAAGGTAACAGGAAAACTGAAGCGGTTACCGGGTTGTGACTGTGTCACCGCCTGATCACCAAAATTCCATTCTACAAAATCATGATTGCCAGTTTTAGTACAGCTTGCGCTGAATGTACCGCCCGGGCTGAAACCTGCCGCTGCATAGGGGGCAGCATTAAGATTAACCACCTGGCCTTCAATACAACGCACCCCGGCAGGCAATTCATCACGAATTTTAAACTGCCTTAAATTCGCTACCGGTAAATCAGCCACCAGTTTATATTTCACTTCTTCACCGACCGATACATTGTGTGGCGGTGAACCCAGGTTCAGTGGTGTATTGGACAACTGTACAACCGTTTTAGGCTGTGCCAGCAATGGAATCATTGTCACATTAGCGTTTTGCGGGATACTGGTATAAATACGTGCCCGACCAGATACAGGGGTTCCGTTATTGGGGATCTGTGGTGTATCCTGATTACCAAATGCATCTTTCAGACTGTCATAGGACATACTCACTGTATTCGTTAACGTTTGTAGTGGTGCAATCGTAATGTCCGGGTCAACACGGTAGTAAAAGGTGATTGTCTGACCGGAATCCACCTGGCGTAATTTTGTATTGTATATCCCATTAACAGTAATGACAGCCGGTATACCATTGCCAATGGTATTATCAGGAATACTGGCAAACAGGGTGGCTTCATCTGCTTCATCAACCATACCATCACCATCATTATCCAGCCCGTCATGGGAGAAATCGACGACTTTCATTAAATCCGAACTATCCAGTGTATCGGTAGAAATTACATTAAAAGCAGGTGAACGAGTTGGTGAACTCACTTCATTAGTTAGTGTGATCTTATAAATATAGGAGTCATTGGTATCACCATCACTCACCGTATCCGCAAACGCACCACAGCCAGGTCCAGGAGTATGCAATGATTCATTACATACCTGTTTGGTCACAATCAGATTGGGTTCCACCTCGGTTAAATCAACCGTACGCACGGCTGGTGCCGGGTAACCGGGAATACCGGCGGTATCGTTAACATTAATGGTGACATTACCGGACACACTGTTAAATACCGCATCAAACGAGGTGCGGGCAATATTTTCACTGGTATTGCCATGCAGATTCGGGCTATAGCCGCCGGGCACCGGATACGCCAGATCAACAGGATCATTTAACAATCGGGTTTTAAAATCCACCCGGAAAAATTCATCTTTAATCTGAATGCCATTACCGGCCGCATTAAAATTCCAGGTAATATCAGTCGGATCCAGTGGCGAGGTACCGCCACTAATACTCGGTGCTGAAATATTTGTTGTGCTGGAAAAGTTATATGCACTACCACTACTAAATGAAATAAACCCCTGACCCGGTGGTAGATCATCGGTAACTGCCACATTCTGTACTTCAATCAAAGTAAAACCGGGCGTAAGAAAACCAAACCAGCCGCCGGATTCAATCCGGTAGGCACAGTCTTCACCGATTTGTGAATTCAGATTACCTGTCATTGTTGGAATATTCGGCGCCCCAGTCGGTGATAATATATTTGACGGTGGTGAGGGTTGTGATAAACCATCTTCGGTACAATACCAGGCATTTTTTACCAGGTTGAACCCCAGCACCCTGGAACGCACACCATCCAGCGTATAGTTATTGGCCAGCTGTTGATTGGGTGTGGTATTGGTCAGTGACGGTGGTGTTAAATTCGGTGATGTTGGTGTACCAGAAAAGGTCAATGGTGTACCATCAAATAATGTCACCTCACCAACTACATCGGCACGGAAGGTTAGATCATCATCCACGGCACCGGCCGCTTTTATCACGGAAAAAGTAATGGTTTCTGTCGCGCCGGGGGCAATCGTCCCCCGGTTACAGGCAAAAACTGCAGCCGATGCAGGAATAAATGCGGGTTGGTTCCAGACTGGTTGTGGCGGTGGATTGCTGGTAGCGGTACAACCAGGCGGCAATGGCAACTGCGCTGTCATCGCCTGCCCCAGGGTAACATAAACCGTGTAGTCATTCGCATCATGACCACCATGATTGCTCAGCAATACGTTCAGATTTAAAGGTGTACCGGGGTCATTGGTGAGAATAAACAGGGCATCAGAAATAGCCACATCCAGATCTTCAGGATTGGCGTTAAAATGAAAAACATTATTTTCTGACTGGTTCTGTTCACCGGCAGCATCAGCGGCATCAAAATCAACTGTGGCTGAACTGCTTAATGCCTTTGCATTAACCGGGTCAGTGCCATCTGTTGTATTTTCAGGTGTAACATCCAGATCGGCCTTCAAATCAAAACGCGCCGGATCAATCATCACAATACCAAAGGTCAGGCTAACCCGGTCACCATGGCGTAACAGGTTATGCTGATTTGCATCAGTACCGGTCGTGCTACTGGTAAAAGTAAAATGCGGATTCAGATCATCCAGCGGATTGCCATTCTTTTTATTTGGATCATCACGCACCACAGTATCGATAAAACCAGGATAACTTGCACCATAGGCAGGGGTGTAGCTAACCGTACAGTTACAGGCAGACGCACCATAGGTTTCATCCAGGACATAACCATTGGGCACAATATCACTCAACCGCACATTTTTTATTGTCCCACCGGTCTGGTTATTAATAGTGATCGTAACCAGCCCTTTGCTACCCAG
>WFMW01000036.1 GCA_015488885.1 Gammaproteobacteria bacterium | reverse complement strand
CGGGTATTGTAAGTTTACCCGGCATGATGACCGGGCAGATATTAGCCGGCAGTTCGCCGCAGGAAGCGGTAAATTACCAGATTCTGATTATGTTTTTAATTACCGCCGGTACCGGTTTTGGCGTGGTGTCGGTATTAAGCCTGATCTCCAGACGGCTGTTTGATTCACGTCAGCGTTTACGTTTTGAGCGTTTATTAAGATCTGAATCCGTGAGTTCATGACAGCACATAGCACAAGCTCTTGCACTATGTATCCGCCCTGAACCCACGGATTCAGGTAAGAAACCACTGAACAAGTCAGCTTTCCTTACCAGCCAGTGGCGGCGGCAACCCCTTTGCCTAATTCTGCGGGCGAACGCACGGTATAAACACCGACTTTTTCCAGCGCAGCAAACTTTTCTGCAGCAGTACCTTTACCACCGGCAATAATCGCCCCGGCATGCCCCATGCGCTTGCCTTTGGGTGCGGTGCCACCGGCAATAAAAGCGGTGACCGGTTTACTGACTTCCGACTGGATAAATTCGGCAGCTTCTTCTTCCGCGCTGCCGCCAATTTCACCGACCATTAAAATTGCTTCGGTTTGTGCATCGGCCTCAAACAATTTCAAACAGTCAATAAAACTGCTGCCCGGAATCGGGTCGCCACCGATACCGATACAGGTACTCTGACCAAAACCGGGATCGGTGGTCTGCTTGACCGCCTCATAGGTCAAGGTTCCCGAACGTGACACCACGCCGACTTTGCCGGGCAGATGAATGTCGCCGGGCATAATCCCGATCTTGCATTCCCCCGGGGTAATAATACCCGGGCAGTTGGGGCCGATAATGCGCGCGCCGGCATGATCGGCAACAATTTTCACTTCCAGCATATCCAGCGTGGGAATCCCTTCGGTAATACAGACAATCAGTTTGATACCGGCATCAATGGCTTCCAGCATGGAATCCTTGCAAAACGGTGCGGGCACATAAATCACCGTGGCATTCGCGCCGGTTGTCTGCACCGCCTGTTTAACCGTATTGAACACCGGTAAATCGAGATGGGTCTGGCCACCTTTGCCGGGGGTGACACCACCGACCATATTGGTGCCATAGGCAATAGCCTGGGCGGAATGAAAACTGCCCTGCCGACCGGTAAAACCCTGACAGATGACTTTTGTGTGTTGATTGATTAATACGCTCATAAAAAACTCTGTTATTGAACTTCTGCAACTATTGAACTTCTGCAACAATTTTTTCTGCGGCTTCGGTCAGGCTGCCGACGGCAATAATATTCACACCACTGTCACGCAGTAACTGGCTGCCCCGTTCGGCATTATTGCCTTCCAGTCGTACCACCACCGGCACATTCACATGAACCTCTTCGACCGCGCCAATAATACCCTCGGCAATTAAATCACAGCGTACGATGCCGCCAAATATATTTACCAGAATGCCTTTTACATTTTTATCTGACAGGATAATTTTAAACGCTTCACTGACACGTTCTTTCGTTGCCCCGCCACCGACATCAAGAAAGTTGGCCGGTTCGCCGCCGGATAGTTTAATCAAATCCATGGTGGCCATGGCCAGCCCGGCACCATTGACCATACAACCGATATTGCCATCGAGTGAAATATAATTTAACTCCCAGGCTTTGGCACGATTTTCTCTTTCATCTTCCTGGGAAACATCGCGCATGGCAAGCAGGGCCGGCTGGCGATACAACGCATTATCATCAATATTGATTTTGCCATCCAGACAAAGCAGTTGTGCATCGCCGGCAACCACCAGAGGGTTGATTTCAACCAGACTTAAATCATTTTCCACAAACATTTTTGACAGTCCGGCAAGCAAGCTGGAAAACGGCCTGATTTCATCAGCCTGCAACTGCAGGCCAAACGCCAGTTCACGCGCCTGAAAAGGTTGCAGACCGGTTAACGGATCGATGGTTATCCGAAGGATTTTTTCCGGCGTCGCGGCGGCCACTTTTTCAATTTCCATACCACCTTCGGTCGAGGCCATCACCACCACACGTTGTGATGAACGATCCACCACAGCGCCCAGATAAAGTTCGCGGGCAATATCACAGGCCTGTTCAATTAACACGGCATTGACCGGCTGACCGTTTGCATCGGTTTGCAGGGTAACCAGACGGCTTCCCAGCATCGCATCGACGGTATTGCGTATTTCATCGACATTAAGCAAGCGTTTCACCCCGCCGACTTTCCCCCGGCCACCGGCATGAACCTGAGCTTTTACCACCCAGGCTTCGCCACCGAGTTGTGCGATAGCATTATCGACTTCATCAACAGCCGTGATAACACTGGACTTCGGTACCGGCATGGCATAATCCGCAAACAGCTGCTTGGCCTGATATTCATGTAGATTCATTTTTTATTCTTCAGTAATAATAGTTTTTCAGGTGCTTCATTTCAGTTCATTATATGTATAGCCTGGCCCTGCAATGCCAGCGCTGCTTCATGCAGGCTTTCGGATAATGTCGGGTGGGCAAACACCATCATCGCCAGGTCTTCGACGGTGGCCTGCATTTCCATGGCAATCACTGCCTGGGCAATGATTTCTGAAGCCTGTGCCGACATAATATGCACCCCCAGTATCTGCCCGGTTTCAGTATCACTGATTATTTTTATCAGCCCGTCCGGTTCACCCATGGCCATGGCCCGACCATTGGCGCGAAGCGGGAAGCGGCCAATACGGTAATCGAGTGCATCATCGTTACATTGTTGTTCGGTTTTTCCCACCCAGGCAATTTCAGGATGGGTATAAATAACACTGGGTATTAACATGGCGTTGTTGCCCGCAGAATCTGTGCCATGATGCGTTCCAGCATGTTGCGCTGCAATTCGCCGGGCAACCTGAATACCTTCTTCAGCCGCTTTATGTGCCAGCATTTTACCACCAATGACATCACCTATCGCATAAATGCCCGGTACTGTGGTTTCCAGATTTTTATTGACACGGATATAACAACGCTCATTGGTTTCAACACCAAACTCCTTGCCAAACACACGTTCACTGTTAGGCTTACGACCAACCGCAACCACCAGTTTATCAAAAACCTGCTGGTGCTGTTTGCCATCCGTTGCATAGTTGACCTGTACTTTTCTGTTTTTAATCAGCGTGTTGACCAAACGGGCATCCAGTTTTATATCCAGCCCCTGCCGGGTAAAAATTTTTTTTGCCTGTGCACTGATTTCATTATCGACCATGGGCAATAAATCTGGCAAGGCTTCCAGCAGGGTAACTTTTGCACCCAGCCGCTGCCAGATACTGCCCAGTTCCAGCCCGATAGCCCCCGCTCCAATAATCCCCAGATGCCCTGGAACCTGTTGAAGTTCGAGCGCACCTGCTGAATCGAGAATATAATGATCGGTCAGTGGTGCCTGCGGTAAACGTAGTGGTGAAGAACCGGTGGCAACGATAATATTGGTGGCACTCAATTGTGCGACATAACGCTGGGTTTTTCTATCCATAACCTCCACCCGATACTGCGCCGACTGATCCGCTGCTTTAATAACACCCCGCCCTTTATAGCTGTTTACTTTATTGGCTTTGAACAAAGCGGCAATGCCCTGAGTAAGTTTTTTTACCTGCTTCTCCTTGCGCGCCTGCATCTTTTTTAAATCCAGATGCACTGCTGTGCTATCAATACCGTGTTGTGCAAAATCCTGTTTTGCACGGGCAAACAGCAAGGATGATTCCAGTAAGGCTTTTGAAGGAATACAGCCCACGTTTAAACAGGTGCCACCCAGTGAGGACTGCCCGGCATGATTAAGCCATTCATCAACACAGGCTGTTTTCAAACCCAGCTGTGCGCAGCGTATTGCGGCCACATAACCACCTGGCCCGGCACCAATGACAATAACATCGTATTGTGCCTGCGGAATTTTTTTTGATTGCTTAACCACAATTTTTCATTTTAAAGCAAACTATATGCCCAGTAACATTCTGGATGGATCTTCCAGCAACTGTTTGACTGTCACCAGAAACTGCACCGCACTGCTGCCATCAATAAGACGATGGTCGTAGGATAATGCCAGATACATAACCGGCAGCACAACAATTTCATTATCGACCACCATGGCACGTTGTGCAATATTATGCATCCCTAAAATAGCACTTTGCGGCGGGTTTAATATCGGCGTGGATAACATTGAGCCAAAGACCCCGCCATTGGAAAGTGTAAACGTACCGCCGGTTATCTCTTCAATTTTCAGGGCATTGTCTTTTGCCCGCGATGCAAAGTCGGCAATGGACTGTTCTATCTGGGCGATACTGAGCAGGTCGGCATCACGTAATACCGGCACTACCAGACCCTTTGGCCCGGAAACGGCAACCCCGATATCATAATAACCATGATAGACGACATCATTACCATCGATGGATGCATTGATTTCCGGAAAGCGTTTTAAGGCTTCCACACAGGCATGGATAAAAAACGACATAAACCCCAGACGCACATTAAACTTTTTCTCGAAATTTTGTTTATAACGCTGGCGAATATCGATAACCGGCTGCATATTCACTTCATTGAAGGTGGTCAGTATGGCCGCATTATGCTGTGCCTGCACCAGCCTTTCGGCAATACGTGCGCGCAGACGGGTCATCGGTACGCGCCGTTCAAGTCGTTCACCGCTAACCGGCGGCCGGAAAACCGTTGCGTCATTATTTTCTGTCGAAGCAGCCTCTTCCTGCTGTTCAGTATCGGCAGTAGTGGTTTGCTGTTGCTGCAACCAGACTTCAATATCCTGTTTCAGGATACGACCGTGTTTACCACTGGGAGTAATATCTGCAGGGTTTATATTATATTCCGCAACCAGTTTCCGAACCGACGGACTCATAGCCAGGCTGACTTTTTTTGCTGCCTTATCGGTGGCCGCATGCTCGACTTTCGCTGCTTGATTCGCTACCGCAGTTTCATCAATAATGGCCAGCAATTCACCCGGTTTAACCGTATCGCCGGTCTTGAATTTAATGTCTGTCACCACACCACCATGAATAGCCGGCACTTCCAGTACTACCTTGTCTGTTTCCAGATCAAGCAGGTTTTCATCTTCGGCAATAAAATCACCCACGGCTTTATACCAGTGCGCAATCACCGCATCGGCTACTGATTCAGGTAATTCGGGTACTTTGATTTCAATACTCATATCAATATCTCTATGGTGTATCGTTTATATTTAATGCCTGATTAATCAATTCACGCTGCTGTTTTGAATGCAGACGGGCGGAGCCAACGGCAGGTGCCGAGGATGGTTCACGCCCGACATAATTAAGTTGCCAGCGTGAATCAATAAACGCCGGGATGCGCAGTTTGCAGAAATCCCAGCCGCCCTGATTTTTTGGTTCTTCCTGACACCAGGTTAAATCATTGGTATTTTTATATTGTGCAAGAAATTCATCCAGCTGCTCACCGGGAAAGGG
>WFMW01000035.1 GCA_015488885.1 Gammaproteobacteria bacterium | reverse complement strand
CACGAAGTTCGCGATGTTTCTGCCCCCCCAGGCGGCGCTGGATTTTATCCAGTGATGTCAGCAAGAATGCCGACCATTTTTCAAAACCCTGTTCCTCGCCATAAAAGTCGATATGCTCCTGTAAGGCACGGTGAATGTATTCATCAAAAATAATGTCAACACGGCTCTGATCATCAACCTGTAACAGGATAATCGGTGCCATACGCATCATATTAACAATAGTATCTGGCAGCCTGCGCGCACCAATACAGGCCGATTCATCTTCAAGCACAAGCGTGGCAATATTTTTCTGCTGAAGTTTCAGCAGTTCAACCGCCAGGGTATTTTCAATATCAATCTGACTCGGCTGTGGCTGCACATGATTCCCAAAGGCAGAACCACGATGTTGGTACAAATCTTCCAGATCAATTTTATTATTAATCTCTGCCAGCAACAGAGTCTTACCGCTGCCGGTGCGCCCGCTTAACACGACAAAACGCATGGTTTGTGCCGCGTGTTCGATTTGCTGCAACATAAACTGGCGCAATGCTTTATAGCCACCGGTGACTCTCGGCACTGCCAGACCCGCTTCGTCATACAACCATTGCTGGGTTATTTTTGAACGCATACCACCGCGAAAACAGTATAATACTGCCTGCGGATGCTGCCGAAAAAAGGCTACCCACTGTTGCATACGGCCAGCCTTTATATCACCCGATACCAGTTTGTAGCCCAGTTCAATCGCTTTATCCTGGCCTTGCGTTTTATAACATAAACCTACCTGTTGACGTTCATCGTCACTCATTAACGGGATATTAAAACTGTGCGGGAAGGCACCCTGGAAAAACTCAACCGGTGCGCGTAAATCCAGCATGTCAATATCATCAAGAAACAGTTGCTGGAAATCATCAATCTGGGGTAAAGACATTATGCCTGCCGTTCATGCTAAAATTTCCCCATTATATACTCAATTGCCATTGTTCCGTTAACCTCGCCATTATGTCCGCGTCTTTTCAGGCTTCTTACAATCATTATTATAATCGTTGTTACAAGCTGCTTTCACAGTGTAAAACTGTCGATCGCCAGTTATTTATTCGCCGTCTGGGTAAAATTAAACAACAAAAAAATACAGCCGCCATCGCATCACTATTAACGGAAATTGAGGTTTCCATTACTGAAGTAAAACAGCGTTTACAACAATGCCCATCTATTACCTGCCCAGAAACACTGCCCGTATGCCAGAAAAAACTGACCATAGCTGATGCTATCAGCAACCATCAGGTAGTCATTCTGTGCGGTGAAACCGGCTCGGGTAAAACCACCCAGCTGCCAAAAATATGCCTGCAACTGGGCCGTGGTTGCAAGGGTTTGATTGGCCACACCCAGCCACGACGACTGGCGGCACGAGCGGTAGCCAGCCGTATTGCCGAAGAGCTGAACTCAACTATTGGTGATGTGGTCGGCTTCAAAATTCGTTTCAGCGACCACAGTAATCAGCAGGGCTATATCAAACTGATGACCGATGGCATCCTGCTTGCCGAATGCCATCATGATCCGTATCTGAATCAGTACGATACGCTGATTATTGATGAAGCTCACGAACGCAGCCTGAATATCGATTTTCTGCTTGGCTATATCAAACGTCTGTTAAAAAAACGTCGTGATCTGAAAGTCATTATCACCTCGGCCACCATCGACCCGCAACGCTTCGCCCGGCATTTTGATAATGCTCCGGTGATTAATGTCTCCGGACGCACCTTCCCGGTAGAGGTTCGCTATCGACCATTACAACAGCCATCGCAAACAGCCACAAACGGTTCGCCGCAAACGGTCACCTTGCAAACAAAAGAACTGCCACAGGGTATTTTTGATGCCATTATGGAACTGGCCAGACTGCCACCAGGCGATATTCTAGTGTTTCTCAGTGGTGAAAGAGACATTCGTGAAACCGCTGATTTCTTAAACAAACAGGCACAGGCAAATCGTACCCTCAGTTATTATGAAGTTCTCCCCCTGCTGGCCCGTCAGTCCACCGCCAAACAGAACCGCATTTTTCACCCTGGCGGACAACCGCGTATTATTCTGGCTACTAATGTTGCCGAAACCTCACTGACAGTACCAGGAATTAAATATATTATTGACTCCGGGCTGGCACGCATTTCACGCTATTCCTGGCGCCGCAAGATACAACGCCTGCCTATCGAGAAAATCTCGCAGGCTTCGGCCAACCAGCGACAGGGCCGTTGTGGGCGTACCAGTGACGGCATCTGTATACGTTTATATGATGAAGCCGATTTCAACAACCGGGACGAATTTACCCCGCCGGAAATAAAACGCACCAGCCTGGCAGCGGTAATTCTGCAAATGGCTTACCTGCGTCTGGGGCAGATTGACCAGTTTCCATTTGTTGAACCGCCGGATACAAAATTGATCAATGACGGCTACCGGCTGTTAGCCGAACTGGGCGCTATCGACCAACACAAACAGCTGACACCAACGGGTAAAAAACTCGCCCGGCTACCCATCGACCCGCGCCTGGGCCGTATGTTAATTGAAGCTGACCACGAGGGTGTATTAGCAGATGTACTGGTTATTGTTGCCGCCCTGGCAACCCGGGACGTACGTGAACGTCCGCTGGACCGGCAACAGGCCGCTGATGAAAAACATCGGCTGTTTAGCGATAAAGGCTCTGATTTTCTGTTTTATATCAATGTCTGGCAGCAATTCCAGCAGCAGAAAAACGCCTTATCCGGTAACCAGTTACGCAAGTGGTGCAAACAGCATTTTCTTAACTGGATGCGTTTTCGTGAATGGATGGATACCCATCGGCAGATTGCCGGTCGTCTGCAGCAGGCCGGGTTCCATTTTGACAGCACCAATGCCAACCATGAAACCCGTTATGCCGCCATCCATCGCAGCCTGTTAACCGGACTGCTGGGCAATATCGGCCGCAAGGAGGAGGGTCGTGAATACAGTGGCGCGCGCAATCAGAAATTTTATATTTTTCCCGGTTCATCGCTGTATAAAAAATCATCACGCTGGATTATGTCGGCGGAAATTGTTGAAACCACACGCGTTTACGCACGCATGAATGCCAATATCGAAGCACAGTGGGTCGAGGAAAAGGCCGCCCACCTGCTCAAATTCAGCTATTGCGCCCCCATCTGGCAACAGGCTCAAGGGCAGGTCAGCGCCCGCGAACAGGCCAGCCTGTACGGGCTGATTCTCTACGCGGATCGAAACGTGAATTACAGCCGTATCGACCCGAAAACCTCGCGGGATATTTTCATTCGTGAAGCTTTGGTCAGACAGGCTTTTGATTGCTCGCTGGATTTCTTTGTACACAATAAAAAACGTCGGCAGGAGATTGTCGCGCTGGAAGCCAAATCGCGCAAACCGGATATTCTGATTGATGAAGATGCCCTGCACCATTATTTTGATGCGCTTGTTCCAGCCACAGTCTGCAATGCGCCCCTGTTCAATCGCTGGTATAAAAAAGCCGACAGTCAGATACAGAAAAAACTGTTTTTAAGCCGGGATTTTCTCATGCGGCATGATGCCACACAGATCAATCAGCAGCAGTTTCCCGATTTTCTGCATATCGACCATGTACATCTCCCTCTGCATTACCATTTCGATACCCGCCATCAACGTGATGGCATTACCGTGGATATTCCGCTCGCCTGCCTCGATATGCTCAGCCCACAACGCTGTGAATGGCTGGTTCCGGGGCTGTTACATAAAAAGATGGTTGCGCTGATCCGTTCTTTACCAAAAGCCATTCGCCGCTCTTTTGTGCCGGCACCGAATTTTGCCGATGCCTGTTTTGAGGCATTGCAGGCGGAGGATTTCCCGCTCACCACTGCCATGGCCAATCACCTGAAAAAGATAACGGGTATCACTATTCCTTACGATGCGTGGCAACCACAGCAGCTTGACCGGCACCTGTTGATGAATATCTGTGTTATCAACGCACAGGGAGAGATCCTCAACGAAGGTCGTGATCTACAAAAGATAAAACAGCAACTGGCCGATTTTCATGAGGAACCATCCACTTCAATACAGCAAACCACGGAAGCCGTAGAAGTCAGCCCGGCTATGCTGGACAGCCTGGCGGAAAACATGGAACAAACCGTCAATGGCATCCGTATAACCACCTGGCCCGCACTGGTCAAACAGGGTAAGCGGGTTTTTCTGCACTACCGTGTCTCGCGTCAGCAGGCAGAAGATGAAACCCGCAATGGTTTACGTCAACTATTTATCAATGCCATGCCATCACAGATAAAAAGGCTGAAAAAAATCATCACAGATAATCGTACGCTATGCATGAAATACGTCATCTTCGCACCATGCAATGCACTGCAACAGGATATTATCGATGCCGTGTTCACCGAGATTTTTCTCAGCCAGTCTATTCACCGGCCCAGTGACTTTCAACAGGTGATGAATAGCGGTAAAAACCAGCTGGAAAAAACCTGTCAGCAATGGTGTGAGCGCATCACTACCATTGTTGATGAATACCGTCAGATTCAGCAGCTATTAAAAAAGCCGAGGCTGTCTATGCTTGACACCATCAGCGACATACAGAACCAGCTGAAATTTTTATTTCCAGCACATTTTATTACCCACATTGAACCGCAACAATTGCAACATTACCCGCGCTATCTCAGAGCCATCCGCCGACGGTTTGAAAAAGCAGTTATTGATCCGCAACGTGACCGACAGCTACGGCTGATATTATCCCCTTTATGGCAGCAATACATCGAGCGCGAAGCTGTCAACCAGAAACAGGCTATTCGTTCGTCTCAGCTACAGGCCTATCGCTGGATGCTGGAAGAATACCGGGTGTCCCTGTTCGCGCAATCGCTTAAAACCCGCTACCCGATATCAGAAAAACGCCTGAAAAAAGCCTGGCAGGCCATTGCTGATGCTTAACCCGGATATTTCATGGGAATGCAGGATTTTGGGACAATCTCAGTGTGTCAGTTTTTCACTGGTTCCCACGCTCCGCGGGAACCAGTGCAAATATTTTTATCGTGAACCGCCAATTTCAGATTATACTATTACACTTTCTGCGTTTCTTTTGTTGCAATAGTAAAAAATCGTTGAGTAAATGCAGAGAACTGTTCGATATAGGAAAGTAAAACCGGCACCAGAAACAAGACAAGCAGGGTAGTAAAACCGAGACCAAAAGTAATACTCACTGCCATTGGAATAAGAAACTGTGCCTGCTGGGAGGTCTCAAACAATAACGGCGTTAAGCCGGCAATGGTGGTTAATGACGTAAGCAGGACAGCGCGCAAACGCAGACAGGAGGCATCAACCAGTGCTTCATGTACCGCTTTGCCACCGGCACGCAGCTGTTTATAAAAAGTCACCAGTATAATGGAATCGTTAATCACAATCCCGGACAGGCCAAACATACCAAACTGTGAAAGAATGGTTATATCAATACCCATTATCCAGTGCCCAAAGATTGCCCCACAAATACCAAAGGGAATAATTAACATGACTGCAAGCGGCCAGCTATAAGAACCAAATACCCAGGCAAGAATAATATAAATCATTATCAGTGCCAGTATGCCGCCCTGCTTCATATCCGAACTGGTATCACGCTGCTCTTCTGCCCGGCCTTTATAACTTACCTGCAAACCATATTGGCTTAATAACTGCGGAATGACTGTTCGTTTCAATTTCTTTAGCACGTCATTAGCATTGGTTTTTTTTGCATCAACTTCTGCGGTGATATGAACGCCAAGTTTTGTATCGGTATGACGTAATAGCTCCAGCCCCTGGCGGGATGAGAGCGTTATGACATTACTCAATAACATATGTTGGCCGTTCGCAGTAATTACAGGAAAAGTCTGTAGAATCGATTCAAATTTGCGTTCTTTTGCCGGCAGCATAATACGCACTTCAATCTCTTCATCTTTATCATAAAAAATTTGCAGCAGCTCACCATCCAGAGCGGCTCGTAACTGACGACCCACTTCGGTGATGGTTAAACCTGCTGCCTGTGCCATGGGGGTCAATTTAAATATATACTGTTGTCTGCCATAGGGCATATCATCCTGAATATTACTTAAACCGGTAAATTTTTCCATCGCATGATGCAGTTTATTGGCAGCATTTTTCAGGGTGATAGCGTCTGCGCCAGTAAGGAAAATATCCAGATCGCGTCCTGGCGGGCCACCTCGAGGGCTATTGATGGACAACAGCTCAACACCGGGAGGCAATTTTAGTCTATCCCGCCAGGCTTTTATAAAGGTAGTATTCCTCACCGTACGTTCATCAGGCGGTAATAATTCAACCTGCAACATCGCATATTGATGACCGTTCTGAAAACCTCTTCCGCCATCAAAGGTAGCGGTGTTCAGCCTTAACAGGGCAGTTTTAATCAGCGACTTATCCGGGCTTAATGCTTTATTGGTAACATATAACTGCTGTTCCAGCTGGTGCGCAAACTGCTCTACCTGCTGCGGTGGAACACCGGCAGCAAATTTTACGCTAGCCATCACCACACTGCTTTCAGGTTGCGGGAAGAACTGAAATTTTATCTGCCCAAAGACCAGCAGGGACACGGCAAGTAACAAAGAACACAGGACAATAACAAGGGTGGTAGAACGGTACGCTACAGCCTTAATCACCAGTGGTCTGAAAAAGGCATCGCGGAAACGATTAAAACCCTGATCCAGCTTTTGCCTGATTAGCCCCGATTTTTTATGATGATTATGGATAAAATTATGACGCAGGTGACCGGGAAGAATAAAAAAACTTTCAATCAGGGAAGCAATAAGTACACAGACAATCACAAACGGAATATCAAACAGAATTGCGCCGATAATACCGCTGATTAACATTAATGGTAGAAAGGCTGCCACTGTGGTTAATGATGACGACACTACCGGCGCTAACATACGCGTAGCACCTCCTTCTGCGGCCAGTAGAGGAGCATCCCCCGACTGATAATGAGCAAGCGCATCTTCCGCAACCACAATTGCATCATCAACAATAATACCCAGCGCCATAATTAATGCAAACAGGCTCACCATATTAATGCTGCCACCAGCAAAATACAGCACTGCTAGTGCACCCAGAAAAGAGGTGGGAATGCCCAGTGCTACCCAGAAAGCCACCCGACCATTAAGGAAAATATATAAAATCATCACCACCAGTATTAACCCGCTGATGCCATTTTTTAATAGCAGATGAATACGTTGCTGGATATAGGTATATTTTTCATCAAATACCCGTAATTTAATCGAAGGTGGTAAACGCTGACGAACCTGAGTTAGCCAGCTATGCATAATCGTTGCTGATTTAAGTGCATCGGTAGTTTCTGCCCGTTGCAGCTGTAACAGAATAGCGGGTTTATCATGGTAAAACAGCTTTACCTGATTCTCTTTCGGACGACGTGTGATAGTTGCAATATCATCCAGTCTCAATAGCTGACTGTTCGTTGATAATGTTGACTGTGCCTGAGCGCCGGGGCTGGTTAGTGCCTGTGCTGCATTCACGGCTGATTGACTGCCGGGCGATTTGCTGCCGGTTAAAATATTCATCGAAGCAAAAGCTTCTACCGTGCGTTTTCGCTGTAAACCACGAACTTCTCTGGCTGCTTCATCTTCAGCAACAGTGCCAGCTGCAATATCCTTACTTTGACTGACAATGCGCTTACCCAGCTGATTTAATGACAATCCCAGCTGTTGCAGGTGCCTGGCGTTGACTTCAATGGCTATTTCCTGATCGGGTAAACCACTAAACTGGACTTTAGCAATACCTCGATCAAGTAACTGGCGTTCAAATTTATAAGCCAGTGGGCGCAGCTCTTCGAGTGTGGCATGGCCGGTGAGAATAATACTGGCTACCGGTTCATGACGCGCAATGCGGGTAACGACCGGTTTTTCCGCATCACTGGGCAGATGGCGAATATTGGAGACAAACTGTTTCACCTGATCCAGCGCCACCCCCATATCGCTGTGTTCTTTATATTCTATCAATACCGTACTTAAGCCACGGCTTGACGTGGACGTCAGCTGCTTGACATCATCCAGATTGCGCAAAGACTGCTCCACCGGCGTGGTAATCGAGCGCTCAACATCTTCGGCACTGGCGCCCGGCCAGACTACCCTCACGGTAATATAATCAAGCGCAAAATTGGGAAAAAACTGCTTGTTCAATTTAGACAGGGCGAATAAACCAGCAATCATCATAATCAGCATAAGCAGATTGGGCGCTACCGGATGACGGGCAAAGAGGTGGATAAAACCACCTGAGTTCGCACTACGATCCGTGGTTGTCGATAAGTCAGGGAGGGACGATATGGGTAAATCCTTATTGTCAGTAGTCATTGATCTGACAAACTCCTGACACTGGCATGGTTTACTGGCGCATTATTCTGCCATTTCACCTTAAGACCATTGACCGCCTGTGGCAGCTGGGTGGTAATAACCCTGTCCCCCGGTTTTAACTTATCGCTAGCAACCAGAACAAATTGTTTGCCTGCCCGATACTGATTGCCGACTTTTTTAACTCTGACTCTGACAAGGCGATTATTCACTACCTGATACAGGCGCTCGGTACCATAAATAGATGATACTGGAACACTGTAAACATGTGATAACGGCGGTAAATCCAGGGTCAGTTCAAGTACCTGACCAATGGTTAAAGGCGCGGATTGTTTTTCACTTAAAGTAAACAGACCATCCACGCCACCACCACTGCCACCAATCAACCCCGATAGCCGATCCAGGTGAATAAACGGCGAACCGTGGTCTGTTTTCAGACTGGCGGTTAACGGTATATGCTGTGCCAGTGCTTGCTTGACGATAGCCACAAAGACATTAGGCAGTTGAGCACGTATTTCAACCTGCGCTGTATCATACATATCCAGTAAGGCTTCACCGGGGCGCACAAACTCTCCCGGCGAAACCTCTGTTTTAGTAATAATGCCATTAAAGGGAGCTACAATAACTGCCCGCTGTGCATCATGTGCCGCTTTTTGTGCCCGCGCCTGCTGGCGACTGAGCCGTGCCTGCAATTGCGCCAGACGGGCAGCATGATCAGCAACTGCAAGCTGACGACTGACCAGAGCCAGCTTCTGCTTGTCCAGCGCCTGCTGCTGAGTATCACGACTGCTTAAACTGGTTAATTTTGAGCGGCTGGTTTTGATTTCACGAGATAACTTTTTTTCTGCCAGTGCTACCAGTGACTTTTCCAGTTTCAATGCTACCTGATCATTTTTATAGCGGTTATTTTCTGCGTTGATCAAGGCTTCAAGTTCAGCCACATTGGCATTATTTTCATCCAGCGCCAGCTGCACATCTTTATTATCCAGATGCAATAATATCTGCCCCTGACTGACATAATCACCTTCATGAACCTGCAACGTTTTAACATCGGCACTGATACTGGCTGTTAATACTGACATATAGGGCGATTCGACCCGTCCATACAGTTTCAGTTGTGGAATTTTTTTACCCGCAGATAGCTGATGGGTTTGCACTACCCAGACTTTTTCTGCAACAACCTTAACAGGCGGCTGTGGTTGCAGCAATTTAAAAACAAGGATGATAAGCAGGGCGACGACAATAATAGCAACCGGCAATACTCTGGCGCGGTTAATCTTGTTTGACCATAACTGACTGATAAATTGAAAAATTTTATTGGACATTAATTCTATTGGGCATTTTTGATTAGCCTGAATTTAATTCAGCCATAGTTGATTAGCCATAGTTGATTAGCCAGAAATAATTATGACAGACACGGATTCTACCAGTTCAAACCATAGAAAGGTGAGCAGTTATAACATACTTAAATATAGCGACATACAGTTATATTTAGTAGAATTATATAT
>WFMW01000034.1 GCA_015488885.1 Gammaproteobacteria bacterium | reverse complement strand
CTGTGTGCCCCCGCACCAATACCAAGATAATCACCAAACAACCAGTAATTAAGATTATGCTGGCATTGCTTTCTCGATTTTGCATAAGCGGAAACTTCATATTGTTGGAAACAGGCGGCATCCAGTTGTTGCTGGCATTGTGTCTGCATTGCCCATAAGTTATCTGGATCAGGTAGAACTGGCTGGTGTTTGTGAAAATACGTATTCGGTTCGATGGTCAGTTGATAATGGGAAATATGATTGACCTGATGTTCAATGGCGACCCTGATATCATCCACTGCCTGCTGGATAGACTGTTGTGGCAGGCCAAACATTATATCAAGATTAATATTTTCAAAACCGGCCTGTTTGGCCACGTTAATCGCCAGGTTAGCCTGCCGTGCGTCATGGATACGTCCAAGAGATTGCAAATGATGGTTATTAAAACTCTGAATGCCGATAGACAAACGATTTATACCAACATCGTGATAGGCAGAAAACTTTGCCTGTTCAAAAGTACCCGGGTTGGCTTCCAGAGTGATCTCAGCATCATCAATCATGAACAGGCTGGCGGCGTGTCTGATAATACGTTGAATGGACTCAGCTGAAAACAGACTCGGTGTGCCACCACCAAAAAAAAGACTTTCGAGTTTATGCTGCCCGCTTAACTGGCGACTGTGTTCAAGATCGCGTAGCAGTGCATCCACATAAGCCTTTTCATTGCAGGCAAAATCGGCTGTTTTTTGGTGGGAGTTAAAATCGCAGTAGGGGCATTTACGCACACACCATGGAATGTGGATGTACAGGCTAAGAGGAGGTAAGTGTTGCACAAAATATCAGCATTAAGAAAAGGTAACAATTCAGCAAGTCATTATAAAAAAAGAGGCATAACTTTAACAGTTATGCCTCCAGGTTGTCAGGCGAAAAATTCTGAGGATAAGAAATTAAGCGCCTGAATTCTTTAGCCCGAACCGTTCATGAAATACTCGGGCCAGGAGTCTGTCAACTTTCCTTCGCTATGATTGGTTAAATCCGACAGATTCCTTGTACAGGTTTATATAACGACGCCTGAGTAATAATCTATAGGGGATATTTGGTAACATTTAACTTGATAATATTGTCAGGTAATACAGCAGCTATAACGGGTTTATATTACCTCGCAGATGACAGACACCAGAGGTGAAACAATCAGCTATGATTTTTAGATCAGGCTTTATTTTTAGCCATGCGAATAACCACTGCGGTTAGAACAACGGCAATACCAAGGACAATATAGGTTAATGAATCAGTAATCATACGACTCTCCTGTTAAGTTAAACATATGCATTAGTATAGTCTAATATTTTAAAGTTCATAGTGATTTTTATCATTTATGGGTAAAAAAATTGTTAAATACCGATATGACGGGGATTTAAAGGGAAAGAAATAATGCTGATTTTTTCTTGAAGTAGCTAAAAAATCATCAGAAATGCTTGTTTTATATGATAATGCTTATTATTTCCAGGTGGTTTCCTGATTAAGTTTTTTATGTAGCCAGAATATAAGACTAATGCCGGGAATGGCAATTAGCGTACAGAACAGAAAAAAGCCGCTCCAGCCAAATGCATTCACCATATAACCGGTTGGTGCGGCAGCAAACACACGTGGCATCCCCATAAATGAAGTTAACAGGGCAAACTGTGTCGCCGTGAAACGTTTATCGGTGAGGCTGGCAATAAAACCGACAAACGCAGCTGTGCCAAGCCCTGCGGTGAGGTTTTCCAGAGTGACCACGGTTGCCAGAGCATAAAGCTGGTCACCAGCATAGGCTAGCCAGATAAAACCGGAGGTTGAGATCATCTGTAACAGGCCGAAGCTAAATAAACTTTTGAAAATACCCAGCCGCATGACCAGTACGCCACCCAACATGGTGCCGCCAATGGTGGCCCAGAAACCAAACAGTTTTACCACCGTGCCAATCTGTGTTTTAGAAAACCCCAGTTGCAGATAAAATGGTGTGGTCATCTGGCTGGCCATGGTATCACCGACCTTATAGAAAAAAATGAACAGCAATATCATCAGTGCATAATGGCGGCTGAAGAATTCAACAAAAGGGTCGATGACCGCTTCATGCAGACTCTGTGGTTTACCGTGTTCTGCCAGTGGTTCGGCTGCCAGGAGGGTAGCGATAATGCCCGGGGTCATACAGGCGGCCATCAACAGATACACCTCGCGATAGCTAATGAGATCGGCCAGAATCAGGCCGCCGCCTGAAGCCACCAGCATACCGAGTCGATAACCGCCAACATAAAGTGACGCGCCCATACCCTGTTCATCATCATCCAGTGATTCACGCCGGTAAGCATCGATAACAATATCCTGACTGGCAGAAAAAAAACTTAACAGCAGGGCGGCAATAGCAAGCATGGTGAGGTGATTTTGCGGCGAAGAAAAAGCCAGCAGAATAATGGCTGCCGTCAGGCATAACTGCCAGATCAGTAACCAGCCACGCCGTCGTCCCAACGGCCAGGGGGTGTAGCGATCCATCAGCGGTGCCCAGACAAATTTAAGGGTATAGGGCAGACCAACCAGTGCAAACAGGCCAATGGTGCTGAGGTCAACCTTTTCCTCAACCATCCATGCCTGTAACAATGAACCACTTAGTAACAGCGGCAAGCCGCCGGAAAACCCCATGACAAGAGCCAGCAACATCCGGCCACTAAGTAATGCGCTGACAATTTGCGGCCAGGTTTTGTGTTGCTCAAGTTTGGGTTGCGTATGTTTCAAATAAAAAATAACGTGGCTTATGCTTCAAGTATGTAATCATAATCGATAATTAATGGCGCATGATCAGAGAAACGTTGAGCCTTATAGATACTTGCGGTTTTGACCCGTGGTGCCAGTTTTGGAGTAATGATCTGATAATCAATGCGCCAGCCGGTATTATTTGCCCAAGCCTGACCACGGTTCGACCACCAGGTGTATTCATCGGCCTGCTGATTGACAACCCTGAAAGCATCCACAAAGCCGGTTTCATTAAATAACTGATCCATCCATGCACGTTCCTCGGGCAGAAAGCCGGAGTTTTTCTGATTACCTTTCCAGTTTTTAATATCGATTTTTTTATGGGCAATATTCCAGTCGCCACAGATAATAAATTCGCGGCGTTTGCGGCGCAGGCTTTGTAGATAATCCATAAAACGTGCCATAAAATCAAACTTGACAGCCTGGCGTTGCTCACTTGCCGAGCCAGAATGCATATACAGGGAGATGATACTGAGTTTGTTGAACTGAAATTCGATATAACGACCTTCGATATCAATATCATGCCAGCCCAGTCCTTTGATAACTTTTCTGGGTTTTACCCGGCTGTAAATGGCCACACCACTATAACCTTTTTTTTCGGCATCATGAAATTCACGGTAATAACTGTCAGGCTGGAATACATCGGCATCCAGTTGATGTTCCTGAGCCTTGGTTTCCTGAATACAGATGACATCGGCATCGACCGTTTTTAACCAGTCAAAAAAACCTTTTTTTGCCGCCGCACGAATACCATTGGTATTGATTGAAATAACTCGCATAAATATTATTCTCCAGACTACTGGCCGCTATCATACCTGAAATAAAACTGAATTCACGTATAATCAGACATAATATTAGAATAAAAAAGAGATAGCCGATGCAAAATAACAAACAACGATTTATTGAACTGGCTCTGAAATACAATGTCTTGCGTTTTGGTGAGTTTACCTTAAAGTCAGGGCGTATCAGTCCGTATTTTTTTAATGCCGGTTTATTTAATACCGGCAGTGCGCTGGCGGAACTGGGAGCCTGTTATGCGCAGCAGATTGTGGATGAAAGACTCAATTATGAGGTGATTTTTGGCCCGGCTTACAAAGGTATTCCCCTGGTTGCGGCCATAGTCTGTGCGCTGGCAGTCAAGCATAACATTGATAAACCCTATGCTTTCAATCGTAAAGAAGCCAAAGATCATGGCGAAGGCGGGGTCATTGTGGGAGCCAACCTGCAGGGCGAGGTTTTAATCGTCGATGATGTTATGACTGCCGGTACTGCTATTCGTCAGGCGGTTGATATTATTCGGGCGGAATCAGCGCAGCCGACAGCGGTGTTAATCGCGCTGGATCGGCAGGAAAAAGGTAAAACCGGTTTGTCCGCCGTGCAGGAAGTGAAAACAGATTTTGGTATAGACGTACACAGCCTGGTTACCATGAATGATTTAATCGAATATTTGCGCCGGGACGCTAACCATCAACAGCAGCTTGCCGCCATGAATCATTACCGGGAACAATACGGTATTGATGAATAGTGACTTTTTTGTCTGCCTGGTCAGGGCATTCACAAAGACAGCTATTTTTTCATTCACCTGTCAACCTTTTCTGTTTTCGGGCGTTAAAGAATATAACCGGGCATTGGAAATGAGGATATGTTCGTCTTAGTATAAGCCGATGAATGTTCAGGATAAAATGCAGGCTCAACAACAGCGTAACCATCTGGATCACTTTCTTGCCAGGGTTGAACGCCGGGCATTTCATCTGGCACAACTGGCTACCGGGCAAACGCAACCAGCGCTGGATATTGTGCAGGATGCCATGTTAACGCTGAGTAAAAAATACGCGCATAAATCACCATCAGAATGGGGGCCTTTGTTTCATCGTATTTTACAGAATAAAATAAAGGACTGGTATCGTCATCAAAGTCTGTCACAACGTATTATTGACTGGTTTGGAAAGAAAAGCAGCGTGCGGGATGAGCCTGATGATGTGATACAGACAGCGGTTGACAGGCAGACGCCCCTGCCTTTTGAGCGATTGAAAAACGAAGATTTGCGCCAGGCATTGAATATGGCAATAGAAAAATTGCCCCGCCGCCAGCAACAGGCGTTTTTATTGCGTCACTGGGAAGGTTTCAGTGTTAAACAAACGGCCAGGGTAATGCAATGCAGTGAGGGCAGTGTGAAAACACATGTTTCGCGTGCGACACAGTTTTTAAAGCAACAGCTTGAGGGTTTTTATCATGACCAGTAAACAACAGGATAAAGACATTCATCAATACGATATTCATCAAAAGAAGGGGTTTTCCAGCGAAGAAATCAATGCGATGAGCCAGTCGGTATTAAATGAGAAACTTGACAATATTGATGCGGTAACCCTGTCCAGACTGCATCAGGCTCGTCAACAGGCGGTTGATGCGGCAGTGTTGCGCCCGAGCTTTTTACAGCGATACTGGCCGGATAGATGTAACCTTAGCCGTTCTGATCATCCCATTCTGCAACCTCTGGTGCTTGTCGGGCTGATTATTTTTGCGCTAGGTACGGGTTATCTAATGTCTCATACCAGAACTGACCAGCTTAATCTGGGTCAGGGTGAATACCTGGCCAATGAAGATGATCTTGAAGTCGCGGAAGATCTGGATTTTATTGCCTGGTTAATCGAGCAGGATAAAGTGAGTGATAACCATGCGGGTTAGTTATTTGCTGATGTTATCTGTGGTTATGACTGCCACGCCTTCATGGGCGGATAATAGCCAGCCAGATGAAGCCTTTCTACTGTTTATTGCGAATCTTGAATCGGTGGATCAGCACTGGGTTGGCCCGTTGGATATGCTTGATGACAGGAATAAAAAGAATGCCTCAGTGGCAGAGCCTACGCATGAAAAAACGCCTTCTGGCAATAATACTCTGAAGAATAATCAACAGGAAATAGATAATGATTAAGCGAATATATACTGTATTGCGTTGTACCGTATTGTCTGCTGTGCTTATCTCAGGTCTGGTTTCTGTAGCGCATGCTGAAGCGGTGCAATGGGATTCACTGGATAAGGATACGCAACATATATTAGAAAAATTTTCGACTAACTGGGCCACCATGCCGGAAGAAAAACAGCATAAGCTGGTTCTGGGCGCGCAGCGCTGGAAAACCATGTCAGCGGATGATAAAGCCATGGTTAAACAAAAGTTCCGACGCTGGAAGCATCTGTCTGCTAAAGAAAAGCAGCGTTTGATGCAGCGACTGAAACAGTTCAGGGCATTATCACCACAGCAAAAACGCGCATTCAGAAAAAAACATCAGTGGTTTAAACATCTACCTGCAGCACAGCGTCAACAATTACGTCAACGCTGGAGGAACCTGCCGGCAGCACGCAAACAGCAAATACGTCGCCGGATTCGCACTATGACCCCGCAACAACGTCAGCACCTCAGGCATTTTATCCGCCATCATCATCGCCGGTGATGGTTTATTTCAGCAGCCTGTCGGGGTGGAGGCGTTTAACCATGTCACAATCTGCTTAACCAGTTTTGCATTAGCCGGTTTATCCGACAATAAATGATCGGTATGTAATAGTTTGAT
>WFMW01000033.1 GCA_015488885.1 Gammaproteobacteria bacterium | reverse complement strand
GCTTCAAACACTACGCACAACTGGAACCATGTAAACTGGAAGCAGATTCGTCGTAATGTCTATCGTATGCAATTGCGTATCGCAAAGGCTGTGCAGGAAAAGCGCTGGGGTAAGGTAAAAGCCTTACAACGGCTTTTAACCTGCTCAAAGTCAGCCAAATTACTGGCTGTCAAAATGATTATGAGTAATAAGGGAGCCAAAACGCCCGGCATTGATAAGGTACAATGGAAAACACCTAAACAATACTGGCAGGCAGCTTATTCCGTGCTAAATTAACGCAATGGAAATAACTTTATTACAAATAAGCAGCCGGGTCGTAAGTGATCGGCTTAAGAAAGGCTTGAGCTGTATGATGGGAAACTATCACGTACAGTTCTTAGGGGGGGAACGGGTCGTAAGACCCTGACCTACCCGGTGCATTCAAAGGATTACTGATGAAAATAACTATCGACCTTGATCAATTGCTAAGCGAAGGAAAGATCACACAGATTGAGCACGACAAGTTTAGTGAGCTATCTGAGAAATCTACAGGTTTACTCGCTTTTAATATATTGATTGGATTTGGTGTTATTGCGGTTAGTGGGGCGGCTCTCGCTTTACTCCCAGCAGCAACAACGGCAATTGTAATTGGTTTGGTTATCCTGATTATTGGTCTAGCAATATTGCATAACGATTGGGATCAATGGAAAGTTCTTGCCAATATTTGTATCTTGGTTGGAGCGTTAATGACAGGTGGTGGCATCGTAACGGAGTTCAAAGGCAGCCTGTCGTCAATTCTATCGGTGACAGCGATATTTGCCGTGGCAGGTATATTTGCAAGAAGCACTTTATTAACAATCCTGGCAACCTTGATGTTATCAGCCAGCATCGGTGCAAGAACAGGCTATTTTCATGCAAGTTACTTTCTAGTAATTCAAGAACCTACCATTACAGTTATTCTTTTCAGTATATTAGCTATTGGACTTTATCAGTTATCAAAGAGGCTTTCAGCAGAATTTGAAAGGATTGCGCTGGCATCGGCAAGAGCGAGTGTATTCCTTGTTAATTTTGGTTTTTGGGTAGGTTCTCTGTGGGGAGAACGTTCCGATACTGGAGATGTGATTATTTCAGATACCGTTTTTGCTGTTCTTTGGGCTTTAGCATTACTGGCGACTGCTCTATGGTCATGGAAACGCAATCGTAGATGGGTTCTAAACACGGTTGCAACTTTTGGATGCATCCATTTTTATACGCAGTGGTTTGAACATTTAGGCGCATCCCCTGGAACAGTATTGATGGCTGGATTATTGGCTTTGGGGTTAGCAATGGGACTCCGAGTTGTGAATAGCAAAATGAAAGAAAATGCATAACAAGGCCCATCCAGCGGACGGCAAAAAGCGTCACGCCTTTTGCTTACGCAAAAGCCACGCCACTTTTTGTAATTCACTGATATGCGACGTTAGCCCCTTGAAAGATTATGCATAATATTCTATAGTCGTCTGCATTGCTTAGGAGGTGAATATGAGAACCACCCTTGATTTACCCGAGAATTTACTAGATGAGGCAATGAAGATAACCAGCACATCTACGAAAACAGGGGTTATTGTTAAAGCGCTTGAAGAATTGGTAAGAAAATCAAAGATTAATGATATTAAAAAATATAAAGGGAAATTTGATTTAGATATTAATCTTGATGCATTAAGAGACCGCCGTTAATGGCGGTTTTAGTGGATACATCAATATGGATTGATTATTTTCGGAGTGGTGAGAACTCCGCCGATATGGAATTTTTAATAGATGAAAACCTTATCATTACCAACGACATAATATTGGCTGAGCTAATACCTTACTTAAAGATAAAAAAACAAACGAAAGTCATTGAGTTGCTATATGAAGTAACTCAAATACCATTAGATATTCACTGGGAAGAAATAATTGAATTCCAGGTGAAATGTTTGAAATCAGGGGCAAATGGGGTGGGGATTCCTGATTTAATCATTGCTCAAAATGCAAAACAGAATAATTGCACAATCTATTCGCTCGATAAACACTTTCGTCTTTTAAACAAAGTATTAAGGGTGAGCTTGTATTAATCAGAATTGGGCTAACGAATAAGGATAGATCGTGAGAACGAAGCGAGCCACGATCTTATCCGGTTGTTGGACAAGCCCGTGGTACATACTATAAGAAAATATCTTTTTTGAGATCCTGATGGCGGGTGCGCTTTTTTATCAGCGCACTTTTTTCTGGACGAACGAAAGCAGCAGCGGTTATGCTGCAAAAAAATTATGGGCGACCTTCATTTTTATAGTCATTTAATTCCTGATCTGTGAGATTATGCTGTGCAGTTTTAGCGCGTAATTTTCTGGCTATTTCAATATATTCAGAAGCATCGATTTTATGTGTCCCAAGCGTGCGCTCTACGCAGTAGAGAATTTCACTATTCAGGCTTCTGTGGTGAGTATTCGCTGCCATTTTTAATTGTGTATAGAAAGAATCTGGTGTATTTTTAAGGGTAATTGCAGGCATATAGCGCCTCCAATAAAAACCAGTATGGTGTCATTATGGTATGTATTTTGGTTGATTTCAAGAGAAAATCGCCTAACAAATTAACATGGGCATTTTGTTACGCGGCGCTTCACAATATTCCAGTTATTTGCGATGTTAGACTTCAAGCAGGAATGAAGTATGAGATTTAAGGGAGTACATCACATTGAATTTTCAGTGCTCAAATATGATGAGTCAATCATGTTCTTCGATAGAATGTTTGGTTGGCTTGGATATAAAAGTTTCTGGACGCTCGATATTGAGTATCGATCAACCTATTATATGGCGAGATTTCCCCTCTTTCATAGCTACATAGGTATTCAGCCTGCAAAAACCGGTGAAAAACTAAAACCATCTGAACATCAAACAGGCATACATCATATCGCGCTTTGGGCTAAGAGTAGAAAAGAAGTGGATTTATTTTATCAGGAGTTTCTGAAAAAGAATCATATCGAAGTAACAGATGCTCCAGCAGAATACCCTACATATACTCCTGGGTACTACGCGGTATTCTTCAATGATCCATTCACTGGAATACACTTTGAGTTAGCCTATACACCATTTATACCCTCATTCCGTTCTTATTTTAGATGGTTAAATATATTGAAAGGTATATGGAAAAAGCATCCTGAGTGGGAAAATCCGCCCTGGAAAGAAGCCATGCGAAAATTACCATCGAAAAATGAGCAAGCCTAGCAATCGCGTAAACGGCTGGCGTTATGTGTGAAAATTAATAAGCAGTTTTCAGTTTTAAATTATCCATGAATGGTACAAAATCGTTATCTGTAAATAACAAAGGTATTTTATTTTCAATACAGTATGTGGCAATAATCATATCCGATGTCTTTCTGATGGTAATTCCTTTTTTTCTCAACTTTCTAAAATTATTGGCGCTTTTAATTGCCAGAGCTATCCCTGGTAAATCATGCACAACCAAAGATGTTAAAACATTCTTAGCTGCTTTATAATCTATATCACGCCTAAAACCTTGTAGTAATTCAGTGAGTATAAGATCACCAACCACAACTTCTTCTAGTCCAAGTATTTCATTCAATTTATCTGTTTCAGCACAAACTGTACCATTAAAAAAGTTAATCCAAACATTTGATTATGCCTCCCTTCCCAGGGGTTACCTGGCTTGACGGGGCAAAGTTTAATCCACCATCACCTTTAACCATATGGAATGATCAGGCAGAAATGGCTGCCCTGGCCAACACTACTTTCTACTTCAATATGACCCTGATGACGTTTGGCGACGGCATCAACAAACGCCAGCCCCAGACCAATACCCAAACGGTTTTTTTCACCTTCTCTGTGGACACGTTTGAAGGATTCAAACATGTCTGGCAATTCATCCGCAGGAATGCCAAACCCTTCATCGCTGATACAGCAGTGAATATTTTTGTTATCGGTAGTGATATCGACTTCAATAGTGGTATCTTTTTCGCTGTATTTGATTGCATTTGAAATCAGGTTTACCAGAGCCCGTTCAAGTAAATCAGGTTCGGCTTTTATCCATAATTCGTCCTCGCCAAAATGTTTTTTTATGATGATGTTCTTTGCTCTGGCCAGCATCCATAACTGTTCGATGGCGTTAAGTGCAACGGTATTAAAGTCAACATCATACATGGGTAGATCCTGACTGCTTTTAGCGCGGGAGAGTTGCAGAAACTGTTCAGCCAGATGTAGTGTTTTATGTGTTAATTGAGAAATTTTATCCATGGTCTGATGAAGCTTCTGGCTATCCTTTTCCTGTTTGCACAGTTCCAGTTCTGCCAACGTGGCAGACAGTGGTGAGCGTAAATCGTGGGAAAGAAAATTAAGCAGTTCATCACGTTTTTTCTCACTGGCTTTTAGTAACTGAATATCGGATAGATTGATAACCAGCCCACCGACATCATGCTCAATAAAATCAAGCGGGCTGATCTGAACCATTAAATGACGTCCGGTTTTATGCTCGGCCTGGGTGATAACGCGCTGCTGGCGTAATAAGGTTTTAGCCAGCAGAGGTTGCCATGAGGCATTACCGGGCAGGTGTATATCAGCCAGCAGAGCCGTCAGAGACAGTTTATGTAACAAGGCATGGTCATCACCCAGTAAATACCATGAGGCACGCGCATTGGATAACAGAATTTCGCCGCAGGCATCACATACAATCACGCCATCAGCCATATTGGAGAGGCCATCATCTATAAAGCGGCGAAGTTTCTGTAAATTGGTTTCTGCCAGTTGAATCTGCTGAATTTTTGCAGCAATAAAATCACTCGGCATATACTGGTCTTTTTCATTTTCCTGCAGATTCCACAGTAGCTGGTTTAACAGGCGTTTGTCATCATCGCTGATAACCGTGCCCGTGTTGAAAGCAATACCCAGTCGGCAGGGGGTATGCTTGCAGGGCAAGTTTGCCCAGGCAGTGTTTTCGGTATAAAACCAGTTGTTTTTATCTTTTATATTGTCAGGACGAAGCGGTTGTTGTCCGTTTTTCTCCACGACATGATTGTTTTTATCCAGTAAAACCCAGCCGCTAATGGCAATTAAAGTTGAAATAAACGCAATGCTTTGATGTATATCGCTATGTCGGTGAATACTTAATTTTCTGCGTTGCTGATTGAGATTGTTGAGTTCATGGTTAAGGTGTGCGACAGCGTGTTCCAGTCGGCGCCAGCTCCACAGCGGGTAACTGATTAACTGGAATAACAGAGCAACAGCAGGTGAATACCAGAGATGAAAAACCCATAATAAAATACCTGACAGGGTGGTTGTGGCTACCAGTATTAGAAGTAATGCGACTAATGCACTGCGTGGTTTCAGGAACTGGAAAATAACCAGAGGTAGCAGGGTGAGAAACACGGAAAGGCTGATGGCTACAGAGTGATTTACTTTTGTTAATCGAATATGGTTTAACAGTGCATCAAGGATATTCGCATTGATTTCTACCCCGGACATGGCGCGACTATGGCCGGAAAATGGTGTGGGTAATACATCACCCAGACCCTCGGCAGTAGCGCCAATTAAAACCAGTTTATCTTTGAAAAAACCATGCGGATACTGGCCATCGAGTACCTGTTTGTATGAGATGCGCTGGAAATGGCCGGGAGGGCCGGCATAGGGAATCAGGATGGGTTGCCGACGTGTCCATTGCATTGCTGATGCCGGGAGTTTGGGCCGGTCTGTTTTGTGGAGCAACTTATTTTTGCCGAATGGTTTTCTGGTAATATTCAGCATGGCGAGGCTGAAATGTGGCCACAGGGTATTGCCAATGCCTTCATAGAGATAGACCTGGCGGGCAATCCCGTCATCACCCAGATCGACGTGCACATGGCCGAGTGCGGCAGCCTGTTCAGCCAGTATGGGCATGGGCAAAGCTTCTCGTGGCCAGGCGTACTGGCTTTTTTGTGTCATGTAAACAGGTAACACAACTTTACCGCTGTTAGCCATTGCCATCGCCAGTGCACGATCCTGTTCAGGGTGAGAACGATCTGCTTCACTGAAGATAATATCCATGCCAATTGCTCTGGGCTTTTCTGCACTCAGTCGCTTGATTAATCTGGCATGAATGGATCGTGGCCAGGGCCAGTGGCCGAGTGCCGCCAGGCTGGCATCGTCAATCGTGATTAAAACAATAGCTTTATTTGCCGGTCGTTCCCAGCTGCTTAGCTGAGCATCGTAGAGCAGATTATCCCAGCGCCATAACCAGTGATTGCAGGCAAATAATGCCGCGAGGCTGGTGAGAAAGGCAGCCAGCAGCAGCGTTTCTACTGGCCCCGAAAGTTTTCTGGCAAGGCTTTGTTTCACAGGCCAAGCAGAAAGATTCCAATGGGAACAAACACTGGCCAGATACTGTTATCCGCTTTCTTTTCTGGTGGTGGTCGATGTTTAATGGTGACAGCGAGTTGCGTATTGAGACCTTCAAGCTGGTTTTTATCGATACCGCGCAGGCGGACAGCATAATGACCTTCAGGCAAGGATGACATGTTAATCGATAAGGCTGTGGTAAGCGTTTGGTTAAGAATATGAGTAAAGTCGGTATCACTGGCAAGCTGGTAACGATAGGATTGTGCACCATTTAAAGCCTGCCATTGCAGTTGTTGCGCGGCTGTAAACTTAGCAACTGGCGCAGCCAGTAGCTTAATGGGTGGCGTAATGGGTTTGCCTTTTTCTGCAATGACACCATAACCTGATTTAACCAGTTGTGATGAATGGTCTGCTGACACGGCCACTTTGCCCCGGGTAACTTCAGTGCGAGTAAGCTGTTGGGTCTGCGCGCTAACCCGAAATTTTGTGCCTCGCACCGCAGTCACGGCAGAAGGTGTGACGATTTTATAATGGCTGCCTGGAGCCTGTTTATGAACACGAGTATCAATATGGCCAGACTGTAAATGTATTTGTGTGTCAATCATACCGGTCTGTTTAAACTGGCTGAGTCGATCCATACTCACTGTGCTGTCAGGCAAAATAGTCAGTTCAGAGCTATCGGCAAAGCGCAGGCTGACAAATTGATTTGCCTGCGTGATGATAGTGTCGCCGCTGTACAGGCGGTCATTGACGGCCAGTAGCTGGCTGGACTGGTTAGCGTGAATCAGCCTGACTTTAGCAGACGTTGCGATCACCAGTGCCGGTGCCGGTTGTGTTTTCAGCATAGATACGGGGATTTTGATGCGCGTACCGGGTTTTATTCTTCGGTCTGGCCCCGAAGCGATGTGATTGATTTTCTGGATGGCTAACCAGTTATTAACCGAAGTGGTATAGGTTTTTGCCAGTTTCCAGATGGTATCGCCAGGGCGAAAAGTGTATTCCCAGTAAGCCTGGTTAGCATACAGGGTTGGTGTTGTCAGAATGGTAATGATTAACAATAAGCCCGTTAGCAGGCGAAGTGACTGGCTCATAGCAGTGAATTTTCCTGGTAGCTTATCTTGGGACAGGTACCCATTATTCAAGTACCTGTATACGAGCACCTGTTGTACGGGCAGCTATTATAATAGTCAGGTCACTGTTAAATCAATTTTAGATAAACGGTAACCATGGTGGTAAACGCTGCTTAACTGCCAGCCTCGATCAGGGGACAGCCCCAGCTTTGAACGAATACGGCTAATATGTGTATCCACCGTGCGGGTTTTTAAATCAGCCTTTGTTCCCCAGACTTCCTGCATGATATAGGCTCGGGAGATAAGACGGCCTGAATGGCGAAATAGCATCAGTGCCAGCTCGAATTCTTTATTGGTTAGTTTGACGGGTTCATCATTCAGGCTGATAATACGTTCGCGCAGGTTGATATTATAAGGTTCAAAGTTGATAAAGTCTGCATCCACATCAGCTCTGGATCGGCGGATCAGGGCTTTAATGCGAGCCAGAGTAATGTCTTTATTGACCGGTTTAATAATATAATCATCCGAGCCATGATCAAGTGCTTTGACGATATCCTGTTCACTGTCACGACTGGTAATAAACAGGACCGGCACCTGCCAGTCCAGCGTGCTGCGTAACCAGTCCAGAATATCAATGCCAGTTGTATCTGGCAGGTTCCAGTCGAGGATAAACAGATCGAAGCTATCGTCGGCAACGTGCTGGCGAAACTCGGCACCGGTTTTAAACGGTTGAAGCGTATAGCCCAGTTCATCAACCCATTGACGTATTAATGTAATCTGACTTTGTTCGTCTTCCAGTAATCCAATCTTCACGGTTTTTCCTCCTGTGCACAGATAATCCTAAATTAACCAGTTGATCGTTTATATAAATAGTTATTCAAGGGTATGAAATGATGAGAAAAGTAGCTTACCCTTTATTCACCCGTCTGGTAAAACCACTCTGAATGCTGTTCAACTGATTAATTCAGGATAATGACATAGAGAAGAGTTTTTTTAAATAAAAAAATGTTAACAATTGTTACACAATGGTATTTGTTTTTGGTGTTTGTTTTTTTTCATTTAAATAACTATCGTCTGCTGAGTATCGATTTAGTTATCTCTGTCGTTATTATCTACTGTTATTGTCTACTGATATTAGATATTTTAATCTGCCTTACGCAAAGGTTCTCTGACAATATCCTGAAGACTTATTTCGCTTAATGTGGCTTTCAGGCTCTGTGCTATTTTTTCAGTCAGGTCTTCAACGCGGCTATTACTGTTAATCTCTTCAGGGTGCAGGGAAGAGGTTTCTTCGGCCATTCTTATCGCATTTAGTATATGGTAAATGCTAATATTTTCCAGTGCTTGTGCCGGTATATAGGCGTTATTAACCGCTTTTCCCTGTATACATATTTTTGCCAGTAGTCCATTTTTTTCCAGTGCATCAATGACCAGTAATATCGCCTGCTCGGAAATATCCAGGGTTCTTGCCAGTTGCAATGCACTACAGGGTGCCTGGTTATGATAAAAACGGCTGGCAGTAAGCTGCATGACGGTTAAGGCCAGTTTTTCCCGTAGTCGACAACTTAAACGCAATGGTTGTTGATGGCTGCTGGTGCGCTCAGGATGTTGATGAAAAAAGGCCACGCAGGCACCGGTTAAAACAATAAACCAGGTGGTGTAAACCCAAAGCATAAAAATAATCAAAATGGCAAAGCTGGAATAAATGGCCGTGTATTTGGTCGAGTCAACAATAAATGCGGTAAAAATCCAGCTGGTTATTTTCCATAATACCGTTGCGGTGACAGCGCCGGTGACCGCAGAGCGAAGATTGACTTTTGTATTGGGTACCAGCATGTAAATAAAACTGAATACGGCCAGGGTTAACAGTGTCGGGACAAGTTTACCCGCCAGTAAAATCAGTGAGCCAAAAGGTTCAATAGCCAGGATGTCATTAACAATGGTTAAATTATTGACCGATGCCTTAATGCCAATGGCGGTAAAAATAAGCACCGGACCAACCAGAATAACCGTCAGATAATTGCTATAGCGCTGTATCAGGTTACGGCTTGAGGTGATTTTCCAGGCAAAATTAAAGGCATTTTCTATTTTTTTTACCAGTGATAATACGGTATAAAGCAACATTAACAGGCCAAATGTCCCCAGCGCGCCAACTTTCATATTATCGACAAAACTAATAATCTGATTAACAATGGGCAGGCTTTTATCGCCTAGCGGTGACAGTAAATTCAGTAACGCCGGTTCCAGTTGATTATGTACACCAAAACCTTTTAATACAGAAAAGCTCACTGCCAGTAATGGCACCAGTGAAAGCAGGGTGGTATAAACCAGGCTGGTTGCGCGCAGTGTAATCTGGCCATCCTTTAAATCCAACGCTGTGGCATAAAACACACGTAACAGCTTGATCAGCGCAACTTTCCAGGCAGGAAATGCGGCCAGATCTTTTTGCCAGATAAAGCCGGTAATGGTTCTTTTTAACAGCGCTATATTCATCTGCGTTTTTATTGATGTTTTTTGTTAATCTTTAGTGGATTAGCTGACGCTGTTTGATTCGCCATGACTGATAATCTGTATTCTGTTTATAACCACCCTGATTAACATACTGAAGCACACCAAGCAGACGGTAAAATTGTACAACAGAATCAATACGAATAATCTCTTTGCCCTGCGGACTGAAAAAAACCAGTGTGGGGGCATAAAAAATATTTAACTGCCGTGCCCAGTCTCTGGCATTGGTTTGGCTTCCATCAGGGGTAATCACCGGCGTGGGTTTCCACATATTCAGCTGGACAACATTCATTTTTTTTATTTCATCGATGGTAGCCATTTCGTTTAGTGGGCCGCTGTGCAGTAAATCGCAGGCATGACAGTTGCCCTGCTCAAAAAAGACCGCCAGTGGTTTGCCGTTTTTCAGTAAGGCGGGTAAATGATAGGGCGGTGGGCTGAAAAATGTACGTTCATTGAGACCGGCTTCAAGGAAAAAATCGCCCTGTTCAGCGCGTGCCAGATATTCACGAAAGGTCTGTGTTTTATAAAAACCTTCAGTCACATATTTGAGTGCCGCGCGAAATTGATATGGCGGATAAAAACCGCGTAATCGAAACACGGGCTTGCCCCCGGCGTTATAAAAAACCAGTGACGGGGTGAAGTTGGTGTTGTAATGAATAGCCAGTTCGCGTTCAGTGTATTTTTTGCCATCGGTATCAATGATGTCATCGATCCCCCAGATATCAATAGCAATAATATCGTAATGGTGACGCAGGTAGTTTTGAATATCGGGATTAGCGAGGCTGGTGTTGATAAACTGTTCGCAATAAGCGCAGTCTTTCTGGCCGAAATAGACAATAATGCTTTTTTTGCCGGCTTTTTTTGCCTGTTTCAGGTCATCACGCAAATCTCCCATCGAGAGTTTAAACCAGTCAGGATAAACCAGTTCATTTTCAAGCCGGGTGTCATCAAAATTCAGATCATTAAAGTCATCATGGTTGTTTTCAGCCAATACGCTGTGAGTGAACAGAAAACACGGGGCTATAAACAATAGACAATAAAAGCGGAAAAGTAGTGTATTTTTAGCTGGCATAGTATGATTCAGGTATATTCATTCCCTTAACTATATAATGTATGCAGAAAAAGTGCTATGCCTGTGACAAAATCCAGTACCCGGAAAGTAACGGTTTTATTATTGATTTCAACCCATTGTGCACATTGTGCAGCAGCCTTGCAAATTTTCACCGGCATGGTGAAACAGGGGCAGATTGCAAAACTTGAAATCATTAATCTGGAACAGTTACCCGACATGGCAAAACAGATGGGAGTACGTTCGGTTCCCTGGATGCAGATTGGTGATTTTGTGTTTGAAGGGGTGATGAGCCAGCAGGAAATCCTCAGCTGGGTAAGTCGTGTGGCTGATCCGCAGGGAGAGCATGATTATTTACAGGAGCTGCTGTTAAGCGGCAAGGTCAATGATGTTGTCGGCTATATTCGTAAACGCCCGCAGGCATTGAAGGTGATTAGCAGTTTTCTGGATGATGCGGATGCAAAAATAAACCTGAAACTGGGCGTTGGTGTGGTATTTGAAACATTTGCCAGCGAAGCGCTGATGGATGATGTTATCCCTGATTTAATCCGCTATCTTGAGCATAACGATCCGCGGGTACGTGCTGATGCCTGTCATTATCTGGCATTAAGCGGTCGCAGGACATTGATTCCGGTTATCCGGAAATGCCTGCAGGATGAGGACAAGGATGTCAGAGAAATTGCGGCTGATGGTCTGCAGCAATTTCAGGACACAGATGATGACTGATTTGATTATTATGTTTTTTATAACCATTTAATCAGATAATAGATATACTGGCCTTCTGATGATTTTGATGGGCCGCTGACTTGTGCGGCAAAATATTTTTCTTCAGGGTCGGCTGCATCCAGGGCTTCGGCAGCAGAGGATTTAATCTGTACACAACTGGATGAAAAACGATTACGGCTGCGTTTGGGTACATATACCACGGCATATTCAAGGCCCGATACACTGGTTTCCGGATCTG
>WFMW01000032.1 GCA_015488885.1 Gammaproteobacteria bacterium | reverse complement strand
CTGCTTACGGGCATGATCCTGTGATTGAAAAAAATCCATGATTTACAAACTAAAAGGAAACTTTAGGTGCAGCCTGAATCTGCGCACTGTCTTCAAATTCCAGTAAACTGGCATCCTGGGCATGACCAAAACTGGCCGCCAGTAAAACCTGTGGGAAAGACTGCTTATAAGTGTTATAAGCCATAACCTGATCATTAAATGCCTGGCGGGCAAATGCCACCTTGTTTTCCGTGCTGGTGAGTTCTTCACTCAGTTGCATCATATTGGTATTGGCTTTTAAATCCGGGTAGGCCTCCATGACAATATTCAGTTTCCCCATGGCGCCGGCCAGGGCACCTTCTGAGCTAACCAGATCCTGAATCGCCTGAGGATTGGATGGATCAGCGGCGGCGGATGCCAGATTATTAGCCGCATTATTACGGGCGGCGATAACCGCTTCAAGGGTTTCCCGCTCATGCTTCATATAGCCTTTAGCCACTTCAATTAAATTCGGAATCAGATCATAGCGACGCTTTAACTGCACCTCGATCTGGGCAAAAGCATTTTTGTAACGATTCTTTAAAGTCACCAGCTGGTTGTAGATGCCAATAATATAAAACACCAGGCCAACAACAATAACCAGAAAAACAATAGTTGCAGTATCCATATAAATTCCTTACTCAATAATTTTATAACAGTGTCATTTTAGCTGCCGATTGTCCAGCTTCGGCATACAGATTTTTATCCGTAACCCTGGCCACTCTATGCTTTAACGATAATGGCACACATAATATATATGACGTGAAATGTAAGTTCATAAATTGATCAGAACTTCCTTCATAATAAAGGGAGCCAATGGCTCCCTCAAATAGGGTTTTAAGAAATCGTTGATTAATTCTGCATGAAACAGCTGGTATCTTGATATGATGCCATAAATTATCAGGCCTTCCTGAATAATAAAACTATTTTTCAATGGCTTTATTTGTCATGGCATTTAGCGCGCCCGCCATCTTTTTAATAATACCGGTTTGTTTTAACTGATGCCGGTTCTGTAAAACTGATGGTTTTAAATAACTCAGCCATACCTGACCATTGGCATCTTTCCAGGCCAGTGCCTTCATGGGCAAATCCAGCCCCATCATTGGTGCTTCTTTCATAAGAGGCGAGCCCAGTTTAGGATTTCCAAAAATCAGCAGTTGTGATTCTTGCAAGGGCGTATTAACTTTTTTTGCACCGGCCCCGTGATCCACCCGAACAAAAATCGTAATACCTTTGGATTCCAGCGCTGACTGCAATCGATCCAGCGTCACAGGTACAGAATATGGACTTTTCTTATTAATATAGTTATCACTGGCCTGCACCAGGCTAATATGAAAACAGCTGGTGACTAACATAGCGATATAAATTATTTTTTTCATCTTATTTTCCTTGCGTGGTTTATCGATTATTTTCGCTGAAAAGACTCCTGTAAAAACTGTTGAATAAACGGTCTACGCCGTTTTATCCATTTTCTGTTTTTTCTTTAAGTACACCAGCAATAAAGAAATACTGGCCGGCGTAATACCCGAAATACGCCCGGCCTGCCCCAGCGTTTGAGGACGGTGATCATTTAATTTTTGCACTGCTTCATTGGATAAACCCCGCACCTGTGCATAATCAAAATCATCCGGGATCGGGTTATTTTCAAAACGCAATGCCTTGGAAATTTCATCTTTCTGGCGCTGCAAATAACCCGCGTATTTAGCCTGTATCTCAACCTGCTCGGCAACAGCCGGATCACTGACTGCCGGCCCTATCTGCTCCACTGACGTCAGCTTTTCGTAATCCATTTCCGGGCGCCGTAATAAATCAATAGCCCGCGCTTCCTTACTCAGGGGTTTATCAAGCTGTGATATTAAATCTTTTGCCATTTGCGACTGTGGGCCGATCCACAAATCCTGTAAGCGTTGCTGCTCTTTTTCTATAGCCTCACGTTTCTCGCTGAATGCCCGCCATTGATCCTCACTTAGCAGGCCCAGTTGGTGGGCGGTTTCGCTAAGCCGTAAATCCGCATTATCTTCACGCAAAATCAGCCGGTATTCGGCCCGCGAAGTAAACATGCGATATGGTTCAGCTGTACCATTAGTTGTGAGGTCATCCACCAGCACGCCAATATAAGCTTCATCCCGCCGCGGCGCCCAGGCATCTTTTTGCTGCACCTGTAAGCTGGCATTAATGGCTGCCAGCATACCCTGGGCTGCTGCTTCTTCATAACCGGTGGTGCCATTAATTTGCCCGGCAAAAAACAGCCCGTTAATAAACTTTGTTTCCAAACTTGTTTTTAGATCACGGGGGTCAAAAAAATCATATTCAATAGCATAACCTGGGCGGGTAATAAAAGCATTCTCAAAACCCTTAATGGAGCGCACCAGTTCAAATTGCACATCAAATGGCAGGCTGGTTGAAATACCGTTGGGATAGATTTCAAAACTGTCCAGGCCTTCCGGCTCAATAAAAATCTGGTGAGAATTTTTATCTGCAAAACGCACAATTTTATCTTCTATGGACGGGCAGTAACGGGGCCCCACCCCTTCAATCACACCGGAGTACATGGGCGAACGATCCAGGCCACCGGCAATAATCTCGTGAGTGCGCGCATTGGTATGGGTAATATGGCAGCTAATCTGCTGCGGGTGATCATCTACCGAACCGGTAAAGGAGAAAACCGGCGTTGGGGTATCCCCTGGCTGCTCCTGCAATTCGGAATAATCAATACTGCGGGTATCGATGCGCGGTGGTGTGCCGGTTTTGAGACGATCAACCCGGAATGGCAGATCCCTTAAACGCTGAGAAAGCGCAATGGATGGAGGATCCCCTGCCCGACCACCGGAATGATTCGCCTCACCAATATGTATCAGGCCACCCAGAAAGGTACCCACGGTCAATATAACCGTGCGGGATTTAAACTTCAGGCCCATCTGAGTTATGACACCTGCAACCTGATCCCCTTCAACAATCAAGTCATCTACCGCTTGCTGAAATATGGATAAATTCGGCTGGTTTTCCAGGGTATGGCGAATCGCCTTTTTATAAAGCTGGCGATCCGCCTGGGCGCGAGTCGCCCTGACAGCCGGGCCTTTACGGCTATTCAGGGTACGAAACTGGATCCCCCCCTTATCCGCCGCCTTCCCCATAACACCGCCCATGGCATCAATTTCCTTAACCAGATGCCCTTTGCCAATACCACCAATAGCCGGGTTGCAACTCATCATACCCAGGGTTTCTATATTATGGGTCAGCAACAGGGTTTTTGACCCCATGCGGGCGGCCGCCAGCGCAGCCTCAGTGCCGGCATGGCCGCCGCCAATCACAATAACATCAAATGATTCGGTATATAACATGGGTATGATCCTGCTCGGGGGAGACTATTATCTCTCAACCGGGGGGGGGCGAGTCAAATTTGCCCGAACAGGCTTATTGATTTGAGCAGGCTCCAGGGCTTTTATTTAATTGCCTCTGGCTCTTTCATGGCGCGAATGACTTTACCATCCATCAACACAATAAAAACCACATTATCTGATTTGCCATTTATATTGGCCCGCAATTTAACCAGATAATGCCAGTGTTTCTTATGATGTGGCATGGATTTTAATTCGATTTCAGTGATAGTGGCTTCACTTAATTTAGCATCGCTGGTGATTTTCTTTTTAACCGCCGCTACAACCTGATTAATAGAAACAGGTGGAGGCGAGTCACTAAAAGGGCTCCACTGCATAGATTTTTCTATATCGGTTTCATTAATAAATGCCACAACTTTCATGTCATCTATGTGTTCAATAATCTCAACAGGAAATCGATTAGCCTGAACATTAAAGCTAATCAAAAATAACAATAACCACCTGAAATTCATACATTCTCTCCGCCTAACATCACTAAAAGCCCACCCCCGACACAGGGGATTCTATTGCTAACATTAAAGTAGCTATATTACTTCAAAATGGACAATCATATAAAGAAAAGAAGACTTATATTCTGCATGGATAGATTTATCTAGAATCCCAGTATCGCTGCATTTCATAATACAGAAATGAGGCGGTCCATGTAATTAATACCAGACCTGTTAAAGACTCTATCCCAGTCAAATATCTTATATTACCTTCTGGATAAATATCACCAAAACCTAATGTCGTGAAGGTTGTAAATGAATAATATGCGCAATCCATTAAACTGCCATTAAAATTTCCCTGGAAAGAACCCCAGCCCTCTGTTTGAGACATAAAATAATAAGCCAGTGCAAATATCCATATTTCAATTGCATGGGCAAGCAAAGCCCCAAATACACCTATAACGATTCGAAACCGATGCTTTATTCTCATTTTTGGGATATGCGCAGAGAGGTGAAATAAAAACTCATAATGCGCAACCACTACAAATGCAACAACAAGGCTATTTAAAATAAAAACTAGAAGCATATTTTTAGTTACCTGGAGCTAATAATATTATTTATACAAACCAGGGAAATTCTGAAAACCACTAACTTTTGACATAATACAGGAAATATAAACAGAGGGTGAAGTCTATGCATCAACTTAGATTTTTGATGCCGATGGCCAGGCTGAATACTGAATTCTCTAGACTGGAAAGTAGACTCATGATTTTTCAAGCGGTTAGTTTTTTCATATTCTATGAGAGAACAGTAACCAGTTCCGGAATGCAGACGTTTTTTATTGTAGAAATGGTTGATGTAGCTGTTTAATGCGTGCCTTAATTCATCTATGGTATTAAATTTCCTTCCCTCTGATTAACTCTGCTTTTAAGCTGTGAAAATATGATTCCATATGTCCATTGTCAGTGCAATACCCTAAACGATTAACACTGGCTTTAATATTATGTTTTCCGAGTATTTTTCTGAATTTCTTGCCGTTATACTCAATGCCCCTGTCGGTATGAAATATGAGGTCACCTTCAGGGTATCTTTCTCAAATGGCTCGTTTCAGTGCGCGGCGAGTATCTTTTGTTGTGCGCGTCTCAGTCAGTGGCCAGCTAAGAATACGACGGGGAAAAATCCATGATAACTATCAGGCACTTATACGTGTCACGTACCTTGATATAGGTGATGTCGGATACCCATACCTGGTTGATGCTTTCAGGTGCTGGCTCATTAAGTCGCAGATTATCACCGCGCTCGATAAAACGTTTCAAACCGGGTTGTCGCTGAGTCACTTTGACTACACGCCCCCTGAAGCCCCTGTGACCGCATGAGACGTTCCACTCGTTTTTTACCAATGGCGATTCCCTGATTTTTAGGGGCTTTATACACCCTGGGGCTACCATAGGTCTCGCGACTTGCCTGATGTATTTTCCGGATTTTATCCATCAATTCTTTGTCTTCGAGGGCTCGTCGACATTCTGTGCGTTTACGCCGTGCATAGTAGCCACTTCTTAAAACCTTGAGCCATTCACATAGATATTGCTTATTCCGAGGTCTTGTCCGTATCTCTGGATAAATCCAAAGTCGTTCTGATGCTCTTCCGCGAGATACCGTTGCCACTTTTTTAGAAGATCATTCCCCTGCCTGAGGCGCGCATTTTCTTTCTTCAGCCTTGCGTTCTCTCTCAGTTCTTTGGCGCTAACCATTCGCTTTTGTTTACTCACACCGACTCGCTTTTGATTGTCACCTTGTAACTTTCCTTCCCGATATTCCTTACGCCAGCGAGACAGCATGAAGGGATGAATATCCAGGCCTTCTGCCACCTGCTTGACTTGAATCCCTTCCTGGTAGCTGAGTTTAACAGCTTTGATTTTGAAATCATTTGTATACCGCCAGGTCTTTCTCGGTTGTGTATATCTTGGCATATGCCACCTCCTGAGTTATCAGAAGGTGTCTACTAAAGCGGGGGAGGTTCAAAGTCCTCTGGATGAGTTTGTTAGCTCGATTTTAATATGCGAACAACTCTTGCAAAATATTGCATAGCTCAATTTGAGTATTTTCATCAATTGAACCTAACTTTTTTACCAATCTACTTTTATCAACCGCTCTAATTTGATCTAAAAGTATTAACCCTTTTTTGCCTTTAAAATTGCACTCGATTCTACATGGGAAATCGAAACCCTTAGTGCTCATGGGAGCAACAAGAACTGTTGATAATGCTGCCATTTCATTTGGTGAAATAACAACGCAAGGTCTTGTTTTGTTTATTTCTCTGCCTTTGGTTGGGTTTAAGCTAACGAACCAAACTTGAAAACGAGAAACGGATATCATCACCACTCCAAGTCATCATCTGACGTTAATATAGCATCTAACCACTCATTGTCAGTTTGTTCTGTTTCCTTACTCGCGAGGATTGCTTCAATAGCTTTTTTCCATCCGTCTCTTGGCTTTTTGCTAGGTGTAACAAGAATGCCTTGATTTACAAGCAGGAGATCAAGTTCTTTCCCTTCAAGATGGGCTTGCTCTATCAGTGGCTTAGGTATTCTTATACCTTGAGAATTACCGATTTTAACTAAATATGCCATTGCGCTACCTCAATAAATAAATGCATATTACGGTAATTATAATGTAATTACATAAAATTGCAACAGAGGTATAAGTTGATGATTTTTAAGAGCTAACGAATGACATGGACCTCCCAGTTGCCAGACAATTTCCGTCTGGTGACAATGATAGTGTAAAGAACCACTGCAACAAGGAGATCCATGATGAATAATATTACTCGCATTGGTATCGATCTGGCAAAGAATACTTTTTCCATCTGCGCCGTCGATATGAACGATAAAATCGTACTTGAACGATCCCTTAAACGCAAAGAATTACTGCCTTTTCTGGCCAATATTCCCGCTTGCCTGATTGCAATGGAGGCGGGTTCAGATGCTCATAACTGGTCTCGGGAATTGATCAAACTCGGCCATGATGCACGGATTATGGATCCCAAGTTTGTTATACCTTACCGCGGTGGCGGTAATACTCGAAAAAATGATCGCAATGATGCCAGAGCAATCTGTGAGGCAGCCGGACGGCCCCATACTCGATTCGTGCCTGTTAAGAACGAGCAGCAACAAGCGATACTTCTCGTACACCGGCGCCGCCGTCAGCTCGTTGCTGAACATACCCGTACTGCCAATCAAATCCGTGGGTTTCTCGCAGAATTTGGCATTGT
>WFMW01000031.1 GCA_015488885.1 Gammaproteobacteria bacterium | reverse complement strand
CTTAAAACAAAATTGGGAAAAACATTACAGACCTTGTTCTCACGTGTGCCGTCACGCTATTTGGCTTGTAAAGACAAAAATGAACTGGTTACACAATTTGGTTATTTTGATGAAAAAAATCAACGGCAGGCTTTATATACTTCATTCAATAATAAACCTGACTCTTTAGGCTTCTTTTTAGCGGCAGACCAGGATAAGATTGTTATCAATAAAAAGACAACGAAAATACTTGAGTATGATGATGGTGTACTGGAAGATGCGTTGCTTTCTAAACATAATGAAACCGCGTATATCTCTGTCTCAACAAAACGCATAAGAAATGGTGTGACAGCTTGTCGTTTTGATAATTTGTTGTATTGTAAAACACCATCTTTATTGCGTTTTATGCATATGGCCAATGATGGTAATGTTTATCTGGATTTTACGTTATCAGAGAAACAGGGGCATGTAAAAGATCATGGTTTTTTATGGCGTGTACCGCAGGATGCCATTGGTGATTTGTACCAGAAAACAAAGTTTATCAATCTCGCACTGAGTTAACTTTTTCAATAGAAGGAGGCTAGAAAATGAATAACCATTCAATCATGGAATACCTATATCGTGATGCCGATAATTACAAAGCATACGGTGAGATTCTTTTAACCGGAAATGTCACAGACAACAATATTGAAGAATTAAAATCATTGCTTGATTCTGGTGAGTATTTTGTTGCAGAACAAGTCAGTATACCAACTCTATATTCTCAATTATGGAAATACAGTAACGGACCTACGGTTGCAGATCATGCGTACCATGAATTTTCAGAACTTCGGCCTGCAACCTCTGGCGAAGTTGAATCAATGGATTTATGGGGCGATGTAGAGTCTTTATTATCAAAATTTCGTTGTGCTGGAACACATTGGGATTGTATGCAATCAGTACATTGTTCAGGAAATATAAATTATGTTGAATGCAAATGAAATTAATTATGACAACCTCGATTGTTACATCTTAAACGACCAGCCAACAACCTGTGGATTATGCGGATCAAGAACTGACTTTGAAGAAATCCAGCACGGAAACCGGGGTCAGATCACAGTTTTCTCTAATATACGAAATCTGATACACTAAAGCTGACTACGAGCAATCGAACATTAAGGACAATAAATCACAAGGAGTTTGTAATGGCAAGGAAACCACGTTTTACATTACCCGGTGTGCCCCAGCACGTTATTCAGCGCGGGCATAATCGAGAGCCCTGTTTCTATACAGAAAGTGACTACCTTCGTTATCTGGATAATCTAAAAGAAGCGGCTGAAAGAAATTCTGTAGCGATACATGCTTATGTCCTCATGACTAATCACGTTCATCTATTAGTTACGCCTGCACAGCCACACGGTATAAGTCACATGATGCAGGATACAGGCCGAAAGTATGTGCGTTACATTAATCATACCTACAAACGTACGGGGACATTATGGGAAGGGCGTTACAAAGCGAGTTTGGTTGATAGTGAAGCCTATCTGCTTACCTGTATGCGTTATATAGAAATGAATCCAGTAAGAGCCAACATGGTAGAGCATCCGGGTGACTACCGATGGTCGAGTTATCATTCAAATGCCGGTGCCCATCAAGGCTCAATGCTTGAAGCGCACCCGGTTTATAAACGACTGGGCTTAAGTCTTGAGCAACAACAATATGCTTATAGAGAGTTATTCAGTAAAGATCTGGATAAAGAAGTGCTGCATGTTATCCGGGAAGTGCTTAATCAGGAATTAGTTTTAGGTCGAGAAGACTTCAAGGATAAAATTGAGCGAATGACGCAACGACAGACGCGGGCAGGTGTTTCGGGTCGCCCAAAGATTGAAGATGGGGGCGCTATTTATTATGTGCTTTAGTATATTAGAGAAAACTGTGATCTGACCCCGGTTCTTGCTTGGGGTTAGAACAATTAAAGAGATATCAGAACTAAAATGAGTGCATCAGAAATAGTCAAGCTGTTCTAATTTGATAAACGTTATTCTTTCCATAGCAAAAAATATTACCCTTGAAAACCAATACCCGAATCGACAAGCTCGTCCCCTGGCACTCAAACTTCTGCGATACGCTGCCAATGTATGCGCCCATCCGCAAGTTGACTGGTTATTTCAGCGGCTTCGAGCAGTGGCCGGGGCTGAATGACTATCGTCGCCTGCTCAGTATGCATCCTTCCATCCGAACATTAAACGGTCAGGCACTTTCCATTGTCGAGCAGGCGGGTAAGCCGCAGCACTTTAGTGAGCACTATGCGCCGCGTATCTATTACAGTGGCGAGATCCAGACCCGTAGTGCTAACTGGCATGATTTCTTCCAGTTGCTGAGCTGGTTTATCTTTTCCAGAACCAAGGCGGTAATCAATTCGATTCACATTCCACTGGCGCGTGAGCGTATTGAACGGGGAGAGAATATTGGTCGACGAACGCCGATGGAAAATACACTGTCGCTGTTTGATGAGGGCGGGGTGGTGATTCTGTCGTCGGATGAATCGCTGCTGGATCTTATCCGTCATTTCGAGTGGAAGTGCTTATTCTGGGCGCGACGCGATGAGCTGGCGCAAAAGCTGCGCTGTATCACTTTTGGTCATGCGATGTATGAGAAGGGGTTGCAGCCCTATATCGGCATGACCGCGAATGCGATACTGTTGCATGCCGATCAGTCAGTCATCGATCTGCCGCTGGATACACAGCTTCACTGGCTGGATCAGCGGCTTGCGCATATTTTTGCAGCAGGCAGCCATTATACCAGCCCGAAAGACCTGTCACCGTTTCCGATACTTGGTATGCCAGGCTGGATGGCAGATAATGCCAGTGAGAGTTTTTACGATAACCATCAGTATTTTCGTCCGGGGCGAGGTGAGAAAATCCAGGCGGGTATAAATTTCATCTGACTTTTATTAGTATGCTGAGAACGATTTATCTCTCAATTAGTAGCCCTTGCCCATATATGACCCATTGCCCGCTATACCGTTTTTGGATCAATCTCAGCGGCCCCTTTGAATGATTCGTCTGTAACCGTAGCGATGACTGCGCTTTTCGTCGAATCATCCAAATGGACTCACTGACTGCTTTTATATAACGTCCGCCCCAAAATCTTACATTCCCATGAAATATCCGGGCTAATTAAAAGCGTACGACCACGATATTACTGACCCCTTTATAAATTAACCGCATCGGTAATTGCATGGCGATTAATTTCTCATAAGTGGGTTTTTTCATAATGGCGGCAGCCTGTTTGTGCTGTTGCCACTGTTGCGCAAAATGTTGCAGATCGGGCAGCCAGTTTGTTGGGTCAGCCTTGATTCCCATTTCAAGTTCACCGGTCGTGCCGACAAGTTTGATGGTACGTTTAAGATAAAACGGCAAGGATTGCGGGTAAAAGTTTAATGCATAGACCGGAACATTGGTGGCTACCGATTGACGGATAACTGCCGCTTCAGCAACGGCCGAACGTGCCGGGGCGATAGTCTGCAAACCCACCAGTAAAAATTGCAGGCTTAGTAACATAGCGGTGCCACCGGCTAACACTGCCGGTACCGGTAAATAACGCCAGTACCGCATCAACCCGGCACCGGCAAGCATAATCAAGGCACTACTGATAATCCAGGGGCGGTAATGGGCAAATAGCTCGGCAGGTATCGTCGGGGTGGCAAACCGGGTGATAATAATACCGCTTATCAGGCAGATAATTCCCAGTACAGCAAGTGTCCAGTATTCCTTGCCTAAAGATGGCTGCTGGCGTAAACGCAGGCTGGATAATACGGCAACAAACGGGAAAACCGGCAGGATATAGGCGGGAAGCTTGGAATGGCTTAAGGAAAAGAATAAAAAAATCATCACAATATAAACCCAGATAAACCGTTGTGCATTAAACTTTTCATTTACAGACGGTTTCCAGCTGAAATCGGGTTTAAAGATAACTTTTAAGGCGGTAACTAACCAGGGGCTTACGCCAAGTAAAAACACAGGGATAAAATAGATAATCGATCCTGGCCGATTATCAACCATGGTGCTATAACGTTCAAAATGTTCATGGATGAAGAAAAAATGAGCAAAGTCAGGATTAACCAGGCTCACTGCAATAAACCAGGGAGCGCCTACCAGTAAAAAGACGATGACGCCTTTGATAATGTGAAGGTGGCGCAGGATCTGCCAGTCACGCTGCCACAGCATATAAAAAAACACGGCACCACACGGCAGCAGCACGCCGATTAAACCTTTACTCAATACAGCCAGAGCCATAGCTACCCAGCCGAGTAGCATCCAGTTACGATTCACCTGTGGTTGGTGACGATGTAACTGGGCTAATATCAGCGAGCCGGTGGACAGCGTCAAAAACAGGGTAACGGACATATCCAGCGTCAGAATATGGCCAAAGAGTATGAACTCCACCATGGTTAAGGTGATTACAAAACTGAATAAACCAGCCTGTCTGTCAGGATGTGAAGGATCCTTTAAACGGGATGTCAGAAAACCAATGAAGAGTGCGCACAGGAAACCGGCTATTGTCATCCAGAGTCGTGCACTGGCATTAGACTGGCCGAAAAGCTTAAAGCTGATTGCCGTTAACCAGTATTGCAGAGCCGGTTTTTCAAAATATTTGAAGCCATCAAGATGTGGGGTCAGCCAGTCCCCGGAGGCGATCATTTCTCTGGGTATTTCGGAATAACGTGCTTCATCCGGGGCGATTAGATCACGATGACCCAAACAGGAAAACCAGATAATAACCAGCAATACTAATACGGTACGAGTTATTATTGTCTGTGTCATTAAGCCGGAAAATTCGCTAATATATATTATAAGTTCTGATTATAAGTTCTGATTATAAAGCCTGATTATAAAACCTGTTTTATTAAAATCCGGGTTAATCAGCAGGCTGTTCTTTTTTTGTATAGTCGGGCCATGATGCATGTTTGTCTACCCAGCGCAGGCTTAGCCAGTACCATAAACACATGGGTAACATAATCGCCGCCCAGCTCCAGTCATTGATAAGAAATAATTTTTTGATGAGTGCGCTATCGGTATAAAGCGAAAAAGGAATGCAGTAAACAGTAAACAGGATACAGCTCCAGATAAGGATCATGGCCATTTTTCGGGTTTCAATACTGGAGAAGGCCAGAAATACCCATAATGGCATATGTTTGGTTTTTTTCATAATAATCCACTTATGTATTTTGCATCAGATGATCAAGTTTATCATCCATATGCATTTCAGTTAACTCAGAAAAACTACCAATCCAGTTTCCATCAATGGTGATTTGAGGAACCGTTCTGGCGCCCTGCGTCACTTGCGAGAATTCACGTAAAGCGGCCTGATCAAGATCGACACGTTTTTCATCAAACGCTATTTGCCATTTTTTAAGCAGGGCTTTAGTTTTCTCACAAATGGGGCAGATACCTGTACTATAGACGATGACTCGGGACATAAGCGTAATAAAATGTTTCTTATCTTTAAAAAATGAGCGAAAATAGATTAATTCTGATTAGAGACATTTTACATGAGTTTTAAGGTAAAAGTACCCGCAAGCGGCCATGAATTTAACATAGAATCCACGGAAACGATTCTTGAAGCAGCTTTGCGTCAGGGGATTGGCTTACCTTATGGCTGTCGTAATGGTGCCTGTGGTAAATGTGTTGGCAGTGTTATAACAGGTGAAACACGGTATGGCGCAAACACGTTGAGAGCTACCGCAAAAGAGGAATGCGAAAAAGGTAATACCGTATTCTGCCAGGCACATGCCTGCAGTGATCTGGAAATAGACGTGCGTGAAATCAGCCGGGGCAAGCAGGTTGAAATAAAAACCTTACCCTGCCGGGTGGAAAAAATGCAGTTGTTAAGCCACGATATTATGCAGCTGCAACTAAAATTACCTGAAACCGAACGCCTGCAGTTTCTGGCCGGGCAATATATTGAGTTCCTGTTGAAGGATGGCAAACGGCGGGCGTTTTCTATTGCTAATGCGCCGCATGATGATGCCCTGATTGAACTCCATATCCGTCACGTACCGGATGGCCATTTTGGCGATTATGTTTTTGACGGTTTGAAAGAAAAAACCCTGCTGCGTCTGAGAGGGCCGCTGGGCAGCTATTATTTACGGGAAAATTCCACACGCCCGGTTATTCTGCTGGGCGGTGGCACCGGTTTTGCGCCGTTAAAGGGCATGCTGGAACATGCTTTTTATATTGGCCTGCAAACCCCGATACATTTATTCTGCGGGGTACGTTCCTATGCCGATTTATATATGGATGCAAAAGTTAAAGACTGGCTGAAGCGTGATGAAAACCTGCGTTATACACCGGTTTTATCCGCCCCGGCTGATGCCGATAACTGGCAGGGTGAAACCGGTTTTGTGCATGAAGCGGTAGTGAAACAGTACCCGGATCTTTCCCGTTATGATGTTTATTTAAGTGGCCCGCCACCGATGGTAAAAGCGGGGATGGAACTGTTCTATCAACATGGCCTGCCGGAAACACAGATTTATTCCGATTCGTTTGAATATTCCGATGATGCTCTGCAGGCAATGGGTATTACCCGACCGAACTATAAAGATAATGACACAGCTGAGCACTGAGTTATTATTGCATTATGGTAATTACTCTACTGTTTAACGATTTTCAATCGAGGTGGCTCTTCAGCAGTGGAAGCCGGTGGTCTATCCGTGTTTAACATGGCCTCATTATAATTCCCGGCCAGTGAATGCAGGCCCTGACGGTAGTATTCTGCCGCAGCATCAGGTTCATGCATATGTTCTTCCAGCAGGCGGGCAAGTCTGAGGTAGGTTTCAGGCAAGGCTTCGAGTGACAGGCTGGCTTCAAGATAATTTCTGGCTTTACCCCATAATGACAGATGCAGGCAGGTTTTACCCAGTGCCAGTAACAGATGGGTGTTTTGTGGGTGATCCTGCAACCAGGATTCCAGCGTTGCAAGCACTTTTTGATCTACCACCACATCCAGTTCGGCATAAAGATCCATCATACTGTCATGCCAGTTGGTGTTTAAGGTGTGTCGCAGCACTGCCTCGGCCTCACCGGCATGGTCTATTTTAACCAGGCAATGGGTATAATAAATGACTATCTCCGGCAGATTCTTAAGTGGTTTGCTGATTTGTAACCAGTAGTCGTGAAGTTGTGAGAAATCGGCGAGCTGACTGATTAGTTTCATCCGGCCACGGTGGATGGCCACTTCATAAGCCAGTATGGTTTTGTCATCCGTCTGTCCATGTTTTTTAAGTTCGGGCATTAACTGATATAAGCTATCCCAGTCTTCCAGCCGGTGACAGGTGCTGGCAAGTAATTGCAGTACCAGAAAATGACCGGGTGTCTGATGATTGAGTTGCTGTAGTGTGGCCAGTGCCTGTTCGTTCTGTTGATAATCCAGTTGTAGCTGTGCCTGAGTAATACCGATAGCAAGCTCAGCTTTCGGGGCAAGCTCACGGGCTTTACGTAGATAACTATCCCGATTCTCAAAATTGCCTGCCCGGTGCGCCGCTTTTGCTGCAGCAAGGTAGGCAGGTAGTGGGTTATCACTGTATTGAATATAACTGAGCAGGGTTTTTTCTGCCTGCATAAAGCGACCTTCAGTATATTCAAGCAAGCCGCGATTAAATGCAGCTTTTGCCCGATTCTGGCGGCGTATTTCCCGTTGGCCAAACAGATAGATGAAGGTGGATTTAATCAGCTGAAAAGCTCTGGCGACAAGCAGGGAGGCAAACAATACACATAGCAGTGCTGCACTAGCGACCAGTAAATTTGTGGTAAAACTGAAATCGGAAAATTGAATCGTGATAGAACCGAGGTCGTGATGGGTATACATGGTGAAGCCGCCAAGCGTAATAAGGGTTATCAGCATGACATAGAGGAATCGATTCATAGTTACTCCCGGAATTATTTTATGCAGAGGCATTTCAGGATCGTTATATCAGGATTATCGCATAAAAAGGGCATAAAAACAGGTTTTACCAGAAGTCTGTCGGTTTTACTACTTAATGGGTTTTGCTACCATGGGTTACACGCTATTCAGTGGGTTTAAACAAGGCCTGCAACTGTGTATAGCAGGCTTCATCGGTGGCATTATCTGCCCGATAGATGGTGGTAAAGCCATAGGAACGGGCATTTTTTACGGTTTTGTCTGAAGCAACAATAATGGGGGTGTTGAGAATTGCGGCAGGGTTTGCCATTAAAGTTATCAGATTATCCAGGCTCTCATTGCTGCTGATAGTAATGGCATCAAGCTGTCTGATGGTATCGTCTGATAAAGGGGCAGCATCTGGTAAACCGCGACGATAGGTTTCAATATAGCGAACCTGTGCACCACGTTGTCTCAAACTGTCACCTAAAAAAGCCCGACCACCTTCGCCACGAAAAATAAGGATTTGCCTGTTGCTGACGACGGCGGGTTGTAAAGCCGGGTGAGTGAGTAAAGATTCGCTGTTATGACCCTCGGTCTGAATGCTTACCAAAACACCATGTTGTTGTAATATGGCTGCAGTTTTACTGCCAATAGCGGCAATTTGCAGCGTTTTCGAGATGGATGGAAGCAGTTCGGCAGTTTGTTCAACTGCCGTTGGGCTGATAAAAATGGCGATATCAAATTGATACAGATGATGTTTAATATCAGCCAGGCAATGCCTGTCCCGGGGCGGCAGAATGGCAATCAGCGGATAATGCAGGGCGTGACCGCCAGCGTCATGAATACGCTGACAGAGTTTATCTGCGCGCCCCAGCGGGCGGGTGACCAGAATGGTTCGAGCGTGTAACGGTCGTTTCAATGCCAGCAACCTCAAAGTGTTTTATAAAGGCGTAATGTACCGCAATATCAGCCTTTTTTCTTAAAATTTTTACGAATAGCAGGCAGGTGGCGACGACTGATCTCGAGCTGGTCATCAATCTCTCTGAAACCGACACAATGATGGCCCTGTCGGGTTTTAATCAGGCCATGAATGGCGTTTTGAGCAACCAGTGCATTACGGTGAATACGTATAAAACGGTGATTAAATTCTTCCTCAAGTCTTTTTAGTGGTTCTTCAATCAGGTATTCACGTTCATCGGTACGTACGGTGACGTATTTCTGTTCTGCTTTGAAATACAGGATTTCATCTACCGGAATGAGTTCCAGTACGTTGCCCTGTTTTATACAGATGGTTGAGCGGGCAGTATTACTGTTTGCCTTTAATAAGGAAATTTGTGCTTTATTAATACGTCTGGCTGCCTGTAAGGCTTTTTCCAGACGCTGTTGTTTAATGGGTTTGACCAGGTAATCAATAGCGTGGGTGGTAAAAGCTTCCAGGGCATGATCATTATAGGCAGTGGTAAAAATAATGGCAGGCGGATGTTCCATTTTATTCATATACGAAGCGGCTTCGATGCCGTCCATGCCTGGCATACGAATATCCATTAATACGATATCGGGTTGCGCGTGTTGTGATTTTCGCAAAGCTTCTTCGCCATTTTCAGCTTCAGCAATAACACATGGTGTGCTGGAAGCATTCAGCATTTTTTTTAGCCTCTGCCGAGCCAGTTGCTCGTCATCAACAATTAATACATTCATAATTTATAACATCCAAAGCTATGTGCTGACAGGGTTCAGCGGTATTTTTAAAGTAACAATATAATCGTCTTTGGTGTCATTTGTGATAAACGCCGCCCGGTTGGCATAAACCAGAGCCAGGCGTTGTTTGATATTTTGTTGTGCCATCTGGTTACCTTTTCGACATTGCTGAGCGGAATCTGTTGCCACAGGGTTACGCACAGAAATAAGCAGATGTTCATCTAGTTTTAGCGTAGAAATACCAATTTTTCCACCCCTGGTGAGCGGTTCAATGCCATGATAAACAGCGTTTTCTGCCAGTGGTTGTAATAAAAGCGATGGAATTAATATATTATTCAATGACTTGTCTATGTTCCACTGAACCTGCAGGCGATCACCAAGGCGTAATTTTTCTATATTCAGATAGCTTTTTGTTAGCTCAATTTCATCTTCAACCGTGTTTAAATTATGCTCACTTAAACTGGCGCGGAACAGGTCGGCCAGATCTTCGATGGCGGTTTCAGCGGTATCGGGTGCAACCGCAATCAGGCTGGCTATGGTGTTCATGCTGTTGAACAGAAAATGCGGGCGAATTCTGGCACGTAAAGCAACCACCTCTGCCTGAGCCTGGGCGGCGATATTGATACGCCATTGACGCTGTATATAAAAATAGCGTAAAACCACCGCATAGATTGCCATGCTGATGACCATAACGCGCATAATAAACGGTTTATCCAGATGTTGACTGGATGCAAACAGGGTATCAAAAAATAAATGATGATCCAGTTCAACGCTAATAAAACTGATTATAAAACTGACGGCAGACATAAGCATAAAACTTAACGGTATGGCCAGTTTATCGGCTAGATGGTTTAAGCGAAAACGTAATGGGCATAGTAAGGCAGCATTGACCAGCGCAATCCATTGCATTAACAATGAAGTCAGCGCCAGATAATTCCAGAAAGGGGTAGAGCCGCTGGGAATGGCCATAGCAAGCACCAGTGCAAGTAACTCAGTCAGCAGAATTAATATAAAAACAACGCGTACATCACAGAAATTCGGCAGCAGTCCATGGTTAATAGCTATTGAATTATCTATATAATTTTCAGTCATTTATCAACCCGGATATTTCCAGATACTGCATAGCAAGTAATGGATATATAGTGTAGTTTTGTAATATAGCAATAGTTAAGACCAGGTTTCACAGATAGCAAGTCATCATGATGCCAGCGCGATGGCAAAAGGAACAGGCGAGAATAAAGGTTGTGAGATTAGCGAAGCGGCTTTTTCGGTATTGGCATGTGCTGTATTGCCATGCAATGGCCGGATTAAGCTGTTTTCAGCCGGTTTCTTTTTCAAGAATGGTGATGACTTCTTCAAATGAAGTTGTCAAAGCTTCCAGATAAGAGGCAGGAATATCTGCCGAACCGCTACGCCCGATAAGTTCGATCTGCTCTACCTTGTTTGCCAGGCCAAGTGCACCAATGGTACCTGATGCACTTTTTATACGGTGTGCAATACTAAAAATCTGTTCGGCATTTTTATTATGGATGGCGCTTTCAAGCAGTGACATCTGTGGCGGCAGGGTTTCCAGGGTTAGGCTGAGTACATCCTTAAAGCTGTCGCCCATCAGGGCTTTGACTTCATCAAAGGCTGAGGTATCCATGGCGGGTTGAGACATCGTTTTTTCCCTGAGTCGTGACTATTGTTATTTGTCCTGATTCAGGCGCGAGTGTGTATCACCGACAAGCACTGCTTCAGGAATGTTTATTTTTAAGGTTGAGACAATATTGGTATACACCCCGGGTATGGCTTTAAAGGATACCCACAGGGTATTGAGTTTCATATCCATATTCGCAAACAGGACCTCTTTCTGGTACTGCTTTAAAGCGAATTCAATATTTGCCAGGGTATCTTTAATATATTGTTCCGGGCGGTGTTTTAACTTTGGAATAATCATTAATACATCGCTGACCGGGCCGCCATTTTCGTCTCTGGTCGGTGCCATTTTCCATAATGGCTGAGCAGGCGCCATATCGACACTTCGTTTTAATTCCAGTTTTGCCATAAAACCCCCTTCGTTTCAGGTTGGTGCCGAAACAATGTGGCTTTTCTGGCAGCTACCTGTCTAAATAATAGCCTGATTTATGCGCAAATGCTAATTTATTGTGAATCTACGGGTTAAGCTGATGCATTAACCACTGACGAATCGCCTGTATCTCCTGCGTACAGACACTGTGTCCCATGGCATAATCATGCCAGTCTACCGGGATGCCGACTGACTGGAGTAAATCGGCACTTTTTTTACCAAAATCGTAGGGCAATACTTCATCCTGTAACCCATGTGCCATAAATACCGGTAACTGGGTTGCATAAGGACTCATTTCTGTAGTAAGTGTATCGCGCAGGCATAAATAAGTAGACAGTGCGATAATGCCGCCTAGTGGTTGCGGGTAACGCAAACCGGTATATAACGCCAGTGCGCCACCCTGTGAAAAACCGGCAAGAAAAATGCGCTGGCTGGCAATACCTGCATCTTGTTGTTGCTGGCAGAGTTGCATGATTTGTTCCGCCGCCGCCCGAATTCCCGTGGCATCTTCGCGTTCATTAAAAGACAGGCCATATAAATCATACCAGCCACGCATGGGATAACCCTGATTCAGACTAATGGGGCGTATGGGTGCGTGTGGAAAAATAAAACGGATAGCCCGTTCAGAAGGCAGTTGTAGCTGGTCAACGATGGGGACAAAGTCATTGCCATCAGCACCCAGGCCGTGTAACCAGATAATAGCGCTGTCAGGATTGTCTGCGGTTTCCAGTGTTATGCTTTCGAGTTTTTCGGCTGGTGTTGTGGCCATGTTTTATTATTAAGCGGTCAACGGATGAATGGAAGATATTAGCATGAGGATAATATCAGTTTTTTAAAATTAATTATTTGCCTTGCTGGTTATTCCTGTAATAATACCGCTTTCTATTGAGAATGAATTATTTATGCAAACGCTGTGGTTGTTAATAGCTTTTATGTTTTTCTGTCTGTCTGGCTGTGGTAGCCGGGGCGATCTGTATCTGCCCGATAGCACGACACCGCAAACCTCAAAGATGGTTAAGGCGCAACCAGCCAGGGATAAACAACAGCCTGAAAAAACCACCAGCAAACAAAATTAACACAAAACTTAACACGCAAAAGGGCCGGCTCCCGGGAGTCTGTCGGATTTATGGATTATTTTAATTACAAAAATGGCCGTCTGATGGCCGAACAGGTTGATCTCCTCCAGCAGGTAAAAACCTGGGGGACACCCTGCTATGTATATTCCCGTGCTACGCTGGAGCGACACTGGAAAGCCTTTGATACGGCTTTTGGCGAGCATCCGCATCTGGTGTGTTATGCGGTCAAGGCCAATTCCAGTCTGGCGGTATTGAATGTGCTGGCAAAACTGGGTTCGGGGTTTGATATTGTTTCAGTTGGCGAACTCGAACGGGTATTAAAAGCAGGCGGCGACGCGGGCAAAGTGGTTTTTTCCGGTGTCGGCAAAACCCGGGCTGAAATGGAACGCGCGCTGGAGGTCGGTATTCGCTGTTTTAATATTGAGTCCGAAGCCGAGCTGGCATTGCTGGAAACGGTGGCGGCAGAAAAAGGGACTAAAGCCCCGGTATCGTTGCGGGTGAACCCGGATGTGGATGCCAAAACCCATCCTTATATTTCAACCGGCTTAAAAGATAATAAATTTGGTGTCTCGGTTGATATGGCGATAGCAGTTTTTCAACGCATGGCCGATTCGCCGCATCTTGATGTGGTCGGTATCGACTGTCATATTGGCTCGCAGCTTACCGAGGTGAAGCCGTTTGTCGATGCGCTGGAACGGGTGCTGATGGTCGTTGACCGGCTGGAAGAAGTCGGTGTAACGCTGCGCCACCTTGATCTGGGTGGTGGCCTGGGGATCTGCTATCGGGACGAAAAACCGCCACAGCCACAACAGCAGATTGCAGCAATCATGGAAAAACTGGCAGGTCGGCAGTATGAAATTCTGGTTGAACCGGGCAGAGCGATTGCCGGTAATGCCGGTATTCTGCTCACCGAGGTGTTATACCTCAAGCACAGTGCAGAGAAAAACTTTGCCATTGTCGATGCCGCGATGAATGATTTACTCCGCCCCGCCTTATACGGCGCATGGCAGGCCATTATGCCACTGCTTGAACCGCCGCAGGAACAGGCCGGGCGTATCTATGATGTGGTAGGCCCCGTCTGTGAAACCGGTGACTTTCTGGGTAAAGACCGGCGACTGGCTATCAGCCAGGGCGATGTGCTGGCTGTTCGCTCGGCAGGCGCTTACGGTTTTGGTATGGGTTCCAACTACAATTCCCGTCCGCGCATTGCCGAGGTTATGGTGGATGGCGACCAACAGCAAATTATCCGTCAACGTGAAACCATTGCCGACCTCTACCGTGGGGAAAGTTTATTCACTAAGTAGTTACCGACCACAAACAGGCATCTACTGCGACTGCTTCCGGCACATAATCTTCTGGTCACAAGATAGCGTTATTTGGAATAACCAAACGCCCCTATTTTGTGACCAAAATCTCATGCACCGGAATCACCCTCATAACGATGCTGTTTGTGGTTGGTAACTAAGCAGTAAAATATTATACCGTGGTTATAGCGCTAAAAATCACGGTCATAACGTGTTGCTGAAATTCTTTTTGGTGTTCGCTCAGCTTCCATACTAATGCCAACTTTATCTTTATAGGGATTAACAACGTCTGCAAATGATTCCAGACGCTGGTACAGTGAAAGCAGATCAAGTATATGTCCAATGGAGACACCTGCGCCGCCCTTCTCTGCACGCTTTATCGTATCAATGCTCACATTTAGTCGCTGCGCAACGTCTTTCTGGCGCCAGCCTCTTCGCTTGCGTGCCTGACGCAGAAAGTCAGCCAGTTTATCCAGTTGTAATTCAGAGTCCTGAAACATCAATCGACGCCTGTATTGCCCATGCTATTTCGTTAATGGTATTTTTGCTCACCCCGGATGCTAAAAATAGCTGTTTCCAGTTTTGAATGTTTTCTACCATGGCCATGATTTCATCAATGGCTTCACGGCGTGATAGCCCGAACGAGTCCACGCTTTGCAGTAGATTATTAAATGTAGCCTGACCGCCCTCTGGTCCAATAATCATTGCAAGGTCACGGCTGCCGCCTTCACCTGCGACCAGGTCAAAGGCTTTTGACAGCCGCCACTTACCATCCAGTGAACGTACTACGCCGTGGTTTTTAGCGTGATCATCATGATTGTTTACCAGGATATTAAAAACGATACGACGAAACAGATCGACTCTGTCAGTTTGTGGGGCTGTGCTCATTTTACTTAATGCGTCAGCGAGAATAAGGTAACTGCGTGTATCATTAATCACCTGCCCTGCGTCATTGAATAATACGCCGCATAGCGTTTGCCCGCTCATGTAGTGAAGCGGTTTTTTCCGGTCACGATCAAAGCGTTTAACCAAAAGCGCCTGTCTCTTATCAGGCAGGTCAATCAGTCGATTATCAGGCACGGGAATACCGCACGCCTCGGCCAGTTTTAACGTTCCGTGCTCAATAGCGGGTTTATTCACAGGCTCGTTTGCCGGTTGGAATTTTACAATCCACTCTATTTCATCAATCTGAATGAGGCATTTAGGTTTAGCACCACCCGCACTGGAGCCAAGCTCCATCCTTTCTGGAAAATCATTACTTTTATCAGTTAACCACCGTGAGAACTGATGCATCCATTTCAGGTCGTGAGTATTATCCACGGGAGAATCATCGAGCTCACAGGAGAAAAAAAGTCCACCCATTCGCTGTCTGGAGGCATCCAGACTTAGTATTTGCAGATCAGATAAAGATTGATGGTACTGACGTTTGATAAGATAACGCCCCCAGCTATCAGGTAACGCATCACCCAGTACGCCGAGATCTCCCTGTAAACCTTCAGCCGTAAAGACTTCACTCGTGAGTGGTAGCTTGATGGGGTCAAGCGCATAACCATATTGCCTGAAGTGATCCCCGTACCAGAATTCAGCCTGACGACCGAACACCCGCAACTTGCCTGCAGGAATGTAGCGATCAGCGAGCCAGGCGAATACAACAAGCGTAGTGGGGTCTGGTATCTTCATTATAGTGCTTATATCATCTCTTATAAGCTATTATAGCAGATATATCATCTAGGAGTCTGGCTCATCCTTTGGTTCGTAAACGCAATATGCTTATCTATCGTCGTGCCACTTCCCTCAAATCAGCGCCCTCTCGTTACGATGGATTAAGTCCTGCAGGCTTCCAGTTGTTCAATAATAATGTCCGGTTCCAGCCGCTGGGTATAATCGACATTAACAAAGGCGTAGCGGATTTTTTTATCCTGCCCCACAATATACGTGGCTGGAACGGGTAACTCAAACGAGTCATCGCCATTATGTTCGGGTATATCAATGCCCCAATCAGTATAAACAGGTCGTAACGTTTCGGGTAAGGTAAAAACCAGGCCGAATTGTCGTGCAAGACGATTTTTCTGGTCGCTTAAAATCTCAAAGCCGAGCGATTTTTCTTTAATCTGTTCCAGTGATTTATCCGGCAGTTGCGGGGTAATGGCAATCAGGCTTGCACCCTGTGACTGTATAGCTGCCAGTTTTGCCTGCAGCGCATTGATTTCCAGGTTGCAATACGGGCACCAGGCGCCGCGATAAAAACTGATGACCACGGGGCCTTTTTCTAGTAAAGCGTCCAGCGAAACCGCTTTTTTATCGGCATTGGGTAAGGTGAAATCCGGGCAGATGTCACCTGTTGTTTTAGCGTTGTTTTCCAGACCCGACTGTTTTAAGTCAGTCATGGCTGCCTGCATGGTTGCAGCTACATTATCAGAAATTTGCGGCAACATTTCCTGTTGGAAGGCATCAATAGCTTCCTGTAAAGATGAGCGAGGTGTTGTGGACATGGTATTACCTCCGGGGATAAGGTGGAAATCAATATAAGTCAGACAGATGTCTAAGTTAGCATAATAAAATGATAATGCATAGAGGAAACGGGTTTTATTGTTATTTTAGTACGCAAGGGGCTGTTTCAGGTTGAACCGGGCCTTATTGCCGGTTATGCTCCCCGGTTATGAAGATTGCTTTTACAAAAATGCATGGTCTGGGTAATGACTTTATGGTGATCAATGGCATTGAACAGGCCATTGATCTGAGCCCTGAGCAAATTCAGCAACTCGCAGACCGTCATACCGGGGTTGGTTTTGATCAGTTGTTGCTGGTGGAAGCGCCACAGACACCAGCCGCTGAGTTTCGCTATCGTATATTTAATGCCGATGGCAGTGAGGTAGAACAGTGCGGCAACGGCGCGCGATGTTTTGCGGTGTTTGTGCGTGACGCGGGGCTGACCGAGCATCGGCTTATTCCAGTTGAAACCATGGGTGGGTTGATCCGGTTGCAGGTAGAAGACAATGGTGATGTCACTGTTGATATGGGGGAACCCAATTTTCGTCCTGAAAGCCTGCCATTTATCAATAATGAAGATGCCGTGGTGTCAGGTACGCGGGAACCGGGGCATTACAAATTAAAGCTTAATCAGCATATTTATACTATAGATATTGTATCCATGGGTAATCCCCATGCTGTGTTGCAGGTTGATGACATTGAAAATACCGATGTGGCAGCAACGGGAGCCTTGATTGGTGCAGATAGTCATTTTCCTCAGGGAGTGAATGTTGGCTTTATGCAAATTGTCAATCGTCACACCATCCGTTTGCGGGTCTATGAGCGTGGTGCGGGTGAAACCCTGGCATGTGGAACCGGTGCCAGTGCTGCGGTGGCTGTCGGCATTCGACGTGGATTGCTTGATAACGATGTCAAGGTACCGCTGTCTGGCGGCGAACTGCGTATCGCCTGGGCAGGTGAGGGCTGTTCCTTATTTATGACCGGGCCGGTAAGCCGTGTTTACAGGGGGGAAACAACAGGGTGACAAAATCAGTGAAAAGAAAACATAAAACCGAAGCAGTATCTGAAACAGTATCAACAGACGAACAGGCATTAGTCAAGCAGTTAAAAGAAAATCCGGCGATTTTACGCGATCACCCGGAATTGCTGGCGATACTTGAAATACCTCATGACAGTGGCCCGGCAGTCTCTCTGGTCGAACGTCAGGTAAAGGTGTTACGCGAAAAAAATGCCCGGCTTGATGAGCATTTAAGCGAACTGATGGCCGTGGCTCGTGATAATGAGCGGCTGGCGCAAAGTCGGCAGCGTATTGCCATCAACCTGCTCGGTGCACATGATCTGGATGATGTGGTCTGTATTGTGCTGGATGAGTTAAGCAATGAACTAAAAGCCGATTATGCGGTAATTCGCCTGTTTACCGAAAACCGGTCGCTGGTTAAACAATACCCGGGTTTGTTTGTGGCCAGAGATGATACCGGTATCCATGCATTTAAAACCATGCTGGAACATAAAAACCCCGTGTGTGGCCGGAGTATTGATGAACAGAAAGCCTTTTTATTTACGGATAATGCAGCAAAGATTGCCTCGGCGGCAATTATTCCATTAACAGCAGGTGCCGATTTGGGCCTGATTGGTCTGGGGAGTAATAATAACAGGCGTTTTCAGGCAACCATGGGAACCCATTTTCTGGCGCAGATAGGCGATCTGGTCAGTGCAGCACTGGCCGTGCATCTGGAAGCGAATGATTGCGCCAGCCAGCATCCGTAAAATGCACATAAATACGGAACGATGACCTCGTCATTATCAGATACTGCGGAAAAAATAGCTGTCAAAGATGATGGCTTGCGGCGATTTTATGCCTATTTGCAAAATGAAAAACGCTACTCGATACATACCTTAAAAGCTTACCAAAGCGATATTCATCAATTTTTAATCAGCCTGGAGTTAGACCGGCAGGCTAAAATTAACTGGGACGCGATTACCCCGTCACAACTGCGTGCCAGTATTGCGCGCCTGCACCGGCAGGGCTTGTCCGGGCGCAGTTTACAACGATTATTATCGGCGATTCGTTCCCTGTATGGTTTTTTATGTCGTCATAAACTGGCAAAAAATAACCCGGCTATCGGTGTGCCCGCTCCCAGAAAGCCCAAACGTCTGCCTAATACCTTGCATGCGGATCAGGTAAATCAGTTATTAAATGTACAGGCAGACAGTTTTATCGACAGCCGCGATAAAGCTATTATTGAACTGTTGTATGCGTGTGGCCTGCGACTGACAGAATTAACCCGGCTGGAACTGGCGGATATAGACTGGCAGCAACAGATCGTACGGGTAACGGGAAAAGGCAGTAAAACCCGTCAAGTACCGTTTGGCAACAAGGCGAGAATGGCGCTGGAGCAGTATTTGCAGCATCGTTCATTAATAACGAAAGCTGATGACAAGGCCGTTTTTATCAGTCAGCGGGGCAAGCGTATCAGCAATCGCAATGTGCAGTTGCGCTTAAAATCATGGGCGCAGAAGCAGGGTCTGGGGAGCAGGCTTTATCCGCACATGTTGCGCCATTCCTTTGCCTCGCATCTTCTGGAATCATCCAGCGATTTGCGTGCCGTGCAGACCTTGCTTGGCCATGCCAATTTAAGCACCACGCAGATTTATACCCATCTTGATTTTCAGCATCTTGCCGGGGTATATGACAGTGCGCATCCGCGCGCCAGAAAAAAATAGCCCAAATAGATTAGAACGTATCTATTAATTCGGCATCTATCCCTGATTATCGTTATAATAGCGCGATGATTATTGCACTTTCACCTTCAAAAGGTCAGGACTTTATTGAACCACCGCTGATCAGCAAACACAGTCAACCCCGGGATTTGACCGAATCGGCAATACTTTTCAAGGTGCTGAAAAAACTCAAAGCGGATGATATTAAAAATTTAATGGCGGTCAGTGACAAGATTGCCAGCCTGAATGCCGGGCGCTTTAGAAAATTCAGCCTGCCGTTTACCACTAAAAATGCCAAACAGGCGATTTTTGCCTTTAAGGGTGATGTCTATAGTGGCATTGATCTGGCGCAGTTTACCGCAGCTGATTTTGATTTTGCCCAAAATCACCTGCGCATACTATCAGGTTTATACGGTTATCTGCGGCCACTGGATCTGATACAGCCATACCGGCTGGAAATGAAAACAAAACTGGCTAATCCACGCGGCGACAATCTGTACCAGTTCTGGGGCAGGCGGATTACCGATAAGCTGAACAAAGAGCTAAACAAACAGCCACAGCCGGTACTGGTTAACCTGGCATCAAAGGAATATTTTAAGGTTATTAAAACCGGCTTGCTTGAAGGTCGCCTGCTAAATATTCATTTCAAGGAAACCCGCGACGGTAAAACCCGGATTATAGCCATATTTGCCAAACGGGCGCGGGGAATGATGGCGGATTATATTATCCGTAACCGGATTGAAAATGCTGAAGATATAAAAAAATTCAGATTAGGCGGCTACCGGTTTAACCGGGAACTGTCTGATGACCGGCAATGGACCTTTGTGCGTCCGCAGCCATAACCCACAGCTCGGTTTATCCACAACAAGTTCTACCTTTCGGCTCCCCATGGTGTAAAATCACCGGATTCTGAAACAAAGCTGGAGACAGGCGTGGAAACATTTCACGGCACAACAATCCTCACGGTGCGTCGGCATGGCAAGGTAGTCGTTGGCGGTGATGGCCAGGTAACACTGGGCAACACGGTTATGAAAGGCAATGCCACCAAAGTACGCAAAATATACAATAATAAGGTGATTGCCGGGTTTGCCGGAGCCACCGCCGATGCCTTTACTTTACTGGAACGTTTTGAGGCGATGCTGGAGCGGCATAATGGTCAGCTACGTCGAGCTGCTGTTGAGCTGGCAAAAGACTGGCGCACGGATAAAATGTTGCGCAAACTCGAGGCCATGTTAATTGTTGCCGATGCCAATAACTCATTACTGATATCAGGAACCGGTGATGTCATTGATACCGTAGACGATTTAATCGCTATTGGTTCTGGCGGTCCTTATGCACAGGCTGCAGCCCGCGCGTTGTTTGATAATACTGAAATGACTGCCCACGAAATGGTTGAAAAAAGCCTGGCTATTGCAGGCGATATTTGTATCTACACCAATCATACCCGCACTATTGAAGAAATTTAAAGAACTTATTATCAAGATGCTACATAAAAGGTTACATATATGTCTGAAATGACTCCACGGGAAATTGTTCAGGAACTGGATAAACATATTGTTGGGCAGCAGGGTGCCAAGCGTGCCGTAGCGATTGCCTTGCGTAATCGTTGGCGGCGGATGCAAATTGAAGAGGAACTAAGAAACGAAATTACGCCAAAAAATATTCTGATGATTGGCCCCACCGGCGTGGGTAAAACAGAAATTGCACGTCGTCTGGCGCATCTGGCGAAGGCTCCCTTTGTCAAGGTAGAAGCCACTAAATTCACCGAAGTTGGTTATGTTGGCCGCGAAGTAGATTCGATTATCCGCGATCTTGTAGAGATGTCGGTTAAAACAACACGTGAACAGGAGATGGAAAAAGTCGCGCATCTGGCGGAAGCCGCCACGGAAGAGCGCATTTTAGACGTGCTGTTGCCCCCTGCGCATAATCAGTTTGGCGAACCGGAAGAAGATAATGATTCCCGCACCCGGCAGAAATTTCGTGACAAACTACAGGCTGGTGATCTGGATGACAAAGAAATAGAAATAGAATTATCCGTTGCCCCAATGGGTGTGGAGATTATGGCTCCGCCGGGTATGGAGGAAATGACCTCGCAGTTGCAGGGTATGTTTCAGAACATGGCCAGTGACAGAAAAAAAACCAGCAAAATGCGTATTGATAAAGCCAGAAAACTGATTCAGCAGGAAGAGGCGGGTAAATTAATTAAAGACGATGAAATAAAATCCCGTGCGGTAGAAAATGCCGAGCAAAACGGCATTGTGTTTATTGATGAAATCGATAAAGTGACCAGACGCAGTGAAAGTGGTAGCGGTGGCGATGTTTCTCGCGAAGGTGTTCAGCGTGACCTGTTACCGCTGGTTGAAGGTTGCACTGTAACCACAAAATATGGCATGGTAAAAACCGACCATATTTTATTTATTGCATCAGGGGCATTTCATTTAACCAAACCTTCCGATCTCATTCCTGAATTACAGGGGCGGCTACCCATCAGAGTAGAACTGTCGGCACTGACCGCAGGTGACTTTGAGCGTATCCTTACTGAACCTGATGCCGCGTTGACCATTCAATACGAAGCGTTAATGCAAACTGAAAATGTGAACCTGAGTTTTACCAGAGACGGGATACAACAGATCGCCCATTCTGCCTACGAAGTGAATAAAAGTGCGGAAAATATTGGTGCGCGCAGACTGCATACGGTGATGGAACATTTACTTGAAGAAATTTCTTTTGACGCACCGGATCGCCATGACGCAGACATTATTATTGATGCAGAGTATGTGAATAACAGCCTGGGTGAACTCATTGAAGATGAAGATTTAAGCCGATATATTTTATGACCATCAGGCCTGTAACCATTAACCTTTATAGAGAAGTTTATGCCAAAACCTATTAATATAAACCTGCATCAGAAAAGTAGAATACTGGAAGTTGAATATGACGACGGCCAGGTATTTAAATTACCCTGCGAATACTTACGCGTCTATTCGCCTTCTGCGGAAGTGACCGGTCATGGTCCCGGTCAGGAAGTTTTACAATTAAATAAAGAAGAAGTCACCATTGAGTCGATAGAACCACAGGGCAATTATGCGCTGAAATTTATTTTTGATGATAAACATGACAGCGGTATTTATAGCTGGGGATACCTGTATGAACTAGGCTCAAAATATGAAGAAAAATGGCAGGACTATCTGGATCGGCTAAAGGCAGCAGGCCATAAACGCCGGGACATAAAATAATGGTGGAAAATAAAACCCATTTTGGTTATAAAACTGTTGCTGAAGGTGAAAAGGAGTCACTGGTGGCGGGCGTATTTGATTCAGTTGCCAGCAAGTATGACATTATGAATGATGTGATGTCATTTGGTGTACATCGTATCTGGAAAAAAATTACCATGCAGCATACCGGCTTAAAACCCGGTGACCGGGCGCTTGATGTGGCCGGTGGTACCGGCGACCTGACTATGGCCATGTCAAAACAGGTCGGGCCGACGGGAGAAGTCATTATTTCAGATATTAACGCGGCGATGCTGGAAGAAGGACGACGGCGCCTGCTTGATAAAGGTTATGCCGGAAACATTAAATTTGTTGAAGCCAATGCCGAAGATTTACCGTTTGAGGATAACAGCTTCAACTGTATTACCATTGCTTTTGGCCTGCGTAATGTTACGCATAAAGACCGCGCTCTGTCGTCCATGTATAGAGTATTGAAACCAGGGGGGCGCTTACTGGTACTTGAATTTTCCAAACCGGTGATACCGGGCTTAAATAAAGTTTATGATTTTTACTCATTTAAAGTCCTGCCGAAAATGGGACGCCTGATTGCCAATGATGAAGACAGTTATCGTTATCTGGCAGAATCTATTCGTATGCACCCCGACCAGCAGACATTAAAGGCCATGATGTGTGACGCGGGTTTTGAACGCTGCAGTTATCATAATATGACGGGTGGTATAGTGGCATTACATAAAGGCTTCAAGCTATAAACGGACGGTGCTCCCACCTTTCCATTGATGCTACGATGAGTACAGCCAGCACAGATAAAATCAGTACAGATAAAATAGATTTACTGGAACAGGTATTATCCGCGAGCATAAACAAAATACTGCAGATGGATCCAGAGCTGGCGGGCAGGCTGGCCGTTCTGGATGATAAGGTAATCTGTATTCATTTTAATGGTATTGAGAAAACTCTCTACCTACGGCTGGTAGCGCAGCAAATCCGACTACAGATCCATTATGACGGAAAAGTAGATACCTGTATAAGTGGCGCGCCGCTGGCTATCATCCGCATGTTAATGAAATCTGATACCAGCAGTTCTCTGTTAAAAGGTGAAGTAGAAATTAAGGGTGATACTCGTCTGGGTAACGATTTAAAAAAACTGTTCCAGAAAATGGATATTGACTGGCAGCAGCCTTTATCACAACTTATCGGCGATCCAGCAACGCAGTTGCTGGAAACCGGCATAAAAAGCCTGCTGCAATGGGGTAAAAAAAGTATCCGTTCGACAGCGTTAAGCAGTAGTGAATATTTACAGGAAGAAAGTCGTGATCTAATTTCGGATACTGAACTGGAAATATTTCATCGACAGGTTGATACATTACGTAACGATATAGCAAGGTTTGAATTGAAATTGAATAACTTGAATTAAATAATATGCTACAGGAAACAGATTAAAATGCTTATCGTTAGCCCTGGACAGTTCGTTCGTATGCTGCGCATTAATTTTGTATTAATGCACCATGGTCTGGACGATATCATTTTTACCACCCATCTGTTTCGACCCTTCCGGTTTTTAATGTACCTTTTTCCCTGGAACTGGGTAGCGCGAACCCGACAGCCCAGAGGGGTACGCATACGTGAAGCACTGGAAGATCTTGGGCCTATTTTTATTAAATTTGGTCAGATGCTATCAACCCGGCGTGATTTACTGGCGGATGATATTGCTGATGAACTGGAAAAACTACAGGATTGTGTGCCGCCTTTCCCAGGTGAACAGGCAAGAAATATTATTGAAAAAGCCTTCGGCAATTCAGTTAATGAGCTGTTTGCCGAGTTTGAACTGCAACCATTAGCCTCAGCTTCCATTGCGCAGGTTCATGCCGGCGTATTAAACAGTGGTGAGCAAATTGTGGTTAAAGTATTGCGCCCGAATGTTATGCCGGTAATCAAGCGGGATATTTCCCTGCTTTATATCATTGCCGAACTGGCCGCAAAATACTCCTCACAGCTCAGGCGTCTGCGACCGGTTGAAGTGGTAGCTGAATATGAAAAAACCATTCTCGATGAACTCGATTTAATGCGTGAAGCGGCGAATGCCAGCCAGTTAAAGCGCAACTTTGAAGGTTCTGCCGATTTATATATACCGGCGGTTTACTGGGATTTTGTACGTAAAAACGTGTTGGTTATGGAACGTATTCATGGTGTATCGGTACGTGATATCAGCACCTTGAAAGAACATCATACCAATCTGGAACGTCTGGCCGAACTCGGCGTAAAAATATTTTTCACCCAGGTGTTCAGCCACAATTTCTTTCATGCCGATATGCATCCGGGGAATATTTTTGTCGATATCGATGACCCGGATTTCCCCCGTTATATTGCGGTTGATTTTGGTATTATCGGCACCCTGAGTCAGGTCGATAAACGTTATCTGGCGGAAAATTTTCTGGCTTTTTTTCAGCGTGATTACAATAAAGTTGCCAGGCTGCATGTCGAGTCAGGCTGGGTGCCATCACATACCCGCGTGGATGAGTTTGAATCAGCCATACGCAGCGTCTGTGAACCGATTTTTGAACGGCCATTAAAAGAAATTTCCTTCGGGCAGTTATTACTGCGTTTATTCCAGACCGCCCGGCGGTTTAATATGGAAGTGCAGCCACAACTGGTATTGCTACAGAAAACCCTGCTTAATATTGAAGGTCTGGGCAGGCAGTTATACCCCGAGCTGGATTTATGGACAACCGCAAAACCCTTTCTCGAACACTGGATGGAAGAGCAGGTAGGTGTGCGTGCTGCATTACGCAACCTTAAAGAGGAAATGCCTTACCTGTTGGAAAAATTACCTGAAATGCCCGGCCTGTTCTACCGTACACTGGATCGGATGGCAGAGGGTGATGACAGGGAAAAACAGCTACTGGCAATCAACAATCTTCACCATCAGCTTAAACGTGGTAGTCGGCGAACCATTTATGCCATGATTGGTTCGGCATTAATTGTGTGTGCCGCGATTATCATTGCTATTAACCCCGGCAGCCATTTTATCCTCTTCGGGGCACCGGTTATCAGCTGGCTGGCTGGCATTGGTGGTGGCGGATTTTTACTGTACGCGTTGCAGGATTAGCCATGCCAAAAATAATGGATAATGTGTTTGCTGCCGCCCGTGATGCCGATGTTTCACCCATTCTAAATGAATTAAATGATGCCCAGCGTCAGGCGGTTACCGCGCCACCGGAACATGTGCTGGTACTGGCCGGTGCCGGTAGCGGGAAAACCCGGGTGCTGGTTCATCGTATTGCCTGGTTAAATCAGGTTGAGGGGGTTTCACCGTATAATATTTTTGCGGTAACTTTTACCAATAAAGCTGCGGCAGAAATGCGGCAGCGGGTGGAAAAATTACAGGCGATGCCGATTGCCGGTATGTGGGTAGGTACCTTTCATGGCCTGGCTCATCGGCTATTGCGCCAGCACTGGCAGGAAGCCGGCCTGCCACAGACCTTTCAGATACTGGATGCGGATGACCAGTATCGACTGGTAAGACGAATATTAAAAAATCTTGAACTGGATGAAGCACGCTGGCCACCCAAACAGGCGCAGGCATTTATCAATGCGCGCAAGGATGAAGGTAAGCGTCCGCAACATATAGACACCACAAATAATCCGCTGTATCAGCAACTGACACGTATTTATACTGCCTATGAAATTGCCTGTCAGCGTGCCGGGGTGATTGATTTTGCCGAACTGTTACTGCGCTCACTGGAACTGATTCGTGATCATGATTCACTTCAGCAACATTATCAACAACGCTTCAGGCATATCCTTGTCGATGAGTTTCAGGACACCAATACCATCCAGTATGCTTTAATCCGCCTGCTTGCCGGACAACACAATAAAGTTTTTATTGTCGGTGATGATGATCAGGCGATCTATGGCTGGCGTGGTGCGCGAGTAGAAAATATTCAACTGTTCCAGCGCCATTTTCCAAGCCTGGAAGTCATCCGGCTGGAACAAAATTACCGCTCGACCACCACCATCCTGTCTGCCGCCAATGCCCTGATCGACCATAACAGTGATCGCATGGGTAAAAAATTATGGAGCAGTGGTGCTGACGGTCATCCGATTATCTTTTACCATGCTTTTGATGAACGTGATGAAGCCCGTTTCGTCCTTGATAAAATAAAAGCTTATATTGAACAGGGGCAGCCACGTAATGACGTGGCGATTTTATACCGTTCCAATGCCCAGTCCCGCGCCTTTGAAGAGCAGTTTGTCAGTGCGGGGATGCCCTACCGGGTTTATGGTGGTATGCGATTTTTTGAACGTGCCGAAATTAAAAATGCACTGGCCTATTTACGCCTGATGGATAACCCGAATGATGATGCTTCTTTTGAGCGGGTGGTGAATGTGCCAACGCGAGGTATCGGTGAACGCAGTGTGGAAAAAATTCGTCAACGGGCAAGTGAACACAAGTTGTCGATGTGGATGGCAGCAAAAAAAATTATCGATGATAAAACGCTGGCGACTCGAGCAGCCAATTCACTGGCAGGTTTTTTACGCCTGATTGAAACCATGAAACAGGATACTGCCGGTCTTGCTCTGCATGAACAGGTCGATCATGTGGTGCATCACATCGGTTTAATTGAATATTACCAGAAAGAAAAAGGTGAAAAAGCCGAAGCCAGGGTAGAAAATATCGAAGAATTAATTACTGCCGCGCGTGGCTTTGATTTTGACCGCAGTGAAATGGGCGACATGGACATACTCACCGCTTTTCTTACCCATGCTGCGCTAGAAGCGGGTGAGGCGCAGGCTTCACAGTGGGATGACTGCGTGCAGTTAATGACTTTGCATAGTGCCAAAGGTCTGGAGTTTCCACTGGTGTTTATGGTGGGCATGGAAGAAGGGCTGTTTCCCTCACAGCGCTCGCTGGATGAAGAAGGTAAACTCGAAGAAGAACGCCGTTTATGTTATGTCGGCATTACCCGCGCCCGCGAACAACTGGTGTTAAGTTGCGCCGAGCATCGCCGCTTATATGGTCAGGATCACTACCCCGGGCCATCACGATTTGTCAGTGAGATTCCCGAACACCTGCTTGAGGAACTGCGTACCAAACCAACGATATCCCGACCGGTTTATCGTTATGCTAACGGTGGTGCGGGTCATTATAACCAAAATGAAAGCGTCAATGGTCTTCGGGTTGGACAACGTGTCAGCCATACAAAATTCGGTGAAGGCATGGTGACGAATCTGGAAGGTAGTGGCAGCCATGCTCGTGTCGAAGTTAATTTTGAACACGCAGGCAGTAAATGGCTGGTCATGGCCTATGCCAATTTACAGGGTTTGTAATATATAAAATATAAAAGGTAAAAAAATGAAACGTCGTGAATTTATAAAAAATGCCGGTATCGGGGTCATTGCCTCCAGCAGTATTGCGGCACCAGCCATCGTTCATGCAAATACAGGTATAAAATGGAAAATGGTCACCACCTGGCCGAAAAATTTTCCGGTACTGGGTACGGGTGCCAATGAACTGGCAAAACTGATTACACAAATGAGCGGTGGGCGTATCAAGGTTAAGGTGTATGGCGCAAAAGAATTAATTCCTGCTTTTGAAGTGTTCGACGCGGTATCTCGTGGCACTGCGCAAATCGGCCACGGCTCGGCCTATTACTGGAAAGGTAAAATAGAAGAAGCACAGTTTTTTTCCACCGTACCCTATGGCATGAACGGGCAGGAAATGACCTCGTGGTTATATTATGGCGGTGGTATGCAGCTCTGGGAGGAAACCTATAAACCTTTTGGTGTGATTCCGCTGGCGGCAGGCAATACCAATGTGCAGATGGCTGGCTGGTTTAACAAAACCATTAACAGTGTGAAAGATTTACAGGGTTTGAAAATGCGCATTCCCGGCCTCGGCGGCGAGGTATTAAAACGTGCCGGTGGTACGCCGGTAAATTTACCCGGTGGCGAATTATTTACCGCCCTGAAAACCGGTGCGATTGATGCGACCGAATGGGTGGGTCCCTATAATGATATGGCCTTTGGCCTGCATAAAGCTGCAAAGTATTATTATTACCCCGGCTGGCACGAACCTGGCACCACGCTTGAAGCCATTATTAATAAAAAAGCCTATGCAGCCCTGCCCAAAGATTTGCAGGCAATCGTCAGCAATGCCTGCAAGGTGGTTAATCAGGATATGTCCACCGAGTTCACCGCGAAAAATGGTGTTGCGCTGGAAACGCTGGTGAATAAATTTCATGTTGACGTAAAACGCCTGCCTGATGATGTGCTGGCAAAATTAAAAACCCTGTCACATGAAGTTGTGCAGGAACTGGCGGGTAAAAATACCAACGCAAAAAAAATCTATGCCTCCTACAGCAAGTTCTATAAACAGGTCAGGGCCTGGGATGATATATCAGAAAAGATTTATTACAATATTCGATAACCTGAAATGATGAGCATTAACCCTTACTGAATAGTCGGTTGTTTTTTTAATCAAAAAGAAAAAGGGTGTTCGGGAATCATCATGGATCAATGAATAAATCACAGCGACAAATCAGAGCGCAGATTATTAAATTTGCTGGCCTGCTTCATGATAAAAATATGCTGGCGGCGTGTGATGGGAACATTAGTTATCGCTATGATGATAATACCATTCTCATCACCCCATCAGCAAAGCCCAAGTTCCTGCTGGCAGAGGAAGATATTTCAGTTATCGATATCCATGGCAGGGTGATACAGGGAAACCCCAGCAGTGAAATGTTAATGCATCTTGAGGTTTACAAAATGCGGGCGGATGCCAGAGCGGTGATTCATGCACATCCTCCTACAGCCGTGGCATACACTATTGCTCATCCTGATGCTGCGGAAATACCCGGTAACAGTTTTTCCGAGCTGATTCTTGCGGCTGGCAAACTCCCCATTGTTCCTTTCCAGATGCCGGGCAGCCCGGAGATGGGCGCGGCACTGCATCCTTTTATCAACAAGCATAAAGTTATGGTGCTTGCCCGTCACGGTGCCTTGAGTTTTGGTGAGGATCTTATCGAAGCCTGTAACGGCATGGAAAGGCTGGAACATGCCTGTGATATTTTACTTAAAGCAAAAGAATTTGGCGCAGTGACAGAACTTGATAAACAGACCATCCATGCACTTTATGCCATGCGAAAAAATATCGGAGACAAAACCTTATGAAAGATCTACACGCTCTGGGAATTCGCTTTAAAGACGGCGAACTTTACATACTCGACCAGCAGCTTCTGCCCCAGAAAGAAGTGCTGATTCGGGTTAAAGATGTGGATCACATGGTGACTATTATTCAGGGGCTAAAAATACGCGGTGCACCGGCTATTGGCATTTCAGCCGGGCTTGCATTAGCCCGATTTTCACGAGGCATGAATGACCGGGATGAAGTTCGTGCCATGGCATTAAAATTACGTGAGTCGCGCCCGACTGCAATTAATTTAATGCTGGTTATCGACCGAATGCTCGCACATTTAACAGAGCAAAACTTTCATTCGCTTTTTGAGGAAGAAGCGGTCAGGGCTTTTGACGAGGACGTAATACTCTGTGACAGGATGGCTGAATACGGTACCGAGCTGGTTAATGATGGTGATGGTATTCTTACTCATTGCAATACCGGCAGACTGGTTACTGCAGGTGTCGGTACGGCGCTCGGGGTAATTTTTAAAGCCCATGAGCAGGGTAAAAAAATTCATGTTTATGTTGATGAAACCCGGCCTTTATTACAGGGTGCGAGACTGACGGCCTGGGAGCTTCAACAGGCAGGTATTCCTTATTCCCTTATCACCGACAATATGGCCGCGCAGATGATGAAAGCCGGCAGGGTTCAAAAAGTCTTTATCGGTTCTGACCGGGTCGCGCTTAACGGTGACTTTGCCAATAAGATTGGTACCTACGGGGTATCAATACTGGCTAAATATCACCGTATTCCATTTTATCCGGTAGCACCGTATACCACTATCGATTTTACATGTGAATCCGGTGATGCTATTCCCATTGAAGAACGTGAGGCCTACGAAGTACGAGGCGCTCGCGGAAGTTTTGGCGATGTCTGCTGGGCACCCGAAAATGCACCGGTATGCAACCCGGCCTTTGATGTTTCGCCGGTCGAAAATGTAACCGCCTTTATTTGTGATAAGGGGGTTTTTAGTCGGGAAGCATTAAAACACGGCGCGTTGAAAAATTTATAAATCTAACAGGCTCCTGGATTCCTGCTAAAGCCTGTGCCCAGCTTGGCGGAGATAGCATGCAGGAATGACGGTAAAATATAAAATTGCCTTACGTGAATGCTATTGTCGCTCCGCGTGGGAATGCATATCATAAAGGCTCTGTGACAAGTGAGTGCTAAGGAAAATCTGAACGCAAGATGCGTATTCACGGCTTTCTCAAAGGTTGCTTAGATATTGATATTAACACCAGCAATAGCCTTCCCGGTATTAAATTCTGGTGTACATAATATTAATCGGTCAGCACCAGTTTTAGCTTTATCAATCAGGTAGGATTTTATTGTCTGCTGACGTTTAGTCGCCAGTTTTATCAACGTCTCACGTTTTGCTCTATCTGTGTTGCGTCTGATTTTTACTGTATTTCTGGTAGGCTGAATGCCATTCTGTTCTTCTGTTTTACTGTCGGCTTGTTTGTCACGAGTTTCTGGGAACAGTTTTTTCCAGTCGGCCTGGTTGCTACTGCCACAGAGGGTTAAATGCAACTGTGGTTTTTTATTGAGCATAACGGCAAGTTTATCAAGCTGTCGTCTGTTTGTTGCCGACAGTAAGGTTGAACCTGGCATAAACAATACTGGCTTGAAATCTACAGCAGTAGCCAGATCGTAGAGCAGGTTACTACCGGCATAGACCAGACCGTAGGGCGTAAAAAAGGTAATCAGAGTAAATGTTGTTGCTTTTGTGGTTGCTTTGATTATGGCATTAACTGGGTCAAAATCAGGTTTGTCAATATTGCCAGTGACTGGTATATCAAGATGAATATCCCCGTCTTTGTTACGTAATAATGCCAGAGACTGATTAACCGGCATACCAAATATTTTATCAAGTGCAGTGGCATCTTTCTGGCTGATCGCTTTAAGTTTAAACTGGTACAAAGTCAGGTTAATATTGCTGTGTAAAATACCGTTTTTAGCCAGTAATTTCAGCCTGGCATCCATTTGACCGCTTTCTATAATATGACCTGTTGCCTTTCGCACGGCTGGTGATGCGGCGCGTAAATCAAGACCAAGCAGATTACCGGCGGCATTAAATGAAGGTTCCGCCCTAAATGGCAGAATATATCCAGCCAGTTTAATGGTGGCATGTCGGGTACTTTTTGCATATAGTTTGAACTGAATCTTTTGTTTCGGTCTAGCATTATTGATATTTTCAGCATGAAGAGAAATTTGTTTTAAACCGACCAGAAGTTCTGGTTTTAAACTTTTATCTCGGTAAATCATATTCTGATCAGATGTTATAGCTAATTTATTTATTGAAAAAATAAATGGTTTTTTATTGATGTCAGTTTTTTTCTGCCTGTATTTTTTAATAACTGGGGAGGGCGTTTTTAGGTCGGGTTTCCTGTTTATGTTTTCCAGCCATTTATTAAATTCCCAGTTACCATTAATATTTTTTGAAACCTGTATGCCAGGTTCAGTCAGGTTAATTGTATTAATAGCTATATTATCTGTATTGATAAACCTGACAGCATTAATATTGAGATTACTGAACCAGAGCGTGTCATCATTCATTTTTCTGGAACGTTGAAGGGCATGAAGATTTTCCAGGCGGATATCGTTGACAGTAATATGATTAAAGTTGTTAATAGAAAGTTGAGTTAGTACAAGTTTGTTTAAGGAAAGCAGTTGACGCTGGAGGATTCGATTGCTGATACTGGTTTTATCCAGGGCAAGATCGCCAGTAAGGTTGAGGGCGTTATTTTTTGTGGAAAAATGTATTTTTCCCTTCCAGTCAAAACGGTTCTGATTGAGGCAATAATAAAAAGCGGTGCTAGTGTCATCATAGCAAAAATCCGAGTTATTAATGCGTATAGCCGCTATGTTGACTGCCAGTGAATATCCTGTAATGGCGGAGTTTTTTATTGGTGTCGAGCGATTTTTGGTATGTCGGTTTTGTGTTGCGGGGAGGTGTAACCATTGCTTATATTCCCAATTACCCTTTTTGTCTTTTTTGATAAACAGATCAGGTGATGAAAGGCTTATGTTATTGATGCCAAGCTTGTTTAAATGCTGTAATTTTATTTTATCAAAGCCAGCATCTTTTAATCGTACTGTATCAAAATGCTTTTTGTCGCCACGTTGTAAAGCAGAAAGATCATTGATATGAATAGCATCAATGGAAATATTATCAAGGCCATTAACAGCAAGACGACTGATACGGGCTTGCTTGCTGCGAATTAAATAACGGTTAAATCGTTTATCCAGAATAGCAAGTCCTGAAATTTTGAAATCTCCACGGATAGTAATTGGCAGCTTTTGTCTGGTCGATACTTTTTTGCTTATCGCATAATTCAATTTTCCCTGCCACAGGAGTTTATCCAGCTTTGCACAATAATCCAGCTGAGGGTTTTTGTGCGATGATGTTTTGAAAGCGCCTGCATATTGCTGGTAGCAGAGATGAGTGTTGGAAAAACTTATGCTTCCAATGGATGCGCCCCATTGTGGAATCTTACTATTATCAGCAGCAGACGTTTTTTTGCTGATCGTTTTGCCGGTATTTTTATTAGTGGAGGATAGCTCTGTCAGATTAATGCCGGAAATAATGGTGGTGTCGGTATAACGCTGGATGTCTATTTTCATGTTTTGTATTTCTACACCGGTAATGTCGATAATTTTGTCAGATAATGGAGCCCATCGCCATGACAGCTTTATATTTCCAATATTAAATTTATGATGATTCTTATCTGTACCACTGGCATTTTTCAGCAACATTCTACCGTTTATAAAATCGAAATCAATGTCCTCTATATGTGTGTTTATACCCTGTTTCGCCAGCCATGATGTGGTGCTATAAATAACAGTAAAAGGCAGTGTTATGCGAAAAACAACCAGTAATGCGGTAACTATAAAGGCAGCAATAAGCAGGCGTGATTTAAGTCGGTTGTTGTTATAAAATTGCTTTATTTTATGAGTCAGTATTGACATGGTGGTTGCCCCGTTATTCAGCGGTCTTTAGAGGCTCCTTGGCTGAACGCAGCATCTGTAATATATTGTACTGCATTTTTTTATCCAGCAGGTGACGTGCCTGCCGTCCTTTTTCAATTGCAGGCTGGCATATTGTCAGTTTATTGTTATCCAGATTGACGTACCCCAGCGCTATTAAAGTATCGATAAAATTAATAATTAACTTTTTATCGAAAAAGTCCGGCGAATTGATTTCATAAATAAGTGAGATGCGTTGTGCTATCAGGTGACACTGGTTTTCAAGTTTTTGGCGTGTTGGTGCATCAGCTTGCTGATTTGCCAGCAAGGCAAAAATAATATAATAAAGTTCAAGTACTGGCGAGATGACTTTCTGCAGGTATAAAACTTGTGCATGTTTCATTGAATTAAGGCCTGGTTTTGAAAAGACATTTGATGCGGTACATTTTAACAATAACCCCATATCAACAAATTGATTTAAAATTTTATCGACGATAGTTTCGAGTGACTCATCTTGCTTATCAAGATAAAACTCTGCTTCTAAAAAAGGGTAAACAATGGCGATATAATTTATTATTTTTTCGCGATTAATGGTGTTGGTATTGGTGAAACAGCAGGCCACCAGTGAAGGTAAGGTCATTAGATGTAAAATATTATTTCGATAATACGTTAATAATATTGCCGTTGGACGTTCCAGATAAATAAAATCTCCCATTTCATGCTGGCGGCGTTTGACCAGTTTTAATTTTTCGGCACGCTGTATCTGTTCATGTGCATTCAGTGTGGTAAGGGTAATATTAGCTGATGTATTTATCTGTTTTATCAGCATGAGGTAAACGCTCAATGTGCGTTGTAACTCACCTTCATCCATGGCCTGATTGTCGGTTGCTAGCAATGCGGTGGCAATCAGGCTGGTTGCGTTAACATGTGTAGTCTGATTAATATTATGCATGATACAGCTGGCTGTTGTGTTGACAGCAGAAATCAACCAGTCGGGCCGATTTTTATCATCAAAATTTTCATTCTGCCAGTCAGGTCTGGTTTGTTTAAGAATATCATTAAGCAGAACCGGTTCGCCAAAGCTGGTTGCTACGCGGCCATAAAAGCCACGTATATGAAAAAAGGCTTTAATCGAAGTAAATAAATTTTCAGATTTTTTATCATCGCCTTCCAGTTCGGCCAGATAGGCATGCCCTTCAATCATTTTTTCATAGGCAATAGAAACTGGAATAAAGGCGACAGGTCGTTGACGGTATTTGAGAAATGCACGGATTGTCATAGCTAACATACCGGGTTTAGGCTTTAACAGTCGGCCAGTGCGGCTACGTCCGCCTTCAATAAAATATTCAACCGGCATTCCCATGTTTACCAGAGATGCCAGATATTCAAAAATAACCGTGGAATATAAAAGATTATCCTTGAAGGTACGACGGATAAAAAAAGCTCCGCCCTTACGTAGTATCGGGCCAATTACGGGCATATTAAGGTTTTTACCGGCGGCGATATAGGGGATGGCAAGACCTTCAGCATGTATTACATAGGATAACAGCAGGTAGTCGATATGGCTGCGATGGCAAGGCACATAAATCAGTTCGTGGCTGAGGGCCAGGGTAGCGAGTTTTTTGCTGTGGTAAATATCAATGCCAGCGTAAAACCTGTGCCAGAAGGCAGTGAGCACACGCTGCAATAACTGAATAGTGATGTCATTGCAGTTGGCAACAATTTCCAGCAGATATTTCTGTGCCTGTCTGGTTGCCTGATAGTTCGGTATTTGTTTTTCTTCGGCAAGCTGTTGTATTGCTGTCTCCACCTCGGATCTGGATAACAGTTTTCTTATCAAGGTACGCCGATGCGACACATCTGGTCCCAGCGTCGCTGTTTTTATTTCATTCAGGCGGGTAGCTAATAATGTCTGGGTGTTATCAATGATGGTATTCTTATCTAACAAGGAGCCATCATTTAGCGATTGATTGATTTGTTGACGGAAAGAAATAGCACCCGAGAACTGTACCAGAGTATGTTTACCATTAAATAAAATAGTAAAAAATCGCCGGGTACGACCGGCTAATCCCCAGGTGTCTGCAAACAGAACATTTAACCAGTGTTTCTGTTTTACCACCGGTCGGCCCCAGAAGATGGAGACGGGTATAAATAAGATATCCTGATGTGGTGATTGTATTAATCCATGTAGTAAATCACCAAGCATGGCAGAGCGTTTAGGCCTTTGTTGCAGCCAGGCTTTTAGTGGTCGCTTGTGTTCTACGGTATAAACTCGGCACCTGCTATTAAATAATGCTGAACTTAAATGTGCCAGTGGCATGGGTAGATGCAGGCGCTTACACTCCTGTTCCAGTACCAGCAAATCCGCCCATGAACGCTCAGCCAGTACATACACCAGCGTGTTGTTTTCATCAGCATGCCTGAGAACTTCTCCGCTATGCAGAACGTCCGTTTTTATCCATAGATAAAGCAGTTTTCTGGCGATGTAATTAAGTGGTGAGTGTAAACTCATAGAATCGCCAACAGCATCCATAAACCTGTCCGAGAATAGAGAACCTACTGCGCTCTATTCTCGGACAGGTTTATGAGATTGTTCAGCTTCCCTGATTCTTATGACTGCCATCACATAGAGGTGGTGTCCGGGTTTGTTTGCAGCCGCAGAAATAAACCTTTTTTGATTCTTCTGCAATATATTTTACCGGGCTGAAACTACTGCCCTTATGTGAGCCATCACAAAATGGCTGAGTTTTACTTTTGCCACAGGAGCACCAGTAATAAGTGGTGCCGATTTCTACCTCAATAGCAAAGGGGGAGTCAGAACTTCTAACAGCTTCATCAGACATGGTTTTTCCTCGGATAGATAGCGGTTAATTAATGACAATGGTCGATACGGGAATAGGCATAGCTTTCATTATTTAATGCTACTTTGCCAGCTTTAAAGCTTAATGGAAAGCTATCTGTCTGACCATTATCATAGTGTAGATTTAATACAGGGGTTTTATCTTTGCCATTACCAAGCTGCCAGTGGCCGTAGGTAATGTTATTTGTGCTGCTGAAAGCAAAACTATTATCGGTATCAATACTTGAACGGCTATTGTGTGAATAGTAAAAAGTATGATTACGACATAGCTTATAGACTTTTGTGTTATGTTTGTTGATGTCTTTATCAGCTATATTGTTAACCCTGCTTAAGCGTGCATTCTGTAACCATTGCTGCCATTGTTTGGTTGAGGCATCCTTTTTTGCTACGTCAGGTGCAGAGAACACAACGCTATCGGCGATTTGTGTGGCAAGTTTTTTATATTTATCAGAAGATTTTTTTACACTAGCTGCTGCAACAATACTCAGGCCAGGGCCATCCGGGTTAATTAAACTGATTACCCAGGCTTGAGCTCCTGCGTTATCAATATGTCCCTTGAACTGGCAGGCAATGCCTTTTTTATTGCCTTTCTTATAAGCGACAAAATCACCGCTGCGCTTTAACTGAATACTCTGCTGTGACAGGCCGTTATTCATCTGTTCTTTTAGCTGTTTAGTGGTTGTTGCAAAATTTTCAAATAATAAAATAAAACCGGGGTCATTAGCAGACTGGATATAATATCCCCCTCCCTGTTGCTGGCCGGACCAGCCGTCTGGCAGGGTAAATTGTAACCCCATCGCTGGGAAAGTAAGCTTGCCGGTTTGTGTTGCCAGCACATTAGAACTTAGCATTAAAGTAAATAAAAGGAAAATAATTCGAGTAGTCATGGTTGTTTTCTCACTTATATTATTCATAAAGTTACAGATAAATTCCGGTATTAAGCACGCAGCAGGTGTAATATTTTACGATAATGTTTTACGCTTTGATAAGTTTTTTTTCAAGTAAAATTTATCATCCATGTATCACAGATGCACACGTATCTTAATCATACACGTATCAGGAAATCTTTGTGGGTAGCCAGGTGGCAATTTGCGGCCACCAGGCAATTAAAGCCATAGCGATAACCTGAATCAATATAAAAGGCATGACACCTTTATAAATTTGCATGGTGGTGACTTCTGCCGGGGCGACACCGCGCAGATAAAACAGTGCGAAACCAAAAGGTGGGGTCAAAAATGAGGTTTGCAGGTTAATGGCAATCAGAATCCCCAGCCATACCGGGTCGATACCCATGGTAAGTAAAACCGGGCCGACAATGGGAACGATAACAAAGGTAATTTCAATAAAATCAAGCACGAAACCCAGCAGGAACATAACCAGCATAACCAGAAACAGCGCGTGATATTTACCACCGCTGAGGTTGCTGAGCATGGACTGGATTAAGCCGTCACCATCAAAACCGCGAAATACCAGTGAAAAAATCGCTGCGCCAATCAGAATCATAAACACCATACTGCTGATACGGGTGGTACTGCGCATGACGTCAGTAAGGTTGGCCAGGGTCAGTTGTTTTTTTACCGCCGCCAGCAGCATGGCGCCGACTGCACCCAGTGAAGCTGCCTCGGTGGGTGTCGCCAGACCGGCAATAATGGAACCCAATACCGCAAAGATAAGCACCAGTGGTGGAATCAGGCTGCGGATCACGTCTTCTAACAGATTGGCAGTGGTGCTGTTATCATCCTGTTTTGCCAGTGGCATAGCGGCAGGTTTAACTATGGCAACGCCAACAAGATAGAGAATATACAGACTCACCAGCAATATGCCGGGAAGCAGTGCGCCAATAAACAGGTCGCCAACCGATACGGTTTGTGGTGAATAAATGCCCATATTGAGCTGTGCCTGCTGATAGGCGGTAGACAGTACATCACCCAGTAAAACCAGTACGATAGAAGGCGGGATAATCTGCCCTAATGTACCTGATGCACATATCAAACCAGCGGATATTTTCGGGTCATAGCCCTGTTTGAGCATACTGGGCAGTGATAACAGCCCCATGGTAACCACGGTGGCACCGACTATGCCGGTACTGGCAGCCAGTAACATCCCCACCAGTACCACTGAAATGCCGAGGCCACCGCGCAAACGACCGAACAAACGTGCCATGGTGGTAAGCAGCGCATCGGCAATTTTAGAGCGTTCCAGCATCACTCCCATAAACACAAACAGGGGTACAGCAATTAATATTTCATTGCTGATAATGCCATAAATACGATTAGGCAGGGCCTGCAGAAAAGCCGGGTCGAAACTGCCGGTGAGCTGCCCGATGACACTGAACAGTAAAGCGGTCCCGGCCAGTGTAAAGGCAACCGGATAGCCCAGCAGCAGAAATGCGAACACCGCAGCGAACATATACAATGGCATATATTCCATTATTTTTTATCCTCGGGCAGGGTATTCGCTTCAGGCTGTCTGATGGTTTGAATGGCATGATAAATCTGCACCAGTGCTTGCAGGGTCAACAGCGTGGTCATCACCAGAATCATGCTTTTTAGCAGGAAGACACCGGGCAGACCACCGGCTTCGCGTGAGCCTTCATGTACCGACCAGCTCGCGGCAATATATTCCCAGCTAATCCAGCTGATAAACAGCATAAACGGCAACAGAAAACAGCAGGCACCGAACAGATCGACCCAGGCCTTGCCCCGGGCAGAAAAGTGTGTGTAAAAAATATCCACGCGCACATGGCCATCCAGTTGCAGCGTATAGGCCATGCCGACAAGAAATACCGTAGCATGGATATAGGTAATGGATTCCTGCATGGCGATGGAGCCGCTGTCAAAAACATAACGCAATACCACCACCAGAAAAGTATCCAGCACCAGTGCCAGTGTTAACCAGGACACCGTGCGTCCGCTCCAGTCGATAAATTTTTCCAGTTTATCGATTATACGACTCAGCATGATTATATCCAGAAAGAGGCGTAGTCGGATTGCCGATGAATGCGATCACTGAGAATGGTTTTGAACACATCCGGGTTTTTGGTGTGAACCAGTTCGCCGGGGCGAGGGAAATATTTGTCGTACAGACGCGATAACCAGAACCGCAGGGCGGCGGCACGTAATAAAATCGGCCAGTAATTTTGCTCATTCGCCTGTAATGGACGATACTGGTGATAATGACTGAGCAGGGCGGTAATTTTGTCTTTATCGAGGCGGTAATCGCCCTGACAGCACCAGTCATTGGCCGCCACCGCCAGATCGTACAGCAAGACATCATCACAGGCGTAATAAAAGTCGATAATGCCACTGAACATAGCCTTGCCATGGTCGTTATACCATAAGGCATTATCACGAAACAGGTCAGCATGAACCACCCCGCACGGCAGGCTGGCATCGCGTTTGTCTTTCTGAAACACAACTTCCTGTTGCAGAATGGCCTGGTCTTCAGCGGTTAACCTGTGCATCACCTGTGCGGCGGTTTGCTGACACCACAACGGCCCGCGTGGGTTATCGAGGTGAGTCGGGTAACTCAACCCGGCGGCATGCATTTTGCCCATGGCGGCACCCAGCTGGGCACAGTGATCAACGCGAGTTTCGGTAATACTGCTGCCGGGCAGGCGTTCTACCAGAGCAATCGGCTTGTTGTTAAAAAGACGCAGATAATTGCCTGCATTATCGGCAACCGGATTCGCGCTGGGTACCTGATGGTCAGCCAGATGATGCATTAAATTAAGAAAATATTGCAGTTCGTCAAAGCTGTGTTGTTCAAAGATGGTCAGTACAAAATGTAAGGGCTGGTCGTTTTTTACCGTATTAACAAAGTAATTAGTGTTTTCAATACCGTCTTTAATACCTTTGAAATCAGTGAGTTCTCCCACACAATAATGACCGAGAAAAGCTCTCAGTTCGGCATCTTCAATGATGGTGTAAACAGACATAAGTGGCAGACCAGTGCTGGCAGGCATAAAAAAGAAGTGATTTTAGCGTATTCGGGCTGGCTTATGAATAAAGCTGACCTAAAATGATTGTTTCCGCTGATTTACCATATCAATGTAAGTTATTGATGAAGAGGCTGCTGGCATTCATTTTTATCTGCAGGCGATCTTCTTGACGCAGAACAGTTTTAATCAGCCCGTTCTGCATCAAGTTATAGTAATGGCTAATGGCAGTGTGTGGCCTACTATAAAGACTATCGGCACAGTCAGCAAAATTTATGCAACGGGCAGGCACCGGGTTCCTGCGCCGTTTTCTGTTGCCAAAGGCTTCATGCGAGTTCGCCATTATGGCTACCTGCATCTGGTTGGACTCATTCCATCAGAAAAAGAACGACGACAGAGGATGTGTGCATAGCGACAAAAAACACGATTAACACCGGCATCGTGAGATATTTACTGGTTGTCAGAAAGCCGATAACGGGTTTATCATGTCATATAAAATAACCGGCCTGAAACCGCAAACACAGTAGGGCAGATGGCTTAAAAACAGGCGATTGACAGCGTGGAAAGAAGAACAAATAACGGGAATACCAGACTGACAGTTTTATCCACCTTAGGCATTTATACACCATGCTCCGCACAGTGTATAAATGCTAAGATGTTATATAAACGGAGTATTAAATGTTTATCATATCTTTAACATACAAAACGGAATTATCGGAAGTTGATAGGCATATTAGCGATCACATTTCTTATCTTGAAAAATATTATGCTACTGGAAAATTTATTGCCTCTGGGCGTAAAGTACCACGAACAGGAGGAATTATATTGGTTAATGCTTCTAATAAAGAAGAAGTGGATGCAATTATTAATGAAGATCCATTTAAGATTGCTAATGTCGCAAACTATGACGTAGTAGAGTTTATTCCAACTATGGCAGCAAAAGAATTTGAATCAATTAAAAATTACATATAACAAGTGTTTTCAAGTGGACAAAAAAGAGTTTGCTGTGCATTATAGCAAACCATTTTTTGCCGCTAAAAACTGCGTTAGGTCTGAATCGGAAATCACGTTTTTTGGAGAATATAGTGGACTTAGAAAATAAACCCTTTGCTTCAGGGTCGTGCTTATGTGGAGCAGTAAGGTATACAATCACATCTCAACCAGTGAGAATGGGGCAGTGTCATTGTGATGACTGTAGGAAAAGCACGGGAACTGGCCATTCTTCTAATGCATTCTTCAATAGAGATGATGTAAAAATCGAAGGTGAAGTCAGTTCTTTTGAATCAACAACAGATACAGGATCAAAAATTACAAGATATTTTTGCCCCAGTTGTGGCAGCCGTCTTTTTGGAACAAGTAATGTGGTTGTGGATGCTATCAGTGTTTCTGCTGGAACACTTGATGATAGCTCCTGGTTTAAACCGAATGCCATTGTTTACAATAAAAGAAAACCCAAATGGGATTTTATGGATAAAAGTGTTCCTGCATTTGAAGAAATGCCTCCACCTCAAAAATAGCAATGAATTATTCAATATTAAAACCTAAAACGAATAAGGATAGATTGTGAGAGCGAAGCGAACCACGATCTTATCCGGTTGCTGGACAAGCCTGTGGTACACTTTATAAGAAAATATCTTTTTTGAGGTTCTGGCAGAAATAATACCCGTCAATAAAGAAACAGTGAGCCAACCATCCTGGCAGTAAAAGTGAATAAAGTTGTTGGAACGGGTAAAGAAATATCGGAAATGATTGTGGAAGAAAGAGAAAATTCATCATGCATGTTTTTTTGATTCATCCGCATTCATTAAAAAATGTATACAGAAACAGGGTGGTGAGGAGGTGGATGACTATTATCGACAGGCATCATCGCTCGGGTTAAGTATTATCTGTTTGCCCGAAATGATGTCGGCGTTAAACAGGAAAGCATCTGCATATTTTTCATGTCAACAGCTAAAATAAAACTAACCGAATACAGCCATGGCGCTGGCTGTGGTTGCAAAATTGCGCCGCAGATACTCGAGAAAATTCTGCACACATCAGCATTGCCGGTTTCCTGCCCTCAACTGCTGGTAGGTAACGATACCATGGATGATGCAGCAGTATTTGATCTGGGAGAGGGGCGCTCTGTTATCAGCACCACCGATTTTTTTATGCCGATTGTGGATGATCCATTTGAATTTGGTCAAATTGCAGCGACCAATGCAATCAGTGATATTTACGCTATGGGCGGTACACCATTAATGGCCATTGCTATTTTCGGCTGGCCAATTAACAGGCTGGGAGCCGATATAGCTGCACAGGTTATCGAAGGCGGACGTTACGCCTGCAAGCTGGCCAGTATTCCACTGGCTGGCGGACACTCTATTGATGCTCCCGAACCGTTGTTTGGTCTGGCGGTAACCGGCCAGGTTGATACGATTCACCTGAAACGCAACAACCAGGCCAAAGCTGGTTGTCAGTTATTTTTAACCAAACCGCTGGGTATTGGTATTTTAACCACGGCTGAAAAAAAGAAATGTCTGGAAAAGGCTCATGCGCGTATTGCGATTAACACCATGTGTCAGCTGAATTCAGCCGGTGCTATCTTCGCAAAACTGCCTTACGTTACGGCGATGACCGATGTAACCGGTTTTGGCTTATTGGGTCATTTACTGGAAATATGTAAAGCCAGTGATGTAAGTGCGCAGGTAAACTATCAGGCTGTACCTAAACTAAGCGGCATTGAAAACTATATTTCACTGGGCTGTTCACCGGGTGGTGCGCAGCGTAATTTTGACAGCTATGGCCATCAGACAGGGGAAATGACCGCCTTGCAGAAAAAAATTCTCTGCGACCCGCAAACGTCTGGTGGCCTGCTGGTTGCGGTTGAAAACATCCACAGCAATGCGTTTGTCAAGGTTGCCCGCACTCTGGGGCTGGAATTAAGCGCATTTGGAAAACTGGTAAAAAATACCTCGGCATTACCGCGTATTCAAATCTATTGAGAAACCTTTGCATGATATATTTATGGGACCTGGAAGTTCATTAATGGAAACTCAACAGGACAGACGGGCGAATATATAGTAAATTATCGTTGCTTCTTTAACCTGTCTGGAAAATAGATTGAAAATATCCGACCCTCATCCTGATATTGTTGCGGCCATTGACCTTGGTTCTAATAGCTTTCATATGATTGTTGCCCGGCTGGAAGAAAGCGGTACTCTATCTATTATTGACCGCATACGTGAAAGTGTTCGCCTTGGTGGTGGTCTGAGTAAAAAAGGTAAATTAAAACCGGCTGCACAGCAACGGGCTTTTGCCTGCCTGGAAACCTTCTCGCAACGGGTGCGTGATTTACCCGATTCTGCGGTACGAATTGCTGGAACCAATACCTTACGGGTAGCACGTAACGCCGCTGAGTTTGTTTGTCAGGCTGAAAAAATTCTGCAACATCCTGTTGAAATCATTGCTGGACGAGAAGAGGCACGGCTGATATATCTGGGTGTGGCACATGGCCTGGCTACCGGTCAGGGCAGACGCCTGGTGATTGATATTGGCGGAGGCAGCACTGAGTGCATTATCGGTGAGGGCATGCATCCGTTACACCGTGAAAGTCTTTACACCGGTTGTGTCAGTGCCAGTAAAAAATTTTTTTCAGGTGGTCAGATTACTAAAGCGCGCATTCAGGCGGCACAAATTGATGCAGCACTCACCCTGCTACCTCAGGCAGGAAAATTTCAGGCTGGTAACTGGAATGAAGCGATAGGCTGTTCCGGTACTATTCGAGCGATTCGTAATATATTACACGCCGAGGGCTGGTGTAAAAACGGTATTGAACGCGACGCTCTGCATCCACTACAAAAAGCCCTCATTAAAGCCGGGCATGAAGATAAGCTTGAGCTGAAAGGTCTGTCTGAAAGCCGCCGTCCGGTTATTGCCGGGGGGGTATCTGTATTAATGGCTGTATTTAATACCCTGAACATTGAGCACATGCAGGTTTCTGACCAAAGTATGCGTGAGGGTCTGCTCTATGATCTGGTCGGTCGGATCAATCATCAGGACGTACGTGATGCCACCGTCGAATCACTTATTAAACGCTGGGGGGTGGATGAAAAGCAGTCGGTACGGGTTGCCAACACTGTTGAAAAGCTTTACCAGCAGACCAGTGAAGCATGGAAAATTGATGATGAACCCTTTGAACAAGTCATCAAATGGGCGGCTCAACTGCATGAAATCGGCCTGTTGGTCTCTCACTCACAATACCATCGACATGGCGCCTATATTCTTGGTAATGCGGATATGCAGGGTTTTTCCCGTCAGGAACAGGCGCTGCTGGCGATCGTGGTACAGAACCATCGCGCCAAATTTCATAGTGATGAGTTTAACCCACTCATGCAACCGTTTGTTAAACCGGGAAAACGCCTGTGCATTTTATTGCGTCTGGCCGTTTTAATGCACCGTGGGCGTACCGATAACAGTACGCCTGACCCGGAGATTAGCGTTAATAAGAAACAGATTCAGCTGTTGTTCCCCGTTGGCTGGCTGGCTGCCAATAGCCTGACGCTTGCAGATTTAAACAAGGAAATAGATTACCTGGCTAAAGCGGGTTACCACCTTAAATTTGAATAGACTGGATAAGCTTTTTCAGGGATGATTAATTATTTTTTCTTTTTGACTATACTACTTTAACTTACAAAATAATACACGGAAACCTATGCCACATAGTGATAAGCACAAACAGGAAATGAAACAGATACTTGAAGATCTGACTCACCCTGAAAAAGTTCTGTCTTCACCTGATATTATCTCCGGTAAAGATTTATTAAAGATCAATTACGAACTGGGTAATTATCCCTACCCGAAAAAGATTGGTACGAAAGAATACGAACATGAAAAACAGTTGCTACAGACTGAACTACTGAAATTGCAGAACTGGGTTAAAGAACAGGGTATAAAGATAGTTGGCATTTTTGAAGGTCGTGATGCGGCCGGCAAAGGTGGTACGATTAAACGTTTTATGGAACACCTTAACCCTCGTGCCGCACACATTATTGCGCTGGAAAAACCCAATAACCGGGAACTGGGGCAATGGTATTTTCAACGTTATATACACCACCTGCCCACACGTGGTGAAATGGTGTTTTTTGACCGCTCCTGGTACAACCGTGCTGGCGTTGAAAGAGTGATGGGATTCTGCACCCCTGAAGAGCATCTGGAATTTCTGCGTACCACCCCACAACTGGAAAGAATGCTGGTCAACTCTAATCTGGTATTACGCAAATACTGGTTCTCAGTGAGCCGCCATGAGCAGATACGCCGTTTCCATTCCCGCAGTCACGACCCGCTAAAACACTGGAAACTCAGCCCGATTGACCTGCAGTCGCTGGATAAGTGGGATGATTATACCGATGCCCGCAAGACCATGTTTTTTCATACTGATACGGCTGATGCCCCCTGGACTGTCGTAAAATCCGATGATAAAAAACGTGCCCGCATCAACTGTATACGCCATTTTTTATACAGCATGGACTACCCGGAAAAAGACCCGATAATTGCTTGCAAGCCCGACCCTAAAATAGTCGGCTCGGTTTCAACCCTGTACCGTAAGAAAGAAATGAAATATGTGTGAAGGTACGACAGATCTACCTGCCTGAACACTGTATCCCATACTGAGTTGGAACTATTATTATCTTCTCAATAGTCACTATCAGAGGTAGTTAATAAATGATGCATTTATTTAACCATCGAGGTAAGGTTTTAAACTTTCCCGCACTGCCCCGCCTGGTGATTTTATTTTTCTGCTACCTGAGCTTGCCACCGAGTCTGGCCGCAAAACCTGAGGTGATTCACTTAGGCATATTATCCATCGCACCACCTGCACGCCTGTATGCCAAATGGCAACCATTTGCTGATTATATGCAGAAACAGCTTGGCCGACCGGTTGAGCTGGTTGTTCCCCATGGTTTTAGCAAAATGAAGCAGGCCATTTTACAGGGTAAGGTTGATTTTTTTTATATTAATTCATACGTGTTTTACCGTCTGTTACAGACGCATCAGGCACTTGCCGTTGCACAAATAAGAAATATAGCGGGTAACACTACCAGCCACAGTGAAATCTTTGTACGCAAAAACAGTCATATACAGAGCATTGGCGATCTGAACGGAAAATCCATCGCTTTTGTCAGCCCTCTGGGCGCAGGTGGGTATATGGCACCACGCGCCTACCTGTATGCTGCCGGGTTGAAAAGCGATCGAGATTTTAAGCCTGAATTTACCCGAAACCTGACTAATTCCATTCATGGCGTATTACTCGGTGACTATGATGCCGGTACCATGTGCGGGGTTAATTTCAAGTTAATGAGTCAGAAGATTAAAACCGGCGATTTAAAAATCATTGGTAATAGCCCTGAATACCCTGAAAGTCTTATTGCAGCACGCCTCAATTTGCCGCCACAGCAGATTAAACAGTTTCGGCACCAGTTGCTTATCATGGAGAAAAATCCGACGGGCAGGCAGGTACTTGCTAACATGCATAGTATGAAAATTCAGTCATTTGTACGCTATGATAGTAAAAAAATGAATAGCATAATTAAAAAACTGATTGCCACCGGGCAATTATAGACCAAACATATAGTCATGAAATCGGCACTTTTTTACCGGATACTGTTTAGTCTATTATTGCTATTTATTATCAGCGCCAGTGTGATGGCTTTTTTACTGATTGATGATGCACAAAATACAGCCGCAGCATTCCGTTTACAGCAGGCACGGACACTCACCAGAAATCTGGCTGAAAGCAGCCTCGACGCACTGGCAGCAAAAGATTATGAGCAGCTGGATCGGCTCCTACAGGTGTCGGTTCTGGATGATGGTTTTGCTTATGCCTATATAAATCGTAGCAACGGGTTGATTATTGCTGATACCAACCCCGCTGCGGTAGCGACCAGAACGATCCCGCTGGGTAAGTTGAAAAAACCGCTACTACGAAATGCCAACTACCGTGGCCGCCCGGTTCGGGAAGTGGTTTACCCTGCCTATCTGGGTAACAGGCATGTAGCCAATGCTCATCTTGCCTATTATCTCGACTCTTCCATCATTTATTCCACACCTATAACCCTGCGTTTAATGGCCAGCTTGCTCATTACTCTAATATTGCTCTCTATTGCCACCGCCATTATCCTTCGCCGTGCGCTGACACCGATTGAAAAACTGGCATCGGTTATGCGGCAGACCGAGGATTATCTTCCTGTGCTTTCCCCGCAATTACTCGAGCGCAGTGATGAAGTCGGCCTGCTGGCACGCAATTTCAGCGATCTGATGCAGCGTCTGTCGGGTAGTTATAATCAGTTGTTTAAGGAAAAGGAATTTCATCAGGTAACGCTGGAGTCGATTGCTGATGCCGTCATTGTAACCGACAGGAACGGTAACCTGCTGTACATGAATAGCGTTGCTGAACAGTTAACCGGCTGGCAAACCGAGGAAACCCGAGACCAGCCATTAAAGTCTATTTTTAGCATCATTGATGCCAGTACTCGACTGCCCATCGATAACCCGGTGGATAAGGTTCTGGCCACAGGTGAAGTTATTTACCTCAGTAACCATACCACCCTGATTGCCCGGGATAAAACCGAATACCAGATTGCTGACTCCGCGTCACCCATCCGGGATCGAAATGGCGATATTCTTGGTATGGTGCTGGTGTTTAATAATGTCACTGAACAATATCAGCTACGCGAATCAACCGCTCGCAGCAAGCGTAACTTACAGGCTATTATGGATCATTCCCCTGCGGTTATTTATGCCAAGGATACTCAGGGCCACTATCTTTTTGCCAACCAGACCTTCAAGCAGTTATTTCAGCAACAGGATGACCTTCCCGGCAAAACAGATTTTGATATTTTCCCGGCAGATTTTGCGCAAAAACAGGCTCAGCTTGAACAGCAGATACTGACTGGTGGTGATACCCTGGAAAGGGAAGAGCAGATAGCAATCCATAATCAATTACATGATTTTCTTTCTGTTAAATTTCCACTGCTGGATGTTAATAATAAAATTTATGCCATCTGCTGTATTGCCACCGACATTACCGAACGAAAAAAACAGGAAGAAACCTTGCGTCGCAGCCAGAAAATGGAAGCTCTTGGCCAGCTCACCGGTGGCGTTGCCCATGATTACAATAATATGCTTGGTATTGTTCTGGGTTACGCTGAATTACTGGAAAGGCAACTCGACGATCAGCCCATCCTTGCCCGTTATGCACACCAGATTTACCACGCTGCCCAACGTGGTGGAAAACTAACCCGTAAACTACTGTCTTTTACCCGGCAGGAAGGTGGTCAGGTAGCTCTGTTCAATCTTAATACGCTGATACAGGAGCAACAGCAGGTTCTCGAAAAAACACTGACTGCAAGGATTAAACTAAATTTTAATCTTGCGCCACAATTATGGGCCGTTTGTATTGATGACAGTGATTTTGAAGATGCCATTCTCAATTTATGTATTAATGCCATGCATGCGATGGAAGGTAACGGACAGCTTACCATTCACACTTGCAACCGGCCGCTTACTGTGGCAGATACCAGGCAATATAATATGAACCCGGGAGATTATGTTCTGCTCACCATTACCGATACCGGCTGTGGGATGGATGAAAAAACCCGTGAACAAATTTTTGACCCTTTTTATACCACCAAAGGTAAGCGTGGTTCGGGTCTGGGTTTAAGCCAGGTTTATGGTTTTATCCAGCGTAGCGGTGGGCAGATACAGGTTTTTTCTGAACCGGGGCAGGGCACACAATTTGCCCTGTATTTCCCACGCAGCCAGCAAACCATCAGTAAGGCAGAAGATGACATCGATGGCCTGGGAAAGGATCTGCATGGAACAGAAAGCATACTGGTTGTAGATGATGAGCAGGCGATTGTTTCACTCACTGCCAATATTCTGACCGAATATGGTTATCGGGTTTTTACTGCTCATAATGGCTTACAGGCATTGCAGCTTCTCGAAAAGGAAAAAGTAGACCTGATTATTACTGACCTTATTATGCCTCAAATGGATGGCTATCAACTCGCCGCAGAAGTTAAACGCATTTATCCACAGATACGCATTCAGCTGGTCAGCGGTTTTGCTGATGAACGCCATAACCCGACGGCTGATAAGACTTTGCAAAAACACATCATCGACAAACCTTACACATCACAGAGGCTACTTACCCGAGTTCGTGAGTTACTGGAATATTGATGTACCGGTAATAATAATGTTATGGTAGCCACTCTCTTATTTTTTAAACAAAATTTATTTAAACTGACTATTTCATGCAGTATATACCCTCTATAAATCCACTAATCATGCGGTCTATTCTGCTATGTATTTTTCTTACTGGCTGCAATGTTATCAGTAAAACTCAAACCAGTGAACGGATATTTAAAATAGAACCTGTCTCTGACAAAAATCAGGCTGGTTTGTATATTTACCGCCCACCCGCCATGGCAAACGGCCTGTATTCCACGCAGATTAATGTTGACAGGAAAAATCATTTTGAAGTAAATTCGGGGCAGTTAAAATATCTCCAGTTACCGACTGGCCAGCATCAGATAACATTACAGACGGCAGTAAAATTTACAGGAAACCATGTTTCCAGACTGGATATGCAGGCAGGAAAAACCTATTTTTTGCGTATTGTCACCACGTTAAATCTGGCAGCAGGTGGCAATTATCAGCCTTATCGCAGAACTTTTAATTTACAGAAAGTTGGTGAAAACACTGCCATAGAAGAAATTACCAGATGCTGTTTTTCCTCTAAAAAACCAGACATTACCACGTCAGCAAACCCGGATATTCAACCACAGCGTAAAAAAGCTGCGTTTTCCGTAGACAAAACCGCTGATCCTTTTTCACACAAATAAAGAGTATCTAACCCATGTTAAGCAGCATCCTTACAATCTGGTTAATTACCGCTGTCGGCCTTGGACTAACCGCACTTATTGTGCCGGGGATAAATATAAAATCTACCTCGACATTGCTGGTTGCAGCCATTGTGCTGGGCCTTATCAATGCCTTTATCCGACCGGTGCTGTGGTTATTGACCGCACCATTATCAATATTAACTTTTGGCCTGTTTGCACTGGTTATCAATGCTTTAATGATAATGCTGGCGGCCGCTATTGTGCCCGATTTTGAAGTGCGTGGTTTTGGCAGCGCACTGTTTGGTGCCATCATGATGGCAATCATTGGCATTGTCGGCTTTATATTATTTGAGCTGCTTCACGGCGGCACAATCAGCTGGTACAGCTTTCAGCAGCACTCACAAATATATTATTAGCACTTTGCCCAGAATTGCCACTTATTCCCGGTTGTTCATTTTTTTGATAAACATTACCGCTAGAAAGGCCATCATCACCAGCATAAATACAATCACGCCAATGGTTAACAGCCCGGTATAGTCAGAAAACAAATTTTTAAAAACTTCCATCGTATTTACCTGCTTTAAATAAAAAATTGCCTTTAACATAATATTCAAGCTTGAATATAATCCCCTTGAATAAAATTTTATAATCTATATGTTATCTATATCAAGTTATATTTATCTTGATGCAGATCAAAAAACAGATCAATAACTGATCGTGCCTGTCACGTCCACATATCTCTATGAAATTTTCACGCAAATTGTATAATAAATCTTTTTTGAGGCAATATGCAACAAAAATACGAGATTGAGTTGTACTCTTCGATTGAAGAAAGAATGAATATTCTTTCCCATGCTATCGGCTTTATTTTAAGTATTGTAGCTTTAGTGTTATTGGTGGTACGCGCCAGCCTGTATGGCAATGCGTGGCATATCGTCAGTTTCAGTATTTTTGGCAGCAGTTTAATTCTTCTCTATGCTGCTTCAACCCTCTATCATGTCGCAAAGGAACCTGTCCTGCGGCGCCGCTTGCAGGTGCTTGACCATGCCATGATCTATGTCCTGATTGCAGGCACTTATACCCCGTTTACTTTGGTAACTTTAAATGGGGTAAGTGGTTGGGTGCTGTTTGGATTTAGCTGGGGGCTGGCACTGACTGGCATTATATTAAAGTTATTTTTTACCGGAAAATATGATTTACTGTCCACACTAATGTATGTTTTTATGGGCTGGATAATTATCTTTGCGATAAATCCGTTAATTCACAGGCTGCCTGCTGAGGGCTTGTTCTGGCTGGTTGCAGGCGGCCTGGCTTACACATTGGGTGCCATTTTATACAGTATTAAAAAGATTAGCTTTAACCATGCTATTTTTCACCTGTTTGTGTTGTTGGGCAGCTGCTGCCATTTTATTGCCGTCTATTTCTATGTGTTACCGGTGCAATAGCTCAGGTGGTAAACATTTTTTCTGGCTGATTGACTTTAATCAATATTCTTTTTCTCAATATCTGTAAATATAGTCGCATGTAACATAACAGGCAGGACAAAGAAAAAATGATTACTATAGAAGAATTTATGACAGCAGATCCTTACACTATGCGTGAAGCTGACTCGATGGAAGCCGCACGGGCAATTATGACAACAAAACATATTCGCCATATTCCGATTACCGATAAGCAGAACCACCTGCTCGGGCTAGTAACACAACGTGATGTACTGGCTGCCAGCGAACCTGACTTATCTCATCTTGCAGATACTGATGGTTCTGCGAATAATATCCATCTTGGTGATATTATGATTAGAAATGTTAAAGTCGTGCATCCAGCAAACTCATTACGACAGGCAGCACTGTATCTTCAGGAACATAAATATGGCTGTTTACCTGTCATGTCTGACCACCAGCTGGTAGGTATTATTACAGACAGTGATTTTATTGCCATTGCTATTAATTTACTTGAGCAGGTGGAATTATCGGAAGACGATGCAGATACAGAAGATGACTTTGCCGATGATGCCTTTGCGGGTATTGATCTGCCCAGTACAGGCTAAAGAGGCTCTAAACAAAACCAAAAAATATTTATTCTGCAATTAACTGCTTAATGATTTTTTTTATCTGAGCATGGTCAAGTTCGCGCCCGCCAATGGCCCGGTAACGTACCCTGCCTTTTTTATCAATAATAAAGGTTGTGGGTAAACCTTTGACCCCGTAACTGTTTGCTACTTTACTGTTTTTATCCAGCAACAGGGTAAAGGTTGGCTCAATAGATAGCTGGCCGGTAAAAGCAAATACCTGATCCTCATCTTCCATCTGATCAATCGCTATTACCACAAACTTATCTTTTTTTAATTGCCGGTATAAACGTTCCATTGAAGGCATTTCACGCACACAGGGTGGGCACCAGGTCGCCCAGAAATTGATTAAAATAACTTTTCCCCGGTAAGCAGAAAACTTAACCATTTCTTCATCTACATCTGGTAGCGAAAAATCTTTTGCCATAAAGGGTGTTTTAACCGCTGTCAGCGTATGGCTTAAAGGTGGCTGCAACCAGCTGGCATGTAAGGAAAAACTAGTCAAAATAAGAGCCGTCGTTGCCAGGCTTTTCAATTTTACCCACTGTTTTATCATTATTTTTTATCCCCCATCAGCCGCGCTGGTGCGCAGCGCATGTTTTTTATAGTACCGCGATAATGCTTACCGTCCATCTGCCATTTATAGATAAAATCAAACCGCGTATTTCTGGGTAATTTTATCGTAGTAAACCCCTGTTGCCAGTCCCCGACATTAAAATCACCCGCATCGGGTAGTAATGTCCATGAAAACGGCACGCCGACTTTTTTCCATTCGTGCAACCACTGGGTTTTCGTTTTCACCGGATATTCATTGCCCTTTTTAGTTCGATAACGCCAGTTTGCCACCCGATAATACATGGTATATTTTGCTGAGGTATTTCTTAAGATAGAGCCAAAAACACAATAACCCGCAATGCGTTCAACCTCTGCCTGTGGTAGGCCATGTTTTTCATAAACAGCGCGGACAAAGTCGGGGTTAAGCTGAATAAGCTCAAGGCTGAAGCCCTTATCTTCAACCGCCCAGGTTAATAATCCCGTGGCGGGGTTTTTATGTATTTTTACCGTGTTTGCAAAACCACGAATGGAAAACAAGGTGATAGAGAAGAATACGCCAGAAAATAAAGTGATAGCAAACCATCTGCCACACAGGAAAAATATTCGGCTTAACTGTCGTTGTGAATGCATCATTATACCGTCATAATCTTTAATACCGGCCTGTTTTTAACCGGGTCATCATTAATACCTGATACCAGTAAAACCTGGCTGCCAGCTTTTGCCAGCTTACACTGTTTACATACCGTATTCACCATAATCTGCCAGTCTCTTGCCTCAACTTCATTAATACTAAGTGGTACGACACCCCAGTGCAAGGCCAGTTTTCGACAGGTTTGCAGGCTTGATGACAGGCCAAGCAAAGGTGCTAATGGGCGAACAGATGAAATAATATTCGCCGTCATCCCGGATCTGGTTGGCACTAGAATTCCCTCCAGCTTTAGTTCATCAGCTAACATACAGGCAGCATGAGCAATCGCTTTTCGTGTGGAGGGCTGGCTTGCTGTCTGCTTTTCATAACTAAGATTATCTTTTACATCGTCTTCAAACCGATTATTTAACCATTGGTTAATTTCAACTTCACGCAATATAGTATCCATGGTTTTTACTGTCCTGACAGGGTATTTCCCCACGGCGGTTTCTGCCGACAACATCACTGCATCTGCCCCCGATAGTGCCGCATTAGCGACATCATTGACTTCTGCCCGTGTCGGTCGGGCATGACTTATCATCGACTCCATCATCTGAGTGGCGACAATTACCGGACGATGCCGGATACGTGCTAGCGCAATTAATTTATTCTGTATTAGTGGAACTTTTTCTGCTGGTAATTCAATACCCAGATCACCACGAGCAATCATAATACCGTAGGAAACTTTTATGATTGCCTCGATATTGTCAACGGCTTCAGGTTTTTCAATTTTTGCGATAACTGGAATGCTGGCACCATTACGTTTCATATAATTTTTTAATGTCAGCACATCTTTTTCAGTCCGCACAAAACTTAATGCAACAAAGTCGGCACCCAGTTTTATCGCCAGCTTCGCATCACGTTTATCCCCAGGGGTAAAACTGGAAACAGAGACTCTGGAATCGGGCAGGTTTATGCCTTTATGGTCTTTTAACTGCCCACCATAAATAACCCTGCATATCACATCTTTATCTTTTACTGCTACCACCTTTAATTCAATATTACCGTCATCAAGCAGAATGCGCTCATCCGGTTTCACATCTTTATATAAATTTTTATACTGTGATGGAATAATATTATTCTCACCGGGGCGGTTACTACAGCGAATAACAACAGATGAATGTTGTTTTAATGTAAGCTCACCGTGTACAAATCGACCCACACGTATTTTAGGCCCACACAGATCTACCAGTATGGCAACCTGTGCATTCTGTTGTCTGGCAAGTTCTCGGATACGCATAAATAACTGCTGATGGGAAGCATGGTCACCATGCGACATATTCAGGCGAAACACATTAACTCCTGCCTGTATTAATGCATGAATCATTTTATCTGTATCAGATGCGGGGCCCAGAGTGGCTAGTATTTTTGTTCTTCGCCAGTGTAAAGCCGGGTTTTTTCTACTTTTATTGCCCCTGCTGTTATTTGTCATTCCTGCCTGCCTGTGTATCTTTGTTATTATTAATTTTTCTGTTAATTTTATTGTTAATATTTAGTGTTAATAGACATTAATGTTAATAAATTTATATAACCCTTGCTTACAACGCCAATGCATCTCGGACAGGCTTCTGGTATAAAAATCAATATCTTGTGGTATATGTTTTCTATGGCCTATTGAATTTAATGCTATCAGGGGAACTAATATATACAGAGCATATCACAACCTTAGTAAGAGGCATGAATCAATAATATTTTTTCTTACAAACTTTGTTTATTAATGAGAGGAGTAATCAAAGATGAATATGAAAATGCAATCGTATCCCAATGCACCGACAGACTGGAGTCCTGATGATGCAAAACTCGTTGCTACTGAACTAGGCATTGAATTAACAGATCATCATCTTGCTTTAATCCAGGCACTACAGGAATATTATAAAAAAGTGGAATTCCCGCACTTGCGCCAGATTAAGGATGCACTGGATGAAAAATTTCATCATCTGGGTGGAATGAAATACCTGTATCAAATAATACCTGGTGGCCCGGTGGCTCAAGGTTGTAAGCTTGCCGGTTTGAATGTACCTGCAGGTGCTATTGATAAATCATTTGGTAGTGCAGCTTAACCCGGCTATTTCATGGATGTTTTTTCAGGGATGACTGGGTGTTATCCAGATGCGGTAACGCTCTGTGCTGGGGGTTCTGTCGGTAAAATTTTACCAGCTGGTGATAAACATGTTCACAGTGGTGTTTTAAAATCGCCGGGGCAGTAAAGAAATATTCGGTTAACACTGCAAAATATTCAGCCGGATTGGTTGCCGCATAGGCATTAATATAACCGTGATGATGGTGCTCAAGCTGTTTAAGCAGATGATTGTAAGCATGGCTTAATACCTGTGCCCATTGCTCTCTGCTCATGTCTTTATGCAATGGAGGCATACCATTAGTATCGCCGGAACGTGCATCCAGCTTATGAGCAAATTCGTGCAATACCAGTTGATGGCCGACATGGAGTTCAAGCGTATCATGTAATACGTCCTGCCATGACAGAATCACCTGGCCACGTGACCATGCCTCACCGCTTAATAACTGTACCTGCCTGCTGACCACGCCTGCTGCGTCTCTAACATCATGCTCTACATAAAAAGCCGCCGGATAAACCACAACTTCCACCCAGCCATCGAAATAAGAAAAATCCAGCTCAAGTATTAATAGACAGGCCTGGGCGGCAATCAGCACTTTCATTTCATCGCTAACATGCAGCCCGTCAACGCCGGTAAATTTCTTTTTGCTGATAAAGTGTGCACATAGATGTGACAGGCGTAACTGCTCATCATCCGTTAATGTCTGTAGCAACACTGCCTTATTCAGTGCCTGCTGCCATAGTGGTTCTGGAAGGGTATAACGATGTGATGTTTTTTTTAACAGCTGTTGCTTAAGCCAGTTAAATATACTCATATCATAATTTTAAAATCCATCCTCACGATGAATCCAGTCAGCACCCAGCGTACCATGCAGTCGCTCCAGATAACTGTCACTGTTTACCCAGGCTAACATCTGTTCAGCATTTTCAATACGGCCCTGTAGATCTGCCCATAATTCCGTTTCAGATTCACTAATTTCATCCATTTTACGTTCAATATAGTCACGATTCATTTTCCACAGCGCAGCATCACGTTGACGTTTAATCTGCAGGCGCTCTATGTACCAGTCACTGGCTAACAGGTAATCACGCGTGAACAGGGATCGAATGGCCGGGTTATCTATAGTTTTTCCCTGATAGTTTCCTTCTGCCATAATATATAATAGTGCTTTTAATGGCGGGCAGGCATCATTGATGGAGCCATCATTGATATAACGGCAGGCAACTTTTTGCTGAGCCTCGCTGATATTATTAATGCCATCAATAAAAGCATCCATATCCTGGATTTCCGGGCGTAACATTTCCTCATCAAACACAATGGTAGGGCTATCAAAAACCTTACCAAAAAAAGCATGGACAAATTTTTCGGTGATTCGATAACCCAGGCGGCTGGCATAGACCGTTTTGCCCTGATGTTCAAAATCTTCCATTTTTTCCAGATGCCCATGTTTAATAAGAAACGCTGGATCTCGCTGTTCAACAGGCAGACGGCACCATATTTCGGGAATTAACATGCTAATATCGTGGTCAACCCGGCGCCGTGAACCGATATAGCCTGCCGCTGAAGAAAAGCCATCGTAACCACATAAAATAAATGACACCAGCGCATTGTTTAAATCGGCAGTTGTAGACAGGGCATTAAACGGGCCTTTGGTTAAAGCGCCTTCAGAGCCGGCACCCGTTGTCGATGGTGACTTGCCGGTTAAACTACAGATTAAGTCCATGAATAATTCCGGCAATTCCTGATAATGTATCGGATTATAAACGGCCAGTGGTCGAATCCCGGCGGCCTTATCTCCCGGGTTATTACGTCGTCCCTGTAACACTGCGTTAACTGGAAAATAAACCGGGTCATTCAATGACAGACCCCGCGATAGTCGAGCCCCTATTTTTGCCAGATATTCACTTTTGGGGTCAACCAGATCCGGGCGTTTCTGTAAATAGCGTACATTCTTACTGGGTTTACCATCTACCATACGGGGATGGGCAGAGGATACAAAATAAGTATCACTGTCACTCTCCGCTGCACGGCAAATTAAAGCCTGCATCGGTGCTGAATAATTCTGAAAATTAATGGCATCATCAATTAAATCACGGGCATCTTCAGGGGTAAAGGGTTCAAAGTTGGAGATAAAATTATTGTCTTCAGCAAGGTCGTGTTCTGTTTGTGTGTCCAGACCACGATTAATAGCTTCATCCGGTCGCTGAAATAGCCGTTTTTCGCAATTCTTGACTATTTTTACACTGGGATTGAAGTAATGGTTGTTTAATTTCCCCTTCACATAGTTCACTGGAATAACCGTGGATGCAGTAATGTCGTCCTCGGTCTGAATTTTGGTTGCGGCAACAAAGTCCTGCCTTAATTTATAGATCCGCCAGGTACCGTCATCGCGAATACCAACACGCAGATAACTGGTTACCAGTTTACGGCCACAATATTTAAGTTCGTGCCCGGGGTGGCCATTAACTTCATCCACCGAAAAATACCTGCGCCAGTTTTTCCCCCATGAAGGTTTGTAAAAGCGTTTAATTAAGTACACCAGCGCAAGAATATGTTGCGGGATTTGCTCCAGCCATTGGTTATATTCATCGGTATAGGTTTCGGCAGAAGGTGTCAACAGACGTATAACTGAACCCAGGCTGCGGTTATTATCCAGTACTCCACGGTTGTCATTGGTGGATTTTATCCGCCGTCGATTCGAATAATCATAATTAAAAATGGCTTCAACCTGATTCAGGTTTTTTTCAAAATCGCCCACATAGATCGGGCCAGAAATCATGGAATCCTGAATGGATTTTGAAATTTCTGATTTACCCCCGCCAGAAACTGTGCTGGGTTTATGGCAATGTGTGCCTTCACCAAGAATACCAATCAGCCGCCAGCTTGGTGCCTGTGGGTGTTTCAGCATATTCACTTTAAAACCACTAGGGTAAATATAGGTGTGTTTGACCATCAGTTTGATGACGGCTTTTTCACCTTTATGTCTCCAGCTAACCGTTTGTTGCTGCATATCAATATGCGCATCTTCGGGAATATAGATAATATCGGGATAGCGACGGTCAACCGCATAACCCTCGGGTTTTATTTCTATGCCGCCTTCAAGCTGTTTACATAAACGCTTGAAAGTATGATCACTCATCTCATCTTCAATTTTAGGCTTATAATAAATACCCAGATTAAAACGTGGGAAGGCAATTGCACCGCCAGCATGCTCTTCCTCAACGCCACCAAACAGGTTAGCTGAATAACTGATCTGGGATTTAATTTCCTTTTTTGTATAGCCAAAATAGTTATCGGCAATAATGGTAACAATAACACCGTTCATATCCCTGCACACAATCTTAAATGCCAGGCCATCGTTATACAGTTCATCCTCCTGTTGCCAGCACATACCTTCGCTACGCTGGCGTTCGCTGGCATCATCATGGTGAGGCAGGCCCAGCGCTTTTTTTGTTAGCAGGGTTAAGTGTGGTGCCAGAATAATGCAACCACTATGCCCGGTCCAGTGATCGATATCAAGCGCGGCATCATTTTCGCTTAGGAAGGGATCACCACCATTACCAAAAATAGATTCTGCAAAATCCAGGTTCGATACCAGTCCGCCAGGAGCAAACATTCGTACTTCCAGACTTTTTTCCGGTAGAACTGCTTCGATTTCAGGCCGTACAATGGGACGTAACAACAAAGACACCCACATGTCTACCGGTTTTTCCAGTTCACTGGTTATTGGCAGACTCATTAATTCGGTAGGTGGGTCTAAAGCAACCTGAAGCAGGTTGGCATAAACATCAACCGGTACCGCTTTTTTATCGGCCGGTATTGGCAACCCGCCCTCAACAATATGAAAGACGCCTGAGGTGGTGCGACGATCATTTTTCGGATTATGCAATACTCCCTGTATCAGCCGGTAAGACTCTACCAGTTCAGATTTATAATGATTACCCTGATAGGGCAAAGAAAGTTCACGAGCCAGTCCAGCCTCATTAAGACTAAATGTTTCGCCAGGTAATTTTATGGCCTGTTCAATACCATTACGCCGCAGATAATCATTCAGAAAATCCTGTATGCGCTGATCGACCGGGCTGCGATATTCTGCCAGTAGCTGGCGCCGCGCTGAATAGTTCTTTAACAGGCTGTCAGCAACGGTGAGATAGCCATGCTTCATACTGAGCTGACATTTATGTCCCATCGAGGCTAGCTGTAAACAGATATTCTGTAATACAACCTGGCGTTTATCTACTGAGCGACGTTCTGGAAATGTATATTTTTCTACTGGATTCATTACGCTTGCCAATGTCTTTGCCTCGCTTTGCGACAGCTACTGTCATAGGAGGCTAATTTTAATGAGCTACGCATAATTTATCCAATTTATAAGCAGAATCAGCAATCAGGGTTTAAAGCATCAAACCCATATAAATCAATTAACTACGCTCTTATTGCACAACTATGGTGCATAAAATAATTCAATCTTTTCCATATTTTCTGTTAATTCTTGTCATTCTGGCTGAAAAATAACACATTTTAGAGGTTTGGCAAAATGGGAATGCTTTACAACGGTACACGCAATATTAAAATTTTAGCTTTTTTTTGTCGGACGTTGCCAGCCGGTAACAGTTTTCTGGTTAACGCGGCTGAGGGTTAAGGTATCAGCCTCGGTATCGCGGGTAATGGTTGAACCGGCACCAATGGTCGCATTTTTACCCACTCTTACCGGAGCGACTAACTGGGTATCCGAACCGATAAAGGCGCCATCTTCAATAATGGTTTTAAATTTATTCGCACCATCATAATTACAGGTAATAGTACCCGCACCAATATTCACATTACTACCAACCTCGGTATCACCCAGATAAGTCAGATGGCTGGCCTTGCTGTTTTCACCTAATACTGATTTTTTTATCTCCACAAAATTGCCTACCCGGCTATTGTGTTTTAAATCAGCGCCCGGACGCAGACGGGCAAACGGACCAACCTCAACATTACTGGCTATTTTCGCATCGTCTATAACACTGTAGGGTTTAATAATACAACCCGCTTCAATAGTGCTGCTTCTAATCACACAGCCTGGCCCGATTTTAACATTGTTGCCTATTGCCACCGTACCTTCAAATACGCAGTTAACATCAATAAATGCGTCCTCACCAATAACCAGCTTACCACGAACATCAATGCGCGATGGATCAGCCAGGGTGACACCCGCAGCCATAATTCGTTCAGCCTGCTCTTCCTGATAAATACGTTCCAGCCGAGCCAGTTGTTTTCTGTCGTTCACGCCTTCTACTTCATAGCTGTTTACAGCCTCAGTGGTGACAATTTCATGACCATCGGCCACTGCCAGTGCAATGATATCGGTTAAATAATATTCTCCCTGTGCATTATTATTATCAATTTTTTTCAGGCAGGTATTTAAATAACCAGCACGTAATGCCAGGATACCGGTATTGACTTCGTTGATAGTCAGCTGATCGTGAGTGGCATCTTTCTGTTCGACTATTGCCACCACTTTTTTCGCCTCACGCACAATACGTCCATAACCATCAGGATTATCAAGCTTAACCGTCAACAGAGCGATGTTATTATCGCTGACTGTAGTGACTAATTTTTTCAGGGTTTGGGTTTTTATTAATGGCACATCACCATATAATACCAGTACAATATTGTTTTCCGCTATGTTCGTACTTGCTTGCTGTACGGCATGTGCAGTGCCAAGTTGTTGTGCCTGTTCTGACCAGATTGCCCGGTTGAAGTGATGGCATTTCTCGCGTAACCGTTCACCACCATGGCCATAAACAATATGTACAGATTCAGCTGCTAAATCGAGGCTGCGTTCATAAACATGTTCAACCAGAGGCTTGCCAGCAATTTCATGCAGCACTTTCGGTTTTGCTGAACGCATACGGGTACCGGCACCCGCAGCCAGGATAATGACAGATAAATTCATAATGGTTTGTTAATAATCAGTAACGAGTCAGTAAGTGCTTGCCTTTTCATTTATTATCGTTAGTACAGGTTTTAAAAAAGCAACTTAACGACTATGCGCTGGAAGTGCACAGGTTGATAAAGAACGATTGAAAATCGTTACTGTAAAAATAACAGCGGCTTTTAAAAATATAAACGTTGTCATTGCATCCACTGGTTTCGTGAGGGGTTTATTTCTTTTTCCGCAGTTTTTTCAGTGTCTCAATTTGTGCTACTGCTTCAAGCAGTTCGGCTTTGGCTTTGGCATAATCCATGGTCGAGGTCTTATCAGTCATTGCCGCTTCGGCTCTGGCTTTTGCCTGCAGTGCCTCGGCTTCATCTATATCGGCAGCACGCATGGCGGTGTCAGAGAGAATGGTGACGATGTGTGGTTGAATTTCGAGAATGCCGCCGCTGACAAAGAAGGTCTGTTCTTCACCTTGCTGCGACACTACCCTGACAACCCCTGCTTTTAACGTCGATAACATGGGGGCATGTCGCGGCATAACACCAACCTCACCCCTTTCTGCAGGAGCAAATACCTGAGTAACTGTGCCCGAGTAAATTTCCTTCTCTGCACTTACAATATTGACATGCATCGTCATTGACATAGATTTATCTCTGTTTCTTCTATCGCTAAATAGCCATTGCTGTAAAAGTTTTCATGGCTGACTAATGCTGGCGGCTAAGTGTTAAACATACTGATTGATAAAATAATACAGTCAATTACATGGAAGCAGCTTTTTCGACCACTTCTTCAATACCACCGACCATATAAAAGGCCTGTTCGGGCAGGTCATCATACTTGCCTTCCAGTATTGCCTTAAACGCTGCCAGGTTGTCTTTCAGATTAACATACTTTCCTGGCGAGCCAGTAAACACTTCTGCCACGAAAAAGGGTTGCGATAGAAAACGCTGAATCTTGCGTGCCCTGGCAACAACCTGTTTATCTTCATCGGATAATTCATCCATGCCCAGGATGGCAATAATATCTTTTAATTCTTTATAGCGTTGCAGGGTACCCTGTACTTCACGGGCAATTTCATAATGTTCGGCACCAATGACATGCGGGTCGAGGATCCGTGAGGTTGAATCGAGCGGGTCAACCGCCGGATAGATGCCTAATTCTGCAATCTGACGTGACAAAACCAGCGTTGCATCAAGGTGAGCAAAGGTGGTTGCCGGGGAAGGGTCGGTTAAATCATCTGCAGGGACATAAACGGCCTGAAATGAGGTAATCGAACCGGTTTTTGTTGAGGTAATACGCTCCTGTAATACCCCCATTTCTTCTGCCAGCGTCGGTTGGTAACCTACTGCTGACGGCATCCGTCCTAACAGTGCCGAAACCTCAGTACCCGCCAGCGTATAACGATAGATGTTATCAACAAACATCAACACGTCACGACCTTCATCGCGAAAATGTTCTGCAATCGTCAGCCCTGTTAAGGCTACACGCAGCCGGTTACCCGGTGGTTCATTCATCTGTCCGTACACCAGCGACACTTTATCCAGTACACCGCCTTCCTGCATTTCGTAGTAGAAATCATTCCCTTCACGGGTGCGTTCACCAACACCGGCAAACACCGAGAAACCGGAATGCTCAACTGCAATATTACGAATCAACTCCATCAGAGTAACAGTTTTACCCACACCGGCACCACCAAACAGACCAATTTTGCCTCCTTTGACGATGGGCATAACCAGGTCGATCACTTTAATCCCGGTTTCCAGAATTTCTGTCGTCGATGCCTGCTCTTCAAATGTAGGGGGTTTACGATGAATTGGCGCTGTTTCTTCATGGCCAATTTCACCTTTATTATCAATCGGTTCACCAAGCACATTCATAATACGACCAAGCGTCTTCTGGCCAACCGGTACCCGAATGGCATCACCCGTGTTGGTCACTTCCATACCACGACGCAGACCGTCTGTTGCACCCATCGCAATCGCGCGTATGACACCATCACCCAGTTGCCCCTGAACTTCCATGGTCAGGCCGGTTTCGGTCAGTTTTAGCGCATCATAAATTTTAGGAATGGAGTCCCGTGGAAATTCGACGTCGATGACCGCGCCGATGACCTCTACTACGTTTCCGGTACTCATGATTTTTTCCTCATCATACTTAAAAATTTAGTTGTTTATCTGTAACGCCTCAGTACTAATCTGAGCAGTTACTGTTACATTTGACTACTCGTTGAGTCGTTTCGTTTATCTTTGTTTCAGCCTGTCTTTACTGGTCTAGACCGCTGCCGCACCGGATACAATTTCAGAAATTTCCTGAGTAATTGCACCTTGCCGCGCCTTGTTATAAACCGTTTGTAATTCTTTAATAATATCTGCGGCATTATCGGTTGCACTTTTCATCGCAATCATCCTCGCAGCCATTTCACAGGCAATATTTTCTACCACACCCTGATAAACCTGTGATTCAATAAAGCGCATCATTAAGGCATCGATAATCTGTTTGGCATCTGGCTCGTAGATATAATCCCAGTGATGATCCAGTTCAGTATCGGCATGACCAGTGGCAGGTAAAAGCTGCATTATGTCAGGGGTTTGTGTCATGGTATTAATAAAGTTATTATTGACCAGAAACAAACGATCGATGGTAGCGTTATCGTAAGCATCCAGCATCACTTTTACCGTACCGATTAATTCTTCATGTGCCGGCTGATCACCCAGGCTGGTCGTCTGGGCAATAATATTGCCATCAAAGCGGGCAAAAAAACCGGCCGCTTTGCGCCCGATAACACATAAATCAATGTCAACTTTTTTATCGTGCCAGTCAGCCATCTCACTGACTGCGGCTTTAAATAAATTGGTATTCAAGCCCCCACATAAACCCCTGTCAGTCGAAATAATAATATAGCCTACCCGTTTTACTTCATCACGATGCTGCAGGTAAGGGTGTTTATATTCACAATGTGCCTGGGCCAGATGGCTTAATACACTGCGCATTTTTTCTGCATAAGGGCGCGATGCCCGCATCCGATCCTGGGCACGACGCATTTTACTGGCGGCAACCATTTCCATAGCTTTGGTGATCTTCTGTGTATTCTGAACACTTTTGATCTTACTGCGTATTTCTTTTGCGCCTGCCATGATTTACCTTTATTTTATCCCAGTTGTATATATTAAGGTGATTGTGATCATTAGTTATTAATACACACCATTAGCCTTGAAGCTTTCCAGCGCCGATTTCATTTGTGCAGCAATATCTGCATTATAATCGCCAGATGCATTGATTTGCTCGATAAGATCAGCGTGATTACTCTTCATGTGTGCCAGCATCGCCTCTTCAAAGGCAACAACTTTTTTCACTTCAACATCGTTGAGGAAACCTTCATTTGCGGCGAACAGTGAAAAAGCCATTTCAGCAATGGATAATGGTGAATACTGTGCCTGCTTCATTAATTCAGTTACCCGCTCACCTAATTCTAACTGTGCCCGCGTAGCATCGTCCAGGTCGGAAGCGAACTGGGCGAATGCAGCCAGTTCACGATACTGGGCTAATGCCAGACGGACCCCACCACCCAGTTTTTTAATGATAGCAGTCTGTGCGGCACCACCTACACGTGATACAGACAAACCGGCATTAATGGCTGGCCGGATACCAGCATTAAACAGGTCGGACTCAAGGAATATCTGGCCATCGGTAATGGAAATAACATTGGTTGGCACAAAGGCCGATACGTCACCATCCTGCGTTTCAATAATGGGCAGGGCGGTTAAAGAACCGGTTTTCCCTTTTACGTCACCATGGGTACATTTTTCAACATAGTCGGCATTCACTCGCGAAGCGCGTTCCAGGAGACGTGAATGCAGATAAAACACATCACCCGGATAGGCTTCACGACCTGGAGGGCGGCGTAATAACAACGATACCTGACGATAAGCCCAGGCCTGTTTGGTTAAATCATCATAAACGATTAAAGCATCCTCACCCCGGTCACGAAAAAACTCACCCATGGTGCACCCGGCATAAGGGGCAATATACTGCATCGCCGCTGATTCAGCTGCCGTGGCGGCAACAATAATGGTGTGTGCCATAGCGCCATGTTCTTCCAGTTTGCGTACGATATTAGCCACCGTTGAGGCTTTCTGTCCGACAGCAACATAAATACATTTCACCCCGGTACCAGTCTGGTTGATAATGGCATCAATAGCTACTGCTGTTTTACCGGTTTGACGATCACCAATAATCAGTTCACGCTGACCTCGACCAATCGGCACCATCGCATCAATGGCTTTTAATCCTGTCTGTACTGGCTGGTCAACCGACTTGCGTTCGATAACGCCCGGGGCAATCTTTTCAATCGGCGCATTTTGTACTGCATCAATCGGGCCCTTGCCATCAATCGGGTTTCCCAGCGCATCGACCACTCGACCAAGCAGGGCTTCGCCAATGGGAACTTCCAGAATACGCCCGGTACATTTAGCCGTATCACCTTCGCTGAGATGACCGTATGAACCAAGTATCACCGCACCTACTGAGTCTCGCTCAAGGTTAAGCGCCACTGCATAGGTATTTCCGGGCAGTTCGATCATCTCCCCCTGCATGGCATCGGCGAGTCCATGAACACGAAGAATACCATCGGATAAGCTAACTACGGTACCTTCAGTACGGGCTTCAACGTTGGTTTCAAAGTTTTCAATTCTTGATTTAATCAGTTCACTGATTTCTGATGGGTTGAGTTGCATGTGTGCCTCTTAACGTCCTAATGACAATGCCAGCGTTTCAAGCTGAGATTTCATCGACGCATCGATAATTGTATCCCCGGCCTTGATAACAACCCCGCCAATCAGGCTTTTATCAACCGATGTTGACAGGGTAATATCACAACCAAGTTTGTTTTTTAAGGTATGGGTTAGGTCGCTGCATTGTTCTGCAGTTAAATCAAAAGCAGAGATCACTTCAGCTTCAATTTTATTTTCTGCCTGTGCCTGTATCTTTGCATACTGTTCGGCCACCACAGGGATGATTTTTAAACGGGCATTTTCAGCCATCAGTCTCACCAGATTTTGCTGTGGTTGCGTTAAATTATCACCCAGTATCTGCACCACACATTGTGCTTTGCGTTGCTGACCAATATCCGGGTTATCCAGTACGGCTTTTACCTGTGCGTTACTCACCACGGTAGCTAGATTTGCCAGCGCATCTGCCCAACTTTGCAGGCTGGTTGAATCTGACTTAGCCTGCTGTGCCGCCAGCTCATAAATAGCATGTGCGTAGGGGCGAGCTGTGGTCGAGAAATCAGCCATTGTGGTATCTACCTTTGTTAATCTGAATAAGGTTAATCAAAGCTGTGCCGCCAGTTCATCTAAAGCACTGCTGTGAGCGGTTTTATCGACTTCACGTTTAAGCACTTTTTCGGCACCGGCAATGGCTAAGGTGACGACTTCCTGACGCAGTTGCTCTCGTGCCCGGTTGGCTTCCTGCTCAATCTCAGCACTGGCGCCGGTAACAATACGCTGAGCTTCGGTTTTTGCATTACCTTTGGCTTCTTCAACAATTTCACCAGCCCGTTTCTGTGCCTGCGCAACAATATCTGCTGCCTGCGTTTTGGCTTTTTTGATATGCTCAGCCGCATTTTTTTCTGCCAGCGCCTGCTCATTGACGCCCCGCTCAGCCGCAGCTAGACCATCGGCTATTTCTTTACGCCGTGTGTCCAGTGCAGTCATAATTGGTGGCCACACATATCTCATGCAGAACCAGACGAATAACGCAAAGGTTATGGATTGTGCAATCAGGGTTAGGTTAATGTTCATAAAGAACTCCGCCTTCTTTATTTATCTACCATCGATTATCTAGTATCGTTTATCTACTATCAACAAATAAAATCGACAATAAAACAGCTATAAAATCATTAAAATAAAATAACTGTTTGATCAAATCACTGCAAATAGTATATAGAAAGCGATACCGACACCAATCATCGGCACAGCATCAACCAGCCCCATAACAATAAAAAACTGGGTACGCAGCATTGGCAGCAGTTCTGGCTGACGCGCAATACCTTCGAGGAATCGTGCGCCCAGAATACCAATGCCTACTGCTGCGCCCAGTGCCCCCAGACCCAGCAGCATTGCGCCGGCTATATATAACAATGAAGTTTCCATTGTATTCTCCTAAAAATTAAAAATTAAAAATCATTAAAAACTTATAAAAAACGGCATCTGTCACGTTTTACCGATGCAGGTACCACTATTTTAAAGTGCACTTTGGCGAGTTCCATTCCAGGACTGCCTCCTGACATCAATGTGAACTGTGTGCCATGTCCATATATACAACCGTTAGCGTCATAAATATAAACGCCTGCAGTAAAACAATGAGTAAATGGAATACTGCCCACGCCCATTGCAATACACCGCCAAAGATCCCCAGTGCTGCCCCGCCGCTGTATAATAAAGCAATCAGAATAAAAATCATTTCACCCGCATACAGATTACCAAATAACCGCAGTGACAATGACACCGGTTTTGATACCAGGCTAACAAATTCAAGGAAGAAGTTTACCGGGATAAACAGCAGTTTAACAAGCGGGTTTTTTGCTTCAAACGGCTGTAATGTCAATTCACCCACAAAACCGCCGACGCCTTTATTTTTAATACTGTAATACAACATTAATGCAAATACTGAAAGTGACATACCAAAGGTAATGTTTGGATCAGCGGTCGGTACTACCCGGAAATAGACATGCTGTGGATCCATGCCCAGAAAATCAGCGCCCAGCATACCAGCCAGGTGCGGCAACCAGTCTATGGGCACAATATCCATAAAATTCATTAACAGTATCCAGATGAACAGGGTTAATGCCATCGGCGCAACCATGGGGTTTTTCCCGGTAAACGAACCGCGTACATTGGTGTCGATAAACTCAACCATCCATTCAACAAAATTTTGCAGCCCACCTGGTACGCCTGTGGTTGCATTTTTAGCGACGTTACGAAAAATAAGTAGAAACAGAGCACCCAGTATTATTGACCAGAACATACTATCCACATGAATAGACATAAACCCCATGTTTCTGGCTTCCTCGGGAGTATGCGCAAACCCCCACGAGCCGGCATGTTCAAAACCCTGTGGGATTTTGCCATAGGTCAGGTTCTGCAGATGATGCTTGATATACTCGCTGGCGGTAAGGGTTTCACCCGACATAGTTAATTCTCGTTTTCCGATTGCCTGCCAAAAGTATTCACCACAGCAGGTGTTATATGTATCAAAAAATAAACGCTTAACAAAACTACAATATTGAGCGGTTTTATTAACACAAAGGCGATTATAAATAATGCCGCTGTGAGCAGAAATTTATATATTTCACCAACATAAAAGGTGGTGAGTATAGTAACAGATGGCTGTCGCCGTTTACTGCCAAATACTTTCCATGCAAACCAGGCGTCACCGCTGCAGGCTATCAGGCCACCGGTTAAAGCCGAATAAAACATTACTCGGTTACCAGCTAGCAGTAATACTGACAGAATCAGGGTAATGATTAACTGCGCCCGGATTAAAGCAACCACCTGTTTGCGTGAATCACTTAGCTGCTGATTTAATTTTTTATTCATCGGTGCAGCCATTTACACTGGCAATCTACCCCAATAGTATTCCCTATGGGAGGGGTGAATGCGCGCGAATTATATATGACGGCACCGTTCGAGGTCAACATCGCAATGCACGCATAAAGAAATTCTATTGCCTGTTTGTATAACAAGGCCGGTAATTATTTAGACCTTTTTATCAAATAGTTACGATTCAATTTTACATAGAATACCGTCCAGTATTTCCAGGCTATTATAGGTGATTTCGAGGCAACCGCTGCCATTTGCTTTTTGTCTGATGACAACCGGCGTACCGAGCGATTCAGACAGGCGATTTTCCAACTGTGTAATATCGGGATCTCTGGTCGCTACTTTTGGCTTTGCTGTCGGCTGTAACTGTTTGCGCACCAGTGTTTCAGTGGCGCGTACGGATAATTTTTTGTGCGCCACCTCTTTTGCCAGCCGACTCTGTTCTGGCCCTTCAATGCCAAGCAGGGCGCGGGCGTGTCCCATTTCTATTTCATGTGTTGCTAGCAGCTTTTTAACATCGTTATTTAATTCCTGCAGGCGTAATAGATTGCTCACTGCTGCACGTGAGCGTGCGACCGTATCGGCAACCTGTTGATGGGTCATGGAAAATTCGTCAATCAGGCGTTTCAGGGCGGTGGATTCTTCCAGCGGATTTAAATTTTCACGCTGAATATTTTCAATCAGTGAAACAGCCGCCGCTGTCTGATCATTAAAATATTTAACCACTGCCGGTATCTGTGACAGGCCGGCCTTTTGTGTTGCCCGCCAGCGTCGCTCGCCAGCCACAATTTCAAACTTACCACCGGCCGCCTGACGGACGACAATAGGCTGCACCACCCCCTGGGTAGCTATGGAATCAGCCAGTTCCTGCAGGGTATCTTCATCAAAATGTTCACGTGGCTGCCAGGGGCCTCGCACGATCAGGTCAACATCAAGGTCGCGAAGTTCATCATTGGTTTTGGGTTCAATCATGGTTTCAACATCACTGTTACCCAGTAATGCTGTTAACCCTCGCCCCAGCCCTTTTTTCTTTATTGCCATAAATTTGAATATTCCTGGATGTGTATTTTTTTTGCAGGTTAACTCACACCTGCCTGACGTAGAACATTGGCCTGGCTTTCGCGGCGCAACATCTCACCAGCCAGCGCCAGATACGCCAGCGCGCCACGTGAGGTTTTTTCGTAGAGCAGGGCAGGCAGGCCATGGCTGGGCGCTTCAGCAAGGCGTACATTGCGAGGTACTACGGTGCGATAAACCCGGTCGCCAAAATACTCAATTAACTGTGCCGATACATCGTTTGCCAGTGTGTTTCTTGAATCGTACATGGTACGCAATAGACCCTCAATTTCAAGCTTCGGGTTGATCGATGAACGTACCTGCTCAATCGTATCCATCAATGCCGTTAAGCCTTCCAGCGCATAATATTCACACTGCATGGGAATGATTACCCCGTCAGCGGCAACCATGGCATTCAAGGTTAACATGTTCAGAGCTGGAGGGCAGTCGATTAATACATAATCATATTCGTCCTTAATGGGTGCAATGACCTGTTTAAGTCGCTGTTCGGCATTGTCTGCACGCATTAATTCCACTTCTGCTGCTGTCATATCAGCATTTGCCGGTAACAGATCAATGCCAACGTTTTCAATATGCTGTACTGCTTTATGTACGTCCAGGCCATCAAGCAAGACATCACAAAAAGTGACATCCAGAGTGGTCTTTTCTACCCCGACACCCATGGTGGCATTACCCTGAGGATCCAGATCAATCATCAAAATTTTACGTTTGGTTGCAGCCAGCGAAGCCGCCAGATTAACGCTGGTCGTGGTTTTACCCACACCACCTTTTTGATTCGCCAGAGCGAGAACTTTTGACATAATTATTATCTATATAATGCTCTATCAGTATTTAACTGGTTTTTTTTATTTCCACCAGATGACGCTCCGCATCCAGACCGGCAACCATCAGGCGACTGGTTTCAAGCAGATGATAACCCGGTAAGGTCAACCGCTCATCAAGTCTGCCCTGCATCAGCATAATCACGCTGTTGCTACCCTGTAAATGTGCCGTACTGGCCAAAATAGCACTGGTATCCGCCACCGCTCGTGCCGTAATTACATCGAAGTATATCGCATGTCCATCCTTCATGGGGTGATAATCTTCAACTCGCTGATGAATAATGGCAACATTATCCAGTCCCAGCTCTATTTTGGCCTGCCGCAGAAAGCGAGTTTTTTTTCCATTACTATCAATCAACACAAATTGTCGGGCTGGACTGGTAATGGCAAATGGAATCCCGGGCAGACCGGCCCCACTGCCCACATCCAGCACTGTATCACCTTCAAGAAAAGGTTGTACCACCAGGCTGTCGAGCAGATGTTTGCTGACCATCTCCTCAATATTACGGATTGCAGTAAGATTAAAGGCCTTATTCCAGCGCGCAATCAGCTGTATATAGTGTATCAATTTTTGCTGCATGACTACCGGATAATACAGCCCCATGGTTTTAAGCCCGGCGGCAAGTTGCTGTCGTAAAGGTTCTTTCATGTTTGTTTATGCGTGGAGTTATCTATCTCTTTGTTTTATTTGAGGCTATTTTATTTAAAACGAATTAATATTAACGTTAATTAATGGGTGGTGTTAAAACAATTTTATAGTGTTTCTGTGAAATATCCCGGCTAAGTCAAACAGAAGACTATGTCTTAATACGGCATGGTAGCATAAACTTTAATGTACAATAATTAGTTAGTTTGGAAACTATTGCGTAATTCGAGTACAATACGCAGCCGACGAAAGCTCTATTAGCTGGCACCTATAACACTATGAAATCTTCATAGCCTGAAAACGCCAGCCATACCCATGATTTAACAAGCTCCTAAGTCGTATCGAGTTTTCTGTATAGGTGAAGTCCGTGAGCCTGCTCGAATCCGGTCGCTGTTGCAAAAAAATAAATTTTTCCCCAGCCGCCTACTCACTTAAATATCTGCTCAGGCATACGTGGCTGCTTCAATCAATTTATTGAGGAAAAAGAATGTCCCATAAACAATACGCTGAATGGCAGTTACGTCTGCTGCCTTTTCTTCAGTGGAAAGACCGTGTTACCAGACAAACTCTGCGTGCTGATATCATATCGGGAATAACCGTTGCGATTGTGGTTATCCCCCAGGCGGTTGCCTTTGCATCCATTGCTGGAATGCCACCACAATATGGCCTGTATGCCGGTATGATCCCCCCTATCGTTGCCGCCTTTTTTGGCTCGTCCTGGCACCTGATGTCGGGGCCGACGACTGCCGCATCCATTGTTTTGCTATCTTCGCTGAGCGTTTTTGCCGAACCACTAAGCCCGGAATACGTCGGCCTGGCTTTAACCCTAACCTTTATGGTTGGCCTGATTGAATTAACGCTGGGGCTGGTGCGTATGGGCACCATTGTTAATTTTATCTCCCACTCGGTGGTGGTTGGTTTTACCACTGGTGCTGCTATTCTTATTGCCAGTAAACAGCTGAAAAACTTTTTCGGGGTTCCGATTCCTCGTGGCGGACACCTTCTTGATACGCTATCGAGTTTCTGGCAACAGATACCACATATAAATATGTTTGTGCTAACGGTGGCGCTGGCGACCCTGCTCTCAGGTCTGTTAAGTAGACGTTTATTCCCCAAAATTCCACATTTGATTGTAGCGCTGTTAAGTGGATCGTTCACCAGCCTTGCATTAAACTACTTCTATGGAACGGGGGCAACACATATCCCCATGGTTGGTGCCATTCCCCAGACTTTGCCACCAATCTCCATGCCTGACTTTAGCTTGACCACGATTAAAGAACTGGCTCCTGCTGCGGTAGCAATGACCCTGTTTGCCCTCACCGAGGCGGTTTCTATCGGGCGAGCGATTGGTATTCGTAGTGGCCAGATGATTGATGGTAATCAGGAATTTATTGGTCAGGGCTTGTCCAATATGGCCGGTAGTTTCTTTTCAGCCTATGTTGCAACCGGCTCCTTCAACCGTTCCAGCCTGAACTATCAGGCCGGTGCCAAAACTCCTGTGAGCGCAATGCTTGCTGGCTCTCTGGAAATCGTTATTGTCCTGGCTATCGCCCCGCTGGTCGCTTATCTACCCAATGCGGCCATGGCAGGTATTCTGTTTATTGTGGCCTGGGGACTCATTGATATTCCCACCATTAAACATATCATCAAGTCCAATAACTCGGAGCGTGCCATTTTTGCTCTTACTTTTCTCGGTGCATTGTTCCTCGACCTGGAATTCGCTATCCTTGCCGGTATCCTGTTGTCACTGGTGCTGTACCTGATGCGGGTTTCGCACCCCAGAATTGTTACCCGGGTTCCAGACCCCGCATTACCCAACCGTAAATTTTCTGATGGCGGTGGCCGTCTTGTCGAATGTCCACAATTACACATTATGCGCATAGATGGTTCGCTGTTCTTTGGTTCGGTATCGTATCTTCTTGAAGAATTTGCCAGAATCGAAAGGCAGCAACCACAGGCGAAACATCTGGCGATTGTCGCACAGGGAATCAGCTTTGCCGACCTGGCTGCTGCCGAGGTTATTGCCAATGAAGCGGTAAAACGCCGTGCTCGTGGCGGCGGTCTGTATCTTATTAACGTGAAGAAAGGTTTATGGGATTCGCTTGAAAGTGGTCACGCTATGGAGAGAATCGATCCTCGACATGTCTTTCAGGGCAAATCCGCAGCTTTGCATGCCATCTTCCAGAAGCTGGATAAATCCATCTGCCAGACCTGTACTCGGCGTATTTTCCGTGAATGCCAGACAGTGGAATTTATTGGTAAAGATAAAAATGCCACTGCGTCTATCGCTCCACCTATACAAACAGGTCAAAAACCTGCCTGATAAACAGGCCAACGGTGTGTTGATGGACTACTGATTCGTCGAAAAACGTAGCAATAGCTACGTTTGCAGACGGATCAGACTCAGGCCATGTTCAGACATGGGGCGTCGAGGTTTTTCCAGCAACTGCAATTCGGGTTACGAGTTAATTGGCTATTTCCACATATGTCAGTGTGCAGATCTGCCCATTCTGGGCCTGAAAATAATCAATGCGTGAGAGTTTCTTTCTGCCTGCTTTTGCCATTAATAATGTTGAATAAATGGCTTTACCAATATCACTGGTAGCATCAAAATATAATACATTGTAAAGACAGTTAGTTGTTAGTTTTTCTACTGGTTTAAAGTTACCGCTTAAAGAGGCATTAAGATTTACCCCTACACCAATAGTGGCAACAGATTTATTGTATTCTGTTATCGCAAAACTGTTAATGCTGGCAGTTACTAATAAAAAAAACAGCAGTATCTGTTTATTCATATTACGCCTTCACCTTTATTCCTGTCGGGTATCGCGGGCGCTATCGGTTGTGGGTTATCCTGCTGGCGGCGGCGTTTGAGTTTTTCGATAGATTTTTTCATCGATTCATTGAGTTGTTTCATGCCTTTAACAAAGGAATCACTCATATCTTTTGAGCCTTCTTGAAGCGCTTCATTGAGTAGCTTTATACCTTTATTCATCTCGCTGTTCATGGTGTTCAGGTTATCGTGTATTGACCGGGAGATATCATTGGTCAGTTTTTGCTGGCTTGCTGTATCCGGGGCGGCGGGAATATGGGTCTGGCTGGTATCTACTTTCCATTGCCCATGTTCAAGTACCAGTATCGTATTAAAAGTAAAAGACCGGTTGGATGCCGGGTTGTTTGCTGATGGATTAAGCACGGTGGTAACGCTGGTACGGCTCCCCTTCAGAATAAAGCTTTTGACAGGTTTTAACTGTTTCATATCAGCATCAAAAGTCGGGCGGCTCTGGCTGCTAACCAGTAATTTTGCGGCTTTTGTATTCCCTGACTGAATCAGTTGCCAGTATTTTTCCGCGACCTGTTGTGGATTTTCAGCAGGTTTTGTACAGGCCGTGATCAACAGGCTGGCGGTAATCAGCCAGAGGGTGGTGTTTTTTGGGAAATAAAATTTCATGACTGAACCTTTTATCCGGGTGATTTGTCCGGGCTCCTTAATTAATGGTACTTGCGGCTTTTTCATCTTCTAAAAGCTGGTTGTCATAAGCATCAAGCAGGTGCTCAAATATATCAATTTCATCAAGTTCTCCGGGTATAAATTCATAAGTATCCGGGGCAGCACCCATAATCTGTTCAAAACGATTAATCTCATCTTCAAGGCTTTCATTATAGACCAGGGCTTTGCGGTACATGTTGCGTGCCTTAACCAGAAATGCCTCACGAAAGTCGGGGTCACGCTTCAGGCGGTCACGGGTGTCGGTTTTTTTTTCAGTGGATATTGGCATAGGTTTTTATCTGTGTTAATGCTGCTATCAGGGTTGATGTCTGGCAGCGTTAAAATGTTGCAGCGCTTCACCATTGTCCAGTACCTGGCGGGCTTGACTGGCCGCTGCCTTAATATTATCAAATTTTTGCCGGTGCCATAAGGCAATGGCTGTCGAATACACCAGTGCATCATAAGTGCTGCCAGGGTTTCCGGCAAGTGCGGCCAGGCCTTCATCTGCGGCCATTTTGGCCGCTGCATCCACATCAAAATCGGCGCTTACATCCTCATTTTCCGGGGCAGGCGGTAGATTTTCGGGCAGCGGGGTGGCACGAACAGTCTGGCTAATGCCAATATCAGCAGGATTAAAGTCCTGCGCCTGTTCCTCGCCCCGTTGATGGTAGTAAAAAACTCTGCCGTTCTGGCGCAGTGACGGGGTAATACCGCCTTCAACGCCACGAATCATCAGGCAGCTGTCAAAGCCTGAATGGCGGGCAAGCATGGCATAAACCCGGGTATAGGGGGTGTGCACATAACCGGACATTAAATGGGTCTTATGTTTGCCACGTATCGGGCCGGTTAAGACCTCGACTGTGGTAATAACCTGACGTTTAACCATATTGGTACGCAGGTCAGTGAGCGCATGCAGCGCCGGGCAATAAGCCTTTTGATCAACATAAGCCCAGCCAGCTGAAGCATTCTCAATTTGTGAGACAGCAGCTTCTACTGTTAAATCGACGGGTAGCCCTGCCGCTTTAAGGACACGATGATGAGTAATGCCGAATTTCGGACTCATGGTTTCAACGCCATGTGAAACGCTGGCAATACCGCAGGCAGCCAGTACCGCGGGCAGAAACGGCGCGGCTGGCAGGGTTCGGTTATAGCCATTATAGGGGTCGGATAAATCCAGAATCTCATCAACATGGCTGCTGACGATACTGGAACGTGCCTGGATAGCATCAAGAATACCAAGATTTTCCTCATCAGTTTCTCGTTTCATCCGCAGGGCAATAAGGAAGATAGCCGCCTGTACCGGATCGACAGCTTTATCGAGCACCGCAAGCATACCGGCACGAGCCTCATCCTGAGAAATATTCTTGCTCATATTCGGGCCGGTGGCAATACGCTGAATAATGGCGCGCATAATGGTTCTGGGCGATTGTTGAAGTAAGGTTTCTGCTGTATTCATGGTTGTGTTCTGGTGTTGGTGATCAGGGAGGTTTTACCTGGATAAGGGAAGCTTTACCTGAATAGTATCGCCATCGATTTTTACCTCGTAGCAGTGTAGATTATCTTCTGCCGGTTCATCCAGTGCGGTGCCGGTTAATAAATCAAAACGGCTGCCATGCAAGGGACATTTTACACAATTACCATGGAGAGAACCCTTACTCAAAGAAGCGTCTTCATGCGTACACATATCGTCAACGGCAAAAACAGTGCCATTGGTATAGGCAAGTAAAATACGATAAGTACCTGAAATAACACACATTAATCTTCGTGTTTTAAGGTCTTTAAGGCTCGCAAGGGTAGTATAGGGCACAGCTGATTATTCTATGGGTGATTAAAAATCAGCTTATTTTACTGTATTCTGTCTAACTCAGTAAGATATCTTTGGCCTGATTGATCTGTGCGGCCAGATAATCGGAACCACCACGGTCGGGGTGCATTTTCTGCATCATCCGTTTGTGCGCACGGTTAATTTCATCCCGGCTGCAACCAGGTTTCAGACCCAGAATTTCATAAGCCTGTTGTTTGCTGATACTCTGCCTGCGGGTGCTGGTCGATTGCTGATATTCCTGATGACTGGACTGTGTCTGTTGAAATTTCTGTTGTATAAATGGCAGGTATTTTGCATATTGTATAACCCGTGGTGCCAGTGCAAATAAACCGGCAATAGCTGCCGTAATCAGACTTAAATGCCCGGTCAGTGCCAGTAATACTAATATTGCACCAAAGGCACTGAGCATTGTCCAGAAAATGGTCTTTTTACGTTCTTCCGCCGGGGCCGTTTTTATTTTGTACCATAGCAGCAGGGCGACACCAAGGACGGCGATTAACAGAACAAGTCTAACCATAAGTGTGGATGTATCGGGATGAAGTAAGCGTTAAGTTTATTTCGGGGTATTTTGCGCTAATCTAGCAGGCAGGTACAGTCCCCGATTTGAATATACCGGGAAATACGCTTATTCCGTGATATTTATTCAGGCCGTTACTGTTAAACATCTGCTTTCAACGCAGAGTGCAGTGAATGCCATGGCGCAGAGCGTGGAGGCGTTGGTATCTCCTGCTTTATCCTCAGATAATCTCCTGATACCTGTCACGCAATTCACGTCGTAGAATTTTACCCACATTTGTTTTAGGTAGCTCCTCGGTAAAGATGATAGATTTTGGTACTTTATAACTGGTCAGGCTCTCGCGGCAGAAGCTGCGTAGTTCTTCTTCACTGACCTCGCCCTTGCGTACCACAATAGCCACTACTGCCTCACCACTGTGTTCATCCGGCTTACCGATAACCCCCACTTCCAGTACGGCTGGGTGGGCGGCAATGACTTCCTCCACTTCGTTGGGGAACACATTAAAACCGGATACCAGAATCATGTCTTTTTTACGATCGACGATCTGAATAAAGCCGTTTTCATCCATAAAGCCAATATCACCCGTGTGTAACCAGCCGTCATTGCTTAATACATTGGCGGTTTCTTTTGGGCGCTGCCAGTAACCCTGCATAACCTGAGGGCCGCGAATGCAGATTTCACCCGTTTCATCTGTGGCTAATATATGCCAGTCATCATCCTGTATGCTGGCTTCAGTTGAAGATATGGGTAAACCGATTTTGCCGTTAAACTCTTCCAGAGTCATGGGGTTCATACAGGCGGCAGGTGAGGTTTCGGTTAAACCATAGGCTTCAATTAATGTGGTGCCGGTGACTTCACGCCACTGTTCAGCAACGCCACGCTGAACCGCCATGCCACCACCGAGGGCAAAATGGAAATGGGAAAAATCCAGTTGCCTGAAGCCGGGATGGTTGAGCAAGCCATTAAACAGTGTATTGACTCCGGTCATAACTTCAAACTTTGTTGCCTGTAGTTCTTTAACAAAACCATTAATATCTCGCGGGTTGGTAATCAGGTAATTGCACCAGCCATAACGCATAAAAGTCAGGCAGTTCGCGGTCAGGGAAAAAATATGGTACAGCGGCAGGGCAGTAATAATCGTACCTTTTTGCTCACCGAGGCAGGTTTTTATCCACGCCGATGCCTGCTGCATATTGGCAACCATATTTTTATTGGTCAGCACAGCGCCTTTAGCGACCCCGGTGGTACCGCCGGTATATTGTAGAAATGCAATATCATCATGGGTGGTCTGTACGGTTTCGAAACGATGTTGCGCACCGCTGGCAAGCGCTTTTTTAAAGGAGACGGCACCAGGCAATGTAAAAGCGGGTACCATTTTCTTTAAATATTTTACTACCGTATTTACAATAAAGCCTTTTAATGGGGACAGCATATCGCCCATTTTTGTGGTAATAACATAATCCACCTGGGTTTCATCAATAATATCGGCCAGCACATGGGCAAAATTCTCGATAATAATAATGGCTTTTGCACCTGAATCATTAAGCTGGTGCTTTAATTCACGTTTGGTGTAGAGCGGGTTAGTGTTAACCACCACCAGGCCGGCGCGCAGGATGGCAAAAATGGCAACTGGATTCTGTAAAAGATTGGGCATCATAACAGCAACACGGTCACCTTTTTCCAGCCCGAGTTCGTTTTTCAGGTAAGCGGCGAGGTGTGAGCATGCCTGGCTGGTTTGCTGATAAGTAAGGGTTTTACCAAAATTGGTATACGCGGGCAGGTCGGCGTATTTGCAGACACTTTTATCAAAGATATCAGCAACAGAGGCGAATTCATCAAGATTAATAAACTCAGGAACACCTTGCGGGTAACTTTTTAGCCAGGTTTTTTGCATATTTATTCCTCTCTTAAACTACCTTTATTTTTATTATAGAGTAAGAATAATACAGTCAGTTCTTATTTGCACTTTGTTTCTTGCAGATAGTGGATGCAAGAGGGTTACTTCCACCATAGGGAGAGTTGTGGAATATAGGTAATAATAATGAGCCAGATAAGCATTAACAGCAGAAACGGAAAGGTGGATTTAAATAAGGTGATGACGGTTTTATTAAAACGCTGACTGGCAATAAAAAGGTTAATACCTACTGGCGGGGTAGAATAACCGATCTCCAGATTAGCAAGAAAGATAATACCCAGATGCGCCGGGTCGATACCATAACGTGCTGCCAGCGGAAGAATAAGCGGTACGACTACAATAATAGCTGAAAAAATATCCATCATTGCGCCGACCAGAAGCAGGAACACATTGAGTACAATTAAAAATTCAGTAGGGCGGTGAATATGTTGTTCAATAACTTTTAGCAGCAACATGGGCAGTTGTGCATCAATCATTAGATTGGTTAAACCCAGCGCCACCAGTAAAATAGCTAACAGGCTGCCAAATAAAATGCAGCTTTCAACCAGCAGGCCGAAAAGCTGCTGACGTAAATTTATTTCTTTATAAATAACCACCTCAATTAAAATAACATAAGCGCAGGTTACCGCAGCGGCTTCCATAATCGATACAAAACCACCAAAAATACCAATGATAATGCCTGCGGGTAAAAATAAATCCCAGGCACAGCCACGCATGGTTATGAGTAGGCGGGACAGATGAAACCGATGTCGAGTCGTGTGATTTTTACCCGCCTGTCGCATACTGTACAGAGCGAGTATTATTATTAGCAGTGTGCCGGGTATAACCCCGGAAAGAAACATATCATGAATACTAACGCCAGCAACAATACCATAGACAAGAATGGCGAGACTGGGGGGGAATAATAAACCCAGAGATCCCGATGTGGTAAGTAGCCCCAGGCTAAAGTTTTCTTTATAACCTTCCCCTCTGAGAACCGGGTAAAGCAGGCCGCCAAGAGCCAGAATGGTTACCCCGGAGGCGCCCGAAAAAGCCGTAAAAAAAGCACAGGAACCTAAAGCTACAATAGCAAGACCGCCCGGCATCCAGCCTAATGCGGCACGGTAAAAATCAACCAGTCGTCGTGGTGCGCCGCCATTGGACATTAAGACACCAGCAAGGGTGAACAGTGGAATGGCAATCATATTTGGCGAGCTTGCCAGTCGATGCATTTCGACAATAAGAATATCCGGGCTGATCTCGGCACTGTGACTGGCAAGCAAACCGCCAGCGGCCAGCACAATAAATAATGGTGCGCCGATTAATGCGATTAATACCAGGCCAATCGTGGCAGTAATAATCATTGGTCGTGATGCCAGCAGTTGAGAAAGAAATGGATAGCCAGCAGGCCAAAACCTAAAGGATAAATAGCATTAAACGGCAAAGACCAGCGTTCGTTCGCCGGTGCGTACTGGTATTCATCCAGCATAAAAATATAGGCGTAATAACACATAGCCAGGCAGACAAAGGCAGAAAATAATGCCAGTGGGCAACGCAGTCTGGCACGGGTTTGAGGACGCATTACCGTGGACAGGGCATCAATTTTAATATGTCGGAATTTTGAAGTGGCAATGACTGCCCCCATGGCACCACATATAATAAGCAGGTTGCGATTGATAATATCAATGTCGGCATAACCGAAATTAAAAAAATCACGCATAATAATTTGTGCCAGTGATAACAATAATAGTAAAAACAGGCTGAAAGCAGCTAGAATGCTTTCAAACTGGGTCAGCCAGCCTTCAATCTTTTTAATCACGTTTCCGGGTTACCTGCTTTAATTTATATATTTAATTTACAGCTTTTTTATTTACCAGCGGATTTTTTTGTGGATGTTGTTTGCGGTAGTCGGCAAGTAGCTGCTTTGTTCTGTTAAACATACTGGCTGGAATATAATGGGTTTGTTGAAGATAGGCTGCTGCCTTATCGCGGATCTTCAGTATTTTTTTCAGGTTAACTTCGTCCCAGCCAAAGACAAATTTGATGCCATTCTTTTTCAGAATAGCGATGCTTTTTTTATTTTCCTGACGTGCCTGCAGGCGAATATCATCGCCCATTTTTTTGCCGGTTGTTTTGAGTAACTGTTGCAGGTCGGTCGGGAGTTTATTAAAAAAACGATTGCTGACCACTACGCCGCCGATGGCATTCGTCAACGGGATTTTTGTGGCAAATTTGAGTTTGGAATACCATTGCAGGGCGATAGCACCAAAGCTGGACGTGTAAACCGTATCAATACTGCCATGTTTAGCAGATAGTTGTGTATAAACATCCATAATCGACAGTGGAATCGGGTTGATTTTTGCAGCTTTAAAAAACGCCTCACCCAGTGGGTCACCCTGCCACAGCCAGATATGTAATTTTTTTATATCGTCAATGGAGTGAATTTCCCGGGTTGAAAAAAAATGGATAAAACCAACTTCAGGCCAGCCGAGTAATGTAAAACCATGTTTGCGAAAGCCGATTTTAAGGTCGGGCATAATATGCTCGCGGACATAATCCGATTCGGCTACATTTCTAAATAGAAACGGAACTTCCAGTACCCGTGCCGGTGAGTAGATACGACCAATACCATAACCGGTAAACATACCGCCCTGTAACTGTCCAAAACGTATTTTGCGTAATACATCCGGTTCGTCACCCATGACCCCCCCCGAATACATTTTAAATTGAATTCGCCCCTGACTTTTCTGTTCGACCTCTTTCACCCAGTCATCAAGAATTTTTGACCAGGCAGTACCTGTCGGCATTAAAGTGGCAAACTTTAAAGTATAGGTTTTAGCCAGTGAGTTCTGGGTAAGGACGAGCAGTAATAGTAGTGAAAAAACTCTTAAAACCATTGATTTTCCCGTTTCAGTAATAATGTCGCTTTACGTTTTGCGATTTGATTTTGCAGACCAAGTTCCGGCATCAGATCTTTGGGCGCATTGATAATGCGGGTCAGGCGACGATGAAAATCTTTTTTGTTCTGTTCCTGTCTATCGAGGTATTGTGCCTGCAACAGGTCGGGGATAAGCAGTTTGTTATCGGTGATTTCACGGGCACGATCAAAATTCTGGCGGGATTTTTCAAAGTTACCGCCAAGAACCGGGGCCCGGCTACCATAATAGACACCAAAAAACATGTGTGCACCGCCATAATAAAAAGTATCATCCAGTTCGATTATGCGCTGCATTAATGCGGTTGCACGGGCGAGTTGTGCCAGTGCTTCAGGACTATCACGGTGCATATCTATCCATTTGGCCCAGTTGCTTGCGGTCCAGAACATGGCAGCAACGTCATCTTTACCCATATTATTGACCTGCTGCTGGAAATCGGCAATGGTGGTGTTTTTAAGGTTTCTGGCACCTTTTATTCTAAGTGCGGTCAGGCCATGTTTTAAACCGCGTAAATAAAATGCCGAAGCTCGCTGCGGACGGCGGTCTTCATTAAACCCGTAAGATAACCCGTAATAAGCCTGGGCGGCATAGGTATGTAGCAGTGCATTGTCTGGATCAATAGTAATCATCCCTTCCAGCATGTTTAGATTTGCCGGGATGGCATCTTCTGCCAGTTTTAGATCGGTTTCGTGGTTAAGTGCTTTCACCCCGCCTTCAATCATTGGACTGGATGCACGCACCAGCATTTTATCCATGGAGCAGGCGGGCAACAAAAAGAAGAGTGATAGCAGGAGTAAGCGTCGCATATTTTTTATCTATTTAAATGGGTTAAATCAGGCAGACTTCTAGTTTTATCTATTTGCGGGCAGAAAGCCAGAACCATAAGAATATTCAGTTATACTAATGAAAGAACCAGTAGGCCGTTATTATTGACACACTGATACCCGCCAGGTCGGCAAGCAGGGCACAGCTGATGGCATGGCGAACGTGTTTTATACCAACACTGCCAAAATATACCGCCAGCACATAAAAGGTGGTTTCGGTGCTGCCCTGCATAATCGCTGCCAGGGTTGCCGGGAAAGAATCTGCGCCATAGGTGTGCATGGTTTCCAGCATCATCGCACGGGCACCACTGCCACTGAGCGGTTTCATCAGTGCGGTGGGCAATGCCGGTACAAAGTCGGTATTATAGCCAAGCCCGGCAACTGTTTGCTGAATCAGGCTGAGAATGCCATCAAGAATGCCGCTGTGGCGTAACAGACCAATAGCCACCAGCATGGCAAGTAAATAGGGAATCAGGTTAATCGCAATATTGAAACCTTCTTTGGCGCCTTCAATAAAGGCATCGTACACATCGACTTTTTTATACCAGCCATAAACCAGAAATAACATGATAATACTCATTAGAGTAAGATTGCCAATCAGGCTGGATGTGGTGGTGAGTGTTGTCGCAGGTTGTGATACCAGCACACTGGCAAGCGCCGCAAGCGCAAGGGCAAAACTGCTTAAATACAGCATCACGGTTTTATTAAACAGATTTATCTTCTGCGCATAGGCGACTGCCAGCAAACCGGTTAGTGTGGAAGCGCTGGTGGCAAGTAAAATAGGGATAAATACGGCAGTTGGATCGGTTGAACCCTGTTGTGCCCGATACATAAAAATGGTTACCGGCAGCACGGTGACGGATGAACTGTTGAGTACCAGAAATAAAATCTGTGCATTACTGGCAGTGTCGTGGCTGGGGTTTAGTTGCTGCAGATCCTGCATGGCTTTTAAACCCATCGGCGTGGCGGCATTATCCAGCCCCAGTATATTTGCGGCAATATTCATGGTGATGCTGCCATGAGCCGGATGATTACGGGGTACGCCGGGCATAAGTTGTAAAAATAAGGGTTCCAGCCCG
>WFMW01000030.1 GCA_015488885.1 Gammaproteobacteria bacterium | reverse complement strand
GTAAAACATACTGATCGTAAAATATACTGATCGTAAAACGTGCCAATAGTAAAATGTGCTAACTTATTTGTAATTAATATAACCACATACTACCCTCAATCGCATAAATTGAATACAATCAGCACCTGGCGAATTATATCATCAGTGAACCTCAGGCGGTTCACTGGCATTATTTTGTTTAAAAAACCTGTCTATTATTAACCTCAACCCTGGAGTTTTCATGGAATATTCAGTCAAAAGCGGTAATCCCGAAAAACAACGTATTGGCTGTGTTGTTGTGCCGGTTTTTGCCTCACGTAAATTATCTGCCTCAACAAAAACGATTGACAGGGCAAGTGATGGCTATATTTCTAACCTGGTTCGACGTGGCGAAATGGAAGGCGATCTAGGCAATATTCTGTTATTACATAATGTTAAAAATACGCTCTGTGATCGGGTTTTGCTTATTGGCTGCGGGAAAGAGAAAGATCTCAACACACACACTTTCGATAAAATAAACCATGTTATGGTTGACACCCTGAATGCCTGTGGCGCTACTGAAATTGCCTCATATCTCACTGAGATCCCGATAAAGCACAAAGATCTTAACTGGAAAATTCGTCAGTCCATTGCCTCCATTGACGCAGCTTTATATAACTTTAACCAGTTAAAACTGGAAAAACACGAACCTCGCCGACCCTTACGCAAATTTATTTTTAGCGTATCAGGCCGTGGTCAGTTAATGCAGGGCGAGCTTGCAGTTAGACAGGGTATGGCTATTTCCGATGGCATACACCTTGCCAAAAACCTGGGCAATCTGCCTGCGAATATCTGCACCCCGACGTATCTTGCCAAATTTGCCCGCAAACTGGACAAACAACACCCCCATATCAAAACTACCATACTGGAAGAAAAAGATATGGAGAAACTAAACATGGGTGCCTTGCTCTCGGTAACCCGAGGCAGCCAGGAACCAGGTAAGTTGATTACCCTGTCGTACACTGGCAGCAATAACAATCAGCAGCCCATTGTACTGGTGGGTAAAGGCGTAACCTTTGATTCTGGTGGTATCAGTCTGAAACCAGGAGCAGGTATGGATGAGATGAAATATGACATGTGCGGTGCGGCCAGTGTCTTTGGCGTCATCGATGCCTGCGCGGAATTACAACTGCCAGTCAATGTTATCGGTATTGTACCCACGGTCGAGAACATGCCTGATGGCAGTGCCAGTAAACCCGGTGATATTGTCACCAGTATGTCAGGACAGACTATCGAAATCCTGAATACCGATGCCGAAGGACGACTGATTTTATGTGATGCACTCAGCTATGCAGAAAAATTTGATCCTGATGTCATTATTGACATTGCGACACTGACGGGCGCCTGTATTGTTGCTCTGGGTGAACACCCGGCCGGTCTGCTGAGTAACCATAACCCGCTGGCCAATGATTTATTATCTGCCGGAAAAAAATCCGGCGATCGTTGCTGGCAACTGCCTTTATGGGAAGATTACCAACAACAGCTCGACAGTAATTTTGCCGATATGGCCAATATTGGCGGTAAAGGCGCAGGCACTATTACCGCCGCCTGTTTCCTCTCCAGATTTACGAAAAAACATCACTGGGCACATCTGGATATTGCCGGTGTTGCCTGGAAAAGTGGCAAGGAAAAAGGCGCAACAGGTCGCCCGGTTGGTTTACTGGCACAATATATTCTGGATCGTATCGAAGAAAGGGAACAGAGTTAACCGACCATGCCAGATTATAATAACCCGGAATATAATAATCAGCACATACCGGTGCTTGATGATATTATTCCATCCACCGATGATATTGAAAGGCAGGCACTAAAAGATGCGCAGGCTACTATTGATCTGCCTGATGAATTATCGGCAGGCAGGGATGAAACCACCGCAACATTTGATGATACACCTGCTTTCACGTCACTGCCTGACAGCCGTCAGGCGGCCTTACCGGTTGATCTTGATATTGAAGCCATCAGTGAACAGATTATCGAACAGCTCATGCCCGACATTAAACAACGGTTACATCAGCTGATACAAACGGTTCTTCAGGAACATATTGCCAATAACTCACCGATGTCCGGTCAGTAAAATCAGTAACCGGCAAACCGGGCTTGCTGTATAATCCGTGCCTGATTTTTTTGTAACGACTTTGTTAAACCGTTACGGTCAGATAATAACACTTTTTACTCTAACATAATTTTAACCTGCTGATTTATTATGGAAAAAACCTACAACCCATCATCTATCGAAACCAAATGGTACACCTTCTGGGAAAAAAACGGTTTTTTTAAAGCCGAAAAACACCCGGATGATGGCCACAAAGATGAGCAGCGTGAAAACTTCTGCATTATGATCCCACCGCCCAATGTGACGGGGCATTTACACATGGGGCACGCTTTTCAGGATACCATTATGGATGCCATGGTGCGTTATCATAAAATGAAAGGTGACAATACCCTGTGGCAGGTGGGTACTGACCATGCCGGTATTGCGACCCAGATGGTGGTTGAACGTCTGATTAATACCGACGGCCAAACCCGCCACGATTATGGCCGCGAAAAATTCACCAAACGCATCTGGCAGTGGAAAGAAGAGTCCGGTAATACCATCACCCGTCAATTACGTCGCATGGGTGCGGCGCTGGACTGGTCACGTGAACGTTTCACCATGGACGAGGGACTTTCTGCCGCAGTAAAAGAAGTGTTTATCCGCCTCTATGAAGAAGGCCTGATCTATCGTGGCAAACGTCTGGTCAACTGGGATCCGGTGCTACATACGGCAGTCTCTGACCTGGAAGTATTATCAAAAGAAGAAAATGGCCACATGTGGCATATACGCTACCCGCGCAGCAATGGCATTGGCCATGTTGTCGTTGCCACCACGCGCCCCGAAACACTGTTAGGTGACTGTGCCGTGGCAGTTAGCCCGCAGGATGAACGCTATTCCTATCTACTTGGTGAGTTTCTCGAACTGCCGCTTACCGGGCGCAAAATTCCGGTGATTGCCGATGAGCATGTCGATGCCGAGTTCGGTACCGGTTGCGTTAAAATTACCCCGGCTCACGACTTTAATGACTATCAGGTATGGAACCGTCATAAAGATAAAACCGAAATTCGTGAACTGGCCCATGGCGGGCTGATTAATATCTTCAGTGTCGATGCCGCTATCCGCGATAATGAAGAAGATAAATTCAATGTCATCCCGGAAAAATATATCGGCCTGGATCGTTATGCGGCGCGCAAACAGATTATTGCCGATCTGGACGCGGCCGGTCTGCTGGAAAAAACCGAAGATCACAAACTGATGGTACCGCGCGGTGATCGCTCGGGTGCCGTCATCGAACCCTATCTCACCGATCAGTGGTATGTCAAAGTGGAACCACTGGCAAAACCGGCCATTGAAGCCGTAGAAAAAGGTGACATTAAGTTCATCCCTGACAACTGGAAAAACACCTATTTTGAATGGATGAACAATATCGAAGACTGGTGTATTTCACGGCAGATATGGTGGGGGCATCGCATTCCCGCCTGGTACGATGACCATGGTAATGTTTATGTCGGTTATGATATTGACGATATAAGAAGCAAAAATCGCCTGCCGGATGACTTTCCGCTAACACAGGATGAAGATGTACTGGATACCTGGTTCTCCTCAGCATTATGGCCATTCTCCACACTGGGCTGGCCGGACAAAACCCCTGAACTGGAAAAATTTTACCCAACAAATGTGCTGGTTACCGGCTTTGATATTATTTTCTTCTGGATTGCGCGGATGATTATGATGGGGCTTAAATTTATGGATGATGTCCCGTTTCGTGAAGTTTATGTGCATGGTCTGGTACGTGATGCTGAAGGCCAGAAGATGTCCAAATCCAAAGGCAATGTACTCGATCCGATTGATGTGATTGACGGCATCACACTGGACGATCTGCTCGCCAAACGCACCAGCGCCGTGATGCAACCGCATATGATTGCCCGCATCGAACAGCTTACCCGAAAAAACTTTCCCGATGGCATTCCTGCTTATGGTACCGATGCATTACGTTTTACTTTTGCCTCCCTGGCCACTACCGGGCGTGATGTTGTGTTTGCCCCCAGCAGAATTGAAGGCTACCGTAATTACTGTAATAAATTATGGAATGCGACCCGCTATGTGCTGATGCAAGCCGAAAATCAGGACACCGGTCTGGCTGATAAAGATGTCGTCCTGTCGCTGGCAGACCGCTGGATCATCTCCAAACTACAACGTCTGGAACAACGCGTTGAACAGCATATCGAACAGTCACGCATCGACCTGCTGGCGCAGGAAATATACAGTTTTGTATGGGAAGATTACTGTGACTGGTATCTGGAACTGTCCAAACCCATACTGTTTGACAAAACCACTACCGAAAACGCGCAACGTGGTACCAGGCGTACCCTGGTTCGGGTACTGGAAACCCTGTTACGTCTCAACCATCCGCTTATTCCCTTTATTACCGAAGAATGCTGGCAGCGCGTGGCACCGTTGGCAGGTAAACAGGGCGCCAGCATTATTTTGCAGCCTTTCCCGGAATCCGACCCGGCAAAAATTGATGAGCAGGCCGAAACTGAACTCGAATGGGTAAAAACCTTTGTCAGTGGTGTACGCCGGATTCGTTCGGAAATGGATATTGCACCAGGGAAACCCCTGGCTTTATTACTCCAGAACGCCAGTGAAACCGATAAAAGTTGCTATCAGCATAATCAGAATTTTATTGCTAGCCTGGCAAAAATCGAATCCAGTCAATGGTTGACTGAAGCCGATGAAGCCCCCGAATCCGCCACCGCACTGGTCGGTGAGATGAAAATTTTAATACCCCTTGCAGGTTTAATTAACAAAGATGCCGAACTGGCCCGGCTGGAAAAAGAAATTGGTAAAATACAGATAAATATAGATAAAACGACGGCTAAACTGGTCAATAAAAACTTTGTTGATAAAGCCCCCGCAGTCATCGTAGAAAAAGAACGCCAGCGGCTGGATGAAATGACCAAAGCTGTCACCCAGCTGAGTGAACAGGCAGAAAAAATTAAAGCCTTATAATCACTTGCAAAAAAGCCAGTACTCGCGGTATCCTCAACATTTGCTCATTAACAAACACAACACCATGCCTACATCAGAGAAAACCGAACAGATCTTACACACTCACGCAGGCTTAATTCTTGCCGTGGTACAAACCATTCATAACCCCGAGTTAAAGTCTCATCTTGATCAGGCTCTGCAAATGTCTGTTCAAAATGGCTGGCAGTCGCTGGTTAATGTGATCAATAAAATCCTCGCCGGCAGCCGTGAACAGAACCTGCTTAACGGGCTAGACGATGAAGACCGTATCATTATTGACAGCATTCTAAAAGGCCTGCAGGATCCGTCCACCCTGCCCGAGTCAGAAATCAGTGGTGATGCCACCCAGGCCGCGCCGATGCTGGCCGCTTTAATCAACGAATCTCGTCGTGGTGACCATAATGCCTTAACCATGCTGGGTAATATGGCTGAACAAATGTCGAAAACCGGCGGTGATATGGCCAGCCTGAGCGCCATTATTAAAGATATGATTGATGGTGAACGTGATATAGACAAATTGTGTACCCGCATGGGGCCACAGGGTGAATCGCTGATCAAGCAAATATTAACTGAACTGGGTAAGCTGGACAGACATTAGTATTACCCGACAATATTAACTTCATTTTCTTTACCAACACGCATTCTTATCAACATCAACATTTTATTACATGGCTTTTTAAGGTAGTATAAGATCAGCTTCTTAAAGAACAGCTACCTTTAAAGGCACTGCTGTTTAGGCCAGGGTAAATCGTCAGATGGCACGTAGGAATCAATCAAAAAGCTGGTATTTGCCAGTTCTGCTATCTGCGTAGCAGGTACTGCCCTGCTAAAATAATACCCCTGCACAATCGGACAACCAAGTTCATATAAAAATTTTGCCTGATCATAATTTTCTACACCTTCAGCCACCACATTGTAGCCTAGAGCCAAAGACATATTAACAATAGTGCTAACCATTAAAGCAGCAGCTGGTTCGTGAGGTAACTCACGAATAAATTCGCGATCAACTTTAAGCGTATCTATTTTTAATTGTTTTAATACAGACAGAGAAGAGTAACCTGTACCAAAATCGTCAATAGCTATCTTTATACCTTGAGCCTGTAGTTGATGACATATACCAATATGTTCTTCTGTGTTTCGGGTCTGACTCTCGGTGATCTCTATTTCCAGATCACCAGGGGCAAGGTTAAACCGCTTAACTTCCTGCTCAACATTTGTGGGAAAATCTTTGCAACTAAAATGTCCTGACGAAATATTGATAGCAACATTTAACTCAATACCCTGTTGCTTCCATTCATCTAGTTGCTTGCAGGCAGTGACCAATACCCATTCGCCTATTTTATTAATTAGACCTATTCGCTCTGCCGTAGCAATGAACTGATCTGGAGGAACCAGCCCACGTTCTGGATGTTGCCAGCGAATCAGTGCCTCTACACCCGTCATTTTACCTGCTTTTAAAGATATTTTCGGCTGATACCAGAGTTCAAACTCATCATTTAATAGCGCTTTTTGTAAGTCAGTTTCAAGACGCAGACGAGAGACTGAGTCTGATGTCATCTGTGGGTCATAAAAGGCATAAGCCTGTTTTCCGTTGTGTTTAGCAGAATACATTGCTGTATCTGCGGCTTTTAATAATGTATTAGCCTGAAGCCCATCATCAGGAAAGACAGCAATTCCGATGCTCATTTTTGGGTTAATTTTCTGCGTACCAAGTTTTATTATATCCTCCGACAATGCCAGGCAGCGATCTGCAATGATGCTGGCATCAATGCCAGTATTTATTTCAGCCTGAATAATGCAGAATTCATCACCACCCAGTCGAGCAATAAAATCTACGTCTCTTAATATTTTTTTCAGTTTACCTGCAATAACTTTTAAATATTCATCACCCCGGTCATGACCTAAAGTGTCATTTATTTCTTTAAAACTATCCAGATCAATGTACAGGATAGCCAGTTTTTGATCTTTACGTTTTGCGTGTTTTATCTGTTCATCCAGTTGTTGCTGAAAATGACTGCGATTTGCCAGACCAGTAAGCTCATCAAAATAAGCCATATCAAAAATCTTTTTCTCGGCGGATTTAATGATGGAAATATCCTGCACAGTACCCAGTAGAGATCGATTACCGTCTGTATTAGTTATGCGTTTGATGATCTGGTTCATAATGACCCAGTCATCATCATCTGATGTTCGGATTCTATATTCAACCGTTGTGTTATCACCTGTTTCAATGGCTGAATCAATCGCCATCTTTACCCTGAGCTGGTCATCTTCATGGACTTTATTAAGGCAGCTATCCAGGGCAACTTTTTTCTGATCTGCACCGCACATCCGAGCCAGGTTTGCCGATAACTCAATAAAAGATGATTCTATATCCCATTGCCAGTAACCAATACGAGCAATTTCTTCGGTGGTTGATAACAATGCAATATTGTGTTTATCAGCATCATATCTGAATCTGATCAACTCTTCATATTTCTTACCGATCTCATACCCCCCTTTCATCAGAAAGGAAAAATAAAAAAAGCTTAGAACGGCCAGCTCAATGGAAAATGGTTGTTGATCCCACAGCATACGGCTCTCTATAAATACAAGCAGAATAGCCTGGTAATAGATAATTAATTTTGAATCATAAGAGAGGACAGCAAGTGCCCCACCTGCAACACCCGCAAGAGCCAGAATCATCAATACATGATATTCAGGATGACTAACAGGATAAAGTAACCACATGATAGAGCCCCAGGTGAATGCTGCTGCATAAGCCCCGGCCTTAAAATGCCATCCCCATCTTTTACTTACTTTACCGGTACGTATCAGACCCGAGTATAAATAATGGGTCAACCAGCGGTACAGACTGATAACAGAAAGCACAGAAAACCACTCCCAGGCTCTTATCTGGTCAGTCACCGGTCCAAGAATAAATACGATTGTTATAGCAACCACAAGACTTCCTGCAGTTGAGAATGGTAGACCTTTAAATAAAAGATCCGTCTGCATTAAAAGTGTGGAAGAGTACCTGCTTTTTTTAGATTCCATAAGTCTCACAAGGTTGTAGCATTAGTCTAATAGTCATCGACACCCTAAAAGAGAACTTTAGCCAAATGCCACTGGCAGACAAAAGATTTAAATATAAAAAAATGGCGAGTGAAATCGCCTTAACTTGAAAATTACATGGACACAGCCGCTGAATACCCCATTAGAACTGTATTGATGGTGTATCAGGGATGCCTGTGAATAAGTCTAGCTATCACTAACACAATATTAGCGGATATCTGGCGTCATAAACGGGTAAAAAAGATTGATTTGTCATTTATAATGTCTATATTTTTGCTGATTTTCTGCTCTATCTTTATTTGATTTTTTTGTTAACCCTGTTCGTATGTAACACGAAACAATACATTTGTATCAGTATGCTCGAAATCTTTTCCATAAATATGTAAAGACGTTACTTCGTGATAATTAAGCTTATTTTCTTTAACGGATAAATTCATTTTAAAGGCTTTTGTTTTTGCTTTTTCCAGCATGAACGGTGATTGTACAATACCATATGCCTGACTACCTGCTTTAGCTTCTACATTAAATATACTTTCGCCATTATTTTCCTGATATTCTCCTCCAGCAAGTAAGCATACGGCACGGGGTATGCTTAAAGAATGCATTATAATATTTGTACTTTTTTCGTAAATCCAATGGCCAATTTGATCATGAAAAATATGACCATTTGTTAACTCACGAACTACGTGATGGTATTTAATCGACACTAAATTTTGTTCTTCTGCATTTTCGGCCGGACCTGATGCAGTAAAAATTATTTCATCTGTAAATGCCGTCTTATTAGGGTTTGCATTTGAATCTGGAGCATTATCTAGCCCCTTATTTCCTACCCATTTTCCAATTAATTGAGCCAAAGGACCATAGTCAACTTCATCGATTACTGTACTCATTAAATTACTCCATAAATTACAAATAGATGACGCATGTTATTTTTAGTCATTATAGTCCTCTCAAACGAGATTATACACAGAAAAATATAGTTTAACTTTAGGCCGCTGTCTCTACATATTATGCAGGATGGTAGAAAATCAGGTATTAGATTTAAATCACCGATTGGCTGATTATTATATTGAATTATTTTGTTTATAGATCTTCTTAGCTTTGCACCAAATATACGCATGCAGCCAGACCGATAACTAGTTACCAACCACAAACAGCATCGTTATGAGGGTGATTCCGGTGCATGAGATTTTGGCCACAAAATATGGGCGTTTGGTTATTCCAAATAACTATATCTTGTGACCAAAAGATTATGTGCCGGAAGCAGTCGCAGTAAATGCCTGTTTGTGGTTGGTAACTAACTAAATCGAACCGTTAGGTGTCTTTATTTGCGCGCTTATCTGAGTATTTGAAGACCCTGTCAACACCTTAGCAGGTGAAGCGATACCTTTAGCCTGCTATAATACAAGAAGTATAATGTGTAACAGCTGCCGGATGTTTTTTTCAGGCATAAACGTTGAGACAACATACTGATCAATGCGTCCCCGTGGCACAACTGGATAGCGCGATGCCCTCCTAAGGCGTAGGTTGCAGGTTCGAACCCTGCCGGGGACACCATAATTCCATAACGATAAAATCAGGACATATCTCTGGTAACAGAATTCTGCCCCATATTCTCAGGCTCGACGCCAGCTGGTTTTACCCGCTTTATCTTCCAGAACAATGCCCATTTCAGTAAGCTGGTCGCGAATACGATCTGCCTCAGCCCAGTTTTTATCTGCTCTTGCCTGCAGGCGAGCATGAATCAGCTGTTCAATTTCATTTTCACTGGCGGCATTGATACCGCCGTGCAAATAAACATCCGGCTCGGTTTCCAGCAGCCCCAGTATGTTTGCCAGTTTTTTCAATACCGCAGCTTTTTGTGATGCTGTCCCGGTATCGGATTCACGCAGGCGGTTGACCTGACCAGCCAGATCGAATAAAACCGCGAGGGCTTCCGGGGTATTAAAATCATCATCCATTGCCTGCGTGAAACGCTGAATGGCTTCATCATCCATTGAGGGTTCTTCCGGCAGGGTTAAACCGCGCAGACTATTGTATAAACGTGTCAATGCGCTGCGTGCATTATCCAGCAGCTGGTCGGCATAATTAAGCGGACTACGATAATGGCTGGCCAGCACGAAGTAGCGAATTTCTTCACCTTTATATAATTTCAGAATTTCGCGCACGGTAAAAAAATTGCCCAGTGATTTGGACATTTTTTCATCGTTGATGCGCACGAAGCCGTTATGCATCCACAGGTTGACAAATTTTTCACCAGTGGCAGCTTCCGACTGGGCGATTTCATTTTCATGATGCGGAAACTGCAAGTCCTGCCCGCCACCATGAATATCAAAATGGTTACCCAGGCAACAGGTTGACATGGCCGAGCATTCTATATGCCAGCCAGGGCGACCTTTCCCCCAGGGAGACTCCCAGTATGGCTCATGCGGTTTGGCTGCTTTCCAGAGCACAAAATCCAGTGGATCATCCTTGTCGGTATCCACTGCGACCCGTTCCCCGGCACGTAAATCATCGAGTTTTTTCCCCGAAAGCTGACCATAGTGCGCAAACGCGCTAACATCGTAATAAACATCGCCATGCTTTTCACCACTGGCCTGATAGGCATAATGTTTATCCATCAGTGTCTGAATCATGTTGATAATGGTGTCCATCGAGGCCGTGGCACGCGGTTCATCATCTGGCGGTAAGACCCCGAGCTGGGCAGCATCTTCATGCATGGCGTTAATAAAACGCTCGGTCAGGTCGGCAATATGTTCATTATTTTCATTGGCGCGTTGAATGATTTTGTCATCAACATCGGTAATATTACGAATATAAGTCACCTTGTAACCACGGTAACGCAGATAACGCACCATCGCATCAAAAACCACCAGGACACGCGCATGGCCTAAATGACACAGGTCGTAAACCGTCATGCCACAGACATACATTTTTACCTTGTTGGGTTCAATTGGCTGAAAAATTTCTTTCTGATGCGTCAGCGTATTGTAGATTTTAAGCATAATGGTCGCGTACAGGGGGCAAAAGGACAAAAGTAGAAAGACAGGCAGAATCTTAACGGATTAAGGTTAAATGTTCTATCTTCAAAAGTAATGTATGGTAGTAAAAAAGTGCATGGTAATAAATAAGTTCAGGTCATCTGAATCTGAATTAAACATCCAGCGGCGGCGGTGCCACTCGCAGAACTTCCTCTACCGTGGTTTCACCATGGGCAACCTTGTTGGCACCACTTAAGCGCAATGGCTGCAGGCCATCCTTAATTGCCTGTTTGCGTAAGGTAGCTATATCACAGTCAGCGGTGATCAGTTGCCGGGTTTGTGGTGAAAAATGAAACATTTCATATATCCCTACCCTGCCCAGATAGCCGCTATCCCGGCATTCCAGGCAACCGACCGGGCGATAGACCTGTTCCGGCTTTTCCGCCTTCCAGGGTTTAACAAGTTCATGCCAGGCTTCATCACTGATTTTTGCAGGTTGTTTGCAATGTGGACACAGGGTACGTACCAGCCGTTGCGCCATCACCCCGAGTAGTGATGAGCGAATTAAATAGGCAGGTGCGCCAATATCAAG
>WFMW01000029.1 GCA_015488885.1 Gammaproteobacteria bacterium | reverse complement strand
CGTAATGCCTGTAATACTTTCTCACTATAAACGCGTGAACCCGAGCTGCCATTGTAACGTGCCAGTGCTTTATGTAAATCATTGTTTTCCAGGCCCATATAATATTTAAGAATGGTGCAGCCAAGGCGTAAATTGGTTTTTATGTTAATGAGATTATCTTCCGGGTGGCCGGTTTCCCTGAGCCAGAAGGGCATTACCTGCATTAAACCCTGTGCTCCTGATCGGGAAATCGCATAGGCATCAAAATGGCTTTCTACTTCAATCACCGCCAGTACCAGTTCCGGCGCAAGATGGACACGACTGGCCTCGTAGTGAATTTGCTTTAGCAGGCTCAGACGTTGTTTTTTATCTTTTATAAAAGGCTTTAAACGTGTAGACATATCCAGTAACCAGACTTCGGCAGCAAAGTGATCGTTAAAGCTGGAGGGTTGATTGATGGCTCTGGTGAGCAACTGGCGTAGTCGTGGGTCAATAATCTGGCTATTTCTGGCGGTGAGGTTGCCAGCAATACTATAGGAAAAACTAAACAGGGTAATGACTAAACTGAAGAGTAAAGCTGACAGGTTTATAGTAACAGGATGTCGCTTCATGACTTATTCAGAGACAGGCTACGTTTTTTCATTATTCTTTCATTATTCTAATAGGTTTGTTTTTTCAGGCTGTATGTTTTTTCTATATAATGATAAATCAGTTGTTCAAACTCATCGGCGATAGTATCGCCTTTCAGGGTGACGGTCTTTATGCCGTTTTCATAGACTGGTGCCACCGGTCGTTCACCATTACCGGGTAAACTGATACCAATATTCGCGTGTTTGCTTTCACCCGGGCCGTTAACAACACAACCCATCACCGCCACCGACATATTTTCCACGCCCTGATACTGTTGTTTCCATTGTGGCATTTGTGTACGTAAATAATGCTGTACCTGCGCAGCCAGCTTCTGGAAATACGTGCTGGTGGTGCGACCGCAACCGGGGCAGGCAGTAACCAGCGGGACAAAAGCCCGCAGCCCCATGGTCTGTAAAATTTCCTGTGCCACAATAACTTCTTTTTCCCGTGGCGCGCCCGGTTCAGGTGTCAGCGATACCCGAATGGTATCACCAATGCCATCGTGCAATAAAATGCCCAGTGCCGCCGTAGACGCAACGATGCCTTTGGAACCGATACCTGCCTCGGTCAGACCCAGATGCAGGGCATAATTGCAACGCTGGGCCAGTGAGCGATACACGGTAATTAGATCCTGCACGACACTCATTTTGCACGATAAAATAATACGGTTTGCCGACAGGCCGATTTTTTCTGCCTGAGCCGCACTGTCCAAAGCTGAACGAATCACCGTTTCCAGCATAATATGATGGGCATCGAAAGGTTGCGTGTGCTGTGCATTTTCATCCATCAGACTGGCCAGCAAAGCCTGATCCATGCTGCCCCAGTTAACACCGATACGCACCGCTTTATGGTTTTTTATCGCCAGTTTAATTAGCGTGGCAAACTGACTGTCATGTTTTTTGCCTTTACCTACATTGCCGGGATTAATGCGATATTTGGCTAATGCCTGTGCGCAGTCAGGATAATCGGTAAGCAGCTTATGGCCATTGAAATGAAAGTCGCCGATCAGCGGAACAGGGCAGCCCTGTTTGTCCAGTTGTTCACGAATATAAGGCACCGCTGCTGCCGCATTATTATTATTGACAGTGATACGAACCAGTTCAGAACCGGCATTCGCCAGTTGCAGGATTTGTCGGCTAGTTTCGGTAATATTTGCGGTGTCGGTATTGGTCATTGACTGCACCACTACAGGCGCATTACCGCCAACCTGAATGCCACCAACATCGACAGCATGACTTTGCCGTCTGGGTTTATAACAGTGTGGAAATTCCATCATCTTGCTTCCCGGTAAAAAATCAGTTGGTTGATCGACATGGTTAATTATTATCTATTTTAACCTGAATAGTAACTACTCTGTGAGTAGTTATCCTGAATATTTTGTCGTAAATAAATCACCCGTGTTATTGCATGGTGTTAAGATAGAACAGGTTTTTATAAATATTTGGGTTTTTATAAATATTTGAATGGCTATAATCTTAACAGTTATAAAATGCAGGTATAAAAATGCAGGATACTGAATTTGTTAATGGCTTGCTTTCTTTTTTGCAGCATTCACCCACGCCTTTTCATGCAGTAGCTGAAATGACAACGGCACTGGAACTGGCTGGTTTTAAGCCTTTACAGGAAACTGAAGTCTGGGCGGTAGGTAGCCAGTCCTGGCAACCGGGTCGCTATTATGTCACTCGAAATAATACCGGACTGATCGCTTTTGTCATTAATAAAAACCCACTTGAAAATGGCTTTCGTCTACTGGGTGCGCATACTGACAGCCCCTGCCTGAAAGTAAAACCGAATCCTGAAGTGGTTAATCAGGGTTATTTCCAGCTTGGGGTGGAAGTTTATGGAGGGGCTTTATTAAATCCCTGGTTTGATCGGGATCTGTCGCTGGCTGGCAAAGTAAGTTTTATTGATCGCGATGGTTTATTGCAGCATGTACTGATCGATTTTGAAAAAGCCCTGGCAACGATTCCAAGTCTGGCGATTCATCTTGATCGTGAAGCCAACACAAAACACAGTATCAATGCCCAGCAGCATCTGCCGCCAGTATTGATGAAAATACCGACAACGCAGGACATGAATGTCGATTTTCGAAAAATAGTATTGAGTCTGGTACAGGCGCAACATGAAACCATGGCAGCGCAGGAAGTGCTGGATTATGAATTAAGTTTTTATGATGTCCAGCCACCGGCAGTAATCGGTTTGCATGATGATTTTATCGCCAGCGCGCGTCTGGATAATTTACTCAGCTGCTATACAGGTTTGCAGGCGCTGATAAAATCCTCCGGCACACAGAATTGCCTGCTGGTCTGTAATGACCATGAGGAAGTTGGCAGCATGTCGGCAACGGGCGCGCAGGGGTCTTTTTTGAAATCCGTTCTGGAACGGCTATGTTATACCTCAGCTGCTTCCCCGGCTGAGCAATTTGCTCGCGCCATGGCGAACAGTATGCTAATTTCTATGGATAATGCCCACGGCGTACACCCGAATTATGCTGATAAATTTGATACGAATCATGGCCCACTGCTGAATAACGGCCCGGTCATTAAACTGAATGCCGGTCAGCGTTATGCCACGGATAGTGAAACCAGCGCTTATTTTAAAATGTTATGCGCCCGCGCTGATGTGCCGGTACAGTCTTTCGTGGTACGTACCGATATGGCCTGTGGCAGTACCATCGGGCCGTTAACAGCAGCCGTAACCGGGGTGAAAACGCTGGATGTTGGGGTGCCAACTTTTGCTATGCACTCCATTCGTGAGCTGGCCGGTCGCTGGGATGCCTATTATCTGTATCGGGCATTGAAACAATTTCTGGCCTGAGCCGGACATAATCAGTATAACCATATATACTTAACTAAAATGCAACACACAAGGATGGCTTTGCTCAAGACCGTCAGCCGCATGGATGCGGGTGTCGAGCTTACACGGATGTATTTACAGCGTGTCTTGAGCAAAGCCATCCTTGTGTGTTGCTCATTATGATAACTTTTACTATTACATCACTTATAAATTTAGTAACTACTCAGTGAGTAGTTACTAAATTTTAAGTTTAACTGGCAAAACGATGCTAACGCTAAAAAAATCTCATAAACTGGATACCGTCTGCTACGACATACGTGGTCCGGTACATCAGGAAGCTCGTCGTCTGGAGGAAGAAGGCCACAAGATTCTTAAATTGAATATCGGTAATCCGGCGCCGTTTGGTTTTGATGCCCCGGAAGAGATCGTCAAGGATCTGATTTACAATGTACCCATTTCCCAGGGTTACAGTGATTCTCGTGGTTTATTTACCGGACGTAAAGCAGTGATGCAATACTGTCAGCAGAAAAATATCCGTAATGTAGAGATTGATGATATTTATCTGGGCAATGGCGCCAGTGAACTCATCGTTATGTCGATGCAGGCATTATTAAATAATGGTGATGAAATACTGGTACCCGCCCCTGATTATCCCCTGTGGACGGCTTCAGTAAGTTTATCCGGCGGCAGGGCGGTTCACTATATTTGTGATGAAGCCGCCGACTGGTATCCTGATATTAATGATATAAAAAGCAAGATTACGGATAAAACCCGTGGTATTGTCATTATCAATCCCAATAACCCGACAGGGTCGGTGTATCCTGTCGAAGTGCTCGAAGCAATTATTGAAATTGCACGGCAGCATAGTCTGGTGGTGTTTTCCGACGAAATTTATGACAAGATTCTGTATGACGATGCTGAACATGTTTCGACTGCCTCACTGGCGGATGATATCGTCTTTCTAACCTATAACGGATTATCCAAAGCCTATCGGGTTGCCGGCTTCCGTGCCGGCTGGATGGTTGTCAGTGGCGCAAAAAGTTATGCCACAGATTTTATTGAAGGTATTGAACTACTGGCTTCCATGCGCCTGTGTTCCAATGTGCCAGGACAACATGCGATTCAGACAGCGCTGGGTGGTTATCAGAGTATTAATGAGTTAATCGCGCCGGGCGGACGTTTACGGCAGCAACGCGATCTGGCACATGAAATGCTTGCTGCAATTCCTGGTGTCAGCTGTGTCAAACCACGTGGCGCCATGTATCTGTTTGCTAAACTCGATCAGAAAAAATATAACATTGTTGATGATGAAAGGATGGTGCTGGATTTACTATCCCAGGAAAAAATATTAATTGTACAGGGCTCCGCCTTTAACTGGCCCGATACCGATCATTTCAGAATTGTATTTTTACCTCGTGTTGATGAAATAGAAATGGCGATTACACGGATAGCTTATTTTCTGGAATCCTATTGTCAATAATTAGCCCTGATATTCCCACCTTATTGTGACTGAGCTTGCGGATAATTATAAGCGTGTTATTGATTTGATTGCAGCGAGTGCTGAAAAAACCGGGCGCTCTCCCGAGCAAATACGGCTTATTGCTGTTTCCAAAACACGTTCACTTGAAGAAGTAAAATCGCTTCTATCTCTGGGGCAGCAGGCCTTTGCGGAAAATACTATTCAGGATGCGATGACAAAGATTCCTGCTTTATCCAGTACGCCTGCACAATGGCATTTTATTGGGCACCTGCAATCAAAAAAAGCCAAATTCATACCCGGTTATTTTCAATGGGTGCATTCGATTGACAGCATGAAACTGGCAGAAAAACTTTCCCGTGCTATGCAGCAGTATTCTGTTACAGCTGTATTGAATGGTTTAATTCAGGTTAATGTTAGTCGGGAGGTAAGTAAATCCGGTGTGCTGACAGATGAATTAGCGGGTTTTATAGAGCAGCTATTACAGGCCAATTTGCCGGGTATTCACTGGCGAGGGTTAATGACTATCGGGGTTAATGGTGATGAAACACGCACCCGCCATGCTTTTATCCAGCTCAGACAATTACAGCAAAAATGCCGTGCTGAGTTTAACTTAAAAACATTTGATCAGTTGTCAATGGGGATGAGTCATGATTACAGGATTGCTATTGAAGAAGGCGCGACAATGGTAAGAGTGGGGACGGCTATTTTTGGCCTGAGGGGTAATCTACTAACTTAATTATCGTTCAAGTTAGTCGATGTTTAGAAAGGCACTGGATTGCCTGTAGTAGCAAGGCGGGTAAAAGCGGGCACGTTAGCCGAAACTAACGTGCCCTGGCAGCGCATGATTGCTGCTTAACTGATGTGCAATCACACTACGTCTGTTTTGTCTCATTTAGGATCTTTAGATCAATCCTGGAATTCAATTTCGTCTATTATGTCCGTCCTTTTAACGTAATGGCGATGCCGTTTTATCTCACCCTGTCAGAACTCAAAAAGACTAAAATAATCTGACATTAGCGGGAAGCGTTTATATTTTATCCGCACTTTGTTGTCTAGCGCGTTCAGCATCAAATTCAGCCTGATGTTGTTTTCTGTTTTTCAGCATTAAAGCATGTTGTTTTTCGATCTGCTGAATCATCTGTGTCCGTCTTTGTTGTGCATCAGCCGGTAATTGACTGGCCGCCGGGTTGTTTTTAATCGATGCTATATATTTCTGGAAATCCTGTGCTTCTCGTTTTTCCATGGTGGCACGTTGCTGTGCTAATGACTCTGATACAGTCATGTCTGTTACCACAGGTGCGGCTGAATGGGTATCAGTTTTTTGAGCAGGGGCAGCATAGCTTGCAGCGCTAGCAAAGATAATAAAGGAGCTGGCGGTGATCTGTATTAATTTTTTCATGATTTTATCCTCATAATAGTCAACATCACATTGACCGTGTTAGTAAAAAACAACCCGGTGAAACTGAAGTTAATTATATTATTAAATGGTTATATAGTCAATAAAAATATATTTCCGTCATGTTATACATATTATAAAATAACCTTTAATATATTGATATTTATAGGTTTAAAAAATCAGGCACGAAAAAAAGGAGGACTTTCCGGCTTTTTCGTGCCTGATTTTTTGATACTGACTTTAACCCGAATTAAGTCAACATAAACTTAAGTCAACATAAACTAATGAGAAGGGTTGTTATGACCCTGTCATTGCTGAATCAGGCTGGCGGGATAAATTTTTCTCAGGGTTGCCTGGTGGATTCGTCGGTTCTGGTTTTGATTGCTGTGTTTTCTGGCTGAATTCGGCTTGTTTAAAGCGGGCTTCAAGCTGTTTAAAATGTTTATCCATTTTATGCATTTGCCTGATCATCTGCTGACGTTCCATGCTGGCATAACGCAGTGCACGTTGTTGCATTTTACGTATTTTTTCAAGGTGATTTATCTGCTGCTGTAATTCGTGTTTGATTCTAATATCAATATCCTGCTGATATTTTCTTATTTTCTGGATCAGTTTTTTGCGTTGTAATTGCATGGTTTCACTGTAGGTCTGTAGCCTTTTCTGCTGCCTGTTTGGTGCAGACGTGAAATTGGCCTGCGGTGTCCGCTGTCGCGTTGGTTCAACTGTCGAGTAACGGTGCTGGCTTTGCCTGATGATATGATTCTGCCATGGTTGATATGCCTGAGATCTGCCTGGATTAAAATTGGCGCTGAACGGAGGATTGATGCGAGAATTAAAGCGAGGGTTAGAGCGATATACCGGTGGGGTAAACGGCGGATACGGACGCATTGAGTGAGCAAAAGGTTCTGCTTTAGCCGATTGTTGCCTGAACCCGGGGTGCTGATGTAGCAGGACATCTCTGGGTGGTGTTATCTGGGGCATCCTGTGTCTGCTGATACCGGGTGTTTTGACTGTATTGCTGCTCTGCTGGAAATTTTCGGCTTTTTTAGTCGTGGCAGATGTTTTTACTTCCATGTTCTGTTTTTGCACGGCTGGTTTCTGTGATGTCGTGGTTTTTGTCTCGACAGGTGTGGTTTCTGCCTGGGCAATCAGGGTGGGAGCAGGATGGTTTTCAGTGGTCTGCGCTACAGCAGTCGTTTCCCTGTTTTGTGTGGTGCCAGGAGCTGCCTGTATGGTATTTGTTGATATTGCAGTATTTTTTGTTGGTGCAGGGCTTAATGATGAAGCGGTTTTATCCTGTTTGGCGGTTGCAGACTGGCCTTTATTCTGGTTTTTATTCTGATGGAGTGGGGGCGTTGAACTTTCATTATCTGCTGTTACTTTAGCCGCTGAAGGTTGTGTTTTTGTCGGTGATGGTGTGGGTTTATTCTGTTGAGTGGTGGTTGTCCTGTTTTCGGGCTTGTTTTCAGCCATGTCAGTATTTGATACTGGTATTTTCGGGCTGGTCGTGACCTTAATGTTGTTATCAGCGCTACTATCAGCAACTGCTGATGCATTTATTCTTGCATTTTGAAGGGTGGGTGATGTCGGTATTGTTTTTTGAGAGTGAGCATCTGACTGTGTCACAGGTTTTGCTAAAACCGTTGCGCTGGACTCTTTTTTACTATAAAAAGTAGCGACTATAACGATAGCGGAAATCAGTATAAGAACAAGAGGAATAAAATAATTATTTTTAGTTGGCTGATTAGCCTGTGTATTATCTGTGTCAGTCATAGTCGTTTCCTTTGATAATTATTGATGGACCAGAAGCTCATTATCAATTTTAATGAAAAAAAGGCTGAACACCAGAGGTGTTCAGCCTTTTTTTGTCAATTAAAAATCGAATTAACGTCTGCGTTGTAATAGATGCTGTGAACCGGATAAGTTTTGTTTCGGGGCGGGTGCCCAATAAGGCCGATACCGGTTGTATGGAGTATAACCATAATAAGGACGGTAATGGTTATATCGATTATAACCATTATAGCGGTTATAACTATTCCAACGGTTATAACCGTTACCATAGCCGTAACCATTTCCATAGCCTCTGCCTTTACCGCGTGCTTTCATTTTAATTTTAAAATCCAGGTCTACATCGCCCGTCATATCTCCCATCATGTCACCCATGGTGTCGGTGAAAGCGTTGTTACTCAGACGATTATTCCAGCGATTGTAGCCGTTATTATCATAACGGTTGTGATTATTGCTGTTGCTATGAAACGGCCCCCACCATGCACTTGCTGTTGTAGAAGTCAGTAACAGGGTTGCAATGGTTATCAGCTGCGGGATTTTCACTTTGTGTCTCCAGTGCAGATTAAGTTGAATTTGCGGCCAATGATATTCGTTTCTATAAAAATAAACAATATATAAATATGGGAGGTATAAATAGAATAGGGGAGGTATAAATAGGGGGCAGTTTTATTGGGGTATAAAAAAACCCGGATCCCATAGGAACCCGGGTTTTACTAAATAAAAATAATTAAAAATAATTATTTAGTAGCAGTTGCTGGTTTAGCTGGAGCAACAGCGGGTGCGGCCTGAGGAGCACGCGCATAGCCATAAGGTGCATAACCGTTATAGCCATTATAACCGTTATAGCCATTATAACCGTTGTAGGCACCATTGTAGCCGTTATAGCCATTGTAATAACCATTGCCATTACCGTTACCACGAGCATGGCCGTTACCATGTCCTTTTGCTTTCATGCTGAAAGAGAAGCTGCTGTCCATGTCGCCGTCAGCAGCACCATTGCCATTACCATAGCCATTACCGTTTCCGTTGCCATAACCATAACCGTTGTTATAGCCATTGTTATTCCAGTTGGAGTTGTTATTGTCGCCGAAGAAAGGCATATCCCATCCAGCAGATGCGATAGAAGAAGCGGTCAGTAAAGTTGCAGCAGCAATTACCTGTAAAAGTTTCATTGAAATATCCTCATACGTTAATTAAAAAATCATGCGCTTATGGCTCTGTCGAACCAATGACGGTATTATATTAGAAAATGCGAATATAAGTCAATGGTAAATTACTGATGTACTGATGTAAGTTTGTGTATATCTCTTTATTTATATTTTAATTAAATATATGGAACAATGCGTTACATGAATATCTTAATCTGGTCTAATTAAAGATGATTATCTCTTAATAGGGGTGCGGTATTTGGCTGCGGGTTAAATACGTTTTAATATTGTCTGACGTTGTTGCTGTGCGCGTTGAAAATCCGCTCTTCGCAGGTTTAATATTTCAGTATTTCTGTTTTTTAATCTGTTGATCATTTGTTGCTGTTGTTCTAACTGCTTGCGTAAAATTTCAACTTGCTGTTGTTGCTGAGCCTGGAGGACTTGCAACTGTTGATTTTCGAGTGAATGAATACGTGCAAACATATCAGACATGTTTTTTTTCTGTTTTCGTTGTATGGTTTTAGCACGTGCCCTGTTTGCTGCCATTACCTGTTTATACTGAGCGTTCATCTGTCTGTTTATATTTTGTTCAGCGAGACGATTATTGAAGCTGGTATGGTTGATAAAGTGGTTAATAAAAACGCTGTTTCTAACTGGTTGACGATTTATCCGCTTTACGTGCACGGTGTTGACCGATTTAACTGCAACAGGTTTTGTTATGTCTGTTACCGCTGTCGTCGAGGCCGTTATGTTTGCTGTACTAACCGTTGCGGGGCTGGCGTTTTTTGTTTTTATGTCAGTTGTTATGGCGGCTACCTTTTTCTCGGGTTTTGCTGTAGGCACAGATTTAGCGACAGTTACTTCGGTTGTTGTGGTTGAGGTAGTGCTAGCTACTTTGGCTGTGGTTATTGCCGGGGTCTGTGTGGCAGGTTTTGTGGAGGTTTGCTGCTGATTGTCCATTGTTGTTAATGCCGTGTTCTGTTCAGATTTCGTCTGGATGGTGGCAGCAATCGCCTGCGTTTCAGTCCCGGACTGTGCTGTTGAGACGGATGGGATTGTATTAAATTCAGTGGATATTGCCGCCTGGTTATTTTCTGCGCTGTTTAGCTGTTTATCAAGCATAATAGCTGTAGTGACAATAATGCTTACCATTAGTACAGCAACGATTGCATATTTGCCTAAAGGACCAAATACAACTTTGTTGTCAGAAGGTGCAGTCTGGGTTTGCGTGGTTGGTTTATTTGTCAGCGTGGTTGGTTTATTTGTCATAATGGTTCCTGAGAATGAAGTATGGTGCCGAATGAGACGGGTTATCTGGAATATAGAATAAATTTTATTCGCATAAATACCTGATGTTACCTGAATTTACATGCCCTGTACTTTGATAAATATCAATAACGGAGTGATTATTTAGTATGAAATATCAGGGTAAATCGTAGCGAGCCATTGTAGCAGGTCTTCCAGTATAACCAGGTCGCTACCCAGAGTGTCTTCTGCCTGCTGGATGTCTGCAATATCGGCACGTAGCCGGTTGATGGTACGTGGCCCTGTAGCCGGGTTGGTAAATTTCTCCTTACGATAGTCATTCCAGCGTTGTTTTTCGTGCGCCGACAGTGTGGCTGGAAAGTTACGTGCCCGGTAACGAAACAATAGCTCAGGCAGACGATTATCCTCAAAATTCAATGCCAGAGTGGCCAGTTTTTCAGGCGCTGTATGGCGAATGGTGTCCATACGCTGCCGGTCATCGCGACTGAAAAAACCACCGGAATATAACTGGGCATCGGGATCACCTGATTCAGGGTAATCCTGTTGCTCGAATACCTGGCGGGTTTTGTCGATAACGAGTTCAATCTGTCCGAGTAGCATCTGGCGATGTTTTTCAGCGGTATCGAGATTGATATGCAGGCGCTCGGCAGCGGCAGTGTCCATGGTTTTTACCGGTACGATGACCGGACATTTATTGATATGTACCAGTTTTAAAGGAATACGTGCAACGCCCTGTGGCAGTTCACTGGCCGGGGTGTAAAGCCGTGCGGCAATTTCTGTGGCCTCAATATGAATAAAATCTTCAGGGTTAGCGGCGAGGTCGTAAACAACAATGGCATTTTTATTGAGCGGATGCATGCACACGGGCATGACCATGGCGATGGCACCGTTTTCGGCTTTATAGCGTGAGGAAACATGCAACACCGGCAGGTGTTTGCGCAGGTTAAACTGTTGCAATACCACATTCTTTTTGCGCAGTTGGTAAATGTGCTCATATAAGCGTGGCTGGTGCTGTTTGATCAGCCGGGCCACGGCAATGGTGGCATAAACATCCGACATGGCATCATGAGCAGCTTCATGGCTGATATGATTGGCTCTAGTGAGTAATTCCAGGCGGATACTGGGTTTGCCATCCGCTTCAGGCCAGTTGATACCGTCCGGTCGCAAGGCTCGCGTTAAGCGTACCATATCAATAATATCCCAGCGTGAATTACCATGCTGCCATTCATGCGCGTAGGCATCATAAAAGTTGCGATAGAGGGTGTTGCGGGTAAATTCGTCATCAAAGCGGATGTTATTAAAACCTGCAATACAGGTTCCGGGGCGGGAAAATTCGGCATGAATTCTGGCTATGAACTCGGCTTCGACAAGGCCGTCCTGCAGCGCTTTTTGCGGGGTGATTCCAGTGATCAGGCAGGCGCGGGGATCGGGCAGCATATCATCCGCCGGCTGGCAATATAAGCACAGCGGGTCACTGATAATGTTCAGCGCTTCGTCGGTACGAATACCGGCAAACTGGGCCAGGCGGTCAAAGCGCGGGTCGATGCCGAAGGTTTCATAATCGTACCAGTAGATTGAATTTGACATATTTTATTCCAGGAAAAACAGGGTCAGGTGGTCAGGTGTCGATAGATGTCTGCGACTTTTAAGGGTAAGCGGGCGACATTATCGATGACAGCGTAGTTGGCGGCGCCATACATATGCGGCAAATAGTCACGCGCCTGTTCATCAATGGTGATACAGAATGCATGAATCCCCTCACGGTGTGCTTCATAGAGTGCCTGCCGGGTGTCTTCAACACCGTATTCACCGCGATAGGTATCATAGTCATCCGGTTTGCCGTCGGAAAGACTTATCATTAATTTTGTGCTGGCTTCAACCTGCTCGAACATACGGGTGGCGTGACGAATAAAAACCCCCATGCGGGTGTAATCCTGAGGCTGAATATTACTGATTCGCGCCCGGGTTTCATCGTTATAAGGGTCCTCGAAAGCCTTGATTTTATACAGCTCGCAGCGTTTTCGTGTGGTCCCCGAAAAACCGTATATCGCATAACGATCACCGAGTATTTCGAGGACTTCCGCAAGAAGAATAAGGGATTCACGTTCAGCCTCATTGATCCAGCCTTTGGTGGAACCGCTCATGTCTACCAAAAAGATAACCGCAACATTTCTTTCTACCTTATGCATTTTAGTGAACAGTCGCTCGCTCATTTCCATGCCACTGGCAACATCGGCCCAGGCTTCGACCAGGGCATCAATATCGATATCATCGCCATGGTTCTGCTTTTTAAGCAGTTTGTCTTCACCGCGAAGCATTTCGAAAGTATGGCGTAAACTGCTTAATAAACCTTTATGTTTTTGCAGGGTGTCGGCGTAAAAGGTATTGTATTCAGGCTGCACCGGCAGTTCGCGCAACACACACCAGTCCTTGTGATAATGCTGGCGTTTAAAATCCCACTCATTATAGATTTCGGCACCTTCTTCATGGTAAGTGCCTTTCCAGACATCATCTGGGTTGCGTTTTTGTTCGGTGTATTCTTTCAGGTCGTATTCGCCGGGACCGGCCGCGAACAGATATTCGGGCGGGATTTCGCCAAAATCAACCATAATCGATGTCATCAGTTCACGCACATGTTCGGGCGGCGCAATCGGACTACCATCAAGTTCCAGTTCGATAGTGCCTGCCTCAATGGATGTGGTTTTATCCTGATAGCAGGTAAAGCGGGTCGGGGAGTCATCTCGTGGTGATGATGCAACCGGGGATTCATCAGGCTTGAGGTCTTTTTCCAGTTCACTCAGGGCAACACGAAAACAGGCTTTTTCTTTTTGAATGCGTTGTTGCATAACCTGGCTGACCTGTTCAGGCATGATGCTGCCCTGATAACAGCAGGCTGGCGGACAATCATCGGCTTTTATCTGGCTTAAACAATCAAGAGTATCGTGGATGCTGGCGCTGGCGTGGCTCAGGCGTGTGTGTATGGCTGCCCAGTGATCATTATAGTGATCATTATCGAATGTTGCAGGTGGTTCGAGCGCGGCGACGCTGGTTTTTAATATCTGCATATCACGATACAGGCCGGGTAGTTCGCGTTTAATGCATGCTTCAAGACGGATAGTTTCCAGTGCACAGAATTGCTGACGTTGCGTTTCTGCCTGAACGCTTGCCAGCAGTTTATCCAGGTCTAATCTGAAGGTACCGTTATGCACCTGCGCCCAGAGCATAGCAATGCTGGCTTTGTAAATCAGAAAATTTTCTTTTGCTGTGGACAGAACAGCCATGATGGGTGGCAGATAAATGGTTTCGGTATCGGTATAGGCGGTATCTGCCTCGGCAATTTTCATTTTGCGCCCGGAGAGTCCTTGAAGAAAAGGCAGCAGGACAGGCAGTTCTTCTTCGAGGATGGCAGCACAGGCATTAACTTTAGCGGTTTCGACAAAGCTGTCGAGTTCACGAATTACGGTCATTGCCGGGAACAGACCTTTGCGGTCATAGTTATCGGTGGCGCTCATCGCCCAGGCTTCAACCAGATGGCGATCCATGGCAGTGAGTGCTTTGACCGCGCTACAGGCAAACTGAAACGCGAGTTCTGCGTTGGTGGCGGCAATGCGTCGGCTCAGGTCAAGAATAAAATCCTGATCACTACGCGGTTGGCTAACAATAAGTCTGGCTACCTGTTCGCTTTTGATATAAGTGAATTCGACATCAAAATAATCATCCAGTTTTTCGATGATGGCATGAAGACTGAGAGGGGGATAAGTCATGGTTTTGCTGGATGAAATCAGAACAGTGATGAAGAGAGTTCATTCATGGCCAGTATCATATCCGGGTCATCAGTCAGAGCCTGGGTAATGGTGGTCTGGCAGGCCATTACCGGTTTGATTCCTTCATGAATCAATTTGGCAGCATGCACCAGCAGCCGGGTGGATGCGCCTTCATCCAGTCCGCTGCCTTTAAGATCACGGGTCATGTGGGCAAATTTAACCAGCTGGCTGGCAGTATTGTTATCAATACCGGTTTCCCTGACAATAATCTCTTTTTCCAGTGCTGCTTCCGGGTAGTTGAATTCCAGGGCTACAAAGCGTTGTCGGGTACTTTGTTTGAGGTCTTTCATGACACTCTGATAACCCGGATTATAGGAAATCGTCAGACAGAAGTCCGGGGTCGCTTCAAGCAGTTCACCGACTTTTTCCATAGGCAAGACCCGGCGGTCATCGGCCAGCGGGTGAATCACGACGGTGGTATCCTTACGTGCTTCGACGATTTCATCGAGATAACAGATGGCACCGTTACGTACTGAGCGAGCCAGGGGACCATCTACCCAGACAGTTTCACCGGCAGAAATCAGGAAACGCCCGACCAGGTCGGAGGCGGTTAAATCATCATGGCAGGAGACAGTAATTAACGGGCGTTTCAGGCGCCACGCCATATGTTCCATAAAGCGGGTTTTACCACAGCCAGTCGGGCCTTTAAGTAATACTGGCAGAGACTGGCGATAAGCCGCTTCAAAAATGTCTATTTCATTTTCAATGGGCTGATAATAGGGTTCATTTTTAATAAAATATTCTTCGGGTTTTATAGCCTTGCTTTGCATGGTGTTTTTTATGGAAATAAGAAAGCCTGGTATTTGAACAAATGTTGTGTGGCTTGTCGAATGAGCATGATTAGTGTGTGGATAATGTATAGTTATCCTTTTTCATAATACCCCTTTTCCATACTATCCCTTACTTAATAGTGCCTCATACTTACTAATCAGTGTTTGCTATAGTATATGGCTATACCATGTTCTGAACATATGGCTATACCATGTTATGACTTGCTAAATCCGACAGACTCCCAGGCTCCTGGCCCAGACTAATTGACCAATAACTTTACATTTGGCTACCGAAATTGTCCCACGTTTAGTGGGTTTGTTATCGCTGCTCAATGTCTGTTCAATTGTGTCCCTGCAAAGTTCATAAATTTCCAGTGGCGCAAAGTTATTATCCATGAGTGATAACATAATCAGATCCCAGTCAGCATCCAGATTTAACTTTCCAATGCGATGGCCGGATTTTACAGTGTTGCAGATAATGCGACTTTTTATCTGAATTTTCTGGTTTTCCCACCGGCCACAGCCAATGGCATCATAGCCTTTACCACGTTCTTCCACCGGGGTGAGTTTGAGTAAGTGGCATACATCATAACGCGCAATTTCACCTGATACCGGCAGCATTGTTCCAGTGGTGCGGCGAAATTCTGCAGCCAGCCGCCGGGTTTCTTCAATGAGTGTATTAATAGAATATAAGGTCATACTTTAATCCGAAGATTTTATGGAAACGTGACAAATTTTTCTTAACAGTAAATATAACAGTAAATATATTAATTAATAATATACAGATTTTTATCCTCTGACAGAATGCTGGCGTCATTTCGCAGTATAGCGTGGCAGAAATTTGTCACTGGTATCAATATTATCAGATTATTTATTATAAGTATCTGAAAATATAATAAATTAAATTTCAGGCATGGTATTTGCTTTCTTCTTTGGCAAGACTTTCACAGACATTATTTAAAGTAGCTGACGACACAGCCGTTTTAACGCGGAGATTTTAACCATGAATCTGGACACAGATTTTACAACAGCTTTACCCGAACATCTTGATAGCGAGCAGCTGGAAGCTGCCTTTGGTTTATTCAATCAATTATCACAGCAGCTGGCGCAGTCTTATGGCGAGCTGGAAAAACAGGCCGCACAATTGTCTGGTGAGCTTGCAGAAGCCCGCCACGAACGGTTGAAACAACTGGCGGAAAAAGAGCAGCTGGCAAAACATCTTGAAGTATTACTCAATACCCTGCCTGCCGGTATTTTAGTGCTGGATAGCAAAGGGATAGTCCGACAGTTTAATTTAAAGGCTCAGGACATGCTTGGCGATAATCTTTCTGGGCAACATTGGGAAGCACTTACCCAACAGCATTTTATTCGTGAAGGTGATGGTTTGCGTTTACATGATGGCCGCTGGATAAGTCTGTGCGCGCGTGCTCTACGACAGGATGTGGCGCAAATATCGGTTGAAAAAACGACAGGTGAAAAAATTGTTTTAATGACGGACGTTACCGAAATTCATCAACTCGAAGCCAGTCTAAATCATCAGCAACGGCTGACTTCTCTGGGGGAAATGGTTGCCAGTCTGGCTCATCAAATTCGTACGCCACTTTCATCTGCACTGTTATATCTGGCAAATATTAATCACCCGAATGCCAGTGTAGAGGATCGCCGGCGTTTTACGGATAAAGCGACAGATTCTTTACATCATCTTGAACGAATGGTTAACGATATGCTTATTTTTGCCCGTGGTGGCGTAACAGAAAATGAGAGTTTTACTATTGGTGAAATCATTACTCAGCTGCAACAACTGTTAGCACCACAATTTTCCGAAGCCAATGCTTATCTGCGTATTACTAATAATGCAGAAGAGCTATTTCTCCAGGGTAATCGTGATGCCTTATTAAGTGCATTTCAGAATATAGCAAGTAATGCACTTGAAGCCTGTCAACTTATCACAGACCGAGCGTCAATTTTTGAAATAAAAGTTAAAAGGAGCGCAAATAAAATGGTTGAATTTATTTTTAAGGATAATGGCTGTGGCATCAGTGACAAGATTAAATCACGTATTCTTGAACCTTTCTTTACGACACGCAGCAGTGGGACTGGTCTGGGGCTGGCGGTATTAAATGAAACTGTGCTTAATCATCATGGCACAGTTTCTATTCATTCCTGGCCGGGTAAAGGAAGCTGTTTCAGTATTAAGTTTCCGGTGGCAACACAACATACCATTCTCAATAGCGAATTATTAAAACATGAGCATTCTGAAACAGATTCAAGTATTGATGTTAATAATACTGGAGTAAACATAAAAATTGACTCTTCTTATAATGATTTAACGGCTGCATGTCGAGTATTAAATGTTAAACATAAGAAAGCCTGCAACAAGATACAGAGAAATAACCAACATCAACATTGTTTAAACAGGTGTTATCCATCAAAAGAGGTTTCATTATGAAAAAAGCAACCGTATTAGTAGTAGAAGATGACTGTGCATTACGGGATGTATTAGGAGAAACTTTACAACTGGCAAATTATAAAGTGCGTGTTGCCGGAGATGGTGAGCAGGCATTAAAGATGTTACAGAAATATCAGGATATAAACTTACTGGTAAGTGATGTACAGATGCGGCCCATGGATGGAGAACAACTGCTGGAACAGGTGCAGATAGATTTCCCGCAGCTACCGGTTATTTTAATGACGGCTTACGGAACGGTGGAAAAAGCGGTTCATGCCATGCGACATGGTGCCACTGATTACCTGGTTAAACCATTTGAAGCAGAAACCCTGTTGTCAATGGTTGAGCGGTTTGTGCCAGCAGCCGAAAAAACAGACAGTATTCCTATGCAGAATAAGAATATGGACAACCGTATCGGTGATGAAAATCTGATCGCTGTGGATCCACGTAGTCAGGAAATGGTCGAGGTTGCCTTACGTGTTGCTGCAACAGATGTGACCGTAATGATTACTGGTGAATCAGGTGTCGGTAAAGAGGTCGTCGCACAGTTTATTCATCGTTATTCTACTCGATCCAGTGGCCCGTTTGTGGCCATTAACTGTGCAGCCATTCCTGAAAATATGCTGGAGTCAGTTTTATTCGGTTATGAAAAAGGTGCCTTTACCGGTGCCAGTCAGGCAAAAGCCGGTAAGTTTGAACAGGCTCAGGGGGGGACTTTGTTACTGGATGAAATAACAGAAATGGACACGGGCCTACAGGCAAAACTGTTACGAGTGTTGCAGGAACGCGAAGTTGAACGTCTGGGCGGGCGTAAACCGATCGCACTGGATGTGCGTATTATTGCTACCACCAATCGTAATTTTTATCAGGTGGTGGCCGAAGGTCATTTCCGTGAGGATTTATTTTACCGGCTGAATGTTTTTCCACTCAATCTGTTACCTTTGCGCGAACGTATGCAGGATATTCTTCCTCTGGCGTTACGTTTTATTTCACTTTATCAATCTTTACAGCCCAGATTACCTCAGGACGGTAACGTTTTACCGGTAAGTTTATCCTCAGCAGCAAAAGACAGGCTGGTTGAACATCACTGGCCAGGTAATGTACGTGAACTGGATAATGTTATTCAACGCGCATTAATTTTAACCAGCGGTAATCTCATTGAAGCCAGTGACATACATTTTGAGCAGACTGATAACCTGTCAGAAAGCTTACATACTATCGTAGAAGACAGCCGTTCAGTATCAACGACAATAACTACCGATGGCCATTCAGACTATGCACCAGCATACAGCCGAGATCGCATACCCGCTAAAAATGAACTCAGCCGTGATTTGCTGACACATGAAAAAGAATTAATTATGTCGGCATTAGTTAGTCGTGGCAGCCGTAAGGCGGCGGCTGAAAAGCTGGGTATCAGTCCACGAACCTTGCGCTATAAACTGGCAAAACTACGCGATGCTGGCATTGCTATTCCAGCTTAAAAAATTAGTTTTCTAAAAAATAACGGTTTTATCTAACAAATTAATTATTAATAATTATATGGATAGTAAAAATGAGTGAGGGTAGTAAAAATGAGTGACATGCAAGTTAGTCAGATCTTACAGCAAATGCGCACCATGGCAGCCATGTCAAAAGGTGAGTCAGCACTTGAAGCCAGTACACAGGTAGCGAAACCGGATTTTGGCCAGATGCTGAAAAATTCAATTAACGCTGTTAATGAAACCCAGAAAACAGCAGGTGGCCTGGAAACATCCTTTGAAGCTGGTGATCCATCAACCAGTTTAAGTGAGGTCATGGTGGCAATTCAGAAAGCCAATGTTTCGTTTCAGGCAATGACACAGGTGCGTAATAATCTGGTATCGGCCTATAAAGAAATAATGAATATGCAGGTCTAGGAGCCTGTCGGCCTTAATTAAAAGCTGATAAAAATAACGCGTATAACCGTACATCCAGTCAATATTTTAAGAGAAAAACAAACATGGCATTAGTATCAGCAGAAAATATGACGGCACAGGCTAGTGGTTTTGGCTCACTTCCTGCTGTGCGTCAGCTTGGCCTGTTGCTGGGGCTGGCTGTAACCATTGCACTGGGTATCACCATAGCGATGTGGTCACAAACACCAAACTACAGTATTTTACAAAGTGATATAAACGCCCGTGATTTAGCAAAATTAACCCAGTCACTGGATGGCGCAGGGATTCAATACAAACTGGCTAATAATGGTAGAACATTGATGGTACCACTGGAAAAATTAGCACGGGCAAAAATGAAGCTTGCTACATCAGGAATTAGTATCGGTGATGGGGAAGGTTATGCTCTGCTGGATGAAAAACAGGGTTTTGGTGTCAGTAGTTTTATGCAGAAGGCTCGTTATAACCGTGCCATTGAAGGTGAACTGGCAAAATCCATCAGCAATCTTGATCCCATTGAAGGTGCACGTGTGCATCTTGCCGTACCCAGGCAATCTGCGTTTGCACGTAAAAATAGCCAGCCTACGGCATCGGTTATATTGAATGTCCAACCGGGACGGGTATTGAGTGACTCTGAAGTGGCTGGTATTGTGAATATGGTGTCATCAAGTGTGCCCGGTCTTGAGGCGGAAGATGTAACCGTTATTGATCAGAAAGGGCGCTTGTTAAGTCAGAAAGGTGGTGCGTCCATGCAACTTAGTAGTTCCCAGTTTAACTATACCCACCATTTTGAAGATGACTATGTTAAACGTATTGTTGATATTCTCAGCCCAATAGTCGGGGTAAACGGGGTACGCGCACAGGTGGTTGCCGATATTGATTTTACTTCGCAGGAACAAACGCGTGAAAGTTATCTACCAGGGAAAAAAGCCCTGCGTAGTGAGCAGGTTTCTGAACAGGATAATACCAATAGTCAGGTTGCCGGGATTCCTGGTGCCTTATCCAACCAGCCACCGGCAGCAGGCATGACTGATGCCACCGCAGCAAAAAAAGTAGCCAGAGAAAAAGCTGATAATTCCGGGTTTCGTTCCAGCCGGGCAATAAGAAATTATGAACTGGATAAAACTATCAGCCACACGCGCAATCCAGTGGCTACTTTAAAGCGTTTATCCGTTGCGGTGGTGGTGGATTATGCTAACGGTGTCGATAAAAAAGGTAATCATAAACGGGTCCCACTTGATGCTGCCACTATCGCGCATATTACTCAGCTGGTCAAAGACAGTGTTGGTCTGGATAGTAAGCGTGGCGACACGATTAATGTGGTAAATATGCCGTTTCAGTTACCTGAAGTTGTTAAAGCTTTACCAGCACCACCCATCTGGCAACAACCCTGGGTTTTTAATCTGGCAAAACAGGTAGCTGGTGGTTTAGGTATTATGCTTATTGTTTTATTTGTGTTGCGACCGATGCTAAAGAATTTATCCAGTCATGCAAAAAATCAGACCAAAGCACTAAGCGGAGAGGTTATGCCACAGGCACAACTGGCTTCACCTGATGGTGAATCAGTACAGACATTAAGTAATGAGCATGGCAGCTCAGGGAATAGTCAAAATGCTTCATCGACAAGTGAGCAGCAATTAATTGAACTGGCCAGCAACATGGCAAAGGAAGATCCCAAGCGTGTTGCTCAGGTCATGACAACATGGGTAGAAGAAGATGAATAATACTGTTGAAAAAATACCGGGTGCAGAGCGTGCAGCTATTTTCATGATGAGCCTGGGTGAGCAGAGTGCTGCCGAAGTATTAAAACATATGGGGCCTAGAGAAGTACAACAGGTGGGTACGGCCATGGCTACATTAAATAATGTATCTAATGCACAGGTTAGCCATGTTATGGCTGACTTTGCCGGGGTAATTGAAGAACAGTCTGCAGTAGGTATTGGTTCAGATGACTATATTCGTAATATTCTGATTGGTGCTCTGGGTGAAGATAAAGCTGGCGGTGTTATCGACCGAATTTTAATTGGTAAAAATGCAAAGGGACTGGAATCGCTTAAATGGATGGATCCACGTGCGGTGGCTGATGTGGTTCAGAATGAACACCCGCAGATTATTGCGATTGTGCTGTCATATCTGGAAAGTGACCATGCAGCCGAGGTGTTATTACATTTACAGGAGCGCACCCGCACGGATGTATTAATGCGTATTGCTACCCTGGAAGGGGTGCCGCCTGTTGCCTTGCAGGAATTAAATGAAGTACTGGAAAAACAGTTTTCCGGTAGCAGCAAAATGCAGAAATCCGGTGTTGGTGGAGTAAAAACAGCGGCAGACATTCTTAACTTTATGGACGGCACTGCCGAGGCAGCCATTACTGAAGCCATTACCGAACATGATGAAGCACTGGCTCAGCGTATACAGGAACAGATGTTTGTATTCGAGAATCTACTGGAGATTGATGACCGTGGTATGCAGACCATTTTGCGTGATGTTCAGTCAGACAGCCTGATTCTTGCCTTGAAAGGGGCCGATGATGCCATGAAAGAAAAAATCTTCAACAATATGTCATCACGTGCTGCCGAAATGATGCGTGATGACCTGGAAGCAAAAGGGCCGGTAAAATTAAAAGATGTTGAAACGGCACAGAAAGAAATTCTTGCCGTCGCCAAACGTCTGGCAGATGCGGGTGATATTTCTTTAGGTGGCAAGGGAGATGATGAATATGTCTAAGGTTATTTCTGACTTCAATGAAAACTGTAAAGCCTGGCAGGCACCACATTTTAGTCAGGGTGAAGCCGGGCATCTGGAATATAACAGTGAGCCGCCATTATTAACCCGTGAGCAACAACGCGCCATGCAAAAGCGTGTGTATGATGAAGCTTTTGCAAAAGGTTATCAGGCGGGGCGGGCGTTAGGTGAACAGGAGTCTGGGGCTGCTGTACAACAGTTAAATGCCATACTGGCCAGTATGCAGGCACCACTGGACGAACTGGACAGCTGTGTTATGGATGAACTGGTGACATTATGTATGGCTATTGTGCGGCAAATGGTGCGCCGCGAATTAAAAATATCACCCGGAGAAATCATTGCTGTAGTACGTGAATGTCTGCATCTGCTACCCGTTTCCTCCGCAGACGTAAAACTTGAACTACATCCTGAAGACGCGCAGATTGTGCGTGAAACACTGCTTAAAAATAGCACCGAAATGCGAGTAAATGTGATTGAAGACCCGGTGTTAAGCCGTGGAGACTGTCGTGTTGTAACTCGCACATCACGCATTGATGCCACAGTTGAAAATCGTTTGAATGCGGCCATTGCGGCTGTTATGGGTGGTGAACGTCATGTCGATTAAGCACAGCAGGTGCAGCTAATGTCAGTAGCAACGGATATGCGTCAGCAGCAGTCTTTGCGTTGGGTGCACAGACTGCAAACGTTAACAGCAAGTGCTGAGACCCCGGTACCACTGGTTGTTGAAGGTAAATTAACCCGCATGGTAGGGCTGACACTGGAAGCTGTTGGTTGTCAGGCTGCTGTGGGCTCACGTTGTCGGGTTGCTACCATGGAAGGTGGGCTGGAAGCTGAAGTGGTTGGTTTTTCCGGGGAACGTCTGTACCTGATGCCAACCTCGGATATTCGCGGGCTGGTACCCAATGCCAGTGTCATTCCCGGTCAAAAACTGTATGAAGCCAGCCTGAGTAATGCCTTGCTTGGACGGGTGATTGATGCAGCTGGTCAGCCGCTGGATGGAAAAGGTCCCATCAGACGAGAAAAGTCGATGCCACTGGCAGGACGTCCTGGAAACCCGCTGGATCGGCGTTCGATTACCGAACCACTTGATGTCGGGGTGGTTGCCATTAATTCATTGTTAACCGTTGGCCGGGGACAGCGTCTGGGGCTGTTTGCAGGCAGCGGGGTAGGTAAAAGTGTTTTGCTGGGGATGATGACCCGTTATACCGATGCCGATGTGATTGTCGTCGGGTTGATTGGTGAACGGGGTCGTGAGGTAAAAGATTTTGTTGACAATATTCTAGGTGAGCAGGGCCTGTCACGTGCTGTCGTGGTGGCCAGCCCGGCAGATAATTCCCCGTTAATGCGTATGCATGGTGCCTGGCTGGCCACCACGGTGGCAGAATTTTTTCGTGATCAGGGTTTGAATGTCCTACTGTTGATGGATTCACTGACCCGTTTTTCACAGGCACAACGTGAAATTGCCCTCGCCATTGGTGAACCACCGGCGACGAAAGGTTATCCGCCATCGGTGTTTGCTAAATTACCGCAACTGGTTGAACGTGCGGGAAATAATGGTATCTCAGGTGGTTCTATTACCGCCTTTTATACGGTGCTGGCCGAGGGTGACGATCAGAATGACCCGGTTGTTGATGCGGCACGCGCCGTGCTCGATGGTCACATTGTGTTATCGCGTAAAATTGCCGAATCCGGTCACTATCCTGCTATTGATGTTGAAGCCTCAGTCAGCCGGGTTATGAATGATGTAGCCTCACCTGATCATCAGGCAGCCGCCCGACGCTTCCGACGACTGTATTCCGTTTATCAGCAGAATCAGGATTTAATCAGCGTGGGTGCTTATCAACGTGGCAGCGACCCGGAAGTTGATGAAGCTATCGAGTATCACCCTTTATTACAGCAGTTTTTACAGCAAAATAGTGAAGATGCTGTGTCATTTGATACCAGTTTACAAACTTTACTACAGATTCTTGGCGAGGTGCCGATAGAAACTATGGGTTAGTGATTATATGTAAACAACATGCATAAAAAACAGGTTGCTGGAACCGATTTAATAATGGATGACATCAAAACATTACAACAGCAGATTAAAACTTATCGTTACCGCGTACAGGTAGCAGAAGATGATGTTAAAAATGCGCAACAGCAGTTTACCATACAGCAGCAACAGCTTGATTCACTAATAAGTTATCAGTCTGAATGTGAGCAGGGTTTTTTATCACTACCGGATAACGCTTTTTATTATGCACAGCGCCGTGAATGTAAATTATTGTTGAATCATATTGAAGGGGTTATCGATGAACAACAGCATCGAGTTGAAAATTGTTATCACTATGGTGAACAGTGTCAACAGCAATGGCAACAGCAGAGTACGATATTAGATGATTATGAAACTCGTTTAAAAACATTAACTCGGCACAAAGAAAGTGTTGCACCGATTGACGAAGTAACTGAAAAACCAATACATAAATCTCAAATTAGCTACAAAACGGATAAAACTATCGAAACGGACAGATATTCATGGATACATGTTGGTAAGGAAATTTAACTATGCCTTATAGGAAAAGCTAATGAAAACTGAACATCGCTTAAAACCTGTCGCAAAGATTGCAAAATCTCAGGAGCGTAATGCCGCCAGGGTAATGGGGGAAATGCTACAACATGCAGAGGAACAACAAACACAACTGGACATGTTAAAAAATTATCGTCGGGAGTATTTTCATAACTATCTGGAGGTAGGTAAGGCCGGTTTATCTGTGGTTCAAATGCGAGATTATCAGGTATTTTTAAAGCGCCTGGATACAGCTATTGTCCAACAGAAACAACAGGTAGAAAGCTGCCTTCAGAGTTGTAAACAAAGTCAGTCAGACTGGCAGGGTCGGCATAATCGTAAAGAGATGATTGATAAAGTCGTAGAAAAACGCCGCTTGCAGTCTGTACAGAAACAACAAAGCAGGCAACAACGGGAACTTGATGATCGAAGTGCGATAAATTTTGTTAGTAAACTTTAGCAGGATGAATAAATAGTATGAATACAAAAGCTGCACAGTTTTTTAATGATTTAAAACAGGCAATAGAAAACGATAATCTGGTTTTGCCTACGCTGCCGGAAGTGGCATTAAAAGTTCGTGATGCCGTTGAAGATGATGATGCCAGCGCACAGCAAATTGCTGATGTGCTGGAACAGGATGCCTCCTTATCTGCACGCTTATTGCAGGTGGCAAACAGCCCTGTCTATCGGGGGCAGTCAAAAGTTATTGATATTCAGACAGCCATAACCCGCCTGGGTTTAACGCAGGTGCGTGATATCGTTATTCGTCTGGCGATGAAGCAGATGTTTCAGGCAACCAACGACACTATGGAACTGAATTTTCGTCGTATCTGGAATACGGCGGTAGAAGTTGCCGCAATCAGCCGTATGCTGGCAGTGACGATCAGGGGAATCAACCCCGAGCAGGCAATGCTTGCCGGTCTGGTGCATAACATCGGTGCCCTGCCGGTTTTAGTCATGGCAGAGGAAGACGACGAACTGTTTCAGGATGCTCATGCATTAGGTGAGCTGCTATATGCACTACAGGATCCAGTGGGTGAAATTATTTTACGGACATGGAATTTTCCAGATGCACTGACAGAGGTCGTTATCAATGCACACAATTTTAATTATAACCATGAAGGGAGAGCTAATCTGGTAGATATCGTTCAGCTTTCCCTGTTACAGGGTAATTTTATCCCGCCACAATACATGCCGGAGAACTGGCAGCAAACACCTGCTTTTACAAAACTGGGGATGGATACTGACGTTAATATTATCGAGATGGAAGATAGTCAGCAGCAAATTGAACAGACCAGACAGACTTTACAAATGTAAGAAGTATAGATATGGCATGTGGTTTGCATGGTTACAATGGTAATCAATAGAAAAATAACCATAGTTTTATAAACCACCATAGCTTTATAAACGATTAGAGAAACAATATCAATTGAATAAAACCATACCAGAGGTTTAATAATGATAATTCCAGAGACTATTCAAAATGCTCAGCCTCAGGACAGAGCCACGTTATATCAGCTATCAAAGCATAATGAAAAGCTAGATAAACAGGCTGAAATAGTGGAAAAAGATAGTGATACAGCTACGCAAAAGAAAACCAAAGCAGCCTTTCATTCAATTATCGATAAGGCTGCGGAAAAATCCAGGAAACTCAAAAACAAAAATCATCATAATGATGGTGGCAATAACTTGCCGTTAAATCATCCTCAGGCAGAAAAAGCGGCAACAACTGACCATCTGGTAACGAAGCCACAGGCAGTTGATGGTTCCAGAGATGATGTTCAGCAACCATTACCCAATCATGCAAGTACATTACATACCGAGGGTAAAAATAAAAGATTTCTGGAGAAAATCCTGACAGAAAAGAATTTACCAGAACTAAAATTAATCAACCATGCTAATGGAACGCAACGTGGTAATAAAACTGGATCAGTAAATAGTCTGGCACAGCTATTAACGGGAGATTCTGAGCTAGCGGGTAAGTTAACCGCGATGAATTCGGCAAAAATCAGGAATAAACAGGGGTTGTCAGGTTCAAAATCTAACATTGCCGCTTTATCATTAAATAAAGGTGCTGGGAAAGCCCCTCTATTGATCACCGACGCAATATTTTCTGCCGATAAATTTTTCAGGGAAATGGATGCTGGCGTATCAAATAAGAAGATAAATTTAGATAGCCTGTTAAATAAAACCGATATTCTTACGGGTTCCATTGTGACTGAAAATAAAATGCCGACCCTGCCATTAGCGTCAACTTTTAATGTTTCACCTGCTGGCACTTCCCAACATGCGACCGGTGTTTATCAGTCCATGTTACAGCAACCATTTGGTCAGCCAGGTTGGGAGCATGGTGTAGGGAAACAGATAATGTGGCTGGCAAACCAGAATATTAATCATGCAGAATTAAAATTAAATCCAGCTAATCTGGGTTCTCTGGACGTGCGTATCGAGATGAAAAAAGATGGGGTAAATGTGGTATTTAGTAGCCAGCATGGCATGGTACGTCACGCTATTGAACAAAGTCTACCGCAGTTGCGAGAAATGATGGCGCAACAGGGATTAAATCTGGGTGATGCAGGTATTTCACAGCATAGTTTTTCAGGGCAACAACAGAATGCCTTTACGCAGCAGCAGGCAGCTCTCCCAGCTATGTTGTCGGCAAACAATCAGGGCGATAATCATGTGCCAGAAGCACCCATATTAAATGGACATAAAATACTATTATCCGATGGGGTGGACTATTATATATAGATCGAGTATGACTATGAAAGATAAATAAGAAGAAACAGCAGCCATGAAGAAAATACCAGATAATATGAAAAGTAAACAAACAGAAACCGAAAAACAATTATTGGCATTAAATGTTCTGTTTGCTTCTGCCAGTGCCGGAGAGAATGGCCGTCAGCTTGCAAAGGATGTTTTTTTATCAGAAGGTAGAATCGATAATAAACGGCTAATAAAAAAACTGGCAGCTTGCACTATACCTCTGCATCACTAATCTCTGTTTTTATGTTGGCGCAACAAAATACTCATGAAACTGTGGCAGCAGAAATAAGTGATCACTGTGCCTTGCAGGCAGGGGATACTTTGCAACTGCAATTTCCTGGTGAGCCAGAACGTGGTCGCTATAAAGTGACGGTTATTGGTTTTGTAGAAAATTGCAGTTTAATGATTACTGCACCTAAGAAAAATGGTCATATCTTATTATTACGTGAAGGTCAGCAATTTGTCGTTCGATTATTATCAGGTAAACAGGTTATCGGTTTTGATTCTGAGGTATTAAAGGTATATAACAATCCCTTTGCCTATGTGCATTTAAAACCACCGGCACAGGTACAGCAATGCAAGGTTCGAAATGCGTATCGGGTACAGGTTAATAATATTGCTTCGGTACAGGGTATCAATGAAAAAGAAGAGGAATCACTACCGGAAAGCAACAAAGATACTTATGCAGCAAAAATTATCGATATCAGTACCACAGGTTGCCAGTTGCAAGTATTAAAGTTATTGCCTGATGAAATAAAAAAAATAGTATTATCAACCAGAGTTGAAATTGCTGAACAAATCCGATTTTTAAAACTGGAGGCTGAAATTTGTTCACGTCGTGAATGTGATTATAATAATATAAAGGGTTATCTTTATGGGATAAGGTTTTTTAAAATGAACGATGATACACGTTTATTATTAAACTGTTTTGTTTATGAAAAACTGGTGCATGATTTTTTTAAGGATTAGATTTTTTTAAGGATTAAATGGTTTTCAGGGTATTGTTATAAAAGCTGTTCCAGTAATTCATTAAGAAACCTGAACCCCCTGTCTGT
>WFMW01000028.1 GCA_015488885.1 Gammaproteobacteria bacterium | reverse complement strand
GTTTCACCCCTTTGGGGCTGACGCGTTATATTGTTCCTGACAATATAATCGTTAAATAGTCATACTATTCCGTCCTTAGGTGCGTAAACACTACGTCCCTGTAGTACTTCTCCGTCCTTAGGTGCGTAAACACTACGTCCCTGTAGTACTTCTCCGTCCTTAGGTTCGTAACTGCTACATCCATGTAGCACTACTCACCTCAAAATAACGGAAAATCTGTCTCAAATCGGCTTTCCCTCGCTACGATTAGTTAAGTTCGACAGACTCCTTGAAGCTGAATTAATCAGGTTCCTGCCTGTTCAATAAGCCAGTGCAATAAACAGAAATAAAACGATGACGACTATACCACCTGCAACCAGTGTACGCCAGGCAGCTAATTTGAACGCAGTCAAAGCGTTGAAGTATTTTTCTATATAACTGAAGACATGCCTGCGCCATGTCGGCACCCGCCATAAACGAAACACGCTTTGCAACCAGCTCCAATTATTGTCAGATAGATGGGCATCAGTGATAACAGGTGTGATTTTTTGCGGTTTTAATCCCCGTCTCATTGCTGTACTGTGGCTGCTATAATGCAGGGCGGCCTTACACATTGCTGCATCAGTAATAATTTTCTGCCTGGCCGGTGTCCGACTGACGTCATCCAGCCGGTTATGGATATAGTCAATAATAAGATTATGCTGATCACGACTTATACTCTGCTCGATAATCATGTTCGAATATTGCTGTAACCGGGTAACCGTAATAAATAACTGGCGACACTCGGCACATTCAGCAAGATGCCGACAAAAGATCTCATCCATTTTTTCATACGGGTGAGAAGTATAATAAACCAGTTTTTCTATATCCAGATGCCCTTGCTGTTTGCACGACTGATGATGACATGCCTGAACATCGGTCTCGGCTGTCATGCCTGCCCTATTATCGAAACCAGCCAGCTTCTTCAATACCGCCAGTTTAAACCCTGTCAGTTGCTGCGGGTTACAATCTTCGGGCAACACGCCTTCTTTGATGCGAATATCCAGAGTTTTCAGTGCATATAGCACATCTTCTGCTGACTGATTTTCTACCAGTAATGCCTGAACAATAAACTGTTCAACCGGTGTCAATGGTTCCCATGCCTGTAGCAAGGTTTGCTTTGGGTTATTTTCTACCTTTTTACCGGCCAGATCATCGATATTATTAACTGACGGGTATGAAGAATCGGCACTATCCAGTAAAAACAGTTTCTGCCGATTGACCAGTTCCTGTATCAATTGCTGTATTTTTACACTGATTTCTGTTTCTGGCAGCGAGAGATTCTGCGCAATAAAGGTTGTCCTGCGCCCGGTTTTAAGCAACTGAAACAGCTTTGCACTGTCTGGTCCCATTTGCTGAATAAACGCCGGTAGCGGTTGTGTGGTGGAAAATCGCCAGTTTTTCCATTGTTGATAAAAATTTAGTGAATTGATATGCTGAAAGAAATAATCAGCCAGCGTATCCTGATGACGCTGTTCATATTGCAGCAGTTGCTGACGATCCGTCAATGCTGCCAGCATCCATAGATAACCGGCTTTACCCCATTCACATACAGTGGCGGATGACTGCTCATTATTAACCGATTCCTCTGCCCCCAACAGGCTACATTGATAACGGCGATTATTCTGCCCGCAAAAACGTTGACAGAAACGCCGATTCTGCTCATTAATCAGTGGTGTAATCATGACATTAAGCTGATTACAGGCATCAATATTGCCTTCTGATGCAAGCGCTGCCAGAGCCTGCTGAAAATCTTCAGCGGGTGTTTCAGTTTCTGTTAGCTGATCAAGATCCATTATCATAAATAATAATCTGGGGTGTGTTTTTTTAGGACGTTAATCAGGTATCGACCACAGCAGTCAAATCCTTAAGCCATCAGGTATAATAGGCAGTTTTACTGACCATTAACGATTTGCTGGGAAAACTATGCCTTCACAACCTTCTAAAACACTTGAAATATTTGCTAATCCGCAACCACAACGTGATTACACTATCCGTATCCGTATGCCAGAATTCACCTGTTTGTGCCCGAAAACAGGCCAGCCCGATTTTGCCACCATGCTTCTTGAATATGTGCCTGAGGAAAGCTGTATTGAGCTGAAATCATTGAAAATGTATATCTGGTCATTTCGTAATGAAGGTGCTTTTCATGAAGCCGTGACCAATCAAATTCTCAATGATATGGTGGCTGCCTGTGAACCACGTTTTATGCGTCTAAGCGCCGAATTTAAAGTACGTGGAGGTATTTATACAACCGTGGTCGCCGACTATCGACATCCTGGCTGGCAGCCATCGGTAGTGGTTAAACTCCCCTGACAGCCCCCACAAACAGAAACCTGAGCAAAAAAAAGAAAGCTAAACGGTGAAACATTATTTTATGGGTATTGATGCGGGCACAGGGGGTATACGTGCCAGTGTGATTGACCAGCATGCCAATGAAATACTCAGCAACAGCATAAAGCTGCCAATACCTGATATTAAACACGGGCGCTGTGAAAGCGAGGCGACTCACTGGCTAACCGCCATGCACCAGCTAATCCAGCAACTGAGCGAACAACTGACGGATACCGGTAAAATCTGTGCCATTGCTATTGACGGCACCTCGGGAACCCTGCTCGCCTGTGATAATGAAGGTTCACCGCTGGGTAAAGCTTTAATGTATAACGACCAGCAAAGTATTGAGCAGGCAGCAATGATCTCTCGTATTGCTCCCCCGGACTGTGCTGCGCATGGGGCGAGTGCGTCACTGGCAAAAGCCCTGACTCTGGCTCAACGTTACCCCGAAGCCCGACATTTATGTCATCAGGCCGACTGGCTGTCGGGAAGTTTAACCGGTTGTTACGCTATCAGCGATGAAAACAACTGCCTTAAAACGGGCTATGACATTATTCGCCGATGCTGGCCTCAATGGTTGGAGCAGTTATCTTTTGACATAAGCTTGCTGCCCGAAGTATTAACCCCCGGTGACAGTATCAGCACAGTTAAACCGGCAATGGCAGCCAGGCTGGTATTACCCGAAGACTGCAAGCTTATTGCTGGAACAACCGACAGTATTGCCGCCTTTATTGCAACAGGCGCCAGCCAGGCGGGTGACGCGGTGACGTCACTGGGCAGCACACTGGTTTTAAAGTTATTAACTGAACAAGCTGTGTTTGATGCCGGGTCAGGCATTTACAGTCACCGTCTGGGTAAACACTGGCTGGTCGGTGGTGCCTCGAACAGTGGTGGCCGCGTATTACAACAGTTTTTCAGCCAGCAGCAACTTGAACAAATGACATCACAACTGCATCCCGAGCAACCAACTGGATTGAATTATTACCCACTGCCAGGAATCGGGGAACGATTTCCGATTAATGACAGTCAGAAGAAACCCGTGCTTGCACCGCGCCCGGATTCGGACAGTCAGTTTTTTCAGGCCATACTGGAAGGTATCAGCCGTATTGAACATCAGGGTTATGCTAAACTGGCACAACTGGGAGCGGGAAAAGTTAAACGCATTTTTAGCTGTGGTGGTGGTGCCGACAATCAGGCATGGTCTAAAATACGTCAGCGAGAACTGGGGCTACCGATTGTCACTGCACGACATACCGAGGCCAGTTATGGCAGTGCCTTATTAGCTATGCGAGGCTGGAAAAAAACATCGACACGGAATACGATTCCCAACCATTAATTTACCCTGCTTTAACTCTATCTACTTTAAATCTATCATACTTTAATAATCGATCATGTTTTCATTTATCAAAGGTTTTACTGACTGTTTTAGCGGCTTTGGTTTAATCCTGCAATCTGGGGTTAAACGTTTTGTTATTATCCCGTTGATAATCAATATAAGCCTGTTTGCCAGTGCAATGTATTTTTTCAGCAACCAGATCGACACCTGGATACACCACTTCCTGCCTGGCTGGTTAAACTGGCTGGAATGGTTAATCATGCCATTATTTTATATCACCATGCTGCTGATTATCTTTTACACGTTTACCCTGATAGCCAATTTAATTGCCTCCCCCTTTAACAGTTTTTTAGCTTCCCGGGTCGAAGCCAATCTGACCGGCGTTAAACCGGTTGATTTATCCACGGATAAAATAATAAAGCTTATCGGCAGAACGCTCGCATCTGAAATCAGGAAGATTTTTTATTCTATTAAATGGATGATACCGTTATTCATTCTCAGCTTCATTCCGGTAATTAATATTATCTCACCATTTGCCTGGGGGCTATTTGCCGCCTGGTTTTTTGCCCTCGAATACAGTGACTACCCACTTGGTAATCGTGGCCAGTTATTCGATGAAGTCAAACAGTATAACCGTGAAAACCGCATGCGCGCACTGGGTCTGGGAACCGGTATTTTTGTACTAACCAGTATTCCCTTTATCAATTTTATTGCCATGCCGGTTGCGGTAGCTGCGGCCACCAGAATGACAGTAAAAACCGCGCAGAGCAGAAAACAGCCTTTGCCAGGAAATACCAGCCATGGATAGCAATGATGAAAAATTACAAATGCAGGCACGTCTGACTGAACTTGAAATTCGCCTGACACATTATGAAGATACTCAGGATCAGCTTGACAGGATGATTATCCGCCAGTCTAAAGAAATTGATAGCCTTAAATTTCAGCTTGAACAACTGAATAAAAAATTAAAAGCCGTACAGTCATCACCGCTTGCACTGGAAAGCGAAGAAACCCCACCGCCGCATTATTAGGGATACTCTGAACAATAAATATCCTCAATCCAACCTCCTGTCTATGGCAGTTCGACGTCTTCTTTTTGTTTTATTTGCTTCCTCTGTAAATCCCATAAGTGGGTGTAAAGCCCGTTTTTACCGAGTAAATTCTGGTGTGTTCCCTGTTCTTTTATACAGCCATTTTCCAGTACAATAATGTTATCAGCATCAACAATCGTCGATAGGCGGTGAGCAATAACCAGCGTGGTATGTTTTTCGGCTACCGACTTTAAGGCAGATAATATCTGTTGTTCAGAGTGTGAATCCAGGGATGAAGTCGCTTCATCAAAAATCAGTATTTTGGGGTTTTTAAGAATAACACGCGCAATAGCAACCCGTTGTTTTTCACCACCGGAAAGTTTCAGACCACGTTCACCAACAATAGTCTGATAACCATCAGGCAGGCTCATAATAAAATCATGAATATTGGCGTGCTTTGCCGCCTGCTGTATTTCTGCCTCACTGGCATCAAGTCTGGCATAACGGATATTGTGTTCAATTGTCTGATTAAACAGGACAGTATCCTGCGGAACAATGCCAATATTTTCGCGTAAACTTTGCTGGCTTACATTTTTTATATTTTCACCATCAATAAAAATATTCCCACTATCCACATCATAAAAACGAAATAAAAGTCGTGCCAGGGTTGATTTGCCGGCACCTGAAGGACCGACAACAGCCACCTTGTGCCCGGAAGGAATTTTAAAACTGATGTCATGTAGAATCTTTCTGTCCTTATTATAATTAAAACTGACTCGGCTGAATTCAACTTCTGCCTGATTAATCTTTAAAACCCCGGCATTGTCTCTATCTTTTACTGTCTGTTCTGTATCGAGTAATTTAAGCATCATATCCATGTCTGCCAGTGAATATTTCAAGGCGCGATAAATAATCCCCAGAAAGTTTAATGGGATAAATAATTGCAGCATCATGGTATTGACCAATACCAGATCACCCAGAGTCATGCTGCCATTTACCACCCCCTTAGCCGCATAGATCATCATGATCGTAACCCCAACCGCAATGACGGAACCCTGGGCGAAGTTTAATAAAGACATAGACTGCTGGCTTTTTACCGCAGCCGTTTCCCATTTTTCCAGGGTTTTATCGTAGCGATTGATTTCATAGTCTTCATTATTGAAATATTTAACGGTTTCATAGTTAAGCATGCCATCAATAGCATAGCTGTTAGCGGTGGATTCCTGGGCATTCATTTCGTGACGAAAATGCATCCGCCAGTTGGTTATCAATAAGGTAAAACTTATATAAATAGCAACCGTAACAAAAGTAATAATGGCAAAACGCGGGTTATATTTACCCAGTAATATAATCGCTACAAAGACAAATTCAGCGGCGGTCGGGAATATATTAAACACCAGATAATTTAATATAGAACTGAGACTGTTTGTGCCACGTTCCAGATCACGGCTGATACCACCGGTTTTTCTGTCGAGATGAAAGGCCAGTGAAAGTGAAAAAAGATGCTTTAACACACGCTGTGAAATAGCGCGCATGGCATGGTAACGTACACGTGAAAAAACTGCATCACGCAGTTCACCAAACAGGCTGGCTACCAGCCTGAGCATACCATAGGCCAGTAATAATGTAAGCGGTAAGGTCAGCATTTGTCCCACTGACGCTGTTGTCCCAGAATGCATTGCATGAACAGCAGGATGAACACCCCCAAGGGTATCAACAATATCTTTTAATACCAGCGGCATACCTACGATAGCCAGCTTGGAAAAGATTAAACTGCTTAATGCCAGTAATACTCTACCCTTGAACTCCCAGATATAGGGTAGCAGACGTTTAATATTATGTAAGTCCTTACGGTTGGCGTGAGGGGTGCTGGTAGCAGTTCGATGTGGCATAAATACTCTATACAAATGGTATAAAAAGGGTAACTACAAATGTAGCAGTCGTTACTAAAAATGACATATACTATCAGCATGCTGATTATGTGTCTGTGAATCGGTTATGTGAATCGGTTATTATATCTTGAAGAACGACTGAAAAACTATTTAGCGAGAGATAATCTTGAATTTACCCACCTGTACACACAAGCTGATACCTTTAACAGGACAAATACCCTTGCTGTTAACCTGTCTAATCAGTATTTTTTTGCTGTGTGCATGTGATAAAAACCAACCACAGTCAGCGGGCCAGCAACATAAAACACTGCCTCAACATCGCGTTGCTGTCACCACTATCAGTATTATGCCGGTTACTATTAAACTACTATTATCCGGCAATCTTGAACCGGTAACAAAAATAAGGTTTTATAGCGAAGTCAATGCCCGCATTACCCGCCTGCCTTTTTATCAGGGTGATCAAATTCATCGTGGTGATATTCTGGTCAAGCTTGATGATAGATTAATCCGTAGTGAAGTTGAAAAATCCCGTGCCACCTATAAACAGGCTCTGGCTGATTTAATACGGGTAAAAAAACTACTGCCAAAAAATATTTCCACCAAAGAAGATTTTAACCAGGCGAATACGAAATTACAGCAGGCAAAAGCAGACAGGGATTACCAGCTTACACGATTGCAGCAGACCACCATCAAAGCCCCCATTGATGGTGTGATTACCGAACGCCTGCAGGAACCGGGTGACTATGTTAGCGTACAGACACATATCCTGACATTAATTGACCCGACGAAGTTTCGCCTTAAACTGCAACTTGCGGAACGCTATCTGCCATTGGTAAAAATCCATCAACCGGTATCGGTCAGGATTAATGGACTAAAAAATACCACTATTAAGGCAAGAATCACCCGCATTTTTCCCACGATTAACCCTGACAATCATAAAGGCACCATAGAAATACAACTGATCCCGGTTTCCAGTCATATACGTAGCGGCCAGTTTGTAAAAGTACAGCTGAAGTTACAACTTGTCAGCCAGCTACTGGTACCCAATCGCTGTATTCAACAGGATGTGGCGGGCAGTTATGTTTATCGGGTTATTAAAACACATAAGGGAAAGCATCAGGTCGAAAAAGTTTTTTTTGAGAAAGGCCCGGAATATGCCAATAAAACCACGGTTCTCAGTAAACTTCATGCCGGTGATAAAATTGTAACACGTGGTTTTCTGGGTTTGCGTAATCATCAACAGGTACAGATCGTTAAGATGGCTCTCCCCCCAACCTCAACGGCTGATTTACCCGTATCAGAATGAAGCAGAAAATGAAGCAACGCTTTCGTTCTGGTGGGCTGGCAGCATGGTCTGTTTACCATCCGGTAGGTATTTCCATGCTTACCCTTGCGGTTTTTATTCTCGGGCTATTTTCATTGCATAATCTGAGGGTTAATTTACTGCCTCATATTATTGCCCCTGATATTCTGGTTCGAGTTAATAACCCTGGTGTGCCGGCCAGTATTATGGAAGATCAGGTAACCCGTCAACTCGAAGAACAACTGGCGATTACCGAGGGTGCAACTGCGATACAATCAAGAACCAGCGAAGGACGCAGTGCGGTTGATTTGAGTTTTCCCTATGGCACGGATATCGACACGGCATTACGCGATGCCAGTATCCGCCTCGAACGCGCCAGACGTTTCCTGCCGACCAGTGATGAACCGCCTGTTATCTACAAGCGTGACCCGGCGCAAATTGCGGTACTGGAACTGGTTGTCAGCAGCTTTGCGCTTGACCCGATTCAGTTACGCAGCTGGGTGGATTATACCTTCTCAAAATGGTTTTTAAATTTACCCGGAGTTGCCTCAGTAGAAGTGGGGGGTGGATTACAACGTGAAATAGAAATTCTTCCCGATGAAGAAAAACTTGCCAGTGTTGGCATTACGTTACAGTCACTTGAACAACAGATCAAAACCCGGAATATGGATGTCCCGGGAGGGCGTATGTTTACCGGCCATCAGGTACTTGGCGCACGTACTGCCGGGCGTTTTCAATCACTCGAGGAACTGAGAAACCTGCCTTTAACCTTAACCGGGAAAACACAAGCTGGTAACGATAATAGTGATGATATCCATTTGAAGGATGTTGCCACCATTATTGACGGCCATAAGGATGAAAAACTGCGCATCAGGTTAAATAAAATACCCGGCGTTAAAATGTCGATACAGAAACAGCCACAGGCGAATACCGTGGCGGTGGTTGATGAAGTCAGGCATCGACTGCATTATCTACAGCAGCAGAAGGTTATCCCGCGCTCGACACATATTGCTATCGTTGGTGATCAGTCTACCTTTGTCCGTCATGCCATTAACAATGCCAGCTATGCGGCTATCAGTGGTGCCCTGCTTGCAATGCTGGTCATCTATATTTTTCTTGGCAGTATTCAACGCACGTTAATTATTGGTTCAGCCATCCCGATTGGTGTCATGGTAACGTTTATATTAATGGATGCCATGCATCTGACATTAAACATTATGACCCTGGGCGGGCTTGCTCTGGGTACCGGATTACTTATTGACAGCACCATTGTCATGCTGGAAAACATCAGCCGACATCAGGCACAGGGAGAGTTAAAAAATACCGATGCTATTGATGCAGCGACTGAAGTCAATAGCCCGATTGTTGCCTCAACCACAACCAATCTGGCCGCTCTGCTGCCTTTCCTGTTTATTGGTGGTCTAAGCGGATTATTATTCAGGGATCTGATTATTACCCTTAGCGCCGCCATGGCAGCTGCCCTGGTGGTTGCGCTGACGCTGGTTCCCGCACTGGGTGCGCAAATAAAAAAATGCCAGCGTGAACCTCTGCTGGTCAAACGAATATTACATAAATTAACCACAGGCTATAAGAAAATCAGCCAGCTGAGTTTAAAACACAGTGGTTTCACCCTGCTGATTTTCTGTCTGTTACTGCTTATCTCGGTGATGACTTTTATTAAACTTAAAGCCATTTATCTGCCAGTTGTTGATGAAGGTATTGTGTCTATTTATATAACCGGTGACAGCGGCATGGAACTTGATGAGATGGATAGTGCAGTGGATAAAATTGAAAATCTGCTGCTGGCGGATGCCAATGTTAAAACGGTTTTTACTACCGCAGGAGGTTTTGTTTTTGGGCGTTCCGAATATCAGAACAGTAATCGCAGTTCCATTAAAGTTCAGCTGCTACCACGCTCACAACGTTTTGTCACGACACAGCAATGGTTAAAACAGGCCAGAAAAAAAATTAACCAGCTGAATCTGGCCGGGTTTCGTTTTTATCTCAAAGTTAACAGTGTGCGTGGTGTTAGAACCAGTAATAACGATGATGATATCAGCCTGCATATACAGGGTAATAATTTACAAACATTACGCCGACTGGGTAAAAAAGCGGTTCGCTTACTGGAAAAAGTGCCGGGTTTGAGCAACCTGAATCAGTCCTACGATGAAGTTAAGGAAGAATTACTGGTAAAAATCAATCGTCAGCGGGCGTCAGAGTATGCTATTGACAGTAAAGAAATTGGCCATGCCCTGCGTATTGCCCTTGATGGCGACATTATCAGCGATTATATTGAAGGTGATAAAAGTTTTGATATTCGCATGCGCCTGAAAAAATCTGCCACGCATACCATTGAGGCACTGGAAAATATTATTGTCACGATAAAAAACGGCTCCCCCGTTCGTCTTGGTGACATTGCCACCCTGAAACGCAGTATTTCACCCAGCCGTATTATTCGCTATCAACAACAGCGTATTGTTGAAATCAGCGCATCGTATAAAAAGGCAGTTAATCATCAGCAGGTACTTAAACAGGCGATGCAAAAACTTCGCGCCCTGAACCTGCCACACGGTTACGTGTTATACGATAACAACAGCAATAAAACCTTGCAGGAAAGTCGCCGCAACAGTTTATGGATACTGGCACTTGCGGTGTTTATGGTATTGGTGGTGATGGCCGTGCAATATGAATCGTTACTTAATCCGCTGATTATTATTCTCAGTATTCCTTTTGCCCTGATCGGGGTTGCCAGTGGTTTTCTGCTTAATACTTCAATGCCCTTATCCATGCCGGTGTGGCTGGGCTTGATCATGTTAACTGGCATTGTGGTAAATAATGCCATTGTGCTGGTCGAGCAGATTGAAATTGAACGTGAATTCGGCCTGAGTATTGTCGAGGCTATTCAACAGGCCGGTAGACTGCGCTTACGCCCCATTTTAATGACCACCCTGACCACCGTCTTTGGCATGTTGCCGCTGGCGCTGGGACTGGGTGAAGGTGCCGAGATGTTACAACCTCTCGCCTTTGTTGTGGTATGGGGATTGAGTTTCTCAATGCTGGTAAGCTTGATTCTGGTTCCCGTTGTCTACCGGCTGTTTCATAGCAGGCAGGAACGTCCGCGCGACCTTAAAACAGCCCCTGAAAAGGGATATAACTGACTTTATCACCCGACTTGATCGGCTGATTGACCGCTGCTTCAACAAGCCCGTCTGACCAGCTTGCCGAACTCAGCACGCCTGAACCCTGATGGGGGTATAGACAGGCTACCGGGGCATTACCCGTATTATCAATCCGCACACGCAGATATTCCTGCCGACCACCGCTCGGCCAGTCAAAATTTGCAGTCGCCATTAATTTTGGTGCCGCTGTCTGTGTGGCACCCTGCAGTTTCAGGATTAACGGGCGGGCAAACAACAGGCCGGTAACAAATACCGAAACAGGATTGCCCGGCAGCCCCAGAAATAAAGCCTGACCCACTTTACCGAATGCCACCGGTTTACCCGGTTTCATGGCAATGCGCCACATCGAAAGCTTGCCCAGTTGTTCCAGTGCCAGACGCACGTAATCTTCCTCACCCACTGAAACGCCGCCGCTGGTAACAACCAGGTCAGCCGCTGACGCTGCCTGCTGTAAAACCCTGACGGTATCTTCGAGGGTATCAGCAACCATGCCAAGATTAATAATTTCGACATTTAATGCCTGCAGAAAACCCGTGATGGTGTATTGATTGGAGTTATAAATCTGTCCTGCCTGTAATGGCTGGCCAGGGCTGACAATTTCATCTCCGGTAAAAAATACCGCCACTTTCAGTTGTCGTTTAACCTTAAACTCAGCGCAGCCCACTGATGCCAGCAAGCCCATTTCCTGCGGACGAATGCGTTGACCGGTTTTTAAAACCGTACTGCCATCAGCAATGTCTTCACCGGCACGACGAATATTGCTGGCTGCCCTGACTTCAGTGTTAATGCTTACCCTGCCATTATCCGCATGACATTTTTCCTGCATAACCACCGCATCGGCACCCGGCGGTACTGGCGCACCGGTAAAGATACGCGCTGCTGTTCCTGGTTCCAGCGGCTTGCCGGTAGTACCGGCAGGAATTCGCTGTGATATATTCAGGCTAACACCGGCTGAAATATCCTCACAACGAACGGCGTAGCCATCCATAGCACTATTATCGTAACCGGGAACATTAAGTGTAGCGATAATATCCTCAGCCAGGATGCGGTTCAGACTATCTTCAATTTTTATCTTCTCGGTTTCAACGATGGCACTGGCAGCTCCCAGCATAGATTTTATCGCCTCATCAACTGATATCAGACCGGGTGAAGCACAACAGTCAACAGGTATGGATGGCTTGCTTTGCATGACACTTCTTCCTCGCTTACTTTTTAACTCGCTTATTTTTCAAGCAGACGCGGCATTAAAGCCACAATATTGCAGGGTCGGGTATTACAGTCCAGCTGCGGCGCGATAACTTTATCCCAGCCGGTTTTGCAGGCACCGGTAGAACCGGGCAGGCAGAAAATGAAAGTACCGTTTGCAACCCCGCCAATACAACGGGAGGCAATGGTTGAAGTACCAATCTCTTCATAGGATACCTGACGAAATAATTCACCCACGCCTTCTATTTCCTTGTCAAATAATAGCTGAATCGCTTCCGGTGTAATATCCCGTCCGGTCAGGCCGGTACCACCGGTGCTAATAATCACATCAACTTCCTTGTCAGCAATCCAGCGGGACACCACAGCACGAAGCTGATACAGGTCATCCGCAACAATGGTTCGTTCAATAAGCTTATGACCTGTGCTGAGCAAGCGTTCTACCAGCGCATCCCCAGAGGTATCGTTCGCCTCGGTACGCGTATCCGAGACAGTTAAAATAGCAATTTTTACTGGAACAATCGGTTTGTCTATCATGATTCAAATTCTCATTAATTTTTAACCTGAATTAATCAGTTTAATAGCATTCAGAGTGGTTTTGCCCCTCTGGCTGGCGCAGCAAAATAAAGGACATGGTATTGTTACTAATTTTTCATACACCTAACTATGCATATAGGCGATCAACTGATTAATTTAGATTTAACTGGATAACAGACAATAATCTTATCACATTACCGGGGAATCCTTTTTAGATGTTTATGTTAAATGATCGGGTAATTTTTATAGCTCATAAGCACCCAGCAATACCAGTCCTTCGAGAACGTTTCTTAATGCACCGACAGTCTGTGGTTGATAACGGTTTGAGCGCTCATGTAATCGTTGCTGCCAATGCAATAACCATTCAATGTCCTTCTCACTATAAAATATGCTCATGACCTCACAATTGAGAAACAGACTGCGAATATCCATATTTGCCGAACCCGACATGGCAATCGTGGTATCAAACACAAACGCTTTGGCATGCACCATTATATCGGGTATAACCCGTACCTGTACCCCCGCTCCAACCAGTTCACGCAGGTAACGGTTCCGGGCAATATCCGCAAGTCGATGATTGGATCTGGCCGGCAGAATCAGCTCAACGTCCACCCCGCGCAAAGCAGCCAGTCTGAGTGCTTCCTGTATGCCTGCATCGGGAATATAATAAGGTGTAACGATAAAAATGCGCTGTCGTGCTTCATAACAGGCGGTCAGTATGGCAGCATAAACTGGATCACCGTCAACATCTGGCCCTGATGGAACGACCTGTATACGACTGTTCCCGTAACTTTCTGTTGCAACAGAATCAGTCAGTCGGGGCATCGGCGAGCCAGCAGCAAAAACCCAGTCAGCCTCAAAGATAGCAACATAAATAGCAACCGCAGACCCGGTTTGGGAAAAACTCAGATCAATCCAGCAATCAGTTGGGCATTCAGGGCCTAGATACCTGGCGGAAAAATTGCGCCCGCCAGTCCATAATCGTTCGTTATCTACAACGACAATCTTGCGATGATTACGTAGATTAGTTCTGCCGCGCAAGGGGCGATGTATGACAGGAATAAACCATGCACAGTTGACACCAGACTTTTCCAGTGACTGGACTACTCGCCGTGGCAATTTAAATGAACCTACGCCGTCAAGCAATAGGCGTACTTTAACACCATGTTCGGCTTTATGCTGTAATATCGACAACAATGACCTGCCAACCATGTCGTCATTAAATATGAAAATGGCAATGTCTATACTCAACTTTGCGCCTTCCAGTATATCGACTAACTCCTCATAGGCAATTTTTCCATCAGCATGAAAACTAACTTTGTTTTCGGTAGACGATGACGGAATACCAAGAGAAACAAGCAGTGAATGCAAGGGATGATAATGAGCATTATTCTGGAATGGCAAGGCTATTTTTATTTTATGGTTGAGCTGTGCATTTAATTTACGTACACCAAAAACCAGATATAGCGGGATGCCAATAATGGGAAAAAATATAATGACAAAAAGCCAGCCCATACTTGCTGCTGGCGTACGAGGACTCCGTAATACCTGTGACACTAGCAATAAAGCCAGTAACACACCGATAATACTGGAAATATGCAGTAAACTAACCCAGACAAGATGTAACATATCGCCACTTTGATATATTTTTACCCCTCCTGTCAACGTTACTTTTTAATGGTGACCACACATTTAAGCATATAACCGCAATCATGGTCATCAATAGCCTTAAGAGCACCACTTATCATATATACACCACTTATTTATATATAATTATTATATAGAACAAGCATGGTAGTTCAGCACATAACTTGTTCAGCATCGCCCTGCCTTTTTCTATAGACAATGGCAGAGCAACTCTCTGATACTATTCTTCCCCGGTACTACCCTTTAATCCTGCAAGTATTTTATCAGCTAATAGCTGTAGCGACTGTTTGAGTTTTTCCACTGCGCTGGAATAACCGTGTGCAGTTAATGGCTGAGTAATAGTAAAAGCCTGATCATGAACGAGGCTGGTTGTTTTATTAAACAACCAGTAGTGCCCGCCGGTCACCACCTCACCACTTTTGCGGATATAAAATTGATCCATTTCTATGCGTAAAATAAAATTCGCATGGGCATTTGTATTATTAATTAATCGAATAAAATGGTAATGCCTGGCTTTACTGTTTAAATCTTTTTGCAGCACAATAGCAATGGATTCATGCAATGGTTCGGCCCAACGGTGATAATTAGCAACCGTTATTTCATTTCTACCTATCTGGGTAACTATTCCATCTTGCTGCAAAAATTTTGTCAGGTGTATCGGGGCGATAATAATGTTTTTTATTGTTGTGGCACGGGCTGATGCCAACGGAGGAATTAAACCCGGTCGGTTACTTTCACCATCCAGGATGAGGCTATAATACTTTACTGGTTCACTCGTTGTTGCACAGGCAGAACACAACACAATAGATAAACTACAGATGGCACGCTTTAACCATTTCATTGTTGCCTGCCTTCAGGTTCAATATCCTGTGTTTTCTGGTTGCCAAAAATAATACTGCTGGGGTTCTGATTTAACTGTATAAGTAAAGGTTTTAATTCTGTCAGTGCATCCTGCATAGCACCAAGGGTATTTATCAGTGCTTCATTAGTCGGTGAGCCAGAAGAAAAATCAACGGTCAGTTTTTTTATATTGGTTAATACAGCATTAATATTACCAACCAGATTCTCATCGTTTGCATGCTTTAATAAAGGCTGCATTTGTCTGGAAGTCTGGCCGATATCTTTCAATGTTTCAGTCAACTGTTGCAGGGTAATAGTGGTAGTATTGGCGACCGTTTTAAGTGGTAAGCGGTTAATCTTTTCAATTAAACGGGAAAAATGCCTGACCAGCTTATCCAGTTGATCTGATTGTACCGGAATAACGGTGTAGCCATTAAAATACTGGACTGTCTGCTGCAGATTTTTTTCATACTGTAAAGTAATATACTTTTTACCAGTAAGGTAGCTTCCTGTTACCAGACGACCATACAGGCCTTTTTTCAACAGGTTAAATATATCTTCTTTCGCCTGTTTCATATCTTTATTATTATTTTTATAACCAATGCGTTTTGGCTCAATGGTAATCATAACAGGAACAGAAGAATCTGGATCAAGCAAATGACCTGTTTTGGGGTAGGTAAGATCAGTACGACTTACCCTGCCAATTTTAATTCCTCGAAACTCAACTGGCGCACCTGGTTTTAAACCCCGGATTGAATCTTTAAATAATAAAATAAACTGCATTCCCTGCCCGTACAAGCTGTCATTAATAGCACTTTTATTTGGGAAAACCTTAAATACTTTTCGCTGTGTGACGACTTTACCATCTGGTACGCCAGGGGGGACATCAAAAGTCACACCGCCGGAAATCAGAGTTTCAAGAGTGCCGGATTCTATTTGAACACCCTCTGCGGAAAGATTTACTTCAATACCCCTGATTGCCCAGAATTTTGTATTGGTGGTAATCAATTTATCATAAGGGCTTTCAATAAACGCATCGTAATAAACCGTGCGTTCTTCAGCATTAAAATATACGTATTCAATCCGGCCAGCTTTTATGCCATGAAACAGGATAACATCACCAATCTGTAATGCATGTTCACCGTTCGTAGACAAAGTAATATGCAAGCCGGGAGTACCACTTGAAGTTAGTGGTTCATTTTCCAGGCCAGTAAAAGTATATTTTATTGTTTTAGAATTCCCTGGTGAAAGCTCAATATAAGCACCAGATACCAGTGTACTCAGACCGGTAATACCTCCCTTGCCTATTTTTGGCCTAACCACCCAGAATTCACTACCTGTTACCAGTAAATCATCATCCTTATTATGAACCCGTGCAGTCACAACAACACCATTGAGATGGTCATTTAGTTCAATTTTTTTTACTACCCCTACCTGCACATTTTTTACCTTTATGGTCGTTTTACCTGCTTCAAGTCCTTTAGCATCTTTAAATGTAATCGTTACCAGATCACCTTGATTACTAAGTTGAACAAAAACCATCCATGCCCCAATTAATAAGGCAAGCAGAGGAATTAACCAGATAATAGAAATAGATTTAATCTTTTCCGTTTCACTTTGCGCAATTTCTTCTTCTGTTTGCATTAACTGTTCTCTTTATTATATTCTGCACAGGCGCCATGATCCCAGATTAAACGCGAATCAAAACTTATCGCCGCCAGCATCGTCACAATGACCAGTCCACAGAAAGCCAGTACACCCGGACCGGGATAAACGCTCATCACCGTCCCCATGCGAATCAGGGCAACCAGTACAACGACAACAAAGACATCTATCATAGACCATCTCCCTACCAGCTCAGTACGTCGATAGAGGATGGTTTTCTGTTTACAAAACCTGTTTTTTCCATTTTGCACACTATAACAAAGCCACGCCAGGGTTAATATTTTACCGATGGGCACCAGTACACTGGCAATAAATATAATTAAAGCAACGGGATAAGAACCATGTTGCCATAAAACAATAACCCCGCCCAGTATCGTATTGGCTGTTTCCTCGCCAAGATATTTCACCTTCATAATTGGCAGTATATTGGCAGGGATATACAGGACAACAGCTGTTATCAACCATGCCCAGGTTTTCTGAATGCTGTGTTTAACACGTTTATCCACATGGGTACCGCAAAAGCCGCAGCTTGTGCTGGATAATGGCATAATACTGGCGCACATGGGGCAACTGTTAAAGTTGATTATTCCTGACACGGGCGATAAGACAGGTTTAAAAACTGGCATACCCTGCTTTATTTTTATCCACTGCCAGAACTGGTATTTATCTATATTAACTGAAACTGCAGACATTGCAGGAATAAATAAGACATAAGCCCAGAATGATGGCCCCAGTGTCACCTCTGCCAGAGAAATAATTTTGATAAAACTTACCAGTATGCCAATTAAAAATATTTCTGCCATATTCCAGTGCTGAAGATGACTGACAAACTTCATTGCCGTTATAGAATGAGGATATAATGACCTGGCTTTTAATGACAGACAGAGATATATGGACAATAGCAAATATATGGCAGGGCCCAGAATGACTGGAATAAAAATTATAACTGCGAGAACAGGAAAATGCTGACTAACCATTACTGAAATACTTTGTAACAGCGTGATCGTACGTTCCTGTCCCTGTACATTGATTGACAGAAAGGGAAAAAAACTGGCTAAAAGCAGAAACAGTAATGCTGTGATAGCAAAAGCCATCACTCGATCAAGTGCATTATAATGACTGGCAGTTAATATATAATGACAGCGCGGACAGCAGGCTTTATTACCTGCCGCTAATACTGGTAATGCAATAAATAAATCACATTCAGGGCAGGCAAGATAATTAGTAGACATATATCTACTAAATTTAACACTAAACAGACTATAAAAACAATGACTTCTGCAAACAATCTACAACTGTTTGTTGCTGCCTGTCTGGTCAGCCGGAAGCCCGTCCGAGCGACAATCGTTGCCCGTTAAATTCGATAATATCACCCGCAATCATTTTTTTGCGTTTCCGGGTTTCAATTTTTCCATTAACCTTGACTTCTCCATACTCAACAACTTTTTTTGCAATACCGCCACTTGGAAGCAGACCGGAAAACTTTAAAATCTTATACAGTTCAACAGGTTCATGTTCAAGGATTATTTCTGTTACCGTTTTGTTCTGTTTTACAGGCATTGTTTCGGAGATGCTTCTGACACGTTATCCGAAACGCCCATCAAGCCGCGACTGAGTTAATGGAATCAGATAAAAAACCAGCATCAGAATAAAGGCACCAAGCCAGAAAATTTCCGCAATTAGTATCCATAGAAAGAAATAATCCATCCAGAAAATGGGTATTACTGAACGAAAGATAGCCCCGATTACCAACAGCACAAACACCCACGATAAACCTTCCGGTGGCTCAAATACACTACGTCCGGTATGCCCCAGACTCACTCTTGCCATCATCCCGGTAGTCATTAAGCCGATGCCGCCATACGTCATCATGTGTAAGGATAAAAATGGTAAAAGCTGTAACGGCTGACTGAGAGCCCGCGTCACAATACCCAGAGTGATAAAAACAAACGCCAGATGTAATACCCAGACCAGCGGTTTTTTCCATATCTCATAATTATACCAGCCCCATAGCCGAATGATGTTCAATATTGCCATTAATAATGCTATTGGCAACAGTATGTTTTGCCAGTGGAAAACATCTGCCAGGACAAAACCAAGATATATCACCATGGATAACCAGGTCATTACCGGCCAGTCCTTCACTTTATCTGCTTCACGAATAGCATTTCTGGTGAATCCAGGAATCACCCGCCCACCCATGACCAGAATCAGGCCAACGACAGTATAAACAGACAGTAACAATAATGTATTCGCCCATTCAGCTGGAAGCCATCCACAGGCGGAACAAAGAAACAGAATATCGAGTATAGCCAGTAACATTACTTTGCTCACTATTCCCCATTGTTTATTATTATGGGTTTTCAATAATGGGCGGACAATAGCTGTAATAAGAAAAAGATAAAACAGCAAGCTGCTGAGTAAAATAAAAATTAATGTCTGTTCAGTAGGGTAAAAAGCCAGACAGCGCGCAACTAGCCAGAACAGAAACAGGCGTAACAAACCTGAACCATTTTTTGTAGTCTGTCCGGTCCAGTTTTGCACTGCCGTTAACAGAAAACCCGAGATAACAGCGATGGTATAGCCGAATAACATTTCATGACCATGCCATTGTGCCCTTGAAATAAGCTTAAGTGGTATACGCCAGTGAAAAGATAGTTCAGTGGCCCAGAGGGTAATTGCAGCAATAGCAAACACTATTGCACCAAGAAAAAATACTCTAAAGCCATTTTGTAACCATGGCATCATTTTAACCGTTTTGTTATTCATAATTTGCATAGTTCTTATACTAACTCAATAAATTATTACAGATAATATCAGATCAGTCTGTGATTTCGACAACATTCATATTTCTCGATATAAAATAGATTTAGTCTATTTTAACGAAGTTTAGAGAAAACAGGGGTTTTTTATTTATTAGCTATCGTTATCGTGATCTACGCTACAACTATCCATGCAACAAAAACACATTTCCTTGACCTGCATCAACTTTTTTATCAGTTAATTGTTTTGTTACCTCAATATCACTAAAACAGCTTGATGTAAGTCAAACACATTTATCTATTATTTGTTTACTGTCTGCGTGTGAAATGAAAATTTGTGTAAAACTATCCCAGGAGGATCAGTAATGTTATCCCGAAAACTCATTGGTGCTGTCTTTACATTGTCAGCTTTATCAATGGCAACAAGTATCAGCTATGCAACACCAAAATCAAAGTCTGGCGCTGCATTTGAAAGCGCACCATACGCTACCAATCCGGCAAATGTTAAAAACCTGATTGCGACTAAAGGGCCTAAAATGACCGTCGCGGAATTTAATGAAGGTAAAAAAATATTTTTCGAGCGTTGTGCAGGTTGTCATGGTGTATTACGTAAGGGGGCAACCGGTAAACCACTGACTACCGATATTACCCGCAAACTCGGTTCAACCACAATAAAAACCTTTATTACCTATGGCACCTCTGCCGGGATGCCAAACTGGGGAACATCCGGTCAGTTAAGTAAAAAACAGATTGATATAATGGCTCGCTATCTGCAGCATGAACCACCAGTACCACCAGAATGGGGCATGAAAAAGATCAAGGCTAGCTGGAAAGTACTGGTTCCAGTAAAAGATCGACCAAAGAAAAAAATGAATCATTATGATATTAATAATATATTCTCTGTTACCCTGCGTGATGCTGGTGAAATAGCTCTGGTTGATGGTGATAGTAAAAAAATTATCAGTGTTATTAAAACCGGTTATGCGGTACATATATCCCGCCTGTCATCATCAGGTCGTTATCTGTTTGTGATTGGCCGTGATGCCAAAGTCAACCTGATTGACCTGTGGATGAAAAAACCTGCCACGGTCGCCGAAGTTAAAGTCGGTCTCGAAGCACGCTCGGTTGAATCATCAAAATATAAGGGTTACGAAGATAAATATGCCATCGCTGGTGACTACTGGCCACCACAATACGTTATTATGGATGGGCACACATTGAAACCACTTAAAGTTGTTTCAACAGAAGGTATGGCAGTTGGTACCGGTGATTTTGTTCAGGAAGCGCGTGTCGCGGCCATTATTGCCTCACACCAGCACCCTGAATTTATTGTCAACGTAAAAGAAACCGGTATGGTTTTACTGGTTAACTATAGTGATGTAAATAATCTGTCTGTCACCACTATTCCTACGGCGCGTTTCCTGCATGATGGTGGCTGGGATCGTACCCATCGTTATTTCCTGACTGCAGCAAATAAATCCAACAAGATTGTTATTATCGATTCAAAAAAACGCACACTGGTAGCGATGGATAATGTTACCAAGATCCCACATCCAGGTCGTGGTGCTAACTTTATCGACCCGAAATACGGACCTGTCTGGGCCACCAGCGCGATTGGTAATGACCATATTTCGATTATTGCCACAGATCCAGTCAAGCATAAAAAATACGCCTGGAAGGTCGTCAGAGTACTGCATGGCCAGGGTGGTGGTTCATTGTTTATCAAAACCAATCCACACTCACATAACCTGTGGGTAGACACACCGCTAAACCCTGACAAGAAAATCAGTCAGTCAGTTGCCGTGTTTGATATTAACCACCTGGACAAAGGCTATAAAGTTCTGCCTATTGCCAAATGGGCTAATCTCGGTGACGGCCCAAAACGGGTGGTTCAGCCTGAATATAACAAGAGCGGTGATGAAGTCTGGTTTTCTGTCTGGAATGGTAAAACCCAGAAATCTGCACTGGTTATTGTAAACGACAAAACCCGCAAGTTGAAAAAGGTGATTAAGGACAAACGTCTGGTAACACCAACAGGTAAGTTTAATGTTTACAATACAACGCATGACATCTACTAACACCTCAGGTAGAAGGTAAACGGGGCGTTGCGGGCTGAATAATCTGCCCGCAACGCACTTAGTTATGACTATAATAAAACCCCTGCTATTTATGGCCTGTTTTATGCTTGTCTCAGCCACGGTTAGTGCTGGCATAAGCGCATCACGCAAAGCTGAATTGCATGACCTGCTACTTGAAGACTGTGGTGCCTGTCATGGTATTACGCTGAAAGGTAGTCTGGGGCCATCACTTCGGCCAACCGCACTGGCAGGCAAATCAAAGGCGTTTATTGTTTCGACCATTCTGCATGGACGTAAAAATACCCCCATGCCCGCCTGGCTAGGCGTACTTTCCCGTGATGACGCTTCATGGATAGCAGATCAATTATTAAATGGCACAACTGGAGCACCCGATTAATGCTAATGCAACGACAAATAAAACGCCTGTGTTTTGTGGTAGTAAGCATTTTACTCAGTTTTAATGCCTTTGCTCAGCGTGGTACGGGTGATCTGGGTGTTGTTATCGAACGCGCAACGGGTTCGATACAAATTATAGAAACCACACACAATACCAGCCTTGCCCGTATCACCGGCATGGGTGACCTGTCGCATGCGACAGTGGTTTATTCACGAGATGAAAAATTTGCCTATATTTTTGGTCGTGATGGTGGTCTTACAAAAATAGATATGCTGGCGCATAAAATTGTTAAACGCATTATCCAGTCTGGCAACAGTATCGGTGGTGCTATTTCTCAGGATGGCCGTCTGATTGCGGTATCCAATTATACACCGGGTGGCGTAAAGGTATTTAACTCAAAAACATTAGAACTAGTTGCCGATATACCGGCAAGCTATGGTAACTCGGGCAAACGTTCAAAAGTCGTTGGACTGGTTGATGCCCCAGGCGAAAAATTTGTCTTCAGCCTGTGGGATGCCGGACAGATATGGATAGCAGATTTTTCAAAACAGGCGCTGGCTAAAAACCATAATAAACCACGTATTACCAAATTCAAAAATATTGGCAAGAATCCCTATGATGCACTGATTACACCCAATGGCCGTTATTATATTGCCGGTCTGTTTGGTGAAGATGGCATGGCAATGCTGGATTTATGGCATATTAATAAAGGTGTTAAACGTATTCTTAACCATTATGGAAAAGGTGAAAAAAAATTACCCGTCTATAAAATGCCCCATCTTGAAGGCTGGACCATTGCCGGTGACCGTGCTTTTGTACCGGCCGTTGGTCACCATGAAGTTCTGGTTATCAATACACAAAACTGGACCGAAGCTGGACGTATCCCGGTACATGGCCAACCTATTTTTGTTATGGCCAGACCCGATGGCCATTATGTCTGGGTAAATTTTGCCGTACCCAGAAATGACACGGTACAGGTTATTAATACCGAAACTTTAAAGATAGTGAAAACACTGGTACCCGGTAAAGGGGTTTTGCATATGGCATTTGAACCACGCGGTGAAGAGGTGTGGGTTTCTGTACGCGACAAAAATCGCGTTAATGTTTATAACACCGATACCTACAGGCTGGATAGCAGCATTAAAGCCAGGAAGCCCAGTGGTATATTTCTAACTTCTCGCGCTCATGAGACAGGCTTATAAAATGAACGGTGCAGACCACCAGCTAAGCGATCTTGAACAGCACCTGTTGAATGATTTTCAACGTGATATGCCATTATCCGCTACGCCCTTTGCTGATATGGCCAGACAACTGGGTGTGACTGAAGAAACAGTTATTGCATCCATGCAGTTATTACAGGAAAATGGTTATATCAGTCGCATTGGCCCAGTATTCCGTCCCAATAGAATAGGCGTCAGTACCCTGGCTGCAATGTCAGTACCAGAGCATGAGCTGGAGCCTGTCGCGCATATTATCAGTGCATTTCCTGAGGTTAATCATAATTATGAACGTGAGCATGAATACAATCTCTGGTTTGTGGTAACGGCAGCGAATGAAGAGCAGTTGAATATTGTCCTGCATGACATTGAGCTACAGACACAATACTCGCTAATGTCTTTGCCTATGCTGGAGGACTACTTTATTGACCTGGGTTTTGAACTTAAGTGGGCGTATAAACATGCTTAATTTTGATAACAGACCACATTCAAATAAAACGATTATACCAATGAATCCCGGTGATTATGCTCTCATTAAATGTGTTGAACATGGTCTGCCTATTTGTCATCGTCCCTACGCAAAAATCGCCAGCCAGCTTAATGTTACTGAACAGGAAGTGATTGAACGCATACAGCAGTTAATCACCACTGGAGTGATTAAACGTTATGGCGTGGTGGTTCGCCATAAAGAACTCGGTTACCATGCAAACGGCATGGTGGTATGGGATATAGCAGATGATAAAGTCGATGAACTAGGTACCTGTATTGGCAGATATGCCTGTGTAACCCTCAGTTATCACCGTCCTCGCCATTTGCCTCAGTGGCCATATAATTTATTTACCATGGTACATGGCAGCAATAGAGAAGAAGTTAAACAAAAGGTGACTGAGATAGTAGAAAAATGCGGCCTGCAATCCATCAACCATAACATTCTATTCAGTACTCGTCGTTTCAAACAACGTGGTGCCAGCTATACTCAGGATAGCCATTGCAACAGTAAACAATCAAACCCTCATGGCCATAAAAACCGTCTGCATCTGGTTAAATCTGAAAAAATGAGTATAAACAATGCAACTGAATACACTTGAGCGCCAGTTTATTAATACCTGTCAGGGTAATTTTCCTTTAACAAAAAACCCATTCAGACAGCTGGCAAAACAGCTTGACTGTGATCAGGATGAATTAATCGAAACCGTTAATAAACTAAAAATTCGTCGATATCTGACACGTTTTGGTCCTTTATATAATGCAGACCATCTTGGTGGAAATTTAACACTGGCCGCAATATCAGTGCCATCTGATCGCTACACAATGGTGACTGAGTTAATTAATGCTTATCCACAGGTTGCTCATAATTACCGACGTGAACATACACTGAATATGTGGTTTGTTTTAGCGACACAAACAGCTGTAGAAATCACGACCATACTGACTGAAATTGAACAGAAAACTGGCCTCAAGGTTTATAACTTTCCCAAACAGCATGAATTTTATATCGGTTTATGGTTACATTTGTCATCATCAGGGTGCGCCAGTACCATTAAAATTGACAGCAAACCAGTCACTAATGACTCGCCTCCACCATCTGTTTATCACATCGACGAAATAGATAAAAAATTGATTCGTGCGACACAAACTGGCTTACCGATTGAACCAACACCTTATTGTCGTATTGCAGAAAATATTGGCCTAACTGAAACGATGGTAATACAACGTTTAAAACAAATGTTAAGCTGTGGCATTATCCGTCGTATTGGCGCAGTGCCCAATCATTATAAACTGGGTCTTAGTGCAAACGGGATGACCGTGTGGAATGTTAATGATGATAAATTAATGGAAATGGGGAAAATAACAGGCAAACTAAATTTTGTCAGCCACTGTTACCAGCGGCCAAAACATTTACCCATGTGGCCCTATAATCTATTTGCCATGGTGCATGGGCATAACAAAGATGAAGTAATGGAAAAAACACAGCAGATAAAAACATTGCTGGGTAGTCACTGCCAGTCATCGGACATTCTCTTCAGTTCTGCCATTCTCAAAAAAACCGGTATGCGCCTTGCTGCCTGAAATGATAATAAGCCATGTTTCGATTAAGCCAGTACCTGTATCAGCTGAACAATAAAACACCTGCACCAGATGCCGTTAAACCTGCTATAACGGCTAAACCTTCTGGGCCAGTTGTTATCTGGAATTTAATCCGGCGTTGTAACCTTACCTGCAAACATTGTTATGCCACATCGGCAGATAAAATTTTTCCCGATGAGCTGGATACAGCTGCTGTTTATCGGGTAATGGACGACCTGAAAGCCTACGGTGTACGTGTGCTTATCCTTTCCGGTGGGGAACCCTTGATGCGCCCGGACATCTTTGACATTTCTCACCGTGCCAGAAACATGGGTTTTTATGTTGGTCTGTCATCCAATGGAACACTGATTAATAAAGATAATATCAAAAAAATCGAACAGGTTGGCTATGACTATGTAGGCATCAGTATTGATGGCAAACCTGAAACCCATGATAAATTTCGCCGTAAGCAGGGGGCCTATAATGAAGCCTTACACGGCATACGTCTGTGCCATGATGCTGACATTAAAGTTGGCCTGCGTTTTACCCTGACTCAGGATAACCAGCAGGATTTGCCTGCTTTGTTACAGTTAATGAAAGACGAAGCAATTGACAAATTTTATCTATCGCATCTTAATTATGCTGGTCGTGGCAATAAAAATCGCAGTAATGACCTGCACCATAAAATGACACGAGAGGCAATGGATCTTTTATTTGAAACCTGCTGGAATGACGTGATTGAGTTTAATAAAGGTACAACGAAACGACGGGAGTTTGTTACTGGAAATAATGATGCCGATGGCGTTTATCTGCTTTTATGGGTAAAAAAACACCTGCCTCAATATGCTGAAAAAATTCACCACCTGTTGAACAACTGGGGTGGAAATGCATCAGGGGTTAATATTTCCAATATTGACAATATCGGTAATGTCCATCCTGATACGATGTGGTGGGATTATACAATTGGTAATATCAAACAGCGGCCTTTCTCACAAATCTGGTCAGATACTTCTGACCCGCTAATGGCAGGTCTTAAACAAACCTCACGGCCAGTCGAAGGACGCTGTGCACATTGCTCATTTCTGCGCATCTGTGGTGGCAATTCACGCACACGCGCATGGCAGTTAACAGGTAATTTCTGGGCAGAAGATCCGGGCTGTTATTTATCTAATGCAGAGATTGGGGTGGATAAACAACAAAACCGTTTACAACTGACACCATGGTCGAGACAAATTAACCCAAACAAACCGGCTAAAGGCCACCGTGTATTACCATGAATAAGCACACCATGAAGAAACAGCTTCTATTTTTTGTTATTTTCCTCACAACCTGTCAGCCATGGCTAGTTTTTGCACAATCTGCCAACAGCAACTTATCTGCCCGACAGTTATTTGCCAGATATTGTTCCAGTTGCCACGGTAAAGATCGACTCGGTGAAACTGGCCCGGCTCTGTTACCAGAAAATCTACAGCGCCTAAAAAAAACTAAGGCTCCTGCAGTAATCAAATATGGTCGAGTTGCCACTCAGATGCCTGGCTATGCTGATAAATTAAATGATCAACAGATACAGGCATTGGTTAATTTAATATATACCCCCTTACCCCACATTCCCGTATGGGGTAAAAAAGAAATTAACCATAGCCATATCATTTATAAGAAAGCCTTTGCACGCAGCAATGCCAAAAATGTTAAACCGGTTTACAGTGCCGACCCGCTAAATCTGTTTCTGGTTGTGGAAAGTGGCGACCACCATGTGACCGTGCTTGATGGCGATAAAATGGTGCCCATTAAACGCTTTAAATCACGTTTTGCACTGCATGGCGGGCCTAAATTTTCTTCCACTGGACGCTATGTATATTTTGCTTCACGTGATGGCTGGATTAGCAAGTTTGATATGTACACGCTGGAAACAGTGGCTGAAATTCGCGCTGGCATCAATACCCGTAATGCCGCCGTGTCTGCGGATGACCGTTACGTACTGGTTGGTAATACCCTGCCCCACACACTGGTAATCCTCGATGCCCGTGACCTTAGCCTGATAAAAGTCATCGACGTTAAAGATGATGAAGGCCACTCATCACGGGTTAGCGCTGTCTATACCGCACCACCCCGGCACAGTTTCATTGTGGCCTTAAAAGATATAAAAGAAGTCTGGGAAATTAATTACAGCGATCACCCGCCAAAAATTTATCCCGGTTATGTGCATGACTATCGCTCTGGTGAAGGCCTGGCAGAAACCGGAAAATTCCCCATACGGCGGATAAAACTGCACGATTATCTGGATGATTTCTTTTTTGACCAGTCTTATGAATATCTTATTGGTGCTTCACGCACCGGCAAAAAAGGCCAGGTTGTTGACCTTATCGTGGGCAAAAAAATTGCCGATATTGACCTGCCTGGAATGCCACATTTAGGTTCAGGCATCACCTGGAAATACAAAAATACCACGGTACTTGCTACCCCTAACCTGCGTAAAGGTCTGGTAACAGTTATCGATATGCACACCTGGAAAACTATCAAAAAAATTAAAACCGATGGCCCCGGCTTTTTTATCCGCAGCCATGAAAACACCCCCTATGCCTGGGTGGATGTTTTTGTCGGTCCGCATAAAGACGAAGTACATATTATTGATAAACGCACCCTCAAAATTGTTAAAACCCTCAACCCGGATCCCGGCAAAACCTCAGGACACATAGAATTTAATCGTGACGGCAGTCGGGCATTGCTAAGCATCTGGGAAAATAAAGGTGAAGTTATCGTTTATGACACAAAAACCTTTAAAATTGTCAAACGTCTGCCAATGAGCAAACCGGTAGGCAAATATAATGTTTATAATAAAATCCATCGTTCAGCAGGTACCAGTCATTAAAAATTGATGTACAATAGGTTGATTCAGTAGTCCGATTCAAAACAATCATCTCAATATTTTATTAACTGGTTACTATTTAACATGAACAATGATACTCAACAAAATGATTTTTCAGTAAAAATTGGTCTTGCCGAAATGCTTAAGGGCGGCGCAATTATGGATGTTACCAATGCGGAGCAGGCAAAAATTGCTGAAGATGCCGGTGCCTGTGCAGTGATGGCACTGGAACGGATTCCCGCTGATATTCGCCGTGACGGTGGTGTGGCGCGCATGTCCAACCCGAAAATGATTGAAGAAATTCAGCAGACGGTTTCTATACCGGTGATGGCAAAATGCCGGATCGGGCATTTTGCTGAAGCACAGATTTTGCAGGCACTCGAAGTTGATTTTATAGACGAATCCGAAGTCTTGACACCGGCAGATGAAAGTAACCATATTTTCAAGCGCGATTTTACCGTGCCGTTTGTCTGTGGTGCCACAAACCTGGGTGAAGCCCTGCGCCGTATTGGTGAAGGCGCAGCCATGATACGTACCAAAGGTGAAGCTGGCAGCGGCAATATTGTTGAAGCGGTACGCCATATGCGTGCCCTGCAAAATGAAATGCAGCGTTTGACAACCGTATCAAAAGAGCAACGAATGTCTATCAGCAAAGACATGGGCGCACCCTACGATCTGGTTTGTTATGTTGCCGAACATGGTAAATTACCGGTTCCCAATTTTTCTGCCGGGGGCATTGCTACCCCCGCCGATGCTGCCCTGGTTCGTCAATTAGGCGCAGAAGCGGTGTTTGTCGGCTCGGGCATTTTCAAATCGGACGATCCGGCTGCGCGTGCCCGGGCAATTGTCAAAGCCACCACCTATTTTGATGACCCGACTGTTTTACTTGAGGTTAGTCGTGGCCTGCAAGCTGGCATGAAAGGTCTGGAAATGTCAGAGATCCCTGAAGATGAACGCCTCGCCGCACGTGGCTGGTAAATGCTCAAGCCGCAATGATAAATCTGTCATAATCAATCAGGAAACCCGGAACACAATGCGTAAAACTGTTGGCATCCTTGCCCTGCAGGGTGCTTACCAGAAACATGTGGATACTTTATCGGCACTGAGGATTACGCCGGTACTGGTTCGTCGGCCTGAAGAACTGAAAAACTGTGCAGCACTGATTTTACCTGGTGGCGAATCCACTACCATCAGTCTACTGATACAGCAATATGACTTATACGAAGCGATTAAAATCTTCGCTGCTTCTCACCCGGTAATGGGCGTGTGTGCGGGCATGATTATGATGGCCACGGAGGTGGATGATAAACGGGTTGAACCTCTTGGGCTTATCCCGTTTAAAGCTTTACGTAACCATTATGGACGTCAGGTTCACAGTTTTACCACGGCGATCAAACTGGCAGACAGTGACTTTAATGGAAACGCTTTTCCGGCCACTTTTATTCGTGCGCCCGGTATCACGGACATGGCACCACAGGTAAAAATCCTCGCCTGCTATAAAAATGAAGCCGTCATGATTCAGGCAGACAGGCATTTAGCTTTGTCGTTTCATCCCGAATTAAGCGGCGATACTCGCATCCATGAATACTGGTTAAGGAATCTCTGACACCTGTAACCCTGAATTTTAGAAGAGAGAATCTCATGCAACGATCACAGCCATCAGCACAACCACAGCCATTATTGCCTGCTCCGCTGGCCTTGCCGCTGAAGTATATGCCGGCTTTTATCCATAACAGAGTGCTGATAACAAGCCTCAACCGACTCTTCCATCAGGAATTAAATAATGGCGAACTGGACTTTCTGCAGGGAAAAATTATTCATATTATTATTGAAGATGCCGGCATAAAATACGGCTTCAGCCTGAACAATAATAAACTTGTCATTGCTGACAGCAGACGTTCTGCCGATGTGATACTTCAGGGAACTGTCTATAACTACCTGCTACTTGCCAGTCGGCGCGAAGATACCGACACCCTGTTTTTCAGCCGACGTCTACATATGCAGGGCGATACTGAACTGGGTTTATATGTGAAAAACTTTCTTGATGGCATGGATATGGATTCACATAAAATATCGGCGTTGCTTGAATCTATTCTGCAAAAAAGCCTGCCCGTTTACGAGCGCTTGTTTGGCTAAAGCCAGTGTGCTTATTTGATTAATTGAACGGCGATAAAGCCTTGCCTTGCTCAAGACGCGCTGTAAATACATCCATGTACGCTCGACACCCGCATCCATGCGGCTGACGGTCTTGAGCAAGGCAAGGCTTTATCGCCGGGTTAATAAAAACCTCAGGTAGCGGCAATACGCTGAAAATAACGCAGTCGATACAGCAAGCGGCGGGTATCGCCCGTTTCTTCAAAGGCCGAACGATCATGTAATACATTATTACTAATTAGCCCCTGGCCAGATTGCAAGGTACCGCGAAAAATATAAGGTGAATCCGATGCTAGAAAATCAGCAAGCTGTTTCACGGCCTGTCGGGTTATGTCGTCATCTTTCCAGATGATACTACGGGTACGTGCAGTATAACGCATATGCAGTTTGCCATCAGCATCCACAGAAAAAACCGGGCCACAACGTTCGGGTCGAATGATCTCGCCCTGTTTATTGATATTAGCCGGTATGGTCATTGCGTCTGCGGCCATTAAAGCGCGAATATATGCCGGATTTTTCTGACGCAGATGGATATAGGCAATTTCATGATCCAGCAGTGCGTTTTCACCACCGCTGGATGCCGGCTGAACACAATGCAGCAAAAGTGCCCGAATCTGATAATTCATAGCATTATAATAGCCATCGGTATGCCAGTGAATCAGATGATTAGTATAGGGAATATATTCACTGCGCCATTCGTCGTTTACCACCCTGAGTGCAGTTATACCATCATCAGCGCCCCTGTTGTTATCTGCTAAATACAGCTTGAACTGACGACCAAGCCTGGTGGGTATTTCCTTGTCGTCATCCGTACCGGTATTGCCTGCGTAAATAACCATATTGGTCTTTTTGCACAGCTGTGTTATTCGCGCTATTTCCGCTGTTGATAAATCAGCCGGGTTAGCAACTTCAACAATAATATCCTCAATATGCTGTGGATAATTGTCCATTTTTTCTTCTACCCATGACTGATAGGCAGGCTCGTCATCCAGGTCAAAGGGTGTACCAATTTTGTATTGATCATTAAATGGATTGCGTGCAAGTGCTGATGTTTTCATTTTTTTATACCACTATAAGAGTTGTAGCTACTCAAAGAATTGTCATTATTTAGTATTTAATGCGGCATCCATTATAGTTTTATCTATTACCGTTTTATCCATACCTGGCTGATTATGCCAGTAGCCATCACACTCGCCGGTAAGGATATAGTGCTGTAACCATTTTTCTGCTTCGTCAATAGCCTGTTTTCCATGCAGACAATCGTTGAAAACAGCAATAATTTTGTCAGTATGCGTGGACTGCGGACTGATACGTAATACATCAATATCAAGTTCAATAAGATTATTAAGCTCAGTCAGTAAATTCTGCGTTTTTGCCGACTGTGTTTGAATGCCATTCAGAACCAGAAACGATTCATCTTCACGAGTGGATAACAGCAGACCATCGGGATAATCCAGACAGCGAAACTGACAGTCATCTTTGGGCAGATTATGGGCGCGTGCAGTAAAGCAGCGCGCCGAATACGCCAGTGGCAAACGACCAAAAACAAAAACTTCTGTTTCAAGTCCTGCAGGCCGGTTTTGATGCAGTTCGGTCAATGTTTCAAGGGACAATTCCACAGGTAGTGCCCAGCGTTTTAAGCCTGCCTTTGCTAACACTTCAAGGGTTCGGGAATTATAGATATTAACCGCAGGGCCGGTTACAAAGCCTTTATTGTCAGATGATTGACGGGCGGATACTATCTGCACGGCAGCCATATCATTGGCCTCAACCATATATTGACTGTTATTACAGATTTTACGCAATGAACTAAGCTCTGAATTTGCTTCCAGCAGGGTTAATGTAGACAGCACCACCTCCTTGCCCGCTTCGGTGAGTATCCGTGCAACCTGTAGCCAGTCATCCGGTTTCATCAGGCGCCGTTTTGCACAAACGGTTTCACCAAGATAAACAACATCAACCGGCGTTTGTGCTATCGTCCGGTAAAAATCGAATATCTGTTCACGTGGCCAGTAATACAGAACTGGCCCGAGTGATAATTTAGGCAGAGATTTTATTGTCTGAGTCATAATTGTCTGAGTTATAAGTATTGCTCTTCTATAAAGTTAATGTAACTACTCAGTGAGTAGTCAAATGTAACAGTAACTGCTCATTTCACCGGTTAGCTGAGTAGTTACAAGTTAATTATGGTAAATACCCGTATTACTGCCAGGGACGATGGTAGGCTCCCAATGTAGTCTGTGAGCCTTCGGAGACTTTTTCCAGCGCCGCCAGCCAGTCTGCCTGAGGCTGATAATGCTGCGGATTTTTCTCACAGGCATCCAGCGCGGCACGCCATACTTTTGCCACCTGTTTGACATACGCTGGACTACGCTGGCGACCTTCAATTTTTATCGCCGCCACACCTACTGCCTGTAATTCTGGCAATATTGCCATGGTATTCAAACTGGTCGGCTCTTCAATGGCATAATAGGTATTTGCATTAACATTAAAGCGACCTTTGCATAAAGTAGGGTAACCCGCCGATTCACCTTCACCGTGACGGTCTATCAGAATATTATTCAGCCTGGTTTCCAGCCCGTTCGGGGTTTCATTCCAGCTAACCGCATTGGCGGGTGAACAGGCACCATAAGTATTGGGTGAACGACCGGTCACATAGGAAGACAGCATACATCGCCCTTCTACCATCACGCATAAACTACCAAAACCAAAAACCTCGATTGGCACCGGGCTGGTTTCTGCCACCTGTTTAACCTGTTTCAGCGACAATACCCGCGGTAATACCACTCGTTTGATAGCAAAGCGCTGAGAATAAAATTCGATGGCCTCGGCGCTGGTCGCAGAACCCTGTACCGACAGATGTAAACGCAGTTCTGGCCAGCGTTCACTGGCATAATCCATAACGCCAATATCGGCCAGAATCAAGGCGTCCACATTCAGCCCGGCAGCATGATCCACCGCTTCCTGCCAGCGTTGCCAGCCTGAAGGTTGCGGGTAGGTGTTAATGGCAATAAATACTTTCACGCCATGATTATGGGCATATTCAATACCTTCCTGTGCACGTCTGTCATCAAAGTTCAACCCGGCAAAATGACGCGCATTGGTATCATCCTTAAACCCCATATAAACGGCATTGGCACCATTATCGACGGCAGCTTTTAATGAAGGTAAATTTCCCGCTGGACAAACAAGTTGCATAACTCTAACTCTTGGCTGTTGATTGATAATAATTGATCGTTGATTACATTGTTGATAATGATAACTTTTTTGCTGTGATTATCTGATGCTGACGATTAGAATGGTTATCGCCTGTCTGCCCGGCAAGTAAAGCAGTGATTTTATTTAGCACCAGCCATTTTTTTGTACACCATGATGGTGCCAGTAAAATATTGGTCGGCGCAGTACCCGTAAGCCGATGAAAGATAACCTCATCTGGCGTTTGTTTCACCAGTTCAACCACGTTATTCACATAATCATCCAGTGTCAGCGGTCGATATTCACCATGCCGCCATGTATTGGCCAGCCGAGTACCTTTAACCACATGCAAGGGATGAAATTTAAGTCCATCAACCCCCAGTTCGAGTACCCGTTGCAAGGAACGCTGGTAATGCTGGCTGTTCTCGCCCGGCAGGCCGAGAATCAGATGCGTGCATACTTTTAAGCCACGCGCACGCGCTTTTAATAATGTCTGTTCATATTCAGCAAAACCATGCCCACGATTGACGCGTTTTAAGGTTGCATCAAACGCCGACTGTAGACCCAGTTCAAGCCAGACCTCATAGCCCTGCTGCTGATAGGCTACCAGCAGATCCAGTAAGTCATCGGCCACACAGTCCGGCCGTGTACCGATGGCCAGTCCAATCACATCGATTTCGGTTAAGGCCAGTTCATACAATCTGGCCAATGCCTGCGTATCAGCATAGGTATTGGTATAGGCCTGAAAATAAGCAATATATTTTTTTGCTCCAGTACGCTTACGAATGACCTGTCTACCCGCTTCAATTTGCTCGGCAATAATTTGTTTATCCATTAAACCAGTCTGACGACCATTGGGACTGAACGAAACATTATTACAGAAACTACAGCCACCACGCCCAATACTGCCATCACGGTTTGGACAGGTAAAGCCGGCATCAATGGCCACTTTATGAACCCGCTCGCCATAACGCTGAAGCAGGTACTGACCAAAAGTATTGACATACTGGGCAAGATTCAAAATAACAACCAGAGTGACTTAAACGAGGTATTATCCAGTAATCAACCAGTATATAACATGACCTGGATCAATATTCGTGTTTAACCACATTTTGAATCACCACAGTTAAGGCAGGTCATACAGCCATCCATACTAATCACCGCTTTTGTATGACACTTTTTACACAACTGGGCAGTTGGTGGAAATGCAGTCGGCAATTCACCATCCTGAGTATTCTTACCTTTGTGATGGATGGTTTCATATTCTTTGCGTTTCGCCTGTAGAATTTCTTTCTGGCAATCATCCATCACATCTTCTTCAATCATGCCAATCATTTTCATATGACATTCGATAGCATCACCAATTTCAGCAACCAGTGACGATTTGTATTTTCCGCCTTTTTTAAAGTAACCGCCTCTCGGGTCGAACACACTACGTAATTCATCAACCAGGAAAGTGACATCACCGCCCTTTCTGAATACCGCAGATATAATCCGGGTCAGCGCAACAATCCACTGAAAATGATCCATATTCTTGGAGTTGATGAATATTTCATAAGGTCGGCGCATTTCATAGGCGGTACCGGGGTTGAGCAAAATATCATTGATGGTCACATAAACAGCGTGTTCAGACTGAGGGGTTTTTATCTTGTAGGTTGAACCCAGCAACTGTTCAGGACGCTGGAGTTTTTCATGCATCTGGATGATTTCTGCCGAAGCCTGTTTTTCTTCAGTTCTTTTACCGTCAGCATTATCCGTATCGGTTTTTACATCAGCCTGTCCGACATCGTCTTCATCCTTGATGACATCATAGGCAATAATCTTTTTATCTATTTCTACTGTCATGGTAGCCACCCTTTGTGTATGGTTTTATGTTTTACTACTGAGGTAGAAATAAATGGGGAGTCTTGTTCAAGACCATCAGCCGCATGGATGCGGGTGTCGAGCCTACATGGATATATTTACAGCGTGTTTTGAACAAGGCTTCCCATTTATTTCAGCAGTCGTCAGCATAAAGATTAAAATTTACCGTAATAACCTTCTTTTAAAGCATCATATAAATTTGCCGCAGTGTGTAATTCACCGTCATAACGGATTTCTTCATCACCTTTCACCTTAACTTTTGAACCATCTTCAAGGGTAAACTGATAGCTGGTATTTTTAAGATCTTTTTCCTTCACCAGTACGCCCTGAAAGGCTGCCGGATTGAAGCGGAATGTGGTACAGCCCTTCAGCTTTTTTTCATAGGCATAAAGATAAATATCCTTGAATTTTTCATAGGGGTAATCAGTGGGAATATTGGCTGTTTTTGAAATAGATGAGTCGATCCAGGTCTGTGCAGCAGCCTGAATATCAATATGCTGTCTGGGGGTGACGTCATCAGCGCAAATAAAATAATCGGGTAGTTTTTCATCTTTCGATTCGGCAAACGGTTTTGCCCCGGGGTTTATTAACTCACGGTAGGCCAGCAGTTCATACGACCAGACATCAACTTTTTCCTTGGATTTTTTGCCTTCACGAATAATATTTCGCGCATAATGATGGGCAAAACTCGGCTCGATACCATTACTGGCATTATTGCCGATGGATAAAGCAATGGTGCCGGTTGGCGCAATCGAACTATGATGGGTGAAACGGGCGCCGGTTTGTTCCAGTGCCTTAACCAGCTCTGGGTTGATGCTGGCTATTTTCTGCATATAACGACTATAGCGGGCATGCAGGATTTTACCCTTGATTTTATCACCGACATTCCAGCCATCTTGTTGCATTTCTGGGCGTTTGTTGAGCATTTCAGTGGTAACCGTAAAATCCTGCTCCAGAACAGGCGCTGCCCCTTTTTCCCTGGCCAGCTCCAGTGCCGTTTCCCATCCAGCTAAAGCCAGTTCGCGACTGACTTTTTCGGTAAACTGTAAAGATTCATCATCACCATAACGCAGACCCAGCATGGTCAATGCAGAACCAAGGCCAAGATAACCCATACCATGACGACGTTTGTTGATAATTTCATCACGTTGTTGCGTAAGTGGTAAGCCGTTGATCTCAACAACATTATCCAGCATACGGGTAAATATTTTTATTATTTTCCGATAACGACTCCAGTCAAAACTGGCTCTGTCGGTAAACGGGAAACTAACCAGCTGGGTAAGATTGATAGACCCTAGCAAACAGGCACCGTATTCGGGCAAACCCTGTTCACCGCAAGGATTAGTGGTACGGATATTTTCACAGAACCAGTTATTATTCATTGTATTATACTGATCAATAAGAATAAAACCGGGTTCTGCATAGTCATAAGTTGATGTCATGATGGTATCCCACAAACGGGCAGCATCAATGTTTTTATAAATACGACAGGCGACTTTCCCCACATTGTTGACGATATAGTTATCGCTTATCGGCCAGTCACGCCAGACGACCTGAGTGGGATCCTGGCAATCAAGATGATTGCTTTTTGCTTCTTCTTCAGTTAGTGGAAATGCCAGTGGCCAGGGTGATGCGCTTTTAACCGCTTCCATAAATTCACGGCTGATCAATAAGGATAAATTAAACTGGCGCAGGCGGCCATCCTCACGTTTGGCGCGGATAAAATCAACCACATCGGGATGACCAATATCAAAGGTTGCCATCTGTGCGCCCCGGCGACCCCCTGCTGAAGAAATGGTAAAACAGACCCTGTCATAAATATCCATAAAGGATAACGGCCCTGAAGTGCGTGCCCCCGAACCGGAAACATAGGCATCAGCCGGTCTTAAGGTTGAAAATTCATAACCAATGCCGGCACCGGATTTCAAAGTCATGCCAGCTTCCTGAACCTTGCTTAAAATATCATCCATTGAATCATGAATCTTCCCTGAAACGGTACAGTTTATCGTTGAAGTAGCCGGTTTATAAGTCTGTGCCCCGGCATTGGAAATAATTCGGCCTGCAGGAATGGCACCATTTTTTAGCGCCCAGAGAAACTCCTTATACCAGTACTGTTGTTTTTCTGCAGTGGTTTCTATTTCTGCAAGTGCCTGGGCAACACGGGTAAAGGTGGCTTCAATACACAGATCAACCACTTCACCCTTATTGTTTTTAAGCTGATATTTTCGCTCCCAAATATCCTGTGCAGCTGGTTGCATGGCAATATTAAGGTGCTGATGATTAAGTGTTAAGGTTTCGTTTTTTGTAGCAATAGTCATAAATTGTACCTTCCCAACCAATATAGCAGTTATCTCTAAATTAGAGACAAACCACAATATATAGTTATATTATAATTATTATTTGGTAGATGTTGTATGTTAGGCCAATACTAACGAATTTAATTGACATAGGTCAAGTAATATAAAGAAATCACTCTCTGAACAGTGATTATTGTCAACGGACAATAGGGAAATTTGTGAAGAAATAAAACAAAAAAGGCCGATTGAGAACTCAACCCGCCTTTCTATGACAACAATCTTTCCTGTTAACAGGAAAGATATTGTTTATTTTGCTGCTGGAGCAGCTGGTGCTGCTGGTGCTGGAGCAGCAGGAGCTGCCGGTGGGCCATAAGGTGCAGGACCGTAATAAGGGCCATAGTAAGGCCGATTATAATAGCCGTTGTTCCAGCCATTATAACCATTATAGCCGTTATAACCATTCCAGCCATTGTATCCATTATAACCGTTATAACCATAACCGTTACCACGAAAATGGCTGTTGCCATGACCTTTTGCATGCATACCAAAATTAAAACTACCATCCATATCACCAGAGCCATCGCCAGAACCATCACCATAGCCATCGCCATAACCGTTGCCATAGCCATTACCATAACCGTTGTTATTCCAGTTATTGTTCCAGTTATCACCGTTGTTCCACCAGGCATTGGCAGAGGTTGAAATTATCAGCAAGGTTGCCGCTGCAGTTGCTGCTAGTAAAGTTTTCATCATTTATCTCCTAAATGTTGTAAAAATAACTTAAGGTCATCAAAGACCAACCCACTACCGTTCTCATTTCAGGCAATAGAGAACGTAACTAATGTATCGTAAATATCTGCAAACGATAATGATGATTTTAAACATATTCTTCAAGGTGACAACATAAATAAATCACTCTTTTGACCTAAATCAAATTTTTCTGAAACCACGTAAACAGCCTGAATATCACGCCTTGACTTAAGTCATATACTTCACGGACAACATCAATAAAACTGTCGCAAACTTTCCAGAGGAGGAAAAAATATGTCGCAAACTTTTACAAAATCGATGGCGCGTAACATCTTTTATGGTGGTAGCCTGTTTTTCTTTTTACTTTTTATTGCACTCAGTGTTGATACCAGTGAGGCCATTCCCAAACAGAATGCCAAAGCGATTATTACCCCACAGGTCGCCATGGGTAAACGTATATGGGAAGACAACGATTGCATTGGTTGCCACACCATACTGGGCGAAGGCGCTTATTTCGCACCAGAGCTAGGCAATGTTTACAAACGTTTTGGCAACAGCACTGATGCCATTAAAGCCTTTATCAAAAGCCGACCCAAAAACGGCATTCCCGGTCGTCGCAGTATGCCGCAGTTTAATTTTAATGAAAAACAGCTTTCAGCGATTGCTGCCTTTCTTAAATATGCCTCTGAAATCGACACAAATGGCTGGCCACCAAATATTCAAGGTTAAAACGACAGGAATTATCAACTACCTGAATCAAGTATTAACTATTCAGCAATAGCTTGCCTGTTTTTGTTGAATAGCCATCACGAATAGAAATCACGAGGAGATCGTAATTATGAAATATCAATCACAGGCAGTGGCAAAATACTATTTTATTGCTGCTATTGCCCTTTTTGTCGGGCAGATTCTGTTTGGCCTGATAATGGGGCTGCAATATGTTATGGGAGACTTTTTATTTCCTGAAATACCCTTTAACGTTGCTCGAATGGTACACACTAACCTGCTTATTGTCTGGTTACTGTTTGGTTTTATGGGCTCAGCCTATTATCTTGTACCGGAAGAAGCAGAAACCGAACTGTTTAGTCCTAAACTGGCACTGATTATGTTCTGGGTTTTTCTTGCTGCCGGTGTCCTGACCATATTGGGTTATTTAATGGTACCTTATGCAACGCTGGCAGATATTACCGGTAATAGTCTGTTACCAACCATGGGACGTGAATTTCTCGAACAACCCACCATTACTAAAATTGGTATTGTGGTGGTGGCACTGGCGTTTTTGTTTAATATCGGTATGACTGCGCTAAAGGGACGTAAGACGGTGATAACGCTAGTGTTATTGATCGGTCTGCTTGGGCTTGCCGTGTTCTTCCTGTTTTCATTTTATAACCCGATTAATCTGGTTAAAGACAAATTTTACTGGTGGTGGGTGGTACACCTCTGGGTAGAAGGTGTATGGGAACTGATACTGGGTGCTATTCTGGCATTTGTACTGATTAAAACCACCGGGGTTGACCGTGAAGTTATCGAAAAGTGGTTATACATTATTATTGCCATGTCATTAATTACTGGCATAATCGGTACCGGTCATCATTATTACTGGATTGGCACACCTCGTTACTGGCAATGGTGGGGTTCTATCTTCTCAGCAATGGAACCGATACCCTTTTTCATGATGACTATTTTTGCCTTTAATATGGTTAATCAACGGCGACGTAATCATCCTAATCAGGCCGCTGTTTTATGGGCGCTGGGTACCTCAGTGATGGCTTTCCTGGGCGCAGGCGTATGGGGTTTTATGCACACCCTGGCACCCGTTAACTATTACACCCATGGCACCCAGATTACGGCTGCTCATGGCCACCTTGCCTTTTTTGGTGCTTATGTGATGATAGTGCTTACCATGATTTCCTATGCGATGCCTATGTTACGCGGGCGTGAAGCAGCAAACAGTAATAAATCACAGGTCGTCGAAATGTGGTCATTCTGGTTAATGACAGTATCAATGGTATTTATCACCCTGTTCCTTACTGGTGCTGGCATTGCACAGGTATATTTACAACGTTACAGTGATACGCCACAGGCATTTATGGTGGTTCAGGAAAAACTTGCCACGTTCTACTGGATGCGAGAAGTTGCCGGTGTTGTTTTCCTCATTGGCCTGATTACCTATATTAGCAGTTTCTTTGTTGGTGGTAAGGAAGCGGAAGAAATCGCATAATATATACTTACTAAACTATTCATTACCGATCTCCGCTTAGGGTTAAGCAGGGATCGGTAATTTCTTTTTCGCTGCAGAAAAAAATACCCGATTATTTTATGCCATCATCCTACACTATTGAACGCAGAGACTACCCGCCGGGCGATCTGGCTATCTGGATTTTTATTCTGGCAGAATTGCTTGTATTTGCTATTTTTTTTGCCACTTACGCTTTTACCCGTAGCAACCATGTCGCGCTATTTAATCACAGCCAGCTAAGTCTGAATACTAATCTGGCGCTTATTAATACCCTTGCGTTGATTACCAGCAGCTATTTTGTAGTACGTGCCGTTGCTGCTATTCGGGAGGATAAAACCCGCCTGTGTATTCGCTGGTTAATCGCCGCAGTGATGATGGGATTTATTTTTCTGGTAGTTAAAATCATCGAATACCATCATCATTATCATAACGGGATTAATCTTCGTACCAATCTGTTCTTTATGTTTTATTTTTCGCTGACTTTTTTTCATTTCATGCATGTAATATTAGGTATGGTAATACTTTCAGCGGTTGCGATTAAAGCCAGACAGGGGCATTATAGTTCCACAGATTTTACGGGCGTTGAAACCGGCGCATGTTACTGGCATATGGTTGATATTGTATGGCTGATATTATTTCCACTCATTTATATTATGAAATAAAGCGGATCTAGCCTGGATGCAGAAAACACACAACAGAAACCGCTATGCACTACGCCCCTGCACAGTCATCTATATTATACTGGTAAGTTTTACCTTTATAACCTGGCTGATCGGCAAATCGTCCCTGACCGGGCTGGGCTTTTCACTGGCTGTACTGGGTATTGCACTGATAAAAGGTTTTATGATTGGTGATTATTATATGGGTTTACGTGGCATCAATAGCATCTGGCGCTGGGTAATTATCCTCTGGTTGTTCATCCCGGGTTGTTTAATTACCTGGGCATTTGTCAGTGCCGGTTAATTTTTTCAACACCTGGGAGTCTGTCGGACTTAACACAAACTACTGCGTAAAAGCCGGATTTGGACATATTTCCCGTTATTTTTCGTTAAATAGTCGTACTATTCGCCTCAAAATAACGAAAAATCTGTCTCAAATCGGCTTCCCCTCGCTACGATTGGTTAAGTCCGACAGACTCCTGGCAGTAAGAAAATACTTAATATTTAATACTTGAACTCAGATGAAAACAAAAGTTAAAACAGAACCTATGCAAGATAAAAACCTCCCCTATTACCACCCCAGTGGTAATGAAATTGACTTATTTGAGCACGCCTTTAATAACCAGTTACCATTACTGATAAAAGGCCCTACCGGTTGTGGGAAAACCCGTTTCGTCCAGTACATGGCAGCACGACTAGGACGCCCCCTGCACACGGTTGCCTGTCATGATGACCTGACTGCTGCTGATCTTACCGGTAGACATCTGATTGGTGATTCCGGTACTTACTGGAGTGATGGCCCATTAACCCGTGCTGTCCGTGAAGGCGCCATCTGCTATCTTGATGAGATTGTTGAAGCACGCAAAGATACCACGGTGGTATTGCACCCATTAACTGACGACCGACGCATTCTGCCACTGGAACGTACGGGTGAAACCTTATCGGCACCCGATAATTTCATGCTGGTTGTCTCCTATAACCCGGGATATCAGAATTTACTAAAAGGCATGAAACCCAGTACCCGACAACGTTTTATTGGTTTGACTTTTGACTTTCCTCAACCAGAAACCGAAATTGAAGTGCTTATGGGTGAAACCGGTATCGACAGAACACTGGCCACCCAACTGGTTAATCTGGCCAACTCATTACGCGCATTAAAAGACCACGATCTGGAAGAATCTGCATCAACCCGTTTACTGGTGTATGCTGCTACCCTGATAAAAAGCGGTATGGTCATACAGGCAGCCTGCCATGCTGCAATAATTGAACCATTAAGCGATGATGAAGAAACTCTGTCGGCACTCGTAGAGGTAGTCAATGCAAATTTCAGCACCTGATCCAGTAACGCAGCGATATTCTCCTGAAGGTCAGTCTATGGCAATTCTGTCCGAGTCACTGTATATCGCCAACCTGTTACTGATACCCCTGCTCGGGTTTATTATTCTGGCCATTATATTTATACGAAACCATGACAGCGCACCGGTTCTGGCACGTTCACATCTGGAGCAGACCGTCTCTGCCAGCATCTGGATCGGGCTAATATTTTTTATTGCTGCATTAACGGTTATGATGCTAAACCTTGTCGGGGTGGAAGATCTTACCATCTGGATGACTGTTATCATTGTCTTCACCCTTTTTCATGCCAGCATGGTTCTGCTTGGCATTATTGGCCTGTCCAAAGCGCTTTCCGGAAAATGCTGGTCTTACCCGGTGGTGGGTAAAAGCCTGCCCGAAGACTGTCATCAATAATATCAGCTGAAGATGAAAAAGGTTCCGCTGCAATATTTGCGCTCAATCACTCAGGCAGCTTTCTTTGTTTTATTTATCACCGCACCGCCGCTGAATATTTTTCGATATGATTTAACCCTCGGGCATTTTATTTTATTTGGCCATCACTGGTCTCTGTATATTGATTCAGCACTAAATAGCCAGACTAATGTGGCGATAAACGTACTTTTATATGGTCTGTTGCCCGTCATTGTCATAGCCAGTGGTTTTCTGTTCATTGCCTGGCGCTGGGGACGAATCTACTGCGGCTGGTTCTGTCCACATTTTTCAGTGATTGAAATTATTAATCGCCTGATGATACGTGCCTGCGGAAAACCCAGCCTGTGGGAGAAAAAATCACTCCCGCAACAACAGGCAGACAGACAGATTTTAACGCCGGATAAACGCTACTGGCTGCCAACTTTAATAACAGCACTACTGTTTGCTTTTATCTGGTCAGTGGTTTTACTCACCTACTTGCTGCCACCCTTTGAAATCTACAATAACCTGATACATGCCCAACTCACCCGGAATCAGGCAATATTTATGGGTGCAGCAAGTATTGCTTTCTGCATAGAGTTTCTGTTTGCCCGCCATTTATTTTGTCGTTATGGCTGTGCGGTGGGGGTGTTCCAGAGTCTTGCATGGATGGCAAACCGTAAAGCCATGGTGGTCAATTTTGACCGGTCACGGGCAAAATCCTGTAAAGACTGTAACAATGCCTGCGATAATGTCTGCCCGATGCGTTTGCAACCGCGTACGCTAAAACGCAAAATGTTCAGTTGTACACAATGTGGCCAATGTATCTCTGCCTGTACTCAGGTGCAGCAGTTTTATCACGAAGAAACATTATTACACTGGGTAGATGGTGAGGCAGCAGAAAAAATTTCAGCACCACCGGTATCCAGGAACGCGCCTTTCTCTAACAAACAGAATACGAATTTATACAACACCAGCAAACATCACCCAGGCAGCACTATTACTCAAAGGTAAATCATAATGGAAGAACATGTTGGTGCACTCTGGCATAAACTAATTACTCGTGCAAGTGATAATCAATACCCTGGTGCAAGCATTTTTTTACATGACATACAGAAAAACCTTGGCATCTATTTTCGTGCTCTGGGTGGTGATGGTGGTCTGCAAATAGAAATTGCCGATGCGACAGAAAATAATTCCCAGCGCAATCTGTTACAACGAATTGCAGGCACGCAAAAAAAAATTCAGCTTGCCTGGCGTGACGAACGAGCATTAAAACTGCCCCCCAGTATTGCCTGGTTTGATAAAAAGTCATTAAACACCGACCTGTATTACTGGTTAGCCAGTCTGGCAGCCGTTCAGGACAGCGTTTTAACCACTACGGGAAATACCCCAAAAATAGCAACGGATAAAAACTGGTTCTACCATAACCAGTTAATGACACTGGCTGCTTTAACACGCTTTCCAGGTATTCAGCCACGTTATCAACGTTTATTGCAGGCACACTTGATGCAACGCCCGGAGCACAATAAACTTCGCCACACTGAAGCCGCGACCGAGGCAGCAATTCAGCAGGCATTAAGTTCGCCCGGTAGTATCAAAATCTTACCGGCAAGCAAGTATCCACCCTACCCGGTGCCATTGTGGTTGCATCCTGATCCACCGATAACTGCTGGGAGTAAATCCAGGCTGGATAATGATCTTGCACCACTACCCGCCGAACAGTCACACGAACTTGAAGAAATTGCGCGACGCCAGGCTGAGCATGTAAAAGAACCGGAAACGGATGGTGGTCTAGTTACTGTACGCATGGAAAATATTTTTTCTATGGCTGAATTTATCAATCTTGATCGTGGCACAGAAGACGAGGATGATATAGAACGTGCAGAGGATGTTGCACGTGACCTGAATAAACTTTCGGTTAGCCATAGTGGCAAAACAGCAAAAACCCGGCTCAAATTTGATCTTGACCTGCCAGCAGCTGATTGCGATGACACTATTCTTAATGACGGCAAACTGTTACCCGAATGGCACTGGAAAAAACAGCAATTACTTCCCGACCGTTGCCGCATTGTTGAGATGATTGCTGATACAGCCGAGCCCTGTCAGTTACCCGACCACCTTAGACAAACGGCAAAACGCCTGCGTGCACAATTTCAGGCGATGACACCGGCAAGAACATGGTTTAATGCACAGATGGATGGCCAGGATGTTGATCTGGATGCCTACCTGCGTTACCGTAGTGACCGGGCAGCTGGTGTGCGTGTTAGTGTAGAAAATCTGTATCGTGAAATGCACAGTGGCGCACGCGACCTGGCCTGTCTGCTACTGGCTGACCTGTCATTATCAACGGATGCACATATTAATGATACCCACCGGGTCATTGATATTATCCGTGATAGCGTGTATTTGTTTGCCGAAAGCTTGCAGGCAACCGGCGACCGCTTTTCCATGCTCGGATTTTCTTCCCGTAAACGCGACCCGATTCGAATTCATCAGATTAAGAATTTTGATGAGCCATACAATGCCAGCGTACGTGGCCGTATCAAAGCGCTAAAACCCGGTTATTACACGCGCCTGGGTGCCGCCATTCGCCACGCCTCAGAATTATTAAATAATGAAGCCAATGGTCGTCGGCTATTATTGATCCTAACTGATGGCAAACCTAATGACCTGGATCAGTACGAAGGCCGATACGGTATTGAAGATACTCGACATGCTGTGATTACTGCAAGAAAAATGGGCTTGTTACCGTTCTGCATTACCATTGATAAAACAGCAAATGATTACCTGCCCTATTTGTTTGGCAAAAATAATTATATCGTTATACATCATGCAGAAAAATTACCGCAGACCCTGCCGCTTTTATATACCCAGTTAACCCAGTAAATAAAATTACCTGAAATAATTGTAACTACTCAGTGAGTAGTCAAATGTAACAGTAACTGCTCAGATTGCCGCTGAAATCAGTCAGATCAAGGCGAAAAATGTGAGTTTACAAGCGTAAATGTCCATTTTTCAACGCAGAACTGGCTGATTTCAGTGGTTAGCTGAGGAGTTACAAATAATTTATTTTAGTTTTTCAATGCCCATTAATTTTAAAATATATTTTTCGTATAAGGGTTCAGATGTACCTTTTTTAACTTTGCGTATAAAGTATTTCTCAAATGCGATTTTTGCCAGATGCACCCATTTGCCTTTTTTAAACCAGGCAACGTTACGCGGTGGAATCTGCGGAATAGCTACAAAGGCTGCACCGGTATCACCCATATCTGCCAGGCAGATTGCATTCCAGGTAGCTTTGGTTGAGGGGGCATTACCATTAATATCATCAGCAATATTATGCACAATTGCCGTTACCATGGATTCGATCATATAGCCTGTTTTGGGCGTACCGGTTGGTACCGGTGTTGCTTCAACTGGCGGGATAGCAATACACACACCGGCAGAAAAGATATTTTTGTAAGTCGGGCTACGCTGGAACTCATCTACCATAACAAACCCACGCGGATTACATAAATCAGGCACAGCTGCAACTGCATCAACACCCTTAAATGCAGGTAACATCATAGCAAAATCAAAATTCACTTCATGTTGTTTAATGATTTCAGCATTATTATTGACTTCATCCACAAAAAGTTTTCCATCTTCAACTTTTGTCGTTTTGGCATTCGTTATCCATTTAATATGATGATTACGTAGCTCACTTTCGAGCATGGATTTTGAATCGCCAACACCGCCCAGACCAAGATGACCAATATAGGGCTCGGAGGTAACAAATGTCATTGGCACCTTATCGCGCATTTTACGTCTGCGCAGATCAGCATCGACAATAAAAGCGAATTCATAAGCTGGGCCAAAACAGCTGGCTAATGGCATCGCACCAATAACAATCGGGCCGGGGTTTTTAAGTATTTTCTGATATTGTTCCCAGGTTTTTTCGGCATGATCCGTTACACAAATTGATGAGGTAAAAGCATCCGGTCCGGCACCTTCAACCTCATCAAAGGATAATTTTGGTCCGGTAGCGATAACAAGATAGTCATAATTGACGGACTCACCATTAGCCAGTTCCAGTTTATTGCTGGCCGCATCAATTTTATCGACACGTTGTGCAATAAAATTAATTTTCTTTTTTTTCAGATATTTCTCTAATGGCAACGTAATCGTTTTACGTTCCCGCCAGCCAACAGCAACCCAGGGATTAGAGGGTACAAACTGAAAATAATCATTCTCATTAATAACGGTAATATCATGTTGATTACCTAATCTGGCTTTCATTTCATAAGCAGCCGGTACCCCGCCTGTCCCTGCACCCAAAATTACTATATGTGACATTTCTAGATCGCCTCTGGATAAAAACTAATTAAAATCAGGAATCTGCAATTTTTTCAACATAGACACATGAACGATTCCCTCCCCTCTTTAGATAACCAATCGATGATCAATTATTTAAGAATCAGACAAATATAACAGATTCTTGCAGAGAAACCTATGTTATTCAGAAATTTTTATAAGCCATAATGTCATCAATCTGAATATTTTATAGAAAGGCTCTAAAATCACTATAACACCATGAATAGACTAATAAATACAGGCATCACAAAACCTCATTACATATCGGATATCGCTATACAGTTTTGGAAAACACTATATTTTTATGAAATATTCGGGTTAAAACTGACACTTGAAATATTATCATATCATCCCCATCGTATCCGTAGGCCGCAGGATGAACTACCGCAATTATCTTCTGTCACAGGAGGTAACAGCACGGGTTTAGGTAATTCATTAATTCAAGCAGGGTAATCAGCTAGCGATTAGTGTTATGCTATATTATTAGTGTTAGATATTAGTATCTGATATTATTAAAAACCTGAGAGGATAAAAAGCTGTTATTATCAGGTATATTACAGCATACTTGTTTCAGCGCTGCTGTTAACGTAATTATTAAATTCTTATAAGTTATAGAGGATTAGAAAGATGCAATCAATATCGACGGCTCGCTCAGAATCACAAATTCTGGCAACCAATAAAGTACTGAAAAACACCTATGCCTTATTGTCCATGACACTGTTATTCAGTGCAGCGGCAGCAGGTGTTTCGATGACACTCAATCTGCCGCCATTTGGCCCGATTATCACGCTGGTCGGTTATTTTGGCTTATTATTTCTAACGACCAAATTCAGAGAAAGCGGGCTGGGTATTCTTTTTGTTTTTATGTTAACCGGTTTTATGGGTTTAACTCTGGGTCCAATATTAAACCTGTATTTACACCTGGCTAACGGTAGTCAACTTATCATGACTGCACTCGGTGGTACCGGGGTTATCTTCCTGGCATTATCGGGCTATGCCTTAACCAGTCGTAAAGATTTCAGCTTTATGGGCGGTTTTCTAATGGTTGGTATTTTAGTTGCTTTCCTGGCCGGACTTGGCGCAATGATATTCAGTATGCCCGCCCTGTCACTGGCGGTTTCAGCCATGTTTATTTTACTCATGTCAGGCATGATCCTTTACCAGACCAGTGAAATTATCCACGGTGGCGAAACCAACTATATTATGGCTACCGTTACACTTTATATCAGCCTGTATAATCTGTTTCTCAGTCTGTTACAGATTCTTGGTGCTCTGAGTAATAATCGATAGCCATAACCGATAAGTATTTCAGAAATGAATAAAGCCCCGTATAACGGGGCTTTATTTTATATCAATACCCCAGCCGGGTTCCCCTGATTTTACACAATAATCAGCTGCCAGCCAGTAGCCAGCAACGGCGATCAAACTATCCCCGACAAAAACCAGAGGAATTTTCTGGCGCTGCCAGGGAGGAATACCTGCCTGCTGAAATAAACATTTAAGGCTGGTTGTGTGTTTTGTCCCCACTGGACGAATACACTCCCCTCCCTGTCTGAAACTTACCCTGAGTGTTTTTTGTTTTAAGGCTGGCTTTAGGCTGGGGTTTGCTGGTAAGCAAGGGCTTACATCATAACAACTCAGACTACATTCCGTCAGCTGAATTTCCGGCATGGAATCAGGTTGCCATAAAAAGAAATTGTTACTATCGAATGGCAGGGTTTGTGATAATAAATAAAGATGATCTCGATATCGTCGTATTTCATGATTACCCCACCGGAGTAATGGTTGTGCATCACTGCTGGCAGTTAGAACAGTTTGCAGAATTTGTTCCAGAATATGACGTGCAGGCTTAAGCTGTTGTCGTTTCAGCCAGTAAGCCAGAACATTTCTCTGTCTGGCCACAGACAACTGATTCAAGCGTGAAATTAAAATAATATTACTCTGCTGCGTTGCAATAGCCGATAAATCAATAGCCGCCAGATTACTTAATAGTTGCAGATTTTCCTGCTGATGTTTTGCTGCCACAGAAAAACTCTGTGCCATAGCTGGCCAACGCTGTTTTAGTGGCGGAATAATATGTTGGCGGATATAGTTTCGATTATAACGACTATCGTTATTACTTGGGTCTTCTATCCAGTGCAGATTTTCCTGTTGCGCATATGCACTTATCTCTGCACGGGTAAATATCAACAGTGGACGCAACTGTATTCGCTGTTGTCCCAGTTGGCGCTGCAATGGCATGGCAGCAAGTCCAGCAGCACCTGCACCACGTAACAGCTGTAATAGTAACGTTTCTGCCTGATCATCAGCATGTTGCGCGGTTAATAGAAATTCTTCACTGGCTAAAGACTGTTTTAAGGCACTATAGCGGGCAATACGTGCAGCATCCTCTGGACTCTGTCCTTTATCGGCACCGGCATTAACATAAAGAATGTCTAATGGAATATTCAGTCTATCGCATATTTCCTGGCAATGTACTACCCATTCATCTGCCTGTAGTTGTAAGCCATGATGAACATGTATGGCGCGTATTGGTAACTTGAGACAATGACAGACATGCAATAAAACATGCGAATCCAGTCCACCGCTATAGGCAATCACCAGGCCTGGTGTCATCTTTGCTGGTGATTTAATGGTTTCAGGTAATAACGAGTCCAGTATATGTTGAAAACGTTGCAGGAAGCTCATTAACAGGTTGCCGGCTCTTAGCTAAAAATCAAGGCTAAAAATTATCGCTGAGAGTGTTCACCGAGAATCAACCTTCCGGTTTTTCTTCGAGAAATTCGCCATAAGAAGTCAGCCGCTGGTAACGTTTCTCCAGCAACTGTTCCATGCTCAATTTTTCAAAACTTTCGAGCGCATCAACCAGTGCCTGTTTGAGATTACGTGCTGCTTCATCGATATCACGGTGTGCGCTGCCCAGTGGCTCACGAATAATCTGGTCAATTAAACCAAGATCACGCAGGCTGGTTGCGGTAATTCCCATGGCTTCCGCCGCTTCAGCCGCTTTATCAGCTTTTTTCCATAAAATAGAAGCACAGCCTTCAGGTGAAATCACTGCATAAGTGCTGTATTGAAGCATCATCACCCGGTCGCCCACACCAATGGCCAGCGCCCCACCCGAACCGCCTTCACCGATAATGGTACACACAACGGGCGTTTGCAAAGCAGACATTTCAAACAGATTTCGTGCAATAGCTTCAGATTGATTACGTTCTTCGGCATTAATGCCTGGATAGGCTCCCGGCGTATCAATAAAAGTGATGATGGGAATCCGAAAACGTTCGGCCAGCTTCATTAAACGCAAAGCCTTACGATAACCTTCAGGGCGCGGCATACCAAAATTTCGGCGGATATTTTCTCTGGTATCCCGCCCTTTCTGGTGGCCAATAATCATCACCGGGGTACCATCAAGACGTGCCAGGCCACCAATTAAGGCTTCATCATCGGCAAACGCACGATCACCATGCAATTCCTGGAAATCGGTAAAAATACGTTGAATATAATCAAGCGTATAAGGACGTAGTGGATGACGCGCCAGTTTTGAAGTCTGCCAGGCGTCCAGCTTATTAAAAATGGATTGCGTGAGGGTACGTGATTTTTCTTCCAGTTTACTGATTTCTTCACCAATATTAATCTCAGAATCATCTCCGACAAAACGTAATTCTTCAATTTTGGCTTCCAGTTCAGCAATCGGTTGCTCAAAGTCCAGATAGTTTGGATTCATAATGTTCTTACACAGCAATAGTAGTAAAATGGATGTAACGACTCAGCGAGTGGTTACAAATGAATACTAGAAGCCTGTCGAAGAATAGTCAACTTGCTGTACGCCCTGAGCAGATTATTCGCTATGATTCCTGCTCTCAGCCCCCTCTGGAAGAACCGAATTAAAGCATGATAGCCGGTTGACATCTCCGACTACCTTGTCATAATACATACGAATTGGCTAGACACAAAAAAAATAGATGAATATTTACCGTATAATCAGTTAGTTATATACATATTTACAACATATTCTTATCAAAAAAATAAAGTCTTCAGAGTCATATTTCATATCCGGTATGGGTAAATACTCTGGTTTCAAAAAAATTAACATTTTTAAATTTTATATTTTTTAACTGGAAAGCAAAACCTATGGTTGAACGCTATACCCGATGGATTATCCGCTGGAAATACCTGATTGTATTAGGCAGTTTTATTCTGGTCGGCATCGCCGCATCCGGTGCAAAACATCTGCATTTCAGTAATGATTACCGTATGTTCTTTGGCAATGACAACCCACAGTTACTTGCCTTTGAAAAAATGCAGCAAACCTTCAACAAAAATGACAATATTCTATTTGTTATCACCCCAAAAAATGGTCAGGTTTTCAGCCGCAAAACATTGGCTGCAATTAAAGACCTCACGCATCAGGCCTGGCAGATGCCATATTCAAGCAGGGTCGATTCAATCACCAACTTTCAGTACACCCATGCTGAAGGCGATGAGCTGATTGTCGATGACCTGGTGCCCGATCCAGAAAAATTAACCGATCAGGATTTATTAAAAATTCAGTCCATTGCAATTAATGAACCCGTATTGATTCATCGGCTTATCTCCCCGAACAGTAAATATACCGGGGTAAATGTTACCCTGCAAATACCCGGTAAAAATTTAAACGAAATTCCCAGAGCGGTAAAATTTGCCGCTCAGCTTAAACAGAAAATGCTGGCTAAATACCCGCAGCTAAACATTCGACTGGCCGGTATTGCGGTAATGAATAATGCTTTTCCAGAAGCCAGCAAGAATGATGTTATGCACCTCTATCCTGTTGCTCTGGGGTTTATTATTCTCACCCTGTACATTTTATTACGTGCTTTCAGTGGCAGCATTGCAACGTTTGTTCTGCTGATTATGTCTATCATGGCAGCGATGGGGCTAGCGGGCTGGTCAGGGATATTATTATCCCCGCCAGTGATGTCAGCGCCGATTATGATATTAACCATGTCAATTGCCGATTCTGTGCATCTGCTGGCAAGCATGCGTCACGAAATGTCGAGGAATCTGGATAAAGACAGCGCCATGATAGAAAGTATGCGGATTAATTTTCGCCCGGTTTTTGTTACCTCCCTAACCACCGTATTAGGCTTTCTCAGCCTTAATTTTAGTGATGCGCCACCGTTTCATGATCTGGGGAATATCGCCGCCATTGGTGTCGCTATTGCCTTTGTCCTGTCGATTACTTTTCTACCTGCTGCGGTGGCCATTTTACCGGCTACAGGCAGACATGATATTGCTGGAACAGACTACATGGTGAAATTTGGTGAATTTGTGATTCGCCATAAAAAAGCCCTGCTTTATGGCAATAGTGTAATGATTATCGTCCTTGCAGCACTGGTTCCACGCAATGAACTCAATGATGTTTTTGTTAATTATTTTGATAAAACCATTGAGTTCAGACGTGATTCAGATTACACAGCAAAACATTTAACCGGTGTTTATTACATTAATTACGCACTCAGTAGTAATAAATCTGGCGGTATCAGTGACCCACATTTTCTCAAACAGGCTGAGAAGTTTGTGGCTTATTTACGCACTTTACCTCAGGTTGTGCATGTACAGTCAATTACCGATACCTTTAAACGACTAAATAAGAATATGCATGCTGATGACCCTGCCTGGTATCGACTGCCGGAAAAACGTAATCTGGCCGCACAGTATTTATTACTCTATGAAATGTCATTACCCTACGGGCTGGATTTAAACAATCAGATTGATGTTGATAAAACGGCAACAAAAATTGCGGTAACGCTGAAAACCCTGTCATCAAAACAGGTTATTGCTCTGGAACAGCAGACCACCGCATGGTTACATCAGCACATGCCTGAATTATCTGTCTACAGTAGCAGCCCCACTGTTATGTTTGCGCATCTTGGTCAACGTAATATAAAAAGCATGTTAACCGGCACAGTGGTTGCAATGATATTTATTTCTGCCGTACTGATCATATTTCTGGGATCATTTAAATATGGTTTCATCAGTTTAATTCCCAACCTGACCCCAGCCATAGCAGGTTTTGGTATCTGGGGTTTATTTGTTGGTCAGGTGGGCATTGCTTTATCCATCGTCGCAGGCATGACGCTGGGTATTGTGGTCGATGATACTGTGCATTTTCTAAGTAAATACTTACGCGCACGGCGTGAACAGCATCTCAGTGCTGAGGATGCAGTGCGCTATGCATTCCGCAGTGTGGGGGTAGCCATTGTGGTGACTTCAGTGGTATTAATTGCGGGTTTTATGATTCTGGCACAGTCACATTTTTCGCTGAATTCCGATATGGGCTTATTAACCAGTATCGTTATCTTTCTTGCGCTGATTTTTGACCTGACTTTGCTACCCCCACTCTTGATAAAATTTGCAGGCAAGCATGATACTTAACACGATATTGAAGTACAATAAAAGTTCTGGAGACACTTAATGAGATTAATAAGTACCGGCATACTGCTGATGATAACCGGCTATGGCCTGCTGCTGCCATGCGCACAGGCACAGACTGCTGCTGAAAAAGGCCTTGCTATTGCAGTAGAAGCAGACAAACGTGATAACGGCTTTGTTGATTCAAAAGCAGATTTAATCATGGAACTGCGTAATAAGCAGGGGGATGTCAGCACACGTTATATTCGTATTAAAACCCTTGAAGTCGCCAATGATGGTGATAAATCCCTGTCTATCTTTGATAAACCTGCCGATGTAAAAGGTACGGCTTTTTTAACTTATTCACATGCACTTAAACCGGATGAGCAATGGTTATACTTGCCCGCGCTACGCCGGGTCAAGCGTATTAATTCAAAAAACAAGTCCGGGCCCTTTATGGGCAGTGAATTTGCCTATGAAGATTTGTCCTCGCAGGAAGTTAAAAAATATACCTATAAATATCTGCGTGACGAAAAAATAAAAACCCGTGAATTTCCTCAGGGCGTGGACTGCTTTGTGGTGGAACGTTACCCGACCTATGCCCATTCCGGCTATACCCGGGAAGTTGCCTGGATCAACAAGGACAGATATATTGCAGAAAAAATCGACTTTTACGACCGTAAAAACACCCTGCTTAAAACACTGACGAATATCAATGAAAAGCAATATTTAAACCGCTACTGGCGCCCGGATCAAATGTTAATGGAAAATCACCAGTCAGGAAAAAGCACTTTGTTAACCTGGAAAAACTACCATTTTAAAAACGGTTTTACTCGCAGAGACTTTAGCCGTAATAGTTTAAAACGCGCTCGCTAATATTCATAACAGGGAAAAATGAAAACCGGCGTTCTGCTGTTTCCAGCTATTCTGTTCAGTGTACTTACTGCCAGTATTGTCGATATAAATATTGCCATCGCGGGCGATTTATCAGGGTACGTAGGGGCTCAGATCCGATCATTTTTTAACAACCCCGGTATTCCCGAACAACATAATAACTACCTGTCGGGCGTGGTCGAACCCGACTTTTACCAAAGCTGGGATAATGATAAACAGAACGTAGAAGTAAAACTGTTTTATCGCAAGGATCAGTATGATAAACAGCGCACCCATGCTGATATACGTGAGTTATCCTGGACAGATGTATTACAGAACTGGGAAATACGCGCTGGTATCAGCAAGGTTTTCTGGGGGGTAACAGAAACCCAGCATTTGGTCGATATTATCAACCAAACTGATCAGGTGGAAGATGTTGATGGTGAAGACAAACTCGGGCAGCCAATGATAAAAGCCAGTACTGAACGTGACTGGGGCAGTCTGGATATATTTATTCTCCCCGGTTTTCGTGAACGTACTTACCCTGGTGTAGAAGGCCGCCCCCGACCCGCCATTGTTATCGATACCGGTCGTCCGGCTGTTTATGATTTCAGTGCTGGAAAACATCATATTGATTATGCCCTGCGCTATTCATACTCTGGTGACAATATTGAATTTGGTGTATCACTGTTCAGTGGGGTTGATCGTGAACCCACGGACTTTGTGCCAGTTGCATTTAATCCTCTGGGTCGTCCCACTACAGTAGTCCCGGTTTATTCTTTAATCAATCAGCTTGGTTTTGATGGTCAGGCTTTTGTCGGTGACTGGACATGGAAACTGGAAGCCGCTGCAGCAGAAGTACGCAGTGGAAAAAAACGGGGAACCAAAAGTTTTAAAACCGTTGGCGGGTTTGAATACACCCTGGTTGGTGTACTGGATTCCATCATGGATCTTGGTTTTGTTGTGGAATACCATTACAGCGATCAGCATATCCATCAAACCATCTTTGATAACGACCTGGCTACCGCTTTACGTTTTGTCTTCAACGATGCCCAGTCAACCGAAATCCTTGCAGGTATTGTCACCGATGCCAACACACAATCTTTAGGCAGTTTTATCGAGGCCTCTCGTCGGCTGGGCGAGAGCTGGACACTGGAAGCTGAGTTGCGGGCCTTTCACGGTACAAAAATATCCCGTCCGTTGTTTGCCTTCCGGTTTGATGATTTTGCGCAGATAGATCTGAAATATTATTTTTAGCCGTTTGTCTGGGTTTGCTGTAGATAGAAAGATACAGCCTGAACAGAAACAGCAAAGCCAGACCCAGCGCATATACAAGTGGTTCTGAAATATCGGCTTTAACCAGCCAGATAAAATGTATAACGGCAAAAATCGCAATAATATAAACCAGTTTGTGCAAACGTATCCAGTTCTTTTTCAGGCGACGCTGCATACCATGGGTCGAGGTCACAGCCAGTGGTACCAGCAGGGCAAACGCAGCAAAGCCGATGGTAATAAAAGGCCGTTTGGGAATATCATGCAAAATAGCCTGCCAGTCAAAATTCTGGTCGAACCAGAGATAGGTTAAAAAATGCAAACAGGCATAAAAAAAAACAAATAACCCGAACATACGGCGCAACTTCAACAGCCAGTTCAGGCCGGACAGTTTTCGTAGCGGCGTAACCGCAAGCGTAATAAGTAAAAAACGTAACCCCCAGTCACCCGTAACATGAGTCAGTGTTTCCACTGGATTGGTGCTCAGATTATCATTGATAATATTGACCAGCAGCAATATAAAAGGCAGTAAACACAGGCTGAAAACCAGTGGCTTGATAATATAGCTTAACAGGGTTGATGAAGGTGTTAATGGCATATTTAAAAATATTTTTTTAAATCCATACCTGTATATAAGTGTGCTACCTGTTCCGCATAACCATTAAACATCTGTGTCGCACGTTTGGGTTTCCAGAATGACTCACCGATGACACGTTCTTTTTTCTGGCTCCAGCGCGGGTGATCCACATGGGGATTCACATTGGCATAAAACCCGTACTCCCGGGGATTGGTCATATGCCAGGTGGTTTCGGGTTGTGTTTCGGTAAAACGTATTTTGACAATGGATTTAATACTCTTAAAGCCGTACTTCCATGGCACGATCAGTCTGATGGGGGCACCATTCTGATTCGGTAATAACTCGCCATACAAACCGACTGCCATAATCGGTAGTGGATGCAAGGCTTCATCCATGCGTAATCCTTCGACATAAGGCCAGTGCAACACCCGGCGTTTTTGCCCGGGCATATGTGATTTATCCAGCAAGGTGGTAAATTCAACATACTTTGCTTTTGAGTTCGGCTGAAAACCTTTCAGCATCTCTGCCAGTGAAAATCCCACCCACGGAATAACCATTGACCAGCCCTCAACACAGCGCAAACGGTAAATATATTCCTGCAAGCCGACCGGTTTGAGAAAGTCATCAATATCATAATCACCGGTTTTGTCACACTCCCCGCTAACTCTTATTGACCAGGGGCGAGGATTAAAAGATTTTGCCTGACGAGCCGGATCCTGCTTGCTGGTACCAAACTCATAAAAATTATTATAGCTGGTAATATCTTTAAAGGAATTGATTTTGTCATGGCTGCTATAGGTACTGACTGACAAATCCGGCCACTGTTTAGCCCACGCCGGTAACCATGCGCCACTGGCAAACAGCAAACTTCCTGCCATGGTTTGCTGCATAAATTTACGGCGATTCAGATAAACATCTTTGGGGGTAATTTCAGATGATTTAATGGTATCCGTCACTTTTATCATAACTGCCATCGTGCGTCTCAAGGGTTGATTTTTTAGCTGATTTTATTTAAGACACAATCCAGAATTAAATGTTCCAGATTTTAAGGATAAATTTAACAGACAGTTATCACATTTTTACTGGTACCCATGCTCTGCGTGGTAACCCATACCACAGCTTGCGTTGACCGCCACGTATGCATTCCCACGCAGAGCAAACGAGATATACAAACGAGATAGCCTTTTCTGCCAACTGCAAACTGCCAACTTCTCTTCTAACCAACCCAGACCCGCGCATTACGGAACAAACGCATCCATGGGGCATCCTCATTCCAGTCGTCAGGATGCCAGGAATGTTGCACACTGCGAAAGCCGCGTTCCGGGTGCGGCATCATAATGGTGGCGCGACCATCTTCACTGGTAAAACCGGTTAATCCTCCTGCCGAACCATTGGGGTTAAACGGATACTGCTCGGTATGCTGTAACTGATGGTCGATATAACGCAAACTGGTTTTAACCTGCTGGTATTGCTCGTCACTATGGTATTCAGCACGACCTTCACCATGAGCAATAACAACCGGTATTTGCGAACCCGCCATACCCTGCAATAATATGGATGCGGAGTCCATCACTTCCACCAGGCTGAAGCGGGCTTCGAACTGGTCGGACAGGTTGCGGACAAAATGCGGCCAGTGTTGCGCACCGGGAATCAGTTGCTTGATATTTGCCATCATCTGGCAGCCGTTACATACCCCCAGACTGAATGTATCCTGACGCTCAAAATAAGCGGCGAACACATCTCGAGCGCGATGATTAAACAGAATACTTTTTGCCCAGCCTTCACCGGCACCTAATACATCACCATAGGAAAAACCACCGCAGGCAACCAGCCCGCGGAAATTATCCAGCCTCTGTTTGCCACTGATAATATCGCTCATGTGCACATCAACGGTGGTAAACCCGGCACGGTCAAATGCAGCGGCCATTTCCAGCTGGCCATTGACCCCCTGTTCGCGCAAAATAGCAATTTGCGGTGACACGCCAGTTTTAATATAAGGGGCAGCGATATCTTCATTGATATCAAAACTCGTATTCACCCGTAGCCCCTTATCTTTTTCCTTGATAGTATCAAATTCCTGTTGCGCACACGCTGGATTATCACGTAATGCCTGCATCCGATAGCTGGTCTGGCTCCAGGTCTGCTGCAGGGAAGAACGTGTCGCAGAGAAAACCGGAAGTTCTTCATTATAAATGGTTATCCGATCGTCCATTTTCAGCGTGCCTATGTCGCTCACAAAATGAGACAGGCCTGCACGCTCAAAAAACTCGCAGACAACATCAATATTTTCGGTTGCAACCTGCATGACCCCGCCGAGTTCTTCATTGAACAGCGCACTGATGACATCGCCATTTCTAGTATCAAGATGCACATCTAAACCGCAGTGACCGGTGAATGCCATTTCACACAGGCAGGCAAACAAACCGCCATCCGAACGGTCATGCCAGGCCAGAATCAGCCCCTGTTGATTCAGTGACTGAAATACTTCAAAGAAGGTTTTAAATAATTCAATATCGTCCATGTCCGGTGCTTCATGACCGGTCTGCTGGCAAGTTTGGGCTAACGCTGAACCACCAAGACGCTGTTGTCCATCGGCCAGATGCACCAGTACCAGAATACTTTCAAGCTCGGTATTCAGTTGCGGGGTTAAGGTTTTACGCACATCGGTAACTGGGGCAAACGCGGAAATAATTAACGATAACGGTGCCGTCACAGCTTTGTTTTCCGTTTTGCCATCAGTACCGGTTTCCGTCCACAGGGTTTTCATTGACATGGAATCTTTACCCACGGGTATGGTCAGCCCCAGTTGCGGGCACAACTCCATGCCCACCGCTTTTACCGTGTCATACAGATTGGCATCTTCACCATTGTGACCCGCCGGTGCCATCCAGTTTGCGGACAGTTTTATATCCGACAGTCTGGCAATGGGTGCGGCCATAATATTGGTAATCGCTTCACCGATAGCCATCCGTGCAGAAGCCGGGCCATTGAGTAATGCCAGCGGCGTGCGTTCCCCCATCGCCATGGCTTCACCACAATATCCCCTGAACGATGACGTGGTCACGGCGACATCGGCAACCGGTACCTGCCAGGGCCCCACCAGCTGATCGCGACTTACCATACCGGTTACCGAACGATCACCAATGCTGATTAAAAACATTTTATTTGCCACTGCAGGCAGATTTAAGACATTAAAGGCGGCCTGGGTAATATCAATATCACTGACATCAAAGGTGGGTTGTTCTACCCGAGTATGTTTGACCTTGCGTAGCATTTTCGGTGGTTTACCCAGCAGCACATCCAGCGGCATATCCACCGGGTAATTGTCAAAATGCGCGTCATGCACTTTTAGCTGCAGGTTTTTTGTGGTCTGACCGAGTACCGCATAAGGACAACGCTCGCGCTGACACAGGGCAATAAAATCATCAAGACGGTCTTTGTCCACTGCCAGCACGTAACGTTCCTGCGACTCATTGCACCAGATCTGCATCGGGGTCATGCCCGGTTCATCATTATGCACTTCGCGAATTTCAAATTCCGCGCCACAGCCACCATCGTAAACCAGCTCCGGCAACGCGTTCGACAGACCACCCGCCCCCACATCATGAATCGAAATAATCGGATTGTCTTCACCCTGCATCCAGCAGCCGTCAATCACTTCCTGACAACGGCGCTCCATTTCAGGGTTACCGCGTTGCACCGACGCAAAATCCAGATTTTCGGCACTGCTGCCACTGGCCATCGACGAAGCCGCGCCACCACCCAGGCCGATTAACATTGCCGGGCCACCAAGAACAATAACCGGGGTTCTCGCTGGGATAGTATTTTTTTCAATATGATCCTGACGAATATTGCCGTAGCCGCCAGCAAGCATAATCGGTTTATGATAGCCGCGTACCTCTTCACCACTGTCAGTTTTGATGGTCTGTTCAAAAGTACGAAAATAGCCGTTGATATTCGGCCTGCCAAATTCATTATTGAATGCCGCCGCCCCGATGGGGCCTTCCAGCATAATATCCAGCGCCGAGGCAATGCGTTCCGGTTTCCCGTATTTCTGTTCCCAGGGTTGGCGAAACCCTGGTATTTTCAGATTTGATACCGAAAAACCACACATTCCCGCCTTCGGTTTGGAACCACGTCCGGTCGCGCCTTCATCGCGAATCTCTCCGCCGGAACCGGTAGCCGCACCTGGAAAAGGTGAAATAGCCGTGGGATGATTATGGGTTTCCACTTTCATCAAAATAGCCACCGCTTCATCGTGATACTGATACTGCCCGGACTGCTGATCAACGGTGAAACGTGCCGCATTATGCCCGGTGATGACGGCTGAATTATCATGATAGGCACTTAATACATTGTCGGGATGCGTTGCATAAGTATTACGTATCATGCTGAACAGGGAATCATGCTGTTTTGCGCCATCAATAACCCAGTCGGCATTAAAAATCTTGTGCCGACAGTGTTCCGAATTGGCCTGCGCAAACATCATTAATTCCGCATCCGTCGGATTGCGTTTCATCGAGCTGAAAAAGTCCAGCAAATAGCCCATTTCATCTTTTGAAAGCGCCATCCCGAGATGCGAATTGGCCACTTTTAACGCTTCGATACCACCTTTCAACACATCGATGGTTTCACCGTGTTGTGGTTGATGATGTGCAAACAGACATTCAGCCTCAGCAAAATCCGCCAGTACCATTTCAGTCATACGGTCATGCAACAGCGCGGCAACTGCGGTCTTATCATCCTCACTGATCACATAACCCTGTTTGCAGATCAGATGATAGGCAATGCCACGTTCGATACGTTCTATCGCCGTCAAATTACAGTTATGGCTAATCTCGGTTGCCTTCGATGACCACGGTGAAATGGTTCCCGCTCGCGGGGTTACCAGAAACAGCTGGCCATCCGCTACCGTGCTGTCAGGTACCGGCCCGTAAGTAAGTAACTGACGCAGAATATCCGCAGCGGCCTCATCCAGTTCTGCATTCAGATCGACAAAATGCACATAATGGGCACTGATAGACGCGAGCTGTGGTACCTGCTGCTGTATTTCCAGTAAACGTTTTTTTAACCGAAATGGTGATAAGGCGGATGAACCGATAAAAACCTGCATGACGCTCCCAAGCTGCTATTAGTAGAAAATGAAAGCTTTAAATCTTACTCTAATTTAACCTTCAAGTCGCCCTCAGCACAACCTGTAAGAACCACTCTCAGACACTCTATATTAAAAGTGTTTTAAAGCCAGATATCTAAAAACTCAGCTTGAAACACGTATTACCAGAACAGAGTTTATGGCAGATAAAATAGTGATTCTACCTCCCCCATAACCACGCTGCCCCACGCACACCGGAAGAATCACCATACGCCGGTGCCAGCAGTTGCGTCCTGACCACATCGGAAAAAATATAGTCTCCCCACAACGCAGGTACATTTTTATACAGGCGCTGGATATTGCCCATACCACCGCCCAGTACAATCGCATCAGGATCAAGGATATTAATAATATGCGCCAGGCTTCTGGCCAGCCGGTGCTCATAGCGTTGCAAGGTCTGCTCTGCCTTTGTATTGCCTTTTGCCGCCTCTACCACCAGCATTTGCGGCGTACAACTTACATGATGAAGCGCAAGATGATCTGCTGCCATGCCCGGCCCGGATAACCAGGTTTCGATACACCCCCGTTTGCCACAGTAACATGGGCGGCCAGGTAACTCACCATCCTGTGGCCAGGGTAAAGGGTTATGCCCCCATTCCCCGGCAATGGCATTCGAGCCGGTCAGGACTTTTTTATTGATCACAATGCCTGCCCCGGTACCGGTACCAATAATCACGCCAAACACAACATCAGCAGCTTTTGCCGCCCCATCGACAGCCTCGGACAATGCAAAACAGTTGGCATCATTGGCCAGACGAATTTCCCGCCCCAGATGTTGCTGTAAATCATCGAGCAGCGGTTTGCCATTCAAACATACAGAGTTGGCATTACGCATCAAACCGCTTGCCGGTGATAACGCGCCCGGCGTTGCAATGCCAATACTTGCTGATTCACCGATAGTCTTTTCAATCAAACCAACCAGATTATTAATGGATTGCAGCGTTGCCGTATAATCGCCCTGCGGCGTGGCAATGCGATGGCGGAACAGTTCCTCACCGGTATTGCTTAATGCAATACCTTCGATTTTCGTGCCGCCTAAATCAATACCGATTCCTGGCATAATGTTTTTTTATGAGCCTGACGTCTGGTTTTCACCACCCAGATTTTCATAGAGGTATGTTATATTATTCATTAAAGTTAATAACTTGTCTGCTGACATTTTTATCATTAGAGGAATATATCTATCTTTATAATGTGAACTGCGTTTAAACATATCAAACTCTGTTTTTGCCATATCCAGTTTTTTATTGATTACTTTTGTGTTCAATTTTGATGCTCTTAATTCAGCCAGAGCACCTTTAAATTCATTTAATGCACTGGAATAATCGTCAGAATATTCCGAGCTGGTGAACCCCCAGCTTTGTAATGTGTATAAATTAGCCAGCCGTTGCGAGAGCATCCGTTGTCGGCCAGAAATATTAATCAGATGCCCCTTCTTTGTCCCCGATTCATCCTGCAACATAATCACCACCCGATTAGAAGCATGCAATACATCTTCAGCACGCATTCTAAGCTCCTCTGCTTTAGCACGTTCAACCGGAGCTACTGCTATTTTTTTCATTAATGCCCAAACTCTGGTAACACGCTGGAGCTGTTTATTTATCTTTCCGGTTTTACGATAATCTTTAAGTTCAATCAACTGCTTATCAAACAGATTGATCGCATCGCGCAGTTGTTTCCTGCTTTTTTTAATCAATATCTGCTGACCAATCTGGCTATAGGTTGCTACAATGCGCTGCGAAAGCATTCGCTGTCGGCCGGCTATATTTATGGCTGAAGATATATTGTCAATGACAGCAAAACTGTTAATGGAAAAAAGCAGAACAAGCAGGAAAGTTATTATTGAAAATAGACGTTTGATAAATACCATGTGAAAGATACCTGAAAAAATAAAATAGAGTATAGTATAGAATTCAGAGTATCCCTGAAGTTATTAACTGGTTCAAGATCTGGATTAAGACCTGTACTAATGCATTGATCAGGAGCCTGAATCTTTGTCTTTATGCCCGCACTGAAGCCTTTCCGATTGCCAGTAGGTTTCCGCCTCCCCTTGCTGTTTACTGATCAACCGTGCCAGTACAAATAAAAAATCAGACAGGCGATTAAAATAGGCCAGCAAATGCGGGTTGAGCGGCTGTTGATGATGCACGCCAACCAGGCTGCGCTCTACCCGGCGGCATACCGCTCTGGCAACATGACAGTGTGAGGCCGCCAGACCACCACCGGGCAGGATAAATTCTTTCAGTGGCGGTAGCTCTGCATT
>WFMW01000027.1 GCA_015488885.1 Gammaproteobacteria bacterium | reverse complement strand
GTTGACCCATAAAAAAGACCCGGTCAAATGACCAGGTCAAAGAAAAGGAACCGGATTGGGGATGCCGGTTCCGGGCCGGCTCGTACAAAGGGAGAGATACGAGCCTACGCCGGGCTACAGCGTAATCACAAAAGAAACCTTTTTCCATCACAGAACAAGTATCCTTTAGTAATGATTAAAGACCATACAGAGAAAAAGTCAAAACCTATTATGACGAACGGTGGTATTTTTATGCTAAAAAACGAAATATTTTTTGTATTTTCTTTATATTCAATATGTTATAAAAATAACTACTGATAATATGTAGGTAACCACGGTAACGCAATGATTTATAGAGCAATAAGACTGTCGAATTTTTTTACACTTTTTTCAGCTAATGTGCCTCATCCCAGTTATTGCCAACACCTATATCTACCACTAGAGGTACTTTTAGTTCGGCAGCTGAGGCCATTTCTCTGCGTAATAAATCGTCCAGTATGGTTACCTGTTTTTCGATTACTTCTACCACCAGTTCATCATGAACCTGCATGACTACGCGGGCATTAAGCTCACTTTCTGTTAAGCTTTTATCCACCGCTATCATTGCGCGTTTAATGATATCAGCAGCGCTGCCCTGCATCGGCGCATTAATAGCTGTGCGTTCGGCATACTGGCGACGCTGGCCGTTACGGGCATTGATTTCCGGCAAATACAAACGCCGCCCGTAGATGGTTTCAACATACCCCTGCTCATGCGCCTGTTCCCGGGTTTTGTCCATATAGGCTTTAACACCCGGATAACGCGCAAAATAAATATTGATATAATCCTGTGCTTCCAGCCGACCAATGTTAAGCTGTTTGGCCAGTCCGAATGCCGACATCCCGTAAATCAGGCCAAAATTAATGGCTTTCGCGGCCCGACGCTGTTCCTTTTCAACCTCATCCAACGGCACCCCGAACACCTCGGCTGCCGTCGCCCGATGTACATCAACGCCTTCCGCAAACGCTTTTAGCAGGGTTTTGTCTGCGGACAGATGCGCCATAATACGCAGCTCGACCTGTGAGTAATCTGCCGCCAGCAGTTTATAGCCCGGTTCGGCAATAAACGCCTGGCGGATGCGGCGACCAGCTTCACTGCGCACGGGAATATTTTGCAGATTCGGGTCGGTCGATGATAATCTGCCGGTGGCGGCTACCGTCTGGTTATAAGAAGTGTGGACACGACCGGTTTGTGGATTCACCTGCAGGGGTAATTTATCGGTATAGGTCGATTTCAGTTTACTTAAACTTCGGTATTCCAGAATCAGTTGTGGCAGCGCATAATCTTCCGCCAGAGTCTGCAACACATCTTCCGCAGTGGAAGGCTGGCCTTTGGGGGTTTTACGAATTACCGGCAGTTGCAGTTTCTCAAAAAAGACCTGCTGTATCTGTTTGGGTGATGCCAGATTAAAACTTTCGCCCGCTACCTCATAAGCCTGTTTTTCAACTGCCAGCATGCGTTTTGCCAGCTCACCACTTTGCTGCTGCAACATGGCCACATCCACCTTGACACCATTGCGTTCGATTTTCAGCAGAACAGTCAGCAAAGGCAGTTCAATGTCCCGGTACACCGATGCCAGGCGTGGTTCTTTTTCCAGACTGGCATCAAGATGCTGGTAGAGCTGCAAAGTAATGTCGGCATCCTCAGCGGCATATGGCCCGGCCTGTTGCAGATCAACCTGATTAAAACGGAGCTGTTTTGCACCCTTGCCGGCAATATCTTCAAAATGAACCGTGGTTTTGCCTAGCAGACGCAAAGCCATCGCATCCATATTATGGCGTTTGGTCGAGTCCAGCACATATGACATCAGCATGGTATCGTCGGCAATACCCTGCATGTTAATACCGTGATTTTTCAGCACATGGGCATCATATTTCAGGTTCTGGCCGATTTTTTTTACCTGGCTGTCTTCAAGCAAAGGCTGAATTAAACCCAGCACGGCGTTTTCATCCAGCTGCTCAGGCGCACCGGGATAATCATGCCCGAAAGGTACATAAGCGGCTTCACCCGGTTTTACCGCAAATGAAATACCTACTACCCGGGCTTTCATGTAATCCAGACTGGTGGTTTCAGTATCAAAGGCAAAACTCCCAGCGGCGGACAGCATTTTGATCCATTGTTGATACTGTGCCAGATCAAGTATCGTCTGATAATCGGTTGCAGTCTGGTGGTTTGTGTCTGCGAGAGTAGCGTTGCCATCACTATCAAGTTCAGCCAGCCAGTTTTTAAATTCCAGCTCGGTATAAATCTGTTTTAAGCGGTCTTTCTGTGGTGGCCCGATGGTGAGCTTGTCAATCGGGCTAGCCAGTGCCACATCACATTTAATAGTAGTCAATGCCCGGGACAGGGGCAGTTGATCGAGATGCGTCCGCAAACTCTCACCCACCTTGCCTTTTATGTCATCCGCATGCGCCACTAAATTATCCAGTGAACCATACTGATTCAACCATTTTGCGGCTGTTTTCGGCCCGACTTTGGGCACCCCGGGTATATTGTCCGAACTGTCACCCATTAATGCCAGATAATCAATAATAGCCGCAGGCGGTACTGCAAATTTTTCCATCACCCCCGCTTCATCCATAACGACATTATTCATCGTATTGATCAGGGTAATATGCGGATTAACCAGCTGCGCGAGGTCTTTGTCGCCGGTAGAAATCAGTGTGTCTATCTTCTTTTCAGCCGCCTGCCTGGCATAACTGCCGATGACATCATCGGCTTCTACATCCGGCACCACAATTAAAGGAAAACCCAGTGCCTCGACCAGTTCATGCAGTGGTTGTATCTGGCTACGTAACTCCTCGGGCATCGGTGGCCGGTTGGCTTTATAGTCCGCGTACATCGCATGACGAAAGTTTTTACCTTTGGCATCAAACACCACCGCCATACGTGCAGGCTGGTAGGTTTCACGCAGCTTGCGCAACATATTGATGACCCCGAATACCGCGCCAGTGGGCTGACCTTTGCTGTTGGTCAAAGGCGGCAGGGCATGGAAGGCTCGAAACAGGTAAGAGGAGCCATCAACAAGAATCAGCGGTGGTTTTTTTTCAGGCATGGAATTTCTACTTCAAAAACAGAAGGGTGGCGTAAATATTTATCGTTTGTTCTGCACGGGAATAATAACCCCGGATAACACAACCTCACACGCCCGTAATGGAGCAACGACTCAACCGTTATTCCTGGTTGAGTCGTTGCAGGGCTTATAACTTATCAGCTTCCTCAGCAAGGTACTCTGCCACACCATCCGGGGTTGCCTGCATCCCTTTTTCGCCTTCATGCCAGCCAGCAGGACAAACCTCACCATGCTCTTCGGTAAACTGCAGGGCATCGACCATACGCAGCATTTCGTCAATATTACGCCCTAATGGTAAATCGTTGACCACCTGATGACGCACTGTGCCGCTTTGATCAATCAAAAACGAACCACGAAAAGCCACTGCGCCATCTGGGGTTTCCACATCATAAGATTTACAAATCTGGTGTGTCATATCCGCGACCAGCGGGTATCGAACCGGGCCGATGCCACCATCGTTAACCGCCGTATTACGCCAGGCATTATGCGTAAAATGTGAATCGATAGACACACCGATAACTTCAACATTGCGTTTTTTAAACTCATCCAGACGATGATCAAAGGCAATCAGTTCCGATGGACACACAAACGTAAAGTCCAGCGGATAAAAGAAAATAACCGCATATTTCCCTTTCGTAAACTGTTTAAAATTAAATACATCGACAATTTCACCGTTTCCCAGCACGGCGGGCGCTGTAAAATCCGGTGCCTCACGACCAACTAACACACTCATGGTATTACCTCTTTAACGTTTGCTTTGAAATAAATGCTTTGAAATAAATTTTAAGAAGGCTAGTTTAACCTGAATGCAACATAAAATCCGCTAATACGTCTGCAATAGCCGATATTGAACCCCTTGTGAACGCGTCATGGATTCGACTAACACAAAATGATCAATCAACCATTCAACAGGTTCCAGTGCCGTTAGTGGCACAGGCTGATAACATTTTCTGAACAGGCTGACATGAGGGATATAAGCCTTTCCCGCAGTTTTTTGATAAGGCCGACAGGCTGCCGCAACCTCAGCCTGTAACTGTAGCAGGGAGTCAGCAGGCTGTGACGGGCCGAGCCACAGAATACCGGTTTTTGCAAACTGCCCCCGGCAATCCAGCGTAAGCTGAAATGACGGCACCGCCACTCGGGATAACCGACTATCAAGCTGATCCAGCGCCGTCACCGGAACCTGCCCGAGAAATTGCAGGGTCATATGCAAATTCTCAAAAGCCACCCTTCCCTGAGTGAATCCGGTATTTCTCATTATCTGCTGTTGTCGCGCATAAAGCTGTCGGCGTACCGGTTCATCCGGCCACAGCGCAACAAATAAACGTTTTGAAGAGGCCATGCGCTGTCTCAGTATATTCAAAAACACCAAAGTATGGATAATCGTAAATTTTATACTTACCAGAACAACACCCACAATACCCGACTGAATTATTATGACCTGTAGCTGAAAAATTCACCATGAGAAAGAATATATATGAGTAATCACTATCATGTTGTCCTGCACATCGATGCCGACCGCGCCATCGCGTGGACGGATACGGAGGTGGTTGAACCCTGGCAACAGCTGTATGCGGATTGTCAATGATCAATAAGATTGCCCCCTTGCGGACAATAATTTTGACCCCCTAGAGGTCAAAGATTATGTCTTATAATTTCTGTTTTAGTCGATAACTTTCAGCGCCCAGCATGAAGATATTTGAGTGATGGATTAACAGCGCTTGTTAGCAGAAATTATTTGAAAAATATTGGAAGTTATGAAGATAAAGTAGCATATTGGGTGGGTTAATTCTCTTTTTCATAATATTCTAGGTGACATATCAACTCATCCAATAACATACTTTCATATTCATTCTTACACCTGTTGTAATAATATGAAAGTTCTCCAATTATATCTGTAATGGTTGTTCTTTTAAATTTTATCCATTTTTTTCTTTTATTATTCAAATCTGTCTTTGTCTCATCATCAAAGATATAAAATGATGCTTTATCCTGGATTATTGATTTCTGTTCTTTATCAAGATCGACATATACGAATTTATCACTCATGATTGATGTTTCTTATTTCTTTTATCTGCTAATCGGGATAGGAGGATGCCTCACAGCACCCTTCCTCCCACACCACCGGGCATACGGATCACGTACCACGGCGGTTCAATATCATTCAATTTTCATCATGTTACCAATGCGGGTAACCCAAGTCGACTAAAGTATTTGTTTGGCAAGGCGTAGTATAAGGCCGGACTTGCACTCAAACGCCATGGTCCATGGGCTGACTTTGCCGTATTCCACGCCAGTTGTCTAGCTACGCCATGACGCCTTAGCTTCCGGTAGCCTGATCGTCCCCATTGCTTCCAGATATAGCACCGTAGCTTCCGCCGGATCCATTTCTCCAGATCTCGCTGTGGGCTCTGTATTTCGGCTATGCCAAAATACGCTTTCCAACCAAGCAGGCTTTTTCTTAATTCTGCGATGATCTGGATCACTGAGTGGCCTCTCGTTCGACGACATAGTTTTCTCACCGTGGCTTTCAATTTCTCCAGTGCTGCATCGGAGACTTTGATTTTATGACCACGTCGAGCACTAAAGGTAAAACCCAGAAACTTGCGTTCCCATGGGCGTGCAACGGCACTTTTATTTTCATTGACCTTGAGCCTTAAGGTCTTGTCTATAAATTTGCTGATGCTCTGTTTTACCCGCTCGCCCGCTCGTTGACTGCCTACATAAATCTGACAGTCATCCGCATAGCGAGCAAAGGTGTGTCCACGCTTTTCCAGTTCCCAGTCCAGTTCGTTAAGAACAATATTGGATAACAACGGCGATAAGGGGCTACCTT
>WFMW01000026.1 GCA_015488885.1 Gammaproteobacteria bacterium | reverse complement strand
CTGCATAGCAGGCAACGGGTACATAGTGTATTTTTCTGATACCAATATTTATTAGTAATCGTGACGCAGAGCGTCACGGTATGCATTCCCACGCTGGGGCGATGGGAACGATTAAAAAGTTGATAAAAAATAATGAATTGATGGCTAATAGCATTATCAATAGACTCGACTCCTTTCCTTTTTGACTTCCATGCTATAATTTAACTTGTTAAGGTTAAAAACTAAAGTGCAGGGCAATGACTTCATCCATTACAAAAGACAAATTAATAAATGAAATTAGTCTTTTACCAGCAGATAAGCTAGGTGAAATATATGACTTTATTCATTATTTTCGCCTGGGGACAGAAAAAAACAGGCAAAATGAACCTAATCTACTGTCATTCTCCGGTTCATGGCAAGGCATGAACGATGAAGACTTTGATAGTTATCTAGCAGATATATCAGAAAGACGAAGGCAGGCATTTAGTGGCAGAGGACGTTAATGAAGCCTGCACTGATTGATACAGATATTTTATCAAAATTTCTGAAAGGAAATGAAAAAGTAGAAAAAAGATTTAAAAGTTATCTGAGAGCTTATAACTGCATTAACTTTAGCATCATTACATACTATGAGATAATAAGTGGCTTAAAACATAAAGATGCAAACAGGCAACTAAACACCTTTCTTGAATTCGCGGCAATCAGTAATATCCTCCCACTTACGTTACAGTCATCTGAAAATTCAGCAGTGTTATATGCCAATCTGCGAAAGAAAGGAACACCAATTGATGATATTGATCTTTTGATAGCAGGTATTGCTATTGAAAATAACATGATAGTTGTCACCAATAATACAAGTCATTTTGAACGAATAGAAGGGCTTGAAGTTGAAAACTGGTCATCAAGTATCAAAAACCAGATTACTAGACCTTAATCAACAAAACCCAAACCAGCTGATTACCAGAAGAAATAATCACAAAAAACCTCCCCTTTTGCCAAGGTTTTTTCATTAAACATTAAACATTCAAAATTCAAAATTCAGCATTATGAATAGCCAGACTACTCGATGCAGAGCGTCCAACCATGTATTTTCACGCTGGAACGATGAAACGATTAAAAAGTTGATAAAAAATAATGAGTTGATGGTTAATAGCATTATCAATAGACTCGATCCCTTTTGTGGGAGTGGTTAAAAAATAATCCCTCCGCCACCTTTTTTTCAAGCTACATCTTTTATTTTAATTACAACTTCATCACCAATAGCAGATAGCATATTAACCAGCATATCCAGACTAAATTTAGACATTTTACCTCGCTGTAAGTCAGAAACTCGCGGCTGCGTAACACCCAGTTTTCTAGCCGCTTCGGCCTGTTTCCAACCTTTTATTTTAATCTTATTGATAATTTCATTCATCAATTGTGCACGCAATTTCATATTTAATGCTTCTTCTCTTGTATCAGCGATAGCATCAAAAACACTCTTGAATGTATTATTCATCATCGTATACCTATTAAGTCTTTAAATCGTCTTTATAGCTTTATCAATATCTGACTTTGACGTTTTACCTGTTTTCTTTTGAAATGCATGAAGCACATAAACGGCTGGCTCAAGTTGGGCAATATAAACTGTCCTATAAATACCATCAGACACTTTTGTTCTGATCTCTTTCACGCCCATACCAACAGTTTTTAGTGGTTTCCAGTTATCTGGTTCTTTGCCTCGTTGAACACGGTCAAGCTGAAAACCAGGATCATCTTTTGCATCTTCAGAAAATAGACGAATATTTTCAAGGGAATCACCTAAAAAAACTATGTCTTTCATAAGATAAGTATATCAAATTATATATATTATACAAGTGTTGATATATAATGTATCAGGCGGAAGGTTAGCGTTAGTACCGGCAGATAAATCTCCCCCTTAGCAAAAGGGGATTGAGGGGGAATTTGCTTTACCCGCTTTATGCTTATGAAATTCAACATTCAACACTTAAAATTTACCATTTTGTTTTTTTATACCATATTTCAACCAGTCTTGGATTTTACTCATCCATTTACTACATCTTTAATATTGGACAAGGCTCTGGTTTGACTTGGGTTAGAAAGGGTGTTTATACTTCCTGTGCCTGATGGACAGTTTGGTGAAGAAATCAGAACTGACAAAGGTCATCGGAAAGATGGTGCACAGCTAATCTAATACAGCGAGGAATTCACTATGCAAACCGCTAAACAAAATGCGCTCAACACGATCCAGCAACTACCGGACAATGTGGATACGGAAGAGATGATTTACCGGCTTTATGTGCTGGAGAATATTCGCCGTGGACAGCAGGATGCCTCAGAAGGCAAAACTCAAACAGCCGAGGAGGTGCTCAAGGATATTCAATCATGGTGAAGTGGACGGCTCACGCCAGGGCCCAGGTTCGTCATATCCATGATTACATTGCTCAGGATTCGTTGCTGTATGCCAGGCGGGTCAGTGAAGAGTTGGTTAAAAAAACCATCGGGCTGGATGAGCTGCCCCGTAAAGGGCAGAAAAGTACCAGAGCTGAACGTAGATACCGTGCGAGAACTGAGCCTGTATTCCTATAGGATTATATATGAGATCAAGTCAGATGACTTCATTGAAGTACTGGCTGTCATTCATAAACGACAGCATTTGGAGGCTGAAGAGATTCCGAGAGATCAATAACGTAAGAAAATTATTTCAAACCACATTGCCAGGGCAACTCTGTAAGCCCCTCCGGGTGAGGCCTGAAGGGTACATCTGCCACGTTGCAAAGCTCTTGTTAAGGACTATGTCCATTAATTTCACTTTGTGCCTTGCATCAAATGGGCAATACCACAACTGGCAGCAAACTTTTGCCCGGATAAATTTGCCTCGAATTTGAAGCGTAGTATTTCTTCTGTTTTACGCACGGATAACATCTTCTTAGACATGGCTGTCTCCTTTAAAAAAAACAGACAGGTTACAGGTTATCCCTGATAAAAATCAGGCAACACTCAAAATTCAACATTATGAATAGCCAAACTATTCATCACCTACTGCCTGCTTCCACCTGCAAACTGCCAGACTACTCGACGCCGGCGTTTTTCAAGACCTAATGGAATGGTCCACCTCTCCCCAAACGGCTTCAAATGAGCCAAGATGTATGTACTAACAAACATCAAAAGAGAGAGGCAGACCACATGAAACATAATAACGTAAAAAGAGCAGTAGCGGTAATGGGTATTGATTTAGCAAAACAGAGTTTTCAACTTCATGGCGTCGATGCTAATGGCATCGTTGTTTTAAAGAAGAAACTTACCCGTAAAAAGCTGCGTGAATTCATCGCGAAGATACCGCCATGTATAATCGGTATTGAAGCCTGTGGTGGTTCACATTACTGGCGACGTGTTTTTGAAACCCACGGCCATATTGTGCGTATGGTTGCGCCCCAATTTGTAAAACCCTTCGTCAAATCCAATAAAAATGATGAAGTGGATGCAGAGGCGATTTGTGAAGCGATCCAGCGTCCTTCAATGCGATTTGTACCCGCGAAGTCAGTAGCGCAACAGGACATACAAAGCCTGCATCGAATTCGCAGCCAGGCGGTTGCAAGACGAACCGCACAGGCCAATCAAATACGTGGCTTACTTCTGGAATACGGTATAACCATTCCCAAAGGTATTTCATGTGTACGCAAGCAAATACCCGGCATACTTGAAGACGCGACGAATGAACTCACGCCTATATTCAGAGAGCTATTAAACGAACCGTATAGAGAGATGGTACATCTTGACGAACGGGTTCAGCAATTAGAAGAAAAGCTGGCGATGATATGTAAAAGCAATGAAGACTGCCAGCGTTTACTCACCATACCCGGTGTTGGCCTGCTCAGCGCCACAGCGATGGTCGCGGCTATTGGCGATATTCGCGTATTTAAAAACGGGCGAGAACTGGCGGCCTGGTTGGGACTGGTGCCCCGACAACATTCAACGGGAGGGAAACCGACACTGTTAGGCATTAGCAAGCGAGGAGACACCTACTTAAGGACATTGTTAATACATGGTGGGCGCACCGTCGTAAGAGTTGCTGCAAAATATCAGGACAAGCGGAACCAGTGGATTAATCAACTGGAACAACGCCGAGGAAAGAATATTTCAGCGGTAGCCGTAGCCAATAAAAATGCCCGTATTGCATGGGCTTTATTAACCAATAAAACAACGTTTCAAAGCCAGACAGTTTAAATAGAAGATTTTTACCGAAAACGGTAATCAACGAGTTGCGAAGATAAGATTCAAGTGATGGCATAAAAGGTAACACCTGCAT
>WFMW01000025.1:0-35000 GCA_015488885.1 Gammaproteobacteria bacterium | reverse complement strand
TAACTTTGTTTTAATGCTATTCGCCGGATTTCACTATGTCACATACCAATCTACTTAACCATGAAACCAGTCCCTATTTATTACAGCATGCCGACAACCCGGTGCACTGGCAGGCCTGGAACAGGATCAGCCTGGAACAGGCAAGCTCTGAAAATAAACCCATCCTGCTTTCTATTGGGTATTCAGCCTGCCACTGGTGCCACGTTATGGCACATGAGTCTTTTGAAGACAAAAGTACAGCGCAATTAATGAATGACTTCTTTATCAATATAAAAGTCGATAAAGAAGAACGCCCTGACCTTGACAGGATATATCAACTTGCACACTCCATGCTGACTGAACGCGCTGGTGGCTGGCCACTAACGGTATTTCTTACACCGGATAAGCATATGCCAATTTTTGCCGGAACTTATTTTCCACGTGAACCACGCCACGGCCTGCCCTCATTTCAGCAATTATTACACTATATTCATGAGGTCTGGTTAAATCGCCAGAATGATATTCAACAACAGTGTCTTTCTCTATATGATGCCTTTAAGCACCTAAATCAACCCTTGACAACCAGCCCAGACATACTCTCCACCCTGCCTGTCGATGTGGTACGCAATCAGATAGAAATGCAGTTCGACAGTAGACACGGAGGATTCAGTCCCGCCCCCAAATTCCCACACCCCGCTATTATCGAACGCACCCTGCTACACTGGGCACAGGCCGAACACCATCAGCAGCCTGATCCACGTATTCTACATACCGCCATCTACAGCCTGGAGAAAATGGCCAATGGTGGTATTTTTGACCACCTCGGTGGTGGATTCTGCCGTTACTCAACCGATAATAACTGGATGATTCCGCATTTTGAAAAAATGCTTTATGACAATGGACCATTACTCGCTTTGTATGCCCAGGCCTGGTGTATCACAGGTTCTCGCCTTTTCTATCATACCGCGAAGGCAACTGCCAACTGGGTTTTAGACGAGATGCAATCTACTGAAGGGGGTTATTACTCTGCACAGGATGCTGACTCAGAAAGCATTGAGGGCAAATATTATGCCTGGGATAAGGAAGAAATTCGTTCCGTGATTGACAATACTTACTGGCCGACATTTAAATACCGTTACGGTCTGGATAAAGCGGCTAATTTTGAAAACAAATGGCATTTACATGCCTGCCACGATGAAACAAGCATTGCCAGCAAGCTGAATCTTGATATTGAAACCGTATACAACTATCTTGAACAGGCCGAACAACAGCTGTTTACACAACGTAACAAGCGCATCCACCCGGCACGTGATGAAAAAATACTCGTTGCCTGGAACGGGCTAATGATACGCGGTATGGCTATTGCCGGAAACCAGCTTAATAAGAATAGATACATAGAATCCGCTATCCAGTCTGCCTTCTTTATTAAAAATCATTGCTGGGTCAATCAGCACCTGTTTGCCAGTTATAAAGATGGCCGCACACAGCTCAATGCCTACCTGGATGATTATGCTTTTTTATTGCAGGGATTGCTCGAACTACTCCAGGCTAAATGGGACAACACACTTTATGCATGGGCGCTTGAACTGGCTGATACATTAATCCACCAGTTTGAAGACACCGACAACGGCGGGTTCTATTTTACCAGCCACGACCACGAACCCCTGATCCAACGCATCAAGTCATTTGCTGATGATGCCATTCCCTCAGGCAACGCCATTGCCTGCATTGCATTGCATCGACTCGCCTGCCTTTCGGGCAGAACACACTATATGCGCAGTGTTGAACATTGCCTGCAAGCCGCCTGGCCATCCATTAATCAGGCTCCCGTTTCACATTGCGCCATGATTACTGCACTGAATGATTTTTTTAACCCACCAGCCACTCTTATCATTCGTAGCCAGGCAGAGGACTATAATCGGTACAGCCGGTTGCCATCTTCACATTATATGCCCCAGACCATGGTATTTAATATTCCTGCTGATCAGCCTGTCCACCCGAACCTGGAATCAAAAACACCGCAGCCCGCAACCTGCGCCTATCCTTGCCAGGGACAACAATGCTATGAAAGACTAGATTCCAGCGAAGAAATTGAGCATTTTATGCTGAATAACAGTTATCGCATTTCGGAATAAATACTCTAAATAACCTCAAACAGCGCTAAAACAGTGGGCTTCTTACACCATCTTGCCTAAAACGTACAAAAACGCAGAAAATTCCTGCTTGCCAGACATGGGTATTCAGGAGTATGGTTAGCACCAGCTTTAAATTATTTAGTCAGAAGACTGTCAAATTTTTTAACAAGTAATTTTAACCAACCAACATGAGGATAACATTATGTCAGACACACGCAAACTAACTATTATTGCAACCAAGGGTACACTGGACTGGGCCTACCCTCCCTTTATTCTGGCCAGCACCGCTGCCGCTTTAGGCATGGAAGTTTCCATCTTTTTCACCTTCTACGGCCTGAACCTGCTACTAAAAGACACCAGTAAATTAAAAATTACCCCTACTGCCGCCCCGGATATGCCAATGAAAATGCCATTTGGCCCAAAATGGTTGCAAAGCATTGACTTTGGTCCAAAAATTCCTAATTTATTATGGAATATTCCATTTATGGATCCTATCTGTACCTCGTTAATGAAAAAGACCATTAAAAACTGTGGCGTTGCTTCCATTGATGAGTTACGTGAATTATGTCAGGAAGCTGAATGTAAATTCCTTGCCTGTCAGATGACAGTAGAACTATTTGGGCACGACCCTGCAGCCTTTATTGATGGCTGTGAGTTCGTCGGCGCTGCCACCTACTTTGAAGAATCTGCTGACGCAACACAATCACTGTTTATTTAGCCGTTAAATAATATTGATTTTAAAAAGGCTGCAAATTTGCAGCCTTTTTTATTGGCACCACCATTTGATTTTGTAACGACTGGTTTTGTGCTTTACCCTGATGCATCAGTCTTTTTCACACCCTTTGCCGCCAGAGTGGCTTTAGCCCGCTCCCAGTAGGCTTCCATTTGTTGTAGAGACAAATTAGCAAACGACCTCTCATCGGCCTCGATCAACTGCTCCATGGTATTAAAACGTGAAATAAACTTATAATTGGCATGGCGCATCGCCTGTTCAGCATCAAGTTGGAGATGCATGGCCAGATTCACACAGACAAACAGCACATCGCCAAGTTCATCCAGTATTCTGCGCTGATTATTCGGTCGCCGAATCTCTTCTTTTAACTCACCCAGTTCTTCTTCCAGCTTGTCAAATACCGGCTGAATATCCGGCCAGTCAAAGCCTGTACCCGCCGCCCGTTTCTGTATTTTCTGTGACCAGCGTAATGCTGGCAACGAAGAGATAATGCCAGCCAGCGCACCAGCATGATTATTATCATTGTCACTCTGTTTACGGTTTCTTTCCAACTGTTTATGCTGCTCCCACTGACGCCCCAGTTCCGCTTTATCAGTGGTGCTATCACCGGCAAAAACATGTGGATGACGTCGAATCATCTTTTCATTGATGGCCGCCACAACATCATTAAAATCAAATGCGCCCTGCTCTTCGGCCAGACGCGAATGAAAAACCACCTGAAACAGCAGATCACCCAGTTCATCTTTCAGCTCAGGCAGATTATTACGTTCAATCGCATCAGCAACTTCATAAGCCTCTTCAATAGTATAGGCAGAAATCGACTTAAAATCCTGACTCAAATCCCAGGGACAACCGGTTTCCGGGTGGCGCAAGGCAACCATAATATCCAGCAGGATTTGTAATTCTGTTTTTGTTTTAGCAGTCATTGTGTGTAAAAGCCGGTTTAGCCTGTCATCAGGTAATTACGTTTATACCATGCACTATAAATTAAATTCTAACATCTGTGGAAGCAGGCAGATACTAACCCGGCTAAACTGACTTACGCAGTTTTTTACTGGCTGCCACCATGTTTCTCAGCGCCGGGATAACTTCATCCCATTGCCGGGTTTTCAAACCGCAATCCGGGTTCACCCATAATCTTTGTGCCGGGATACGTAGCGTGGCTTTTTTCATCAGCTCGACAATGGAATCAACGGTCGGGGTATTCGGTGAATGTATGTCATAAACACCGGGGCCTATCTGGTTGGGATACTGGAAGGCATCAAAAATATCCAGCAATTCCATATTGGAGCGCGAGGTTTCTATGGTGATGACATCCGCATCCATGTCGGCAATGGCTTGAATAATATCGTTGAATTCTGAATAACACATGTGAGTGTGAATCTGGGTTTCATCGTTGACGCCGTTTGCACTTATTCTGAACGCCCGGACTGCCCAGTCGAGATAGCTGTGCCATTGTTTTTTTCTTAACGGCAAACCTTCACGCAAGGCTGCTTCATCAATTTGAATAATGCTTATACCTGCCTGTTCCAGATCATCGACTTCATCACGTATAGCCAGTGCCAGCTGCATACATGTTGCTGATCGTGGCTGGTCATCGCGTACAAACGACCAGTTTAACATCGTTACCGGGCCGGTCAGCATGCCTTTCACGGGTTTGTCTGTTAATGATTGCGCGTAAAGGATCCAGTCAACGGTCATTGCTTCGGGCCGGGAAATATCACCATAGATAATTGGCGGTTTTACACAACGCGAACCATAAGACTGCACCCAGCCATACCGGGTAAACACATAACCGGTTAACTGCTCGGCGAAATATTCCACCATATCGTTTCTTTCCGGTTCACCATGTACCAGCACATCCAGACCCAGCAACGCCTGTTCGCGTATACATCGGGCAATTTCCTGCTGCATAGTTTCCACGTACTGCTGCTCGGAAACAAGATGCTTACGATAATCGCTGCGTGCATGGCGAATGACCTTTGTCTGGGGGAAGGAACCGATGGTTGTCGTTGGATACAATGGCAGTTGTAACCGTTTATTTTGAATTACCGCACGTTGCGGGTAGTTCGAGCGGCGTGCGGCCATAGTTTCATCAACCTCATCGACGCGTTTTTTAACCGCTGCCACATGCACCAGACTTGATTGCTGGCGACGTTTAATTGCTGCAGCATTATCTGCCAGAAGATCACTGACACTCTCCCTGCCATTATTCAACGCCCGTGCCAGTACAGTCAGTTCATCCAGTTTCTGTACGGCAAAGGCCAACCATGCGCTTATTTCTTTATCCAGCTGCTGTTCGCTATCCAGGTCAACCGGCACATGCAACAGAGAACAGGACGGTGCCAGCCACAGGCGATCCTGTAACCTGGTGTAAATTTTCTCCAGCCAGTCAAGGGTTGCCGTTAAATTTGTTTTCCAGATATTTCGCCCGTCGATGACCCCCAGCGACAGAATGACCTTTTCTGGCAAAGCAGCAATAACTTTATCTACCTCCTGTTTTGCATTGATAACATCAAGGTGCAAGCCATTAACAGGCAGGCCACATGCCAGTGTCAGATTATCCTGTAAATCACCAAAATACGTTGCCAGTAATATTTTTATCGTACCATGGGATAATCTTTCATACGCCTGTTTTAACGCCTGCTGCCAGTCGGTTGCAAGCTCGGTTACCAGTACCGGTTCATCGATCTGCAGCCACTGTACACCAAGGTCTGCCAGTGCCTGCAATAAATCTGTATAGACATCGAGAAGCCTGTCCAGCAGATCCAGTTTATTGCTGCCATCCCCGGCCTTGCCTGACCAGAGGTAGGTAACCGGTCCAATAATGACGGGCTTGATATCTAGATTCTGCGACCTCGCCTGCCTGATTTGTGCCAGTAAACTCTCTGCATGTAAGGAAAAATCCGTCGCTTGATCAAATTCCGGGACAATATAGTGGTAGTTGGTATCAAACCATTTTGTCATTTCGCCGGCACGCACACAGGAACATGTCGTTTCATCTGCCGTGGCACGTCCTCTCGCCACCCGAAAATAATTATCCAGGCTGCTACCTTGCAGATGACGCACTCTTGAAGGGATATTACCGAGCATAAAACTCATATCCAGCACCTGATCGTATAATGAAAAATCACCAACAGGAATCAGGTCGAGTCCGGATTGCAGCTGCCAGTGTTGCTGTCGAAGGTCTGTTGCTGTTTGCTGCAACGCTTGTTCTGTACTCGCGCCATGCCAGTATTTTTCCAGCGCAAATTTCAGTTCACGCTGTTTACCAATACGAGGAAAACCATGATTATGTATGGTGACCATTTTGTTGATACTCCTGTTGCCATCAATGATGGGGCATTGTAGGCTTATCGATCAATGAGAAAAAATGATTTATATTTACAAATTAATGAGGTTTGCTCATAATGATAGAACACAGTCATCTGCAAATAATTCACGCGCTGAATACACATGGCACACTCACAGAAGCTGCTAACAGCCTGTGTTTAACCCAGTCTGCACTGTCGCACCAGATCCGCTATCTGGAAAAAAAACTGGCACTGTCATTGTGGCAACGTGAGGGGCGCTGCCTGCGACTAACCCGGGCCGGCCATTTATTATTACAGACGGCAGAACAGGTTCTGCCGGTACTGTCGCAGACAGAAAAAACACTTAAAGCCTACAGTGAAGGCAAACAGGGCATACTGCGGGTTGGCGTTGAATGTTACCCCTGCTATGAATGGCTAACCGGTGTGGTTGGCCGTTTTTTGCAAGCCATGCCCGATGTAGAAATCGACATCATTAACAAATTTCAGTTTTCAGGGCTGGAAGGTTTGTTGAACCATCACATTGATGTGCTGATAACACCCGATCCGGTCAGAAAAGAAGCCATAATATATGAACCACTGGCTGAATATGAAACCGTACTGGTCGTTTCTACAAAACACCCGCTGGCAACAACGAAAATCTTAAAACCAGAACATCTAGGCAATGAAACATTATTAACTTTCCCGGTACCGGAAAAACGTCTGGATATTCTTACCCGATTTTTAAATCCTGCGCAGGTAAAGCCGGAAAAATTAAAAGGAATCGCATCCATCGATTTGATGTTACAGCTGGCATCGCTGCAACGTGGTGTATGCGTTCTGCCCAGATGGCTGGCTGATAATTATTGTAAAACCCTGCCACTGAAAATAATCCGCATAGGTAAAACCGGCATACACAAGGAACTGCTTGTTGCCCTGCGGAAAACGGATCAGAACATTGCTTATATTGAAAAATTTATTCAGTTTGGCAAAACTGTCGCAAAAAGAACTTTCCAGCATAAAAGTTAACAGGGTGAAATGCTCTGCTCAGACACATTTACTTAGAAGAGCAAACTTGTTATTTTAGGGATATTCTGAATAAGTATAGTTAGGGAACCTCTGAATAAGTCTGGATACAGCAGATTGAGAACCAGAATTTTTTCAGCGCAAGGCGCTAAGTCATTGTAATAGTTATTCTATTGCAATGACCTGGCAACGCAGCGATGAGGAATTCTGGACTCAAGATGCGGATTCACGACTTGTTCAGAGGTTCCTTAGAATCAGACTTGTTCAGAGTATCCTTAGACCTGTATTTACCAGGTGCCTGTCTGAGAATAGAGGATCTACGACGTAAAATCCTGATCGGTGTTATGCGTTATAAATAATCCTGCGGGTTGAAACAACAATGATAAAAGGTTTTTTATGGATGTAATGCAAAGCATGGCGGTTTTCCGCCGGGTGGTCGAAGCGGAAAGTTTTTCTGCGGTGGCGCGCGAAACCAGTATGTCTCAGTCAACCATCAGCAAACACGTGGCTGCGCTGGAAGACCGGCTGGGCACCAAGTTACTTAACCGCAGCACCCGTTCGATTAATCTTACAGAGGCCGGCAGCGAATATTACCATCACTGTGTGCGTATTCTGAATGACTTTAATGAAGCTGAAGCCAGTGTAGGTAAAGGCAAAATAAAACCCACCGGCACCTTACGCCTGTCTACCAGCACTACCTTTGGGCGTCGCTTTATTATCCCCCTGCTTAACGATTTCCTGATGCAATACCCCGATATTAACTGCGACCTTATTTTTAATGACCAGTATATTGATCTGGTAAAGGAAGGTATTGACCTGGCTATTCGCATAGGCCCACTGGCTGATTCCAGCCTGATAGCACGTAAAATAGGTGTCAGTCCCCGCGTGGTTGTCGCCAGCCCCGCCTATCTGGTAAAAAATGGCCGCCCCAGGAAACCGACTGATTTGTTGGTTCACCATCAGTGTCTGGTCTATTCGGGGCAAAAATCACCCGATTTATGGTTTTTTCATAGCGCACAAAATGGTGATGAAACCGTTCATGTTAATAGCCGCTTAAAAATCAGCAGCCCAGATGCAATTGCCGATGCAGCGGTTGCCGGGCTGGGTATTGCCCTGATGTGTGACTGGTATGTGGAAGATTATGTCAAGCAGGGAAAACTGAAAATTATTATGGCTGACTATAAACCCACTGCGCATGAAGTCCATGCGGTTTATCCCGAACGGAAATTTGTGCCTCAAAAGGTAAAACGTATTATCGATTATCTATCTGCTTGTTTTAAACAATACGAAGAAAATATAGAAAATAATATAAATACCCGATAATTATTTACCAATAATATAACGCTCATCATCAAAGGTAACCACCCATTCGGGTTTATAGACCACAAAAATACTGATCAACATACCCGTAAGAAAAGCCTCCGGGAACATAATCAGGGGTAATACCATCAAGGATTCATGCACCAGTTTGGTATCAGGATAGGCATGAACCAGCGACAGTAATACAATGGCGCTGATATGACTGATGGCAACCGCTATACCCCCACCAAAAAAAGCACACACAAAGACATAAATAAAAAAATTATCCGGCAAAAATTTCTGTGATAATTTCAAAATGGCATAACTGGTCATCACCGGAATAATAATACTGACCAGGCCATTTATACCCAGACTTAGCCAGTCTGGCATCTGCACAGCAATAGAAGCTATTAATATAACCGTTAAGCCAATAATTGCCAGCGGCCAGTCAAACATTAAGGTAAACAGGGTTGCGCCCAGCTGATGAAAACCCAGCCCCGGCGAAATACCCGCCTTTATTCCCCAGATAAGTAATAACATTACCATGGCACCAAAATAAACATGCTGCCCGGCAGTATCACGCACAAATTTCTTTAATGGTGCAGAACGAAACACATATAGAAGAAGAATCACAAATAAAATATTGGCAAACCATAAAACACCAGCAGGAATGATGGCGGATGGAATATGCAGTCCAATTAACCAGTTAATATCTAAATTCATTTTATATGATTAATCTTTACACAATGAGGCCTTTGCACGATAGAGGCGCAAAAGAAAAAGGCCGGATTTTCCGGCCTTTTTATTATCACCATAAATGGCCTGTTTCCATCAATAACCTACTTGGCTGCCGCTCGTTCTTTGGCTTCTTTAATAACTTCTTCAGCCACATTTTTCGGACAGGGTAAATAATGCAGGAATTCCATGGAGAACTGGCCGCGACCAGAAGTCATGGTACGTAACGAACCAATATAACCAAACATTTCACTTAATGGACATTCAGCCCGAATACGCACACCGGTGGGACCGGGATCCTGTGATTTGATCATACCACGACGCCGGTTTAAATCACCAATCACATCGCCCACATTATCATCGGGGGTGAACACATCCACTTTCATGATCGGCTCCATCAGTTGTGGGCCTGCTTTTGGCATGGTCTGACGGTAAGCAGCCATGGCAGCTATTTCAAAGGCTACCGCTGAAGAGTCAACGGCGTGGAACTGACCATCAAATAATGTCACTTTAAAATCCAGACAGGGATACCCGGCCAGTACGCCTTTATCCATCATTTTTGCAAAACCTTTTTCTACTGCAGGCCAGAACTCACGCGGCACATTACCACCGGTAACCTTTGACTCAAACTCATAACCACTACCCGGCTCACCTGGCTCGATGATATAGTCAATTTTAGCAAACTGACCGGAACCGCCGGACTGTTTCTTATGCGTGTAGGAATCTTCTACCCGTTTGGTTATGGTTTCCCGATAGGCAACTTGCGGTTTACCAATGGTGGCATCAATGCCATGAGTACGCTTTAGAATATCTACTTTAATATCCAGATGTAATTCACCCATGCCTTTGAGAATGGTCTCACCACTATCCTGATCGGTTTCGACACGGAAAGATGGATCCTCTTTAATCATTTTACCCAGTGCAATACCCAGTTTTTCCGACGCACCTTTATCATTGGGTGTAATCGAAATAGAAATAACCGGATCAGGAAACACCATAGGTTCCAGCGTTGCGGGATGATTCGGGTCACACAACGTATGTCCGGTCTGTACATTTTTCATACCAACAACCGCAATAATATCGCCAGCCTGGGCACTATCCAGTTCGATACGTTCATCGGCGTTCATTTCAACCATGCGACCAATACGTTCGGTTTTGCCGGTGAAGGTATTAAGTACCGTCATGCCTTTATCCATACGCCCGGAGTAGATGCGAATAAAGGTCAATGCACCAAAACGGTCATCCATAATTTTGAATGCCAGTGCACGCAATGGCCTGTCCGGGTCAACAATGGCGTATTCACCGGTTTCATTACCTTCCAGATCAATTTCCGGCTGTGGTTTCACTTCTGTTGGGTCAGGTAGATAATCGACGGCAGCATCCAGTACCATCTGCACACCCTTATCCTTAAAGGCCGAGCCGCAATAAGTCGGGAAGAAATTCAGCTTGATGGTACCTTGACGAATACAGGCCTTGAGTTCCTCTATGCTGGGTTCTTCACCTTCAAGATAACGTTCCATCACATCGTCATCTTCCTCAACGGCAGTCTCAATGAGTTTTTCACGCCATTCTTCAATTTGATCCGCCATTTCCGCAGGTGGTTCTTCGATACGGTATGCGGTGGTATCGGTTTCATTATCCCAGATCCAGGCTTTGCGGGTTAACAGATCAACACAGCCTTTGAAATTGTCTTCAATACCAATTGGTAATACCATAACCAGAGGTACTGCACCAAGGATATCTTCTACCTGTTTGACGACGCGGTAAAAGTCAGCACCAATACGATCCAGCTTATTAACAAAAATGATTCGTGAAACCTCTGATTCATTTGCATAACGCCAGTTGGTTTCCGACTGCGGCTCGACACCACCTGAGCCACAGAATACACCAATGCCACCATCCAGCACTTTTAATGAACGATAAACTTCGATAGTGAAATCGACGTGTCCCGGGGTGTCGATAATATTCAGTCGATGACCATTCCACTGACAACTGGTTGCCGCCGACTGAATGGTAATACCTCGTTCCTGTTCCTGCTCCATGAAGTCGGTGGTAGCTTCACCATCATGGACTTCACCGATTTTATGAATTTTGCCGGTTAATTTCAGAATCCGTTCCGTTGTTGTTGTTTTACCTGCATCCACGTGAGCGAAAATGCCGATATTCCGATATTTGGTTAAGTCTGTCATGTTCCTGTTACTCTAAGTATAATATGTACAATAATTTATAATAATTCAAAATTTAATAATTCAAAAACGTATAACCAGCATCCAGCAATCAGGTTAAATCAAGCCGGCGGATTATACATGATTCAACCGATAATTGCATGAACATACAAAATTTTGCAAGCGTTTATCGAAATGGGGTTATGACATTAGTATTCACACAATAGCAGTGATTTACCCGTCATGGAGGGGGGTTGCTGCAGCCCCATTAACTGTAAAACAGTGGGGGCTACAGCGCTTAAATCAGACCCGGGACGTAAATACCAGTTAACCTCGTCGATAACCATACAGGGCACAGGATACAGAGTGTGCTGGGTATGTGGCTCCTGAGTAACCGGATCAACCATTTCATCACAGTTACCATGGTCAGCGGTTAGCAGTACCGAAAACCCGCACTTTTCAGCCGCGTCCAGTACTCGCCCAACTTCTTTATCCAGCGTTTCTACCGCTGAAATAACTGCATCAGGCACTGCGGTATGGCCAACCATATCACCATTGGCAAAGTTCACCAGAATAAAGCCGTAACTACCCAATTCCAACCCTTCAATGACTTTATCAGCCACCTCTGCAGCACTCATTTCAGGCTTAAGATCGTAAGTGGACACATCGGGTGAATTCACCATAACATGATCTTCACCGGCAAATGGTTTCTTTTTACCCCCATTAAAGAAGTAGGTAACATGGGCATATTTTTCGGTTTCGGCACAGTGCATCTGTTTATAACCGGCACGACTAACTACCGATGCAACCGTTGCCTGCGGACGTTCAGGCGCATAGCCAATAGGCAATAGAAATTCAGGGTCATATTCAGTTAGACAGGTTACTGCAGCACCCCTAAAACTACCGGTATCAATTTCCTTGAAGTTCTGCTGACTCAACACGGCGGTTAACTGGCGCGAACGATCATTCCTGAAATTGAAAAAAATCACATTATCGCCCGACTGAATTAAATCGGCATTATCCAGTACCGTCGGAATAATAAATTCATCCGTCTCATTATTGGCATAAGCCGCTTCAATAGCATAATGCGCGCTTTCTGCATGACGACCTTCACCCAGAACCATCGCTCGCCAGGCCAGCTCAGTACGGTTCCAGCGCTGATCTCTATCCATAGAATAATAGCGCCCGCAAACCGTTGCAATACTGCCATCTGCTTCCTCAAGCGAGCCTTCAATTTCCTTTAAAAACACCAGCGCCGACATCTGTGCAGTATCACGACCATCCGTTGTCATATGTACCACCGGTTTTACTTTATGCTCGGCACACAGTTTGATTAATGCTTTTAAATGATTGATATGGCTGTGAACGCCACCGTTTGAGGTTAACCCAACCAGATGCACCGGACGTTCTGCTGCCGCAGCATCTTCAACCGCTGCTACCAGAGCGGCGTTCTGAAAAAACTCTCCGCTCTCAATTTCATCATTAATTCGCACCAGATCCTGACGCATGACACTGCCACAGCCCAACGTCATATGCCCGACTTCTGAATTACCCATTTGCCCTTCAGGCAAGCCAACCGACTTACCGCAGGCTTCCAGGGTAGTGTGTGAATGATGAGAAAAATATTCATCCAGTCTTGGGGTATCTGCCTGCAGTACGGCATTATTTAACCGGCAGGGATTAACCCCAAAGCCGTCAAGAATAATTAAAATTGTAGGGCGGCGGGGGACTTTTCTTGTATCAGACATTCTGCTTGTATCTGGGCATTTCACCCTTCCTGTTTTTTAAGTGGAACCAGAGGAACCTGTTAATTTATAAATACGCTGTTAATTTTACACTAATTTATCTATAAACACGTCTAGGAGCCTGTCCGAGAATAGGAGCCGTAGCGAGGGGAAGTGGATTTGAGGCATATTTTTCACTATTTTGAGGAGAATAGCACGGCTATTTAACGATAAATAGAGGGAAATATGACCAAATTCCACTTTTCCGCAGTCGGCTATCTATTCTCGGACAGGCTCCTAGTGCATCCAGACATTATGTGCTACGGGATCTGTTCTCAAACAGATTCCGGCATTACGATTTGTGGTTATTATTATCTTCTTCCTGCTCTGCCTCATCAAACATTTTTTCCATTGTTTCATCATCTATATCATCAGTGTCTGTTTTATCTCTATCGTCTGTCTGGCTATCGGTATGTTGGCTACCAGCTCCCTCTTCAATCAGCTCAAACTCTTCAGTTTGCATAATGACATCATCCGCGTCACTTTTTTCTTTCAGAAACAAACGTGCTGCCAGTAAGCCTGACTCAAATAATAACCAGATAGGAATAGCCAGTAGCGATTGAGAAATCACATCGGGCGGGGTCAATATCATACCAACAAAAAATGCCCCGATAATAATATAGGGACGTTTTTTAGCCAGTTTTGCCGGTGTGGTAATTCCGGCAGCTACCAGTAAAAATGTGGCGACAGGCACTTCAAATGCAACCCCGAAAGCAAAAAAAATGGTAATAATAAAATCCAGGTACTGACCAATATCGGTCATCACCGCCACCCCATGCGGGGCAACACCAATAAAGAATTTAAACAGCAAAGGAAAAATAATAAAATAGGCAAAAGCAATGCCGCAATAAAATAATATGACACTGGAAATCAGTAAAGGTGCAGCAAGGCGTTTTTCATGACGATACAGACCTGGCGCAATAAACGACCAGATCTGATGCAATAAATACGGAATCGTGAGTAAAACAGACAGCATCATTACCAACTTGAACGGCACCAGAAAAGGCGCGGTAACACTGGTGGCAATCATCGAGGTGCCAGCAGGCATCAACTTTAGCAACGGTGCCGCCGCCAGAGTAAAAATTTTATTACTGAAGGCAAATAAAGCCAGAAACACCAGTAAAACAGCTAGCACCATATGCAACAGACGGTCCCTTAATTCAATAAGGTGATCCATCAATGTCTGCTCCTGAGATAAGGCTTCCTCCTGCCTGTCTACGCCATCTGTCATGATGCTGGTTTATCCCTGTCCTCAACCGTTGCCTGTACAGATGAATCGTCTGTTGAAACACTGACTGACGGTTGATTATCAGCCGCATTATCAGCTACTGATAACGTATCCTGTTCCCATTCATCGATATCTTCATGGGAGAAGGAATCCTCTGTTTTTAGTTTGTGTGAATCGACTTCGGTTAGTATATCTTCGTCAAGGCCCGATTCAATCTCGGTAAGCTTTGTGGTTTCAACTTTCAATTTTTGTTGCAGTTCGTTAATCTGTACTTCCTGATTATGCAACAGGCGTTTGAATTCGCCCAGATCCATCTGGGATTCAACATCATTGCGCACACCTTCTATATAGCGCCGGGCACGCCCCACCCAGTAACCGGCTTTTCTCGCAGCACCGGGCAGACGTTCCGGCCCGATAACAATAAGCGCCAGAACCAGAATAAGAAATATTTCCCAGAAACCAATATCAAACATATTATGAATATAAAAATGAAATGTCAGTCACATTGAAGCCAACCTGTTCACTGACTACAAAGGCACACTGATAAAGATACTTATCGTTAACCAGAAACAGTACGCTTGCTCCAGTCGCCTGCTCGTCACCGGCAAACCGCAGCACCAGAGATACCATAATTAAGTATGGGTGTACTCAGACCGGGCGCTAAACCTTGTCTTTTTCTTTAGCCACCGATTCACTTGTCGTGGATGATTTTGACTCATTCTGTTCTACTTTATTTTGTTGCACAGCATCCTGGTCGCTACCCTGATCACCGTCTTTCATTGCCGATTTAAAACTTTTTATCGCCGAGCCAAGATCACCGCCAACATTTTTCAGCTTTTTTGTACCAAAAATTAAAATAACCACAGCAAGCAATATTAATAATTGCCAGATACTTATACCCATATTCGTCTCCACAAAATTCGATATTCAGGTTTAAAAATTCAGTTACCTGTCTTTAGTCAGCAATGTATTAACAATAACGGTAACTTACTCACATCGATTTAACGCGATGCTTTCTCATCATGACCGGATATGCCAAACCGGCGCGCCAGCTCATTGAGTATATCTTCATGTGACAATCCCTGATCAGCCAGTAACACCAGAGTGTGAAACCACAGATCAGCGACTTCATAGACCAGTTTACTTTTATCTTCCTGTGCAGCCACATCTTTCGCTGCCATCACTGTTTCAGTAGCTTCTTCGCCGATTTTTTTCAGCATCGCATCCAGCCCTTTATGGTACAGGCTGGCAACATAGGAACTCTCCGATGTTGCCTGTTTACGTTGTTGCAAGATGGTTGCTAATTGTGCCAACACCTGATTATAACCTGAATCCACTTCATTCACCCACTCTATATGTCTATTCTACCCGTAAATTTGTTTCGGGTCTTTTAATACCTCTTCCACGACCACCCATTTATTGCCCTGCAATTGACGATAAAAACAGCTTTCCCGACCGGTATGACAGGCAATGCCGCCTTTTTGCTCAACTTTTAGTACAATCACATCTTCATCACAGTCGAGGCGTATATCCATAATTTTCTGTGTATGGCCGGACTCTTCCCCTTTATGCCATAATTTGCCCCGCGAACGCGACCAGTAAACAGCCTCACCCTTGCTGGCCGTTAATGCCAGCGCCTCACGATTCATCCACGCCAGCATGAGTATTTTACCACTGTTGGCATCCTGTGCGATGGCAGGCATCAAACCGTTTGCATCAAAGTGAACATCATCCAGCCAGAATTTTTCTGTAGCCATTATAAACGCACCTCAATACCGTATTCAGCCATCTTCTGTTTAGCCTGTTGCACGCTATATTCACCAAAATGAAAAATACTTGCGGCCAGTACCGCGTCTGCCCCACCCTCCAGCACACCAGCTGCCAGGTGATCCAGATTCCCTACCCCACCGGAGGCAATCACCGGTACCGAGACGGCATCAGCAATGGCACGGGTCAGTGGTATATCAAAACCTGTTTTGGTGCCATCACGGTCCATGCTGGTCAGCAGGATTTCACCCGCACCGTAATCAACCATTTTCTGCGCCCAGGCAATCGCATCCAGCCCCGTTGACTTGCGCCCACCATGGGTAAATATTTCCCATTTTAAAACTTCACCCTCACGGCTTACCTGCCTGGCATCGATAGCCACCACAATACACTGCGAGCCTACTTTATGTGCAGTTTCGCGTACCAGCTCAGGGTTAAATACCGCCGCTGTATTGATGGCGACTTTATCAGCACCGGCATTTAACATGATACGTACATCCGCCACACTGCGAATACCACCACCAACGGTTAACGGGATAAAAACCTCGTCCGCAACATGCTCAACAACATGAATAATAGTATCGCGGTTATCCGAACTGGCAGTAATATCCAGAAAGGTAAGCTCATCCGCCCCTTCTTTATCATAACGGCGGGCAACTTCAACTGGATCACCGGCATCACGAATATCAACAAATTGCACGCCTTTTACTACACGGCCATTATCAACATCCAGACAGGGAATAATACGTTTTGCAAGTGGCATAAGTTAACGACCTTTGGATAGATTTAATTAGCGAGTTTGGTAGGCTGTTGATCCAGCCAGGCCTGTGCCTTTGCCAGGTCAATCGATCCCTCATAAATCGCCCGCCCGGTAATCGCTCCCATAATCCCCTCGTCAGCAACCGCACTTAAGGCTTTAACATCATCCATATTGGTAATACCACCCGAGGCAATCACCGGAATATTGATGGCCTGCGCCATTTTCACCGTCGCTTCCACATTCACGCCCTGCATCATGCCATCACGGGAAATATCGGTGTACACAATGGCTTCAACACCATCATTTTCAAACTGTCTGGCCATATCAATCACATCATGTTTAGATAATTTAGACCAGCCATCAATAGCTACTTTTCCATCTCTGGCATCCAGCCCGACGATAATATGGGTAGGGAACTCCGCGCAGACTTCAGCAATAAAATGAGGCTCCTGCACCGCTTTAGTGCCCACAATCAGATAGTCCACCCCGGCATCCAGATAGGCAGCAATCGTTTCTTCATCTCGAATACCACCACCAAGCTGGATTTTTAATGCTGGATAAGTACGGGCAATAGCCTGAATGACGTCAGCATTTTCAGGTTTACCAGCAAAGGCACCATCCAGATCCACAATATGCAGCCGCCGCGCACCGGCGTCCACCCATCTGCCTGCCATGGCCACCGGGTCGTCGGAGAACACGGTACTATCATTCATATCACCCTGCCGCAGGCGCACACATTGCCCCTGTTTCAGGTCGATTGCAGGTATTAATAACATAGTATTGACTCTTTATGATTACTGATTATTGGTTGTGATTATCGATTACAATGACTGATTGTAATCGCCGGTTAACTGTTGATGGCTCAGGTCAGATGTGCCTGGCTACTTCCATCCCATTGAGTGAAATTGCTGAGTAACTGTAAGCCATCATGAGCACTTTTTTCCGGATGAAACTGGGTGGCAAATACATTGCCCTGTGCAATAACCGAAACAAATTCAATCCCATAGCGGGTTTTTCCAGCAACGATTTCCGCCTGTTCAGGATCGGCATAATAACTGTGTACAAAATAAAATCGGCTGTTGTCGCTGATTCCCTGCCATAAAGGGTGCGGCTGTGTTTGGGCAACATTGTTCCAGCCCATATGCGGTATTTTTAAACCCTGCATCGCTACCCGGTTTTTTTCTGCCGTAAAAATACGCACCTCACCTGAAAATAAATTTAAACAATCCACACCCTGATTTTCTTCTGTATGCGTGAGCAATACCTGCATTCCCATACAGATACCCAGGAAGGGTTTTTCCGCCGCTGTCTGTTTTAATATATCGGTAAGCCCTAGCGTTTCAAGTTGTAGCATACAGTCACGTGCCGCGCCCTGACCGGGGAACACAATACGTTCAGCCGCATTAATCACCGCTGCATCAGACGTTACCACAACCTGCTGGCCGGGCTGAGCTACATGTTCCAGGGCTTTTGCCACTGAACGCAGGTTGCCCATACCATAATCAACAATAGCAATTACTGAATGCATTATCCTATCCTGAACATAAATAAAATCATAAAAAACAAACGCTCCTACTAAACCAACACCGGGTTTATAAACTGCCTTTGGTACTCGGCATTTGACCCTGCATACGTTCATCCACCGACAAAGCCATCCTTAAGGCACGTCCAAAAGCCTTGAAAACGGTTTCCGCAATATGATGGGCGTTATCACCACGTAAATTATCAATATGCAGGGTAACGTTGGCGTGGTTGATAAAGCCCTGAAAAAATTCATGCAGCAGGTCAACGTCAAAATCACCAATTTTTGCACGCCGGTAATTCACATGATATTGCAGACCGGGACGACCCGAGAAATCAATCACCACCCGCGACAGGGCTTCATCAAGCGGCACATAGGCAAAGCCATAACGGGCCATGCCGGTTTTATCTGCCACCGCCTTAGCAAATGCCTGCCCCAGCGTAATACCAATATCTTCAACAGTATGGTGAGCATCTATATGCAGGTCACCAGTAGCCTCAATATTTATATCAATTAAACCATGCCGGGCAACCTGATCAAGCATGTGTTCCAGAAATGCCACACCAGTAGCCAGTTCAGCCTGGCCACTACCATCCAGATTAATCCTGACTTTTACCTGTGTTTCCAGCGTATTGCGCTCAACTTCCGCCTGACGTTGTAGCATAGAGACTCCCAATAGGTACCGGTTAGATAACCGATAAGTTAGTAATTGCTTATATCGTTAAGTAATTACTGTTAAATTTGACTACTCGCTGAGTAGTTATTAAATTTTTAGCAGAAAGGTGACCGGGCCATCATTCACCAGTTCAACCGCCATGTCCGCGCCAAATTGACCAGTTTGTAACCAGTTTTCGGGTAATAGCCGCTTCCCCTGCTGCCGCATTATATCAACAACCTGAGTAAACCGCTCAAGCCCCAGTTCAGGTGAAGCTGCCGTAGAAAATCCCGGACGCAGTCCCTTAGTGGTATTTGCTGCCAGGGTAAATTGTGGAACCACTAACAGTTGTGCATTTACCGCCAGTAGACTCAGATTCATTTTACCTTCATTATCTGCAAAAATACGGTAATTCAATATCTTATGCACTATTTTCCCGGCGCAATGCTGGTTATCCCCTTTCTCCACACCAAGAAAGACCAGTATACCGGCATTGATGGCAGCAATACAGACATCATCCACCGTCACCGATGCCCGAGTTACTCGTTGAATTAACGCAATCACCAAACAAATACCCTACGTCATCTCTGCACGTAGGAGAATCCCTACACGCAGTTCATGATTAGCCTGATAGCATAATCTCGGTTCAGCATCCATAATACTTACCCATGGACACAGGAAACGAGCACAACAGGGAAATACGGACATAGGTAGCCAGGACAGGGATCAAAAGGAATGTAAACATGGAAATGGATCTGGATAGCCTCATCGCGATCTGGAAATTAATGGATACAGGTAAAAAGCCTGATAAGTTTACACGGATTGACAGGAAAACGGGATAGCTATAGCGCGACGCTCATCACCAGGCAGGAAGCAGACCCCCGACTCAGTGCATGATGACACTGGGCCGGGTTTTTTTTGGCCTGCTGTTTTGATCCACTGCCGTTTTGATCCACTATCTTAACCAGCATAAAATATTATACTTAATCAGATTATCCTTAAGCATTCAGGATAAAATCATACAAAGTCGTATCAGCAAGATGTGACGGTGATACATTTTTTATGGCACTGAACATATTTTCCAGTCGCCCCGGGTAATTAATTTCCCATTCCTGTAACATGGCTTTAACATGCTGACGTTGCAGATTTTCCTGCGAACCACAAAGATTACAGGGAATAATCGGAAACCCTTTCATTTGTGCATAAGCCTTTATATCTTTCTCCCGACAATAGGCTAATGGCCGAATAACGGTATTGCAGCCGTCATCACTACGTAATCGGGGTGGCATGGTTTTTAACGAACCGCCATAAAACATATTTAATAACAGTGTTTCCAGTAAATCATCACGATGATGCCCCAATGCTATTTTGGTGACAGCATGTTGCTTTGCATAATTGTATAAAATACCGCGCCGCAGCCGTGAACACAGGCTACAGGTAGTTTTTCCTGCTGGTATTTTCTGTTTTACAATCGCATAGGTATTCTGTTCAATAATATCAAACGGGACGCCCCTGGCAGCCAGATAATCCGGTAGAACCTGTTCCGGGAAGCCGGGCTGCTTCTGGTCAAGATTAACCGCAACAATGTCAAACTCAACCGGTGCATGAGATTGCAGGTAAGTTAATATATCAAGCATGGTGTAACTGTCAGCACCACCGCTGAGACAGACCATCACCTTATCCCCGGCTTCAATCATGGCAAAGTCTGCAATCGCCTGACCGACCAGATGATGCAGCCGTTTGGATAATTTTTTATTGTTTACCATACTTGACTTGAAAACTGTCTGCTAAAAGTGAACCAGAGGATAGTTCTGTTCAAAGACCGTCAGCCGCATGGATGCGGGTGTCGAGCTTACGTGGATGTATTTACAGCGTGTCTGGAACAGGGCTATCCTCTGGTTCACTTTTAGCAAACATTTAGACAACATTATTTCCGCCAGAATGCCGGTGTAAACAACACCAGTAAACTAAAAATTTCCAGCCGTCCGAGTAACATGGAAAAACATAATAACCATTTATCAAAATCGGACAGACTGGCATAATTAGCACTGACCTCGCCCATCCCGGGGCCCATATTATTCATGGTTGCCGCAACCGCAGAAAATGCCGTTACCTGATCCAGGCCATTAAACATTAGTATCATCATCATAATGACGAATAATGCGACATAGGCAGCAAAGAACCCCCACACACCATCAATTACTGCATTATCAACCGGCTGTTTACCCAGCTTTACCACCACCTGCGCATTGGGATGAATCAACCGCAAAATTTCGCGCTGGCTCTGCTTGATTAATAATAATGCCCTGATGGACTTTATACCACCACCTGTTGACCCTGCTGAACTGCCAAAAAAGCTGGCCAGAATCAGCATCACCGGCACAAAAGCTGGCCAGCTGGCATAATTACTGATAACAAAACCTGAGGTACTGGCAATAGAGACGGCATGAAACACCCCTTCACGCATGGCTACTGCGAAACTGTTAAACACATGATGCGTATAAAGATAGTAAACACTGAAAAAGGAAATAATAAACATGGTAGCCGCATAAAATTTAAACTCTGCATCACGCAAATACGCCTTAATGCTTTTCATCCGTAGTGCAGCAAAATGTAGACTGAAGTTCATGCCACCCAGAAACATAAAAACAATCGCTACAATTTCAACATCATGATTTTTAAAATATTCCATACTGCTATCATGGGTTGAATAACCACCATTGGAGATGGTCGAAAAACTATGACCGATAGCATCAAATACATTCATACCCGCCAGCCAGTAACAAAACGCACAGATAATCGTTAACCCAAGATAAATATACCAGAGCACTTTTGCCGATTCGGCAATACGCGGGGTAACTTTACTGTCTTTAACCGGCCCTGGGGTTTCAGCACGATATAACTGCATTCCCCCGATACCCAGCATGGGCATCACCGCAACCGCCAGCACAACAATTCCCATACCGCCTAACCACTGCAATTCCTGGCGGTAAAACAGAATACCATGCGGCATCGCATCAAGCCCCGTCAATACCGTTGCACCGGTTGTCGTCAAGCCGGAAATGGATTCAAACATGGCGTCAGTAAAGCTGATATGCAGAGATTGATACAGAACCAGCGGTGCCGCACCCGCAACACCTGTTACCAGCCAGAATAAAACCACCACCACAAAACCGTCGCGCAGGCGTAAATCTGCACGCTGTTTTCTAAATGGAAAGTACAGCATAAACCCGACAGCAATTAATAACAGCTCACTAATATAAAAAGCATCACCGGCATTTTCATGATAAATCAAATCAACCAGTATTGGCGGCAGCAATGCCACGCTAAAGAACATGAGCAACTGCCCGGTAATTTTAATAATAACGGTTCTATACATAACGACTGACTTCGGCAAACGACTATTGCAGTTTTACAGGAAGGTAAGGCCAACCTGAAACAGTTTTTCTACGGCATGGAAGCGTTTTTTATCCAGCAGAAAAAGAATCAGATGATCTTCATTTTCAATCACAATATCATGATGCGCCATGATTACTTCATCACCACGAACCAGCGCACCAATGGTGGTGCCTTCAGGCAGTTTGATATCCTGAATTTTACGCCCAACAACTCTGGACGTGGAGGCATCGCCATGCGCAATGGCTTCAATCGCTTCAGCTTCGCCACCGCGTAATGAATGCACAGCAACCACATCGCCACGGCGAACATAGGACAGTAAACCACTGATGGTGATTTGCTGGGGTGAAATGGCGACATCAATAGAACCCTGAGCTTCCATTAAATCGACATAGGACTGACGGTTGATAATGGATACCACTTTACGCGTACCCAATTGTTTTACCAGCATAGATGAAAGGATATTCGCCGCATCATCATTGGTCAGCGCACAGAACACGTCCATCTGATCAATATTTTCATCCATCAACAAACCTTCATCTGCCGCATCACCCTGTAACACAATGGCATTATCCAGCTCGGCGGCCAGTTCCTGTGCCCGGGCCTCATTACATTCCAGTATCTTGACCTGATATTTACGACCTAATGACCTTGCCAGACGGCGGCCTATATTTCCACCACCGGCTAACATAATGCGTCGCAATGGTTTTTCCTTTTTGCGCAGCTCTGCCATCGCAGTCAGAATATCTTTACGTGCGGCAACAAAAAAGACTTCGTCATCCACCTCAATAACCTGATTACCGGTTGGCACAATGCCAACATTATGACGAAATATTGCCGCTACACGAACATCAACGCCCGGCACATGGGTGCGTAATTCTGAAATTTCATGACCAACCAGCGGCCCACCATAATAAGCGGTGACGCCGACCAGCTGGACTTTACCCTCGGCAAAATCCAGTACCTGCAACGCACCCGGAAACTCGATCAGGCGCTGTATATAATCCGAGACCATTTGTTCGGGGCTGATTAAAACATCAATCGGGATATCTGCTTCATCAAACAGACTGCGGTATTTCAGATAGGCAGGGGATCGAACGCGGGCAATTTTTGTGGGCGTATGGAACATACTATGCGCCACCTGACAGGCCACCATATTGGTTTCATCACTGTTGGTCACCGCCACCAGCATATCGGCATCGGCAATCCCTGCCTGTTTGAGTATATCCGGATGAGCAGCATGCCCTGCTACAGTCTGGATATCGAGCCGATCACGTAATTCATGCAATACTGCAGCATCAGCGTCCACCAGCGTAATGTCATTCGCCTCGGAAGCAAGATTTTCCGCTGCACTGGCACCAACCTGCCCTGCACCAAGTATCAGAATATTCATAATAAAGGTTTTACCACTAATCAGGAGTCTGTCGGATTTAACGCAAGCTACTGCGAAAAAACTGACAGACTCCTGAATACTTTAATAACGATGGCGCGAAGTTTACCCCTAATACAAAAAAATTCATATATTAAGAGGTATGACATAAATCAAACCTTCCTTAATAAACAGAAATAAAAACCATCGGCATCATCTTCACCTGGCAATAATTGCCGTCCAACCGAACAGGGCTGTCCCCATTCAACTGACAGCTCGCGGTTTTCTGCATCGCTGGTATGGCGCAGGAAAGCGTCAATTTGTTGTTCATTTTCCTGTTTGAAGATAGAACAGGTTACATACAGTAATTGTCCGCCTGGCTTCAGCACAGGCCATGCGGTAGCCAGAATCTCTGCCTGTAAACGACATAATGCTGCTATATCGGTTTCCCTGCGTAAACTTTTTATATCGGGATGACGGCGGATAACACCACTGGCACTACAGGGAGCATCAATTAAAATACGCTCAAAAAACCCCCGGTCATAGCGTTGCCCAATGTCACGTGCATCAGCGATGACACAATCAGCTTTTAATTGCAGGCGTTGCAGATTCTCTTCCACACGCTGCATGCGTGAGCTATCAATCTCTACCGCAACCAGCTGTTCAAGTGATGGACAGGTTTCCAGCAAATGGCAGCTTTTACCGCCAGGCGCGGCACATAAGTCCAGTACCCGCTGTCCAGGTTGCACATCCAGTAATGCAGCACTTAGCTGGGCACCGGCATCCTGCACCGACACCGCTCCCTGAGCAAAGTCAGGCAGACTGGTTACATCCGTTACCGTATTGAGCTTTAATGCCTGGCCAGCAATACGGTGCCGACTAACGTCATACCCCGATTGTTGCAGCATACGTTGATAGTCCGCCGTCGAATGTTGTAATGCATTGACCCGCAACCATAAAGGTGGCCGTTGATTATTGGCCTGTAAAATCTGTTGCCAGTGTAATGGCCAGTCATGTTTAATCTTTTCCTGCATCCATAACGGGTGCGAATAACAGGCAGGTTCCGTGGACAATTGTGCAATCAGTGCTTCTGACTGGCGCAGGAAATTTCTCAACACCGCATTAACCAGACCACAGGCCCAGTGCTTGTGCTGACCACGAACCAGCAGAACCGCATCATTAATCACAGCATAAGGTGGCGTTCGACATGACATTAATTCATACAAAGCCAGACGCAGAATATTTTGCACATCCCTGTCTTTTGCTTTAAGTTTCTTCTGTAACAACAGACCCAGCAAAGCATCCAGTTTCCACCGCCAGCGCAACACACCATAAACCAGTTCCTGACACAATGCACGGTCACGGTTATCGGCAAGCGCGTTGATCCATCTGGCCTGTAAAGCGGATAGCGAAACGCCTTCAGCAACACGCATTAAAACCTGCAAGGTATTTTGCCGTGCCTGAGCCGCCCGTTTTTTATTACCCTTACCCGGCATTCGGATTTCCCAGCACCTGATGCATCAATGAACTGGCATGTAGAAAATCAGCCGCTGACATCTGCCGCTTACCCTGTGGCTGAATACGCTGTAAGCGCAGCACACCATTCCCGGTAATAACCTCAATACCCGCATTACTTTCTGCCACAACCGTTCCCGGCTGGAGATCAGCCTGCTGAAAATGATTACCCGGTGGCTCAACAACGTCTGCCTGCCAGATACGCAGCATCTGTGGTTTATTTTTTTTCTGCCACCAGCTAAACGCCACCGGCCAGTCATTATAAGCACGAACTTTTCGTGCCAGGATTGTGGCAGATTCATGCCAGTTGATTTCAGCTTCCGCTTTACTGAGTTTGGCAGCATAGGTGGCCAGTGCATTATTCTGTGGCTGTGCCACCACGGTTTGATTCGCAATGGCAGGCAGGCTTGATAACAGGGTTTCTGCACCCAGAACCATTAATCTGTCATGACAATCACTGGCCGTATCCTGCGCCCTGATCGGGCATGCCTGCTGTGCCAGTATTGCCCCGGTATCCAGCCCCTTATCCATTTGCATAATCGTAATGCCGGTGCAATCATCACCGGCAAGCATGGCACGTTGTACAGGTGCCGCGCCGCGCCAGCGTGGCAGTAATGAGGCATGTATATTTATACAACCCAGTTCCGGCATCTGTAATACCGCTTCAGGTAATAATAATCCATACGCCGTCACCACCATTAAATCTGCTTTCAGTGCCGCCAGTTCAGCCTGTGCCTGAGATATTTTAAGCGATTCGGGTTGATAAACAGGCAGCGCATAGTCTTCCGCCTTGCGTTTAACAGGTGAAGCCTTAAGCGCCCGTCCCCGACCAGCGGGTCGATCTGGTTGCGTATAAACCGCCACCACATCATAGCCTGAACTATCCAGTAGCATCTGCAAGGCAGGCACAGAAAATTCAGGCGTACCTGCGTAGATAATGCGTATTGTGGACATACTTTTAGAGCCGGGCACGGCGGGCTTTTAACAGGCGTTTTTTAACCCGCTGTAATTTCAGAGAGGAAAGGTAGTCAACAAACAGCTTACCTTTTAAATGATCAATTTCATGTTGAATACACACCGCCAGTAGCTCATCGGCATCCAGGGTAAAAGTTTCGCCCTGCTGATTCAATGCACTCACTGACACCCTCGCAGCACGCTCAACCGCTTCATAAATATCCGGCACCGACAAACAGCCTTCGTCAGATACCTCCGTACCCTCCGCTTTGGTAATTGTCGGGTTGATCAGACACAAAGGCTGATTTTTCTCTACCGATATATCCATAACAATAACCTGTTGATGAAAATCTACCTGAGTAGCCGCCAGGCCTACGCCAGGTGCGGCGTACATGGTTTCAAACATATTGTCTACCAGAGTGCGAATCGTTTCATCCACACACGCCACCGGTTTTGCTATCTTACGCAGACGTTTATCGGGATAATGTAAAATTTCAAGTAGTGCCATAATAATATTGTATAAAAAAACACGGGTTTAATGCTTAACTTTATATTTCTGCTACACTCATTAAAAAAAATCAGCACAAGAATAATGAATCTATCTCAACGCCTTTTTCTAAAACCTATTTTACCCTTATTACTGCTTACAGGGCTATATGCCTGTAGTACATCACAACCACGCCCGATAGCAAAAAAAGCGGCACCGACAGCGCCAGTGGCAAGCGTTAACCCGCACCAGCAGACCACAGCCCCCAAAAAAATACAGCTTAAAGCCAGCCATCCGCTACAATACACCGTAAAAAAAGGCGATACATTATGGGATATTGCCAGTCTTTTCCTGCGTGATCCATGGTACTGGCCGCAAATCTGGCAAAGTAACCCGCAGGTAAAAAACCCGCACCTGATCTACCCTGGCGATATACTGACGCTTACTTATGTGAATGGCAACCCACATATTCTGCTTAACCGTTCTACACAAAATAATCAGCCCGGCCAGGAACGCGAAGTCAAACTCAGCCCGCGTATACGTGCGACAGCGCTGGTGACTAATATTCCTTCTATACCTGCCGATGCAATCCGTCAATTTTTAAACCGCCCCCGTGTGGTCACTAAAAAACAACTTAAAGATGCCCCTTATATTGTCGGTAGCGATGATACGCATCTTATTTTAGGCGTTGGTAATCGTGTTTATATACGTGGCGAAATTGATAAGGAACGCACACGTTTTGCGGTTTTCCATCCCGGCAGAGCATTGATCGACCCGGAAACGAAAAAAGTTCTCGGCTATGAAGCGGAATATGCCGGTGACATACACATTAGCAAATATGGCGACCCGGCTACTGGCAAAATCACCTTCAATAAACGTGAAATTTTAATTGGTGATCGTTTACTACCGGAAGATAAAAGCAAACTGGACAGTCAGTTTTTCCCGAAACCACCGGATGTTCCCATAGACGGTCGTGTGGTTTCATTATTTGATGCACTGTTTGGTGTGGGTGAATATCAGGTTCTGGTCATTAACAAGGGTGAACGTGACGGGCTGGAAGTTGGCAATTTACTGGCTACTTATGCCAAAGGTAATATTGTGCATGATAGCTATGGCCATCAAGCAGACGTTAAGGTACGCCTGCCTGACGAACGTAGTGGCCTGATTATGATCTTCAAAACTTTTGATCGCGTCAGTTACGCACTGGTACTTAATTCAACACGGATCATCCACACGGATGACAGGGTAGCAACACCATAAAATTTTAATTCACCCTGACCTGCCATTGACCTGACCTGATATGGACGGATCTTAGATGGACGGATCTTAGATGGAAATTAGTTGCCCGTCTGTATAAACTAGCTGATCTGTATCAACACATCACATCAGCACATCACCGTAACAGTAAAGGATGAACACACTCACCGCCTGGCTGCACCTGTTGCACACTCCCGGTATCGGGGCAAAAACCTTTCGTCATTTAATTCAGCAATTTGGCAGTGCAGAAAATATTCTCGCTACCCGTCGCACTGAATTGAATGATTGCCGGATCAATCAGCAGAGCATTGATGCCATTCTGCATCCTGACCCCGAGCTAATTCAGGCCGACCTGAACTGGCTTGAGCAAGCCGAAAACCACCATATTATCACCCTGCTGGACAGACACTACCCGCCACGGCTGCAACAACTGGCTGATGCCCCCGCGATATTATTTGTACGCGGTGACCCCGACTATCTCATCCAGCCACAGCTTGCCATGGTGGGTAGCCGTACCCCGACCGCCAGCGGGCTGCAAACCGCACGTGATTTTGCCCGCCATCTGTCCCATGCCGGCATAACCATTACCAGCGGCCTTGCCAGCGGTATTGATGGTGCCAGTCATGAAGGCGCGCTGGAAGGTATCGGCGGAACCATCGCCCTGGTTGCTCACGGCCTCGATCTGGTGTACCCGGCAAAACACCAGCAACTGGCACACAACATTAGCCGTGCAGGTGCTCTTGTTGCCGAAGTCCCCATCGGCACTGAACCTGCTCGGGGTTTATTTCCGCGACGTAACCGGATTATCAGTGGCTTATCCATAGGCACACTGGTGGTGGAAGCGGCACGTAAAAGCGGTTCGCTAATTACCGCTAATCAGGCACTGGAGCAAAACAAGGAAGTTTTTGCCATTCCGGGTTCTATCCATAACCCCATGGCAAGGGGTTGCCATCAGTTAATTCGCCAGGGTGCCAAGCTGGTTGAAACGGCCAGTGATATACTCGAAGAACTAAGCCCTCACCTGCAAATAACATCGTCTCAGGTGCATCAAAATACCGATTCAGATAAAAAAAACCCCACTGATTTCACCCAGACACTTGACCCGGATCACCAAAAACTGCTGAAATGCCTTGCTTACGAACCCACAAGCATTGATGAACTGGTCAACCTGAGCCACTATAATGCCGCCGAGATCGCTTCTATGTTATTGATTATGGAGCTTGAAGGCCTCATTATTAGTCAGGATGGCCTGTACAGCCGTGCTGCCAGTAACAATGATTCAGCAGGGCATTATTGATACCATCACGCTCATTCAGGCTTATTTTGAGTCAGCAGGGTTAAAAAAGTGTACTTATACCAAAGATTTTCGGGAATGACATAAAATGATACTTAAACAGTCTGTCGTCGATGTACTGATGTTTTTATTTGAGCGTTATCTGGGTGATGATGACGGGCTTGAAAACAGTAGCGTTGCCGACGAACGTGACACCATCCAGACACGTCTCGAACAAATGGGATTTCAACATGTTGAAATTAACCAGGCTTTCGACTGGCTTGAAGACCTGGCGCTGGTCAGTGACAGCAAACGCCTTGCGCAGATTCGAGCCACCAGTGTGCGCATTTATAGCGAAGAAGAAAAAGCCCTGCTTAATCAGGAAAGCATCAACTTTATCGGTTTTCTGCAACAATCGGGGATATTAACCACCGTCACCCGCGAACTTATCCTTGACCGCGTCATCGCGCTTGGTCAGCCCCTGGATACCGAGCAGGTAAAATGGATTATTATGATTGTTCTACACGCCTACCCTGGTGAAGAAAATGCCTTTGCCTTGATGGAAAGCCTCATCTTCGACAATACCTACACCTACATACAATAATATTATCCTTTTCATACAATAACATTACCCCTTTGTGAAGAAATTACTATGAGCAAAAACCTGGTCATTGTCGAATCACCGGCCAAAGCAAAAACCATCGAAAAATACCTGGGTAAAGACTATAAAGTGCTTGCCTCATATGGCCATGTGCGTGATTTGATCCCCAAGGAAGGTGCCATTGATATCGAACATGGCTTCAAGATGAAATATCAGCTGATCGAACGCAACCAGAAGCATGTTGATAAAATCATCAAGTTTCTGAAAAAAGCCGATACCCTCTACCTTGCCACTGACCTTGACCGTGAAGGTGAAGCGATTTCCTGGCATTTATACGAACTGTTACGCGAAAAAAAGCTGCTTGATCATATCAATGTGCACCGCGTGGCATTTAATGAAATAACCAGACGCGCCATTCAGGAAGCCATTGCCTCACCCGGAAAACTGGCGATGAATCTGGTTAACGCGCAACAGTCACGCCGCGCCCTCGATTATCTGGTGGGTTTTAACCTGTCACCTTTACTGTGGAAAAAAGTCCAGCGTGGACTGTCTGCCGGTCGCGTACAAAGCCCGGCGCTAAGGTTAATTGTTGAACGTGAAGAAGCCATCGAAGCCTTTGAACCCAAAGAATACTGGACGATCGAAGCCGATGTCACTAAAAATAATCAGCCGTTCAGCAGTAAACTCAGCCTGTACAAAAATGAAAAAATAAAACAGTTCAGCATTACCGATACCGCTGCAGCCACTGCGGCCAGAGACACGCTGCTCCATGCCGCCAACGGTCACCTCAGCGTGGCCAAAATCGAGAAAAAAGAAAGGAAACGTAATCCTTCACCCCCGTTCACCACCTCGACCTTGCAGCAGGAGGCCGCGCGAAAACTGCGATTCTCCACCCAGCGCACCATGCGCACTGCTCAGAACCTGTATGAAGGCATTGATATCGGTGGCGAAACGGTCGGCCTGATTACCTATATGCGAACCGATTCCTTGCATCTGGCCAATGAAGCGCTGGATGAAATTCGCGCTGTCATCGCTGAACGTTTTGGTAAAAACAACCTGCCAGATTCCATTCGCCTGTTCAAAAACAAATCAAAAAACGCGCAGGAAGCCCACGAGGCGATTCGTCCAACCTCAGTGCGCCATCTCCCGGAAGCCATCAAAAGCCATTTAACCCCTGACCAGTTCGCCTTATATCAGCTGATCTGGAAACGCACCATGGCCTGCCAGATGATTCACGCCACCCTTAACACCGTCAGTGTTGATCTGGCCTGTGGGGATGGCAATCTGTTCCGGGCAGCAGGTTCCAGCATTAAATACCCCGGCTTTATGTCGGTCTATATGGAAGGCAGGGATGACAGCAAGGCGGATGATAATAAAGAAAAATTACTCCCCGAACTCATTCAGGGTGAACAGATCGACCTGCTGGAAATCCGTAATGAACAGCACTTTACCGAGCCGCCACCCCGATTCACCGAAGCCAGTCTGGTTAAAACCCTGGAAGAATACGGCATTGGCCGCCCCTCCACCTATGCCAGCATTATCACCACTCTGGTAAGTAGAAATTATGTCGAACTGGAGAATCGGCGTTTCACGCCGACCGATATTGGCCGCATTGTTATTACCTTCCTTACCCAGTATTTCACCAAATATGTTGACTACGAATTTACCGCCGAACTGGAAGATGAACTCGATGCCATTGCCCGTGGCGAACACGAATGGATACCGTTGTTAGAGCAATTCTGGTCGCCGTTCAAACAAACGGTTGACCACATTGAAGAAAATGTCAGTCGCGCCGATGTAGCACAGTCACGCCTGATTGGCACGGATGAAGCCACCGGTAAACCGATTACCGTGCGCATGGGGCCGTATGGGCCTTTTGTGCAGATTGGTGACAAGGATGATGAAGAAAAACCCCGTTTTGCCAGCCTGCGACCAGGGCAGAAAATGGCCGACATCACCCTTGATGACGTCTATTTCCTGTTACAACTGCCACGTGATCTGGGTAAAACTGATGAAGACGAACCGCTGTCAACCAACTATGGGCGGTTTGGCCCCTATGTAAAATACGGCAGCAAATTTGTTTCCATCAACAAAGCGTATCAGGAACGCGGTATCGACCCGTATAATATCACCCACGAACAGGCCATGGAGCTGGTTCGCGCCAAAAAAGAATTCGATGCCAATAAACACATCAAGGCTTTCCCCGGCACCGATATCGAAGTGTTAAACGGGCGTTATGGCCCCTATATTACCGATGGCACCAAAAACGCCAAAATTCCCAAAGACCGTGAACCCGCCTCACTTAGTCAGCAGGAATGTGAAGAACTGCTGGCAGCTGCACCACTAAAACGTAGCAAGAAAAAACCTCTGAAGAAAAAGGCCGTCAAAAAGACCAGCAAGAAAAAAATCACCAGGAAAAAATCCGTGAAAAAACGCAGTGTTAAAAAAACCACTGCAAAGAAAAAAACAGTCAGAAAAAAAACGGCTAAAAAATCAGCGGTTAAAAACCCCTGATTCATGCATCCTTCCTGTATTCATCTATATGACCAGTGCTTTTCAGTTACGTCTTGCCAAACAGGTTTTACTTTCCGGTGGCATTATTGCCTACCCGACCGACACCCTGTTTGGCTTAAGCTGTGACCCAGCTAACCGGTTCGCGGTGGCGCGTCTCAATCAAATTAAACAGCGACCGATACAGCAACCCTGTATTCTGCTTGCCAGTCAAGTGGAATACTTTTCTGGCTTTATCCGGGTCGATATTTTTCAGCAGCCATCCCTTTATACCAAACTTTGCGCCCCCCCTGAGCCAACCAGCTGGATTGTTCCAGCGCACCCGGATGCACCGTGCTGGTTAACCGCCAACGATCACAGCATCGCGATTCGCCTCAGCCATGACCCGCTTACCAGACAGCTTTGCGCCCTGTTGCAGCGCCCCATGGTTTCGACCAGTGCCAATATTCATGGCCAGCACCCCGTGCACAGCCTGCTGGCATTACGAAGCAAGTTTGGCAGTCGGATAGATCTGCTGTTACAGTCACACCATAACCGTAGCGACAAAGCTTCCACCATTAAACAGCTGAACAATAACCAGGCTGTTCGCCGCTGAATAATTATCAATGAGAAGATTTCCATGAATAATAACAATGAACCCGATATCCATGCCGTAAAAACCTATTTGCTGTCGATGCAACAGGATATCTGCCAGCAACTTGCCGAGGAAGATGGCAAACAGACTTTTATCACCGATGAATGGCAGCGCGAAGCGGGTAATGGTGGCGGCATTACCCGTGTATTAACTCAGGGCGATGTCTTTGAACAGGCCGGGGTTAATTTTTCACATGTCAGCGGCAAACAGTTACCTGCTTCGGCAACCGCCCACCGCCCCGAACTTGCCGGGCGACAGTTTCAGGCCATGGGGGTATCGCTGGTCATTCACCCCAATAACCCGCATATTCCCACCTCGCACGCCAATGTACGCTTTTTTATTGCCACCAAAGACAACGCCGCTCCTGTCTGGTGGTTTGGCGGCGGCTTTGATCTAACCCCCTATTATGCCTATAAAGAAGATTGCATTCAGTGGCACCAGAGCGCCAGGCAGGCCTGTGAACCATTCGGACCGGGCACCTATGAAAAATACAAAAAATGGTGTGATGACTATTTCTATATCAAGCACCGGCAGGAACAACGCGGCATTGGCGGGCTGTTTTTTGACGATTTGAATGAAGACGGGTTTGTGCAAAGTTTCGCTTTTATGCAACGCGTTGGCAATCAGTATATTAAAGCCTACCGCCCGATTGTGGCCAGAAGAAAAACAACCCCGTATAGCGCAGCAGAAAAAGACTTTCAGCTCTATCGACGCGGGCGTTATGTGGAATTCAATCTGGTTTATGACCGTGGCACCCTGTTCGGCCTGCAAACCGGTGGCCGCACTGAATCCATCTTAATGTCACTGCCACCCGTGGTGCATTTCAGCTACAACAAACAGTTTGCCGCCGACAGCCGCGAAGCCGAACTGTATGACTACTATCTCCAGCCCAGAGACTGGCTGGCAGAGTAATGTGTCGGCCCAAAGAATCCGCGACCCTGTCTTACATTTTTGTCACATACTGACAATTTCAGACTTTTCTGCATGACGGAAAGACACTTTAAAACAATAATAAGTCACTGATATTAAATATTATAAATGGATTACCAAAAAGTTGGCATTATGCCTGCATTACTAAAAGTGCAGAAGCAAAAGTAGCCTGACTATCAGGACAAAAATGATAATAAAAAATGATATCCAACAATAAAACCGTTAATAATTACTCGGAGAGAACCATGAGAAAGATTTCCACACATAAAGCCCAACAGGGTTTTACTTTAATTGAATTAATGATCGTGATTGCCATTATCGGCATTCTGGCATCGGTTGCCTTACCGGCTTATCAAACCTATACCAAAAAAGCCAAGTTCTCTGAAGTTGTGCTGGCTACAGGGCCAATTAAAACAGCATTTGAGTTATGTATTCAGCAAGGTAATGGTCTTACAAACTGTGCTGACGGCGGCGGCACCGGCGGAAGCACGGCAGGTACAGTTGTGGCAGGCGCATTAACCGGGGCAGCGGATGCAGCAAATGTCGCCTCAGTGACAATGGCCACAGATGGTAAAGTTACCGCAACAGGTAGTGCAGCCGTGGATAGTAAAACTTATGTGTTAAAACCAGTAGTAACTGCTAACAATTCTGTCACCTGGACCGTTGACTCATCAAGTACATGTCTAGCTGCTGGCATATGTTAATCACTTAGACCATACTCCAGTTAATATTTTTTTTCAAAGCCCTGCTGATTCAGCAGGGCTTTTTTCTCCATTGTTCCCATGTGGGAAAGTATACATAACAAAAAACCTGAACACTACTTTTGATTACCACATAGATACCAGATTATCTTAAATCGTGGTATGAGTGACCACGCAGAGCGCGGGATCCCGTCATATTGTAAAAAATAAATACCAGTAAAATTTGCATTTACTTATAACCGGTAACAAACAATAATAAAAAAATTAGGCTATTATCTGAAAGGAGCATGATAA
>WFMW01000024.1 GCA_015488885.1 Gammaproteobacteria bacterium | reverse complement strand
CTGATAAATAAATCGGGAAAGTCCTCTTTTAGCCGGTAAACATACGCATATTTTAAGGGCGGCACATCCCGGTTCTGTTTCGGGCTCAAACCCTTTAACCAGGCGTTGCGCGCATGAACAATAAACTGCCTGCAACCGGCTGCGGATACCTGTCTGACAAACTCGGCCAGTGATGCGTAATCATCCTGTTTGTCTACCCCTACCCGGCACTTTACCGACACCGGTATTGATACGGCCTGTACCATCGCGGCAACACATTGTGCGACCAGCTCTGGCGTTAACATCAAACAGGCACCAAAGCGACCCGATTGAACCCGGTCACTGGGACAACCCACATTCAGATTAACTTCATCATAACCGCTATCCTGAGCCATCCGGGCACAGCGGGCAAGCGCGTCAGGTTCACTACCACCCAGTTGTAATGCCAGCGGGTGTTCACAATCATGATAAGCAAGCAGATAATCAGCATCACCATTCAACAGGGCATAGCTGGTTACCATTTCCGTGTACAGCAGAATATGGCGGGAGATCTGGCGCAGAAAATAGCGTGCGTGTCGATCTGTCCAGCCCATCATCGGCGCGACAGAAAGCGGATATCTATTGCTCATTGACTTAAACAACAAGAGGGTTTGTTTATGGTGAATAGGTGGACAATGCCATGGCTGTTGCCACCGGGTTCTGATTAATCACCGTTGCAAAATGATTCATAATGCCATTCGCCTGCTGCCGGTAATGCGCCGCCGGTTTTTTATCTGTCACATCTTTTGATAAGCGCAACAGGTTTTCTCTGACAATGGCATTGGCGGCAGGTAAGGCACCATCATAAAGACTGATGGATCGAAACAAGACATTATTATCGACCTGTGCAACCTCGTAATAAGCACCACTGGCCGTATCCAGAAAAAGTTTATCCTGCGTTTGCTCAAGTGCAACAGCCTGTTGCAACCAGCGGCTATCGTGACTGACATCATACAGTGACAATAGACCATTTATTAGCCAGGCATAATCATTCAGGGTGGCCGCACCACTGGCTTTTCCGTTACGCCAGGCGCGAAATAATTTCCCGGTTTTATGCGCATACAGATGTTGCAATATAAAGTTGGCAGTTGATATTGCCTGCTTTTGATAGACCTGTTTATGGTCTTTGAATACACTTGCCGCTTTGGCATAAGCGCTAATCATCATCCCGTTCCAGGCGGTAATAATTTTATCGTCCAGCCGTGGTCGGGGGCGTAATAAACGGATGGCATTTAATTTCTTTTTCGCTGATTGCAACAAAGCCTGTTGTCTGTCTGTTAAAGGTTTATCACGATAATCTTCTGCAATATAGAAAATACTGGTTTTACCAAACTCATGACGTGGATCGGAGGCAATGTTCCCGTCTTGCTGAATGCCGTAATAATCATGAATAAAAGCATACTCATCCTTACTCAGGCTATTTTTCAATTCGGCCTCCGACCATAAATAATAGGCCCCTTCTGCCAACTCGTCAGGCTTACCCGGTCTGGCACTGTCTGCATCCAGCGCAGTATAAAAACCACCCTGCGGTGAGTGCATTTCTCTGGCGGCAAAATCCAGTGTTTGGGTGATCACCTGTTTATAACGCGGCCTGGGCTGTAGCGGATAAAAATCCAGATAGGCCAGCGGCAATAATGCCTGGCTATATAACATTTTTTCAAAATGGGGAACCTGCCATTGTTCATCCACGGAATAGCGATGAAAGCCACCACCTAACTGGTCGTAAAAACCGCCATCCGCCATGGCATCCAGCGTTACTGTCATCATCGTTGCAGCCTGTCTGGAAAATTTGTTTTTCTGTTTAGCCTGTCGGGTTAAATACGCAAACACGCCCGGTTTGGGAAACTTGGGAGCAACCCCGAAACCGCCCCATTGCTGGTCAAAATCAGCTTGAATGGTTTTCATGGCAAGTTCGTTGATTGCTGGCGAGATTTTTCCGCCCGTATCGCCGGATTTTGCCATCAACCTGATACGCTCAGTGACGGTTTTTGCAATCGACGTTATACGTTCCGGGTCATCATGCCAGAGCTGATTGATTTTCTGTAATACTTCCATCAAACCCAGGTATTGAGGTGTTGAAAAAGGCGGGTAGTAGGTCGCGGCATGAAACGGGCGTAATTGATTATCCAGAAAAACTGTCATCGGCCAGCCACCGCTGCCACTGATCAACTGGGTTGCATCCATATAAACCGCATCAATATCGGGGCGCTCTTCGCGATCGACTTTTATGGCAATAAAATGTTTATTTAGATAATCGGCGATTTTTTTATTTTCAAACGATTCGTGTTCCATCACATGACACCAGTGACAGGTAGAATAGCCGATAGAGAGAAAAATGGGTTTATGCTGTTTTCTTGCGGCTGCAAAAGCGGCTTCACCCCATGCATACCAGTTAACCGGATTATAGGCATGTTGCAATAAATACGGACTGCTTTGTTCAATTAAATGGTTGGGTTTTTTGCCCGCCAGTTTTGCCTGTTGCAGATATTGCTCAACGGTATTCTGTTTTACCGCTGCCAGCCCGTTCAATGACAACAGCATAATTAAACAGATAAAAATAAATTTTGTTCCAGCTTGTATACGCATAATTTTTACATCTTTATTTATATTGAGACCTATATACCATTACAAATTTAACCCCAGCTCCATACCCTGACGAATGGCACGTTCTGCATTCAGTTCTATTGCTTCACAGGCACCACCAATAACATACACTGTCCGTCCACCAGCTTTCAACTGCTCATACAAAGACCTCTCGGACACCTGACCGGCACAGAGTACAACGGTATCTACAGCAAGTAGTTTATCTTTACCCTGATGCAGTAAATGCAGGCCGGCATCATCAATTTTTTTATATTGTACGCCAGCAAGCATCTCAACACCGGCTTTTTTCAAACTCAGTCGATGCACCCAGCCGGTGGTTTTCCCCAGATTTTTACCGGGTTTTTCATTTTTCCTTTGCAACAGATAGATACGTCGTTGACTATGATCTTCAACCGGCTGTGTTAACAGACCACCCGCATTTTTATATTCACAGTCAATACCCCAATGCTGATACCAGTTATATTGTGAGGAGAAGTTAAGCAGTTTTTCCGCCACATCAAAGCCTATACCGCCAGCGCCAATAATGGCAACTTTCTGCCCCGGATCTTTTTTACCACAAATGGCATCTTCATAATTCATCACCGAGGCGTGATCAATACCTTCGATTTGTGGCAATCTCGGCGTCACCCCGGTGGCAATGACAATGGCATCGGCATGGTTATTTCGCAAATCCTCGAAGGTCACTTTTTTATGCAGGTGCAATGCTACCTTATATTTTTCAAGCTGATTAAGAAAATACCTGACCGTGAAACGGTAATCTTCCTTACCGGGTATTCTGGCTGCCAGATTAAACTGCCCACCCGCTCCACCCGCATCATAAGCAATAACCTTATGACCACGTTTTGCAGCTGTTAATGCACAGGACAAACCGGCCACACCTAAACCGATAATAATCACTGTGCCGGGGTTTTCCACTCGCTGAATGACGTATTTTGTTTCATAACAGGCAAACGGATTCACCAGACAACTGGCCTGCTGATTATTAAACACATGATCCAGGCAGGCCTGATTACAGGCAATACAGGTATTAATTAATGCTATCTGGTTGTGCTGTATTTTTTTCACCCATTGTGCATCGGCCAGAAAAGGCCGTGCCAGCGACACCATGTCGGCCTCATTATTGTGCAGGCAGGCAGCAGCAACTTCAGGCCGATTAATCCGGTTTGAAGTAATTAGTGGCAGATTAACCTCTGCTTTGAGTTTTTTCGTTACCCAGCTAAATGCCGCTGCCGGAACAATTGAGGCGATAGTGGGAATTCGTACTTCATGCCAGCCAATACCGGTATTAATCATACTGGCTCCGGCGGCTTCAATCGCTTTGGCGTGCAGGACGATTTCAGCCCAGGTATTGCCATCAGACAGCAAATCCAGCATCGACAGACGGTAAATAATAATCCAGTCATAACCCACACGTTGTCGAATTTCACGAACAATCTCGACAGAAAATCGAATCCGGTTTTGCAGCGAGCCGCCCCATTTGTCCTCACGTTTATTAGTATGACGACAGGCAAACTGGTTAATAAGATAACCTTCGGATCCCATTACTTCGACGCCATCATAACCGGCTTTTTTTGCCAGTTCAGCACTGTGCGCAAATGCCTGTATGGTTTTTTTTATCTGTCTGACCGACATTGCGCCAGGCTTAAATGGTGAAATCGGGGATTGAATGGCCGAAGGTGCCTGACAGAATGGATGATAACCATAACGACCGGCATGTAATAACTGCAGGCAGATTTTAGTCTGCGTCAGATGCACCGCCTGTGTGACATGGCGGTGTTTATATACCTGCCAGGGGAAACTTAACTGGGACGCAAAAGGCGAGAGTCTGCCACGCAAGGTGGGCGATACACCACCGGTAACAATTAAACCCACTCCGGCGCGTGCACGTTCAAGATAAAAGGCAGCCAGTTTTTTATAACCGCCCCTTTCATCTTCCAGACCAGTATGCATCGAACCCATCATTATCCGGTTCTGCAGGCGGGTAAAACCAAGGTCTAATGGTTGCAGCAGCGGTGCAAAATCAGAATCAGACATACCAGCTCGATATTGAAATGAAGTAACAACAATCTTAATCTATTCATCCATTGACTTCCATGCCTGCTTCAGCGGGGAAAAATTAACCACCAGCGCCAGGCATCCGGCTAAGCTGATATAATCAGACTTTTATTTATCAGTGAAGAATCAGCCGCTGAATTTTAATCATGTACAACACGTATTTCGGCTTTAAAGAAAGCCCTTTCTCCATCGCCCCTGACCCACGTTATCTGTATATGACGGCGCAGCATCGTGATGCCCTGGCGCATCTGGTTTATGGCCTCAACAGCAATGGTGGCTGTATATTGTTAACCGGCGAAGTAGGCACCGGCAAAACCACAATATGCCGCTGCCTGCTTGAACAGGTACCCGAGAAAGTCAATATTGCACTGGTACTTAACCCCAAAATCAGTGAGCTTGAATTACTTGAAAGTATCTGTGATGAACTAAACATCCATTATCCAGACACCGATAAAAGCATTAAAATATTTACTGACCGCATCAACCACTTTCTTATTGAGCATAATGCCAGAAATGAACATACCGTTTTAATTATTGATGAAGCGCAGAATCTAAGCACTGCGGTACTGGAACAGTTACGCCTGCTTACCAATCTTGAAACCGAGCAACATAAATTATTGCAGATTATTATTCTGGGTCAGCCAGAACTGCTTGAGATACTGGCAAAACCGGAATTACGTCAGCTGGCACAACGCATTACTGCACGTTACCATCTGCAGCCGCTGTCACGTGATGAATTAAGTGCCTACATTAATCATCGACTGGCTACCGCCGGTCAGAATATGCAGATTTTCCCTGCGACCACTATCCATAAACTTTACCGGTTAAGTGGTGGTATTCCCAGGCTGATCAATATTATCTGTGACCGGGCTTTACTGGGCTGTTATGTTGAAAATTGTTATAAAGTTGAACCCCGCATTCTGAATAAAGCGGCCAGGGAAGTCTTTGGTGAATTACATAAGGTAGAAAAACAACAGGCAAAATCTAAAAAATATGTTATTGCTTTTGCTCTGCTGATACTGGCTATATTGATTATGTCGCTACTGCAATTTAACCCCTATCGCCATCAGCAAACCACTGCCCACCAGAATCAGGCAGCCAGGAAAAACCCGCTGCCTTCCTTATCAACAAAAGCCGCAACCAACACACTAACATCAAAACCTTCCTCTTCAGGTTCTACCCCAGTGGTTAATAATATAACAACGCCCGGTAAGCCCTCCATAGCATCATCGACACCACCACAAACAGAAATACCCGCAGTATCATCAATGCGAACTGGAGTAAAAACACATACGCAGGCATCGGTGGGCAAGCAAGCTGCATTATTGAATACAGTAGCATTTAATACCTTAATCGAACAAAGCCCCGATACCAGCCAGGTAGCCGCCTGGCAGCAGTTGTTCAAGCAGTGGAAACTGAATTATGACAGCCAGCGTTCAGCCACTGCCTGCAAACAGGCAACGAATCATGGGCTAAGCTGTTTATATAAACAGGGCAATCTGCATAGTTTACGAAGGTATAACCGACCGGCAGTATTAAAACTTTTTACCCGTTCAGGGAAAAGCTGCTACGCCACATTGGTACATCTCAAACAGGATATTGCCACACTTTATATCAATAAAAATCGGCTTCAAATCCATACAGAAATACTCGATCAACACTGGCTTGGACACTATACCCTGTTATGGCAACGACCAGCCACTTACCATAAAGCAATCGCCCCGGGCCAGCACGGCAAGATTGTACAATGGCTGGCACGCAGTATTGCCAATATTGATCAAACAGCCTTTACCGCTGACAATAACAAACTTTATCAGGGTAAGATAATACAGGCAGTAAAACAGTTTCAGACGCAACAACAACTTAGTGCCGATGGTGTTGTCGGCCCTGCTACCATTATCCACCTTAACTCAGCACTGGGCCTGGCAGTGCCTTTACTCAGTCAGTAAGACTGGTTCGTAAACATTATTCCTTAACATACTATGTCATATATATTAGATGCACTAAAAAAATCCGAACACGAACGCGGGCATGGTAGTGTTCCCGATGTTCAGACGATACATTCTTCCAGTCTGTTATACCGTAAGGAAAAAAATCGCATCTGGCCCTATGTGCTTATCGCTGCTGTTTTACTCAACGTTGTGGTAATGAGTTTTTATCTTTTTTATCACAACAACAAACCGCATCATATCTATTCTGCAAAATCCACCACCACACAACCACAGCTTGCAGCAGAATCCATCCTCAAGCAGAGCACAAACAGACAGGTGGATAAACCTCACCCAACTACCCTCGCCAGACAGACTACCGCTGTCAAACAACCAGATACAGTTGTTAAACCAGCAGAGATAAACCGTCATTTAAAGGCCGCAAAACATAAATCACCAAAACCAGCCAACGACCAGGTAACGGCGAATAAAAGAACAGTAGCACCCATGCTGAACAATCAATCTGCACCGACCAGGCATAGGCTAAAAATTATTGAGCAGGCTGATTTACCTGCCAAAATAGCCCGTAGCCTGCCATCCATCGTCATCTCTGCACATGTTTATTCAAAAAATCCCCTGCAACGAAGTATTGTTATCAATAACCGCTATCTGGAGGAAGGCGATTATGTTATTGATGACCTTAAATTGTATAAAATAACCCCCGATGGGGCTATTTTCAGTTATAAAGGCTACCGGTTTCACAATCGTGATGTGGCGGGCTGGCAATAAAACAATACTCGTTTATCAATCTGCTGTTATTAATCTGCTTTATCAACCCACTATAATCGAGCTACTGTTACCCACTATTATTTATAACCATAACTTAATTATTTATAACCATGACTATCTGTAACCATGACAATTAAAATTATTTATCAGGACGAAACCATTATCGCCATTAATAAACCGCCAGCGTTACTGTCTGTGCCAGGCATTGGGCCGGAAAAACAGGATTGTGCTATTTCGCGCCTGCTAAAAATTGAGCCACAGGCAAAAATTGTCCATCGCCTCGACTGTCTGACATCAGGCATTATGCTATTTGGTGTTGGTATAGAATCACAACGCGCACTAAACAGACTATTCCACGATAGAAAAATTCAAAAAGAATATATTGCTCTGGTACCACAGTGGCTGGAAGAAGATGAGGGCGTCATAAAATTTCCATTACGCTGTGATATCGATAATCGGCCGGTTCAGATTGTTGACTATCAGCATGGCAAATCAGCCATAACCCGGTGGCAGGTCACCGAACGCACAGACGAATACACCCGGTTATTATTAAAACCGGAAACCGGCCGCACTCACCAGTTACGGGTTCATTGTGCAGCTATGGGTCATCCAATCATTGGTGACACTTTATATGGCAACAATCAGGAAAAGGAAACAAGAATGTTATTACATGCAGATAATATATCTTTTACCCACCCGTTTACCGATAAAGAGCTACATTTAAACGCCATCTGTGAATTTTAGACTATTATTTATTCTGTAAAAGTCGTTGATAAAAACAGCAAAATCAGCTCATGCAACTAACATACAACAATTCAGACAGCGTCCAGCTGGAAAAACGTATCCACAATGAAGAAGTACGGCTACTTTATTCAGCGACACCTTTTTCTTTTTTTGCTTCTTTTATTATTGCTCTGATCGTTTATCTGGTACTTCGGGATCATGCTGATTCTGCCTTAGATCTGAATATATGGTTTACAGGCATCTCGCTGATACTTTTAATTCGCAGTATTGATACCTACCTTTTTATCCATAGTTCAGCTGAAAAACAGCAGCAGTCATACTGGTGTAAACATTTTTTTATCGGCGCGGCCATGGGTGGCATCTTCTGGGGATTATTACCCTGGTTAGGTTACTCTGCTGATATACAGTATTTTTATTTCTCAGTCATCTGCCTGGTAGGTATTATTGCCGGTTCATTATCCTCTTTAACGTATCGCTGGGAGTCGATTACACTCTTCTTGATACCCTCCAGTTTTCTGCTGGCTTTACGACTGCTATTTGATCAACGCCCACTTTCACTGCAAACATCCCTGGTTATCGGCCTGTTTATTCTGTTTTCATTTTCAGCAGGCAAACGTATATTTAAAACCACACAACAGAATATACGCCTGCGTATAGAAACGGACATAAGAGAACGTGCCATTGAAGTCATGCACCAGAAACAGCTGTTGCATTTACAGCAAACACCATTAGCCACCATGGAATTTGGCATGGATCGAAAGATAAATGAATGGAATAAAGCGGCGGAAAGAATATTCGGCTATAGTGCAAAAGAAGCTATCGGGCAGGATTTTATGCACCTGATTTTACCCAGAGATAATAATGATACCGTCGAGAAATTATGGAATGAACTGCAGAAACTTGAACCGGTTAATGGAGTAATTATTGAAAATAAAACCCATGATGAAAAAAATATATCCTGCGAATGGTTTATAACGCCACTCACTCAGCATAATAGTGAAATCGTTGGTATTGCTGCCATGGCACTCGATATTTCTGAAAAGCTGCAAAATGAACGCGCCTTGATCGCTTCAAAAGAAGAAGCGGAAAAAGCCAATCAGGCCAAGTCTGACTTTCTTTCCAGTATGTCACATGAGTTGCGTACACCACTCAATGCCATTTTAGGCTTTACTCAGTTACTCAAATATGAAAAATCTATGACTGAGAAACAATATTCACATATTAATGAAATCAGTAATGCAGGTAATTTATTACTCGAACTGGTTAATCAGATTCTTGACCTGGCACGGATTGAAAAAGGTTATTTACATTTATCGATGGAACAGGTTTCTGTGGCTAAGATAATTCAGGACTGTCAGACTATGATGGCACCCCTGGCTGACCAGTTCACCGTTACACTGAATATTAATACAAACATTAATGGTTTTGTTATTGCCGATTACACCCGACTTAAACAGGTAATGCTTAATCTGCTCAGTAACGCGATTAAATATAATGTCCCACACGGCTCAGTTTCTATTCACATTAATGAAAATAACGACTATTTACGCATTAGTATTACGGATACTGGAAAAGGTATTGAAGCCGATTTAATTAATGAATTATTCCAGCCATTTAATCGCCTTAATGCTGCATCAACCATTGAGGGAACTGGCATTGGTTTATCGATTAGTAAACAGTTAATGGAAATGATGGACGGAAAAATCGGCGCACAAAGTACGCTTAATACTGGAAGTGAATTCTGGATAGAATTACGCGGCCACCTGTACCCGATAACCGTGGAAAAAGATGATAGTCAAAGCGTTGAAAAAACGCTGACTACAGACATTGACAAAAACATCAAAATACTGGTGGCCGAAGATAACCCGACAAATCAGACACTGATTATTAATCAGCTCAATACACTCGGTTATACTGCGGATATGGTACACAACGGCAAGGAAGCACTGGAAAAACTTACACAGAATCCATACAACCTGTTATTAACCGATATTAATATGCCATTGCTTGATGGCTACGAACTTGCCGCAACTATCAGGGCACAGGGCAATCATCAACTACCCATTATTGCTTTAACTGCCGATGCGTTTCCCGAGAAAAAAATAAAGGCACTGAATGTCGGCATGAATGACCATATAATAAAGCCAGTGACGCTGGAAACATTAAATATCACCATAAAAAAGCATTTGAACAGGACATAATCCATGGCAAAACCCAATCTCATCACCAAAGTGATTGCCGCTGTATCGACAGATCAGGGCAATACCATAGCACGGCCAATGCCGCGTTTATCTGCAGCCGCTTCAACTTTACCGGTTTTTTTATTCACCACAACAACCTGCATATTGCCATACGTTGAATCCAGTTTTTGCAGGACATAACCCATCTTTTTTAATGCTGTTTGTAATTTTTTATCAAACACTCCCGGTTCATAAAAAATTTTATCGGGCAAATACTGATGATGATAACGCCCCAACGCCACCATTTGCTGTGCCGAGGCGCCGCGATAAAAATCCAGCACAGCACGTAACACCATGGTAATAATCCGGCTGCCGCCGGGTGTACCCACAACAGCAATACGATCCCGGGTTTCAGCAAAACTGGGACTCATGCTCGATAACATCCGTTTACCCGGTGCAATGGCATTTGCCTGCGTGCCAACCAGTCCATAAACATTCGGTACACCGGGTTTGGCTGAAAAATCATCCATTTCATCGTTAAGCAAAACCCCGCTGTCCCCCGCAACAAAACAGGAACCGAATGGATAATTAATAGATAAAGTGGCCGCAACCCGGTTACCCGATTTATCGACAATGGAAAAATGGGTGGTATCGGTACCGGCGCCTGTTGGTGCTGCCAGTTGCTTTAGCTGACTGCTGGGAGTGGCATGAGAAGCTGAAATACGATGCACCATTTCCATGGTATGTTTTTCCGAGCGCAAATAATCTTCTGGCACATCGACATAGTCCGGGTCACCCATATACTCAGCCCGGTCACGATAAGCCATACGCATAGCCTCAACCAGCAGATGCACACGTTGTACTGGCGATGCCGATTCAATATCAAATTTTGCCAGAATATGCAGCATTTCCGTCAGCACCAGACCACCAGATGAAGGCAGGGAGGCCGTGACCAGCTTCATCCCTTTATAATAGGCAACAGCAGGACTGCGTTCGATTACTTTATAAGTAGCCAGATCTTTCAGCGTCCAGATGCCACCATGATGACGCACAGATTTCACCATATTCCATGCTGTTTTACCGGTATAAAATCCATCTTTACCCTGTTTAACGATCTTTTCCAGCGTGGCGGCCAGTGCAGGTTGTTTAATTAAAGTCCCAATTTCAGGAACCTTACCCTGCTTTAAAAATATCCTGCGAGTGTTTTTGAAACGACGCAAATCTGCCAGTCTGAAACGCGCCATACGTTGATAGTAGGCATCAACCCGAAAACCCTTACGTGCCAGCCTGATGGCCGGTGCCAGCGTCTGCGCGAGTGGCAGTTTGCCATATTTTTTCGCCAGATATACCAGCGCGGCGGGTACCCCTGGAATACCCGATGCCAATGGCCCGGTCATGGAAGCACCCGGGATAACCTTGCCCTGCTTATCCAGATACATATTTCTGGATGCTCGCAAAGGTGCGCGCTCACGTCCATCGAGCATACTATCCCGCCCGGTTTCTGCCTGATGCAACAACCAGAAACCACCGCCACCAAGACCGGAGCTATAAGGTTCTACCACTGCCAGCGTACTAGTCACCGCAACCGCTGCATCAAAGGCATTACCACCCTGATTAAGAATATGGATACCCGCCTGAGTTGCCAGCGGATGTGCAGATGCCACTGCCGCCTGCGCAGACGGCGCTGCTTCTGCTATTTGCGCAGAAACCAGCAGTGAGTGAGAAATAGCGAAAACGAGCAGAACATACAAACAGAGAAATTTAAGCAAGCGCCGAACAGACAGTTTGGTTATAGATCCGTATTGAACCGTTGGGGAATTAAAATAGCCTGCTTCACGGCGTGGAACATACATAATAGTGATACTATTATGACGTTTCACCATGCTGAAGCAGGCTGTTTCCATAAATAATTTTATATGGGCAAGATGTCTATTCATCGCTTATCCAGAGGTTTCTTAAGCACAAGTGCGAGCTAATTAAGTCTGTTCAGCCACCCCCAGAGATAAATACAATGAATTATCTCATCAACACTTATTCCCCTGACAGGCGCTTGTATTTTTCCATCAATTCTTCTTTTGTTTCTACATGATCTGGATCATGTGGAATGCAGTCAACAGGGCAAACCTCGACACATTGTGAGGTTTCATAATGCCCCACACATTCTGTACACAGATCGGGATCAATCTCATAAATTTCATCACCCGGGCTAATTGCCTCATTAGGACATTCGGGTTCACACACATCACAGTTGATGCATTCATCAGTAATCATTAATGCCATTATTTATACTCACAAAAAATTAACACATAATCTGAAGGCATGATCGCAGATATATATCAGATTAAGCAAAGGTTTCTATTATAAACTATCTTTAATGTTTTTAAGTTGTGCCGCAATACTTTTATGCACAAACTGAGAGACATCGCCACCATGCAGCGCAATTTCCTTTACCAGCGACGAGGAAATAAAACTGGTTTCATCACCTGGTGTCATAAAAACTGTTTCAATCGAATGATCCAGCTTACGGTTCATACTTGCCAGCTGCATTTCAAACTCAAAATCGGATACCGCACGCAAACCACGTAAAATTACCCTGGCGTGACGTTGTCTGGCATAATCAACCAGCAGCCCCGAAAAGCCACAAACTTCAACATTGTCAAAATCTGATAATATCTGTTGTGCCATTAAAACGCGTTGACGTAGGTCAAATAATGGCGTTTTTGCCGGATTAGCGGCAATGGCGACGATCACGGTTTCAAATAAATTAACCGCACGCCCGATTAAATCAGTATGACCATTGGTCACAGGATCGAAAGTACCCGGATAAACTGCAATAACTGACACCATAGCCCCCATTCATCAGCAAACACATCGTTTGTACAACACAATGGCCCCCTGAACTTCATATTCCAGCAATTTTTGCGTTGCAGGTTACAATTTATACAAATCGCAATTTAACTTACTAAAAAAAGTTTATATACAACCTGTCCGGCAGTTTTACTCTTCAGACACTGCCAGCTGTCAGGTAAGGTTAGCGTATCCGTCCGTGCATGTTCAAGGTAAATCCTGGTATCAGGCTGTAATAATGTTGACCGAACCAGTAGCGAGCAGCTTTTCTGCAATAAATTCGACTGATACGGCGGATCAAGAAAAATAATATTACAGGCTGGTTTGTCTGCTTTCTCACTGACAGCAGCCAGCCACTGCAAGCTATCAGTTTTGTACAGCTTGACCATAGTTGCGGATAATACCTGCTTGTTTGCTTGCAGAAAACGTACTGTCTGCGGATTTTTCTCCAGCATCAATACCTGTGCAGCACCACGTGAGGCCGCTTCAAAACCCAGTGCACCACTACCGGCAAAACAGTCCAGACAGCAACTGCCAGCCAGTTCCGGCTGTAGCCAGTTAAACAGGGTTTCACGAATACGGTCAGTGGTTGGGCGCAGCCCTTCAGCATCCTGAAACTGAATTTTCCGTCCCCGCCATTTGCCGGCAATAATTCGACAGCTATCTCGCCTGCTCATACCCCCGCCTGAATATAAAGCTGTAAGTAACATAACTACTCAGTAAGTAGCCAAATGTAACAGTAACTGCTCAGATTGCCGCTGAAATGAGTCAGATTAAGGAAAAAAATGTGAGTTTACATGGGTAAATGTCCATTTTTTAACGCAGAGCTGGCTCATTTCAGCGCTTAGCTGAGTCGTTACTTAGTAACTACTTTAATTTTCCGACAATAACCGTCACCATTTTATCTGCGTGTAAACGACGTTTCAGCGCCGCATCAACATCGGCAAGTTTGACCGCTTTGACATTATCAACAAAGTGATCCAGATAATCAATCGGTAAATGATAAAAACCTATCATTGCTATATAACCCAGTAATTTACTGTTACTGTCCAGACTCAATGGAAAACTACCGATAACATTCTCTTTACTTTGTTTAAGTTCAGCTTTGGTCGGGCCATGAAGCAGATATTTTTTTAATTGCGCATTCAATAAGCCCAACGCTTTGTCCGCTTTAGCGGTACGGGTCTGCATACCCATAACAAACGGTCCGGCAACACGCATAGGTGCAAAATAACTGTAAACGCTGTAAACCAGACCATTTTGTTCACGAATAACTTTTACCAGACGTGAAGAAAAACCACTGCCACCAAACGGCTGATTACCCATATACAGATCAAAATAATCCCTGTCACCACGTTTCACCCCCACCTGTCCTTCAAGAATATGCGTCTGGCTGGAAGGAAAGTTAATGCGGATGGTTTTGGCCGCTGTCAGTGGTTTAACCGGTGGCAAAGCGGGCGCTTTTTCACCGGCGGGTAAGGATGACATTAATCGCTTAACCAGCGTTTCAGCCTGAGCACGTGTCAGCTTACCAACAATCGCAATGGTGGCATTTTTTGCTACATAATATTTTTGATAAAAAATTCGTACCTCATTAACCGTTAATTTATTTAAACTGTCCAACGTACCAGAAACCGGCGATGCATAGGGATGTTTACCATAAATTGCCCGGTAAAAAGCTTTACTGGCAATGCTCCCTGGTGACTGTTCACCGGCTCGTACATCCACTTTCATCTGTTTTAACACACGCCCAAATGCTCGTGGTGGAAAATCTGGCCGGGTTAGCACCTTGCGGAAAGTTGTCATGGCTTTGGTCAGGTATTTTTTATCCGTCAGACTTCGCAAACTCACAATGGCCATATCCCGCAAAGCATCATTATCAAATTGTGCACCTACCGATTCAAACGCTTCCGCAATGGCCTGAGAGCTCATCTTCGCTGCACCTTCCGCCAGCAAACCATTGGTCAACACCGCCAGACCACTGTGACCCGCATCACGCGCACTGCCTGCATCAAAAACAACCCGCACATCCACCATAGGCAAGGTTGTGGAGGGAACAAACAGAACCCTGGCACCATTGCTGGTTGTCCATGTCTGAATTTTCGGGGTTGCCTGTGCCTGCAGGCTGTTTAACAACAATAAACTCATTGTTAAAATTAAAAAAACGGTTTTTATCTGTTTCATCATTAAGTCATTCTTCCCGCAAAATAGAAAAGTATAAAGAGGTTGCTTAACGTACATAACTACCTCCTGTCAGCGCACTGTTATCCAGTATGGCTTTTTGTTTTGCATTGATAGGCAGTGGTTTCAACACACCAACCGTTAACCCGGTTTCTACCAGATATTTTTTTGCTACCTGCTGCACCTGTTTTGCAGTGACCGCCTGAATGGCCTTAATATATTTATCTTTTGTCTGCCAGGGTAGTCCCACTGTCTCTAACATACCTACCTGCATAGCCTGATAAAAACTGGAATCCTGCTGATAAATATTGGCGGCCACCACCTGCGCTTTCACTCTTTCCAGTTCTTTTTTATTCACCAGCGTGGTTTGCACCGTTTCCACTTCTTTATGTAGTGCCGCCTCAAGTTTTGCCATCGTCACGCCTTTATTTGGCAGTGCTGAAAGTGTAAACAGGGTTTCGTGTTTTTCCGTCATACTGTAACCGGCACTGGCACTGGTGGCAATTTGCTGGCCTCGAACCAGGTCTTTACTCAAACGCGCACTGTTACCCCCATCGAGGATACCTGCCAGCACATCCAGTGCATAAACATCCGCTTTATATTTTACATTTAATAGTACCGGCACTTTGTAGCCCATCATCAAATACGGGACTTTCGCCGGCACTTCCACAGTAATCCGCTTAGTGCCATATTGTTTTACTTCATGGCGAGGTTTTTGCTCTGGTAATTTTCTCGCCGGGATGGCAGCAAAATACTTTTTCGCCAGACGAAAAACATCACCAGCGACCACATCACCATCCACAACCAGGGTAGCGTTATTCGGCGCATACCAGGCGTGATACCATTTACGTACATCTTTGACAGTAATCGCATTCAGGTCTTCCATCCAGCCAATAACCGGATGATGATAGGCACTGCTGGTAAACGCCATGGCATTAAACCGCTCACCCAGCAATGCAGTGGGTTTGTCATCGGTTCGCATCCGGCGCTCTTCCTTAATCACTTCAATTTCTTTACTGAAATCAGCGGCTTTTAAAGAAAGGTGCTGCATCCGGTCGGCTTCCAGCTTGAAACACAGCGCCAGTTTTGTGTTGGAGATTTGCTGAAAATAAGCCGTATAATCCTGCCCGGTAAAAGCATTCTCAGTACCTCCATTAGCAGCTATAATCTCCGAAAATTTACCCGCAGGATAGGTGGGCGTTCCCTTAAACATCATGTGCTCAACAATGTGGGAAATCCCGGTAATGCCACCATGTTCATAGCTCGAACCCACTTTGTACCATAGCTGTGAAACCACCACTGGTGCCCGATGATTTTCGATGACCAGCACTTTCAAACCATTCGCCAGGCGGTAGCTCTGTACCGTCCTGCTTTTAGCGACAGGTTTATGTGCTGACTTTTTCTGCACAGCTTGTTTCTGTACGGCGGTCTGTTTCTGTATAGCAGTTTTGTTAGCCGGGGTTGCATTCTGGTGTGCGGCAAAAGCGGGTGAATCCAGTGTTAGCAGCAACACGGCTATTGTGGTTAATATTAATTTCATTTTCATATATGGGTATTCTCTAATGATGGGTATTCTCTAAGTTTTCTCACATAATCCGTTGAGTGATGATAGGATAAGCTATCAGGTTAAATCATCTGTCCAGTTAAATCATAATTCATCTATTTTACCTTAAAAATCATCCATAAAAATTATGTTCAGTTTTATTAAACGTAAATCCAGAAAAGTCGATTCATCCACAACACCCGCTAACACTCGCTCTGCCAGCAGACAGGAAGATCATAATACAGGTAGCGTTCAATCCTCTGCATCGGCCAGTGAATCCAAACCGGTTGGGTTGAGTTCATCACTGGCCAAAACCCGTCGTGGCTTTGCTGACAGTATGGCAGATTTTATACTCGGCAAAAAAAGTATCAACGCAGCGATGATTGATGACCTCGAAACCCGTCTGCTCAGCGCTGACGTCGGTATGGATGCAACCAGCACGATTATCGATGCCCTGCATAATAACCTTTCCCGCAAAGCCATTAATAATGAAGCCGCCCTGCATCATACCCTCGCAGAAGTAATGAAATTAATATTACAACCCTGCGAACAAGCATTAATTCTGGATGAAAATACTCGTCCTTTTGTAATTCTTGTCGTTGGTATCAATGGCACCGGCAAAACCACCAGTATTGGTAAACTTGCCAACTTTTTTAAACAACAGGGCAAAAGTGTCTTACTTGCAGCAGGGGATACCTTTCGCGCAGCTGCGGTTGAACAACTACAGGAATGGGGTAAACGTAATGCCGTGCCTGTGGTCGCTCAGGGTACCGGTGCCGACCCAGCTTCGGTTATCTTTGACGCTGTAGAATCAGCAAGTTCAAAAAAAATTGATGTCGTCATTGCTGATACCGCCGGACGCTTGCACACTCAGGATAATTTAATGGAAGAATTAAAGAAAATTAAGCGGGTATTAGCTAAAATTGACCCCAACGCACCGCATGAAACCCTGCTAGTTATGGATGCAGGTTTTGGGCAAAATGCCCTCCACCAGGCCGAACAGTTTCATCACAGTATTGGCCTGACAGGACTGGCCGTCACCAAACTTGATGGTACCGCAAAAGGCGGCATTCTGTTTTCTATTGCTGAAACACTTAAGCTGCCGGTACGTTTTATTGGTGTGGGCGAAGGCATTAATGACCTGCGCCCGTTTCATGCGGATGAATTTGTTGAGGCATTACTGGAATAATCCTGAAGCACGATCCTGAAAAAAACGATGATTCACTTTGATAATGTCAGTAAACGTTATGCAGGCAGCCATGATGCCCTGAAGCGGATCAACCTGCGCCTACCAAAGGGGCAGATGGCCTTTCTTACCGGCCATTCCGGCGCAGGCAAAAGCACGCTGTTAAAACTGATTGCCATCATTGAACGGCCAACTCGAGGCCGCATTTATCTTGACGGCGTTAACTTAAACAATATCCGCAATCGACATATCCCTTATATTCGCCGCAATATCGGCATTATCTTTCAGAATCATCACCTGCTCTATGACCGCCCTGTTTTTGATAATGTGGCCATGCCGCTGGTGATTCAGGGTTATCGCCATAAGGAAATACAAAAACGGGTACGAGCAGCACTTAATCAGGTTGGCCTGCTACATAAAGAAAAAGCTGCGCCAATTACCCTTTCCGGCGGTGAGCAACAACGCGTTGGAATCGCCAGAGCCATTGTTCATAAACCAGCGCTGTTACTTGCCGACGAACCCACCGGTAACCTGGACCCGGATTTATCCCGCGATGTGATGCAGCTATTTGCACGTTTCAATCAGGTTGGTACCAGTGTACTCATCGCCAGCCACAACCTTGATCTTATCCGCGCCATGGGCACCCCGGTAATTAGCCTGCAGGACGGCAAGGTCAGCAATAATACCCTTCCCTATTATCATCCGGCCTGACCGTGCGTAGACAGAAACACCGCAACTCGCGTTTAATGGCCTGGCTACTCAACCATCTACAGGTAACTTTAGCCAGTCTCGGACGTCTGTATCGACAACCGATTGCTACCTTAATGACTGTTGCCGTGATTGCGATTGCACTCACTTTACCCATAAGCCTATATGTGGCAATCAATAACCTGAGCCAACTCAGCGCCCACTGGGATAGTTCAACACAGATTTCAGCCTTTCTTTACCCACAGGTAAATAAACAACAGGCACAGATATTAGTTGGCCGCCTGCGTCTGAACAAAGATATTCGCTCAGTAAAACTTATTGATAAGCAAACCGGGCTGGCTGAATTTAAAAAAACGTCCGGTTTTAATGATGCACTTAAATTTCTAAACACCAACCCACTACCCATTGTACTGGTTATTCAACCCGATATTGACTCTGCACAGCCACTAAAAACCACGCAGTTACTGCAACATCTGCAAAATGAAAATCAGATTGAACTGGCTCAACTGGATATACAGTGGGTCAAACGACTGTTCGCACTGCTTGAAATCGCCAATCGCAGTATCTGGGTACTGGGCTCATTACTCGCTCTGGCCGTACTACTCATCGTTGGCAATACGATTCGTCTGGATATTCAAAATCGACGTGCAGAAATCGAAGTTGCCAAACTCATTGGTGCTTCCGATGCCTTTATTCGACGTCCGTTTCTCTATGCCGGGCTCTGGTATGGTTTGCTCGGCGGATTACTGGCCGGTTTACTCAGCAGTTTTTCCTTTATGCTCATCGCCCCCCCGGTACACCGACTGACATTGTTATATCATAGTAGCTTTCAGTTAAGCGGCCCCAGCCTGTCACAAATATTAATATTAATATCAATAAGTTGCCTGTTAGGCTTAGGAGGCTCCTGGCTAGCAGTCTCACGTCACCTGAAAGATATTGAGCCGGTCTGATTAGCAATCGGCCGCCCTTTAAAATTTAACCACCCTGATTAAAAGGTAACCACCCTGATTAAAATTCAACCTGACAGTTTGAAAACACGACCAGATGCCCCTATAACAACCTGATAAGAGAAAACTCTCAGTATTAGTCATTTCTTATGAACTTTTTTATTTATTAGCACTCTGATCATTTGAGTGCTAAAATTAAACGATGAGAGAAAAAGACATGACACACACATTAGTTCCTACACTTCAGGCAACCAGCCTTTCAGCGGGTAATCTGGATGCTTATATCCGGCAGATAAACAGTGTGCCGGTACTTAGTGCAAGCGAAGAACGTGAACTGGCTATTCAGCTGGAAAAAGACAATGATCTGGCTGCCGCACAACAACTTATTTTATCCAACCTACGTTTTGTGGTAAAAATTGCACGTGGTTATATGGGGTATGGGTTACCCCTGAGCGACCTTATTCAGGAAGGTAATATCGGTTTAATGAAAGCGGTTAAACGCTTTTCAGCCAGTCATGAAGTACGACTGATTTCCTACGCCGTCCACTGGATTAAATCTGAAATCCATGAATTTGTGTTACGCAACTGGCGTATCGTTAAAGTCGCCACCACCAAACCACAACGTAAACTGTTTTTTAAACTACGTAGCTCCAAGAAACGCCTGGGCTGGTTTAACCATAAAGAAGTTGAAGAGGTTGCGCAGACATTAGGCGTTAAACCTGAGACCGTACTGGAAATGGAATCACGTTTAAGCGGCAATGACATCACTTTTGACGCACCAGAAAAAGATGATGACGAATACAGCTTTACCCCGGCTGCCTGTTTAACCGATGGACGTGCTGACCCGGCACAACAACTGGAGCTTAATGATTCAAAATCACAGGAATTGAGACTGATGAGTCATTCACTCAAAACCCTGGATGAACGCAGTCAGATTATTATCAGGCGCCGCTGGTTAAATGACAATAAAGCAACCTTGCATGAGCTGGCAGCGGAATTTAACGTATCCGCTGAGCGAATTCGTCAGTTAGAAAAAAACGCACTCAATAAAATGCGTGTGGCTATTGAAGCCTGAACCTCACTAAATCATGCCCGGTAGCCTGTCTGCCCGGCATGACACAGCATCAGGCACCATGTACAATGTCAGTATTTAACCAAATGACATTATATTATGGGCACTAAGCAACCATCGGCAAACTCTTCACCCTCCACAGCCGTGAGAAAAACCAAAATTATTGCCACTGTCGGTCCGGCGTGCTCCACCGTGGAGACACTCAAAGCAATGATTGATGCCGGCATGAATGTGGCACGACTTAACCTGTCACATGGCACGCTGGAACAACATCGCCAGCAAATAAAAATACTGCGTACCGCAGCCAGTGAACTGAGTAAAAATATTGCCATTATGATTGATACTCGTGGCATAGAAATTCGCACTGGCCAGATAGATAGCGATTCCAACACTCTGTCACGCGGCGAAATGTTTAGCCTCTACACCGATGACCGCAAAGGCAACCATACTGGCGTTTCGATCACCTATAAAAAATTACCTCAGGAAGTCTCACCAGGCACCCCTGTTCTGCTTGATGATGGCGCCATTGAACTTGAAGTTGAAAAGGTAACCGACAATGTTATCCACTGCCGGGTTGTTCATGGTGGCCAGCTGGGTAACGCCAAAAGTGTTAATCTACCTGAAACCCAACTGGCAATGAGTGCTGTCAGCCCCGAAAATCGTGATGATGTTGTCAGAGAACTAAGCTTTGCTGGTGATAACGATGTTGATTATATCGCCGCCTCATTTATCCAGTGTGCGGATGATATTTACAGAATGCGTGAAATTCTGATTGAGAATTCAACCGTAATCCCCATTATTGCCAAAATTGAAAATCAGGCCGGCGTCACCCATCTTGAAGAAATTGTCGAAGCTGCAGATGGTGTCATGGTTGCACGTGGAGATCTGGGGGTCGAGCTGCCGCTGGCCGATGTCCCGCGCACCCAGAAACGCATTATTCACGCTACCGTCGGCAATGGCAAACCGGTGATAACCGCCACCCAGATGCTGGCTTCAATGGAATGGAACCCCAAACCCACCCGTGCTGAAGCCAGTGATGTTGCCAACGCTATTCTCGATGGCACTTCTGCCGTTATGCTTTCCGGTGAAACTGCGATTGGTAAATACCCCGTAGAAGCCATTAAAACCTTATCGACTATTGCTATGCGTGCTGAAGCCGCCTTGAATGAATATGGTTATCTGCAAACCATCAAACAACATCCAGCCAATATTGTTACCCAGGCCATTGGCCAGGCATCGGTTAGTCTGGCCAAGAATTTACACGCCATTGCTATCATCAGCCTGACAGAAAGCGGCTTTACCTCACGTCTGGTCTCAAAATACAGACCGGACTGCCCTATTCTGGCGATTACATCAAGTAAAAAAGTGGTTCGCAAGCTCTCAATGAACTGGGGAGTGATGCCTGTTCTCTACAATGGCGAATCCAGCGATGATGCACGTATTGACTTTGCAATTGCCACTGCCAGGCAACAGGTTAATGCCAGCAAAGGCGATATTCTTGTTGTCACTGCCGGTCACTTCCAGAAAGCCGGCGGCACCGATCTTGTGCGTGTGGTGACTTTATAGCAAGAATCCTGAATGAAGGAAGCTCTGAACAGTAGCTACCTGGATTGCAGCTGAGTCGTTACTATAATTTTATCTATTCTGATAACGATTTAAATCAAAAATACCCGCAAGCTCAGGCTGTTCACGCAGGGCTTCTTTGTTGAACCAGTCAGACATTGCCCAGAACCGTTGATCGGTGCGGCGGATACCGTAACGGGCAACAAAAACTTCATACTGATGACGATTGCTAATCGCATTATATTGTTTAACAAAGTTTTCCACATCGGCATATTTAACGTCATAAAAAAAGTTCGGGTAAGCACCTTCCAGCCAGGGCACAACCGTTTGTGTATCCAGTTTATAATTACGCCGCTGAATAACCTTTTCATTTTCAAACATAGAGCTGACACTTTTATAATCCCGGTTACTAATTAGTGTATAAGCCAGATCATCATCAGCTTTACCCCCCATTTCAACCCGGACAAAAGCCAGGTCGGGCAACACACTTACAATAACTCCATCCATTTTAGCTGCCTTCCTCATGGCACGATCAACACGTTTTTTTGCCTTTCTCTCCCCACTAAAACAACTATTTCCCACACACCGGTTAATTAAATCCGGCCCGGCAAGTTTACCCAGATGTCTTTCCAGTTGCATAAACAGTTCCCGTTTTGGTTTATCGGTTTTATAACCGCTGACAAAGGCTTTTTTTAACCACGCATCATCACCCACATCATCCCGGTCGTCCTTGCGAATACCCTGATACCAGGAATCGCGGATTTGCTGACGTTTACTGGCCGGTAAAAAGGCCAGAAAATAATCTTCACCTTCCGTACGCAGAAAATCCATATACAGCCGCGTATTCAGCTGATGACCGATATTACCGTAAACGTCAAAGCCGGCAACCAGTAAATAGTGAATGCGTTCAAGCACCGAATAATCCAGTACCCATGCCGTTTTGGGATAATTACCGACAAAACCATAAGCTACCGAGGCACTATCCATATGCCTGAATATGGTTAATGCCGCATTCGGATTATGACCACCATCCCCATCCCAGATATATCTCATTGCCTGTGACATAGTTCGAGTTTTAAAGAATTTTACTTTTTGCTGTTTAACCCGAACATATTTCTGAAATAACTTTTTATAATGAAGCCGACTGGCCAGAAGATCAAAATTATTTTCCAGCTCTGCCGGTGATGCCAGATAATTTTCTGTTGATTCGAGAAACTTTTCATTTAACGAAGGTATTTTTGCATCAGGGTCAAAAAACACCACCCAGAACTGGTCTTCAATCACGTTCAGGGCAACCTGTCCCCGACAAACCGGCCCTTTAATAAACCCTTCAATAAAAAACCGGGCATCATCAAGCAGAAACTTATAACGTGACTTTAATGGTAGTTGAGCAAATGCCCTGATCGGGTTGGAGGCGGTCACCGGATCGTAACCGGGTAATTGATTGACCTGATAATCAGGCTTATAGAATAATGTCTGATAACGTTCCATTCTGGCTGACGACAATGTATAAACCAGATGATTTTTAGCCACAACACTACCCTGAAAACGCAACAGGCGATAATAAACCGAGCCGCCAGGTGCGGTATAAGGGCGCCGTGTTGGAATAATCTTTGCTGGCTGCCCCGGTGGCGTGGAAGAACGGATCAGCCGATAAAATTCACGTGTGGCACTGCCCTTGAAATGAATATGTGCCTGAAACAGATGTTCATAAATATACCGGCTAACCAGTTTGTGTTTGTTATCGCTGCCATTAAGAAAAGCCTCCCACTTTTTTATCTGTGGCAATACCGCTTTCGAGGGTTTTTTATCCGCCGGTACCGGGGCACCCTGTGCCAGCCAGTGTACCAGTGTGGTATAGGACTGACGATCCAGATTCGGCATCGCATAGGGCATACCGCCTTCAGGGTGATCGTGACTATAATCAGGCATTTGTTTAATCGTTGGACAGCTTTGTTTGCGGTCGAGACGGATATCAAACGCATCGGACAGCATGCCAACCTGCGCCTGCGGATGCAATTGTTTGAGCCGCAACATTTTATACAGAACTGAATTTTGCAGATTCTGCCGCGGGTTGGACTGCGCCTCGTTTAATACCGCGTGAAATCCTTTTTTGCGCCACTGCGCAGTAGTTTGAGCATCCACAAACAGGCGCGTCGGCTCGGCGGCAAGAATACGTGTACCATCATAAACTTTTTTCGGATTGGCGCCCCGGTAGATACCTTCAGACGAGGTCAGCTTTAACTGACAGGGTGCATCATAACAACCATGACAGACCACACAACGCTTTTCCAGAATCGGCTGCACGGTTCGGGTAAACGAAATTTTCTGTTTCGGCAGGTTATATAATAAATCGTATTCGATTGTGGCCTGATCCTGAGTAACCGACTGCTGCGAGGAGGAACACGCCGACAGCATTGTTATCACAGAAAAAGACAGGATTAGCTGCTTGAAAATCTGCACCTTATTTTTTCCCATGATGAAAAGTCACCTGGACAGACTGCTGATCCGATACTTTCCAGGCATGGCCATAAATAATTTCATAACTGGCGGGTAAACCATCAGCGCTACGAAACGACTCATAGGCCTGACGCACACGCTGCATAGTATGTCGGGTGGTTAAACCCTGGCGGTGCCCCTGCGCAGTAACATTGGCACCAATATGCTTCAGATCAAGCATTAGATCATCAACCGAAGTATAGTTGACTGTTATTCTTTCGGTTTCCATAACCGGTTCAGCAAAATGATCCTGCAACAACAGATCACCGATATCATGCATATCAACAAAGCTGTTAACATGGGTTTTATCATCAACGGTTTGCCAGCTGCTACGTAGTTCCCTGAGCGTATCCGGGCCAAACGTTGTAAATACAAACAGGCCGCCCGGTTTTAAAACTCGCCATGCTTCCAGCAGCGCCGCGTTCAGGTCATTACACCATTGCAGACTGAGACTGGAAAAAATCAGGCTGATGCTATTGTCTGTCAGTGGCAAGTTCTGCATATCCGCGCATAACAACGAGGGTTTTCTGAATAAACGACCTCGCTGTGCCGACTTCAGCAACATTTTTTCAGAAATATCCATGGCAATAATATGCGCTCTGGTAAAACGTTTATATAAGCCGGGAATCGCCATGCCGGTACCGCTACCCGCATCAAGAATCAGCTCAGGTTGCAACGACACAATATCGAGTTTTTCCAGCAGACGTAAACAGACTTCCTGTTGCAATAAAGCTGCAGCATCATAAGTTTCAGCTGCACCATCAAAGGCAGCGCGTAAACGTTGTTGATTAATCAATGCCATGTTTTACCTGTTCTGCTTATCTGTTCTGCTTATCTGTTCTGCTTATCTGTTCTGCTTATCTGCTCTCATTACCCGCAAGCTACTGGCCTGTGCAACCAGCGCGGTAACAAACTGGCTGACATGGCTGACAAAAGGTATATGCCCCGCCCCGGCAGCCACATAAACAGTATGTGATGGATATAAACGCTGTATGGCTTTTTCCACCGCTATCGGCACCAGTGTATCCTGCCCCCCCAGAAACCAGCTAACTGGACAGGATAACTGCCTCAAACAGTGACGGTAATCATTATCGCGTAATATCTGCAGGCCTGCATGTAATGCCGCTGCACTGGCCGGGCCGCGTACTGCCATAGCCTCCTGCAACTGACGCACGCGCTGTCGTGCATTAGCCAGCCCCTTAACCTGTAAATTTAAAAACCGCTGCAAAGTTTTTGCCTGGTGATCGGCCAGACCCCCGGCAAAAGCCTTTAAGGTATCGGCAGATACAGCTGTTGGCCAGTCTGCACGCTGCACAAAACAGGGGTTGGCAGCCACCAGAAATAAAGCCGACACCCGCTCGGGGTATAACTCCGCCAGGCGTATCACTACCTGCGCCCCCAGCGACCAGCCAACCCATAAAACCGGTTGATGGGTTAAGGGGATAATTGCCTGCACATAATCATCGATACTATTGGCATTAACCGCAGCCATCGTACCATGCCCCGGCAGGTCAATCGATATCGGCCTGATCCAGTCAGGAAGATGTGACAGACTGGCTTCCCAGACCCCACTGTTCATCGCCCAGCCATGCACAAAAATACAGGTGACCGGTTTTTTATGTGTACCCATCAGTTGTTTAAAAAAAGCAGTTTTCTAAAAAAGTTTCTATCTTGCGGAAAAAAAGGCAAAATACAGGCCTTTGGCTTGCGCTGCACTCCCCGGACTTTATTTTGACACACCACAATGAACCCCGATAGCCTGGTTATTGATTTTATAATCATTATTGCCGCTTATTTCATCGGCTCTATTTCTACTGCCATCGTTAGCTGTAAATTACTTGGTCTGCCCGACCCCCGCACTACCGGTTCGAACAACCCCGGTGCTACCAATGTATTACGTTCCGGTGGTAAAAAGGCCGGTGCCATTACCTTAATGGGCGATATGCTTAAAGGGCTACTTCCCGTGCTGATCGCCTCAGAGTTGCAGTCCAGTACAGTAGTATTGACCGCAACCGGCTGTGCAGCTTTTCTTGGCCATGTTTTTCCGATCTATTATGGCTTTAAAGGCGGTAAAGGGGTGGCTACTTTTTATGGCGTTGTGACGGGTTTGAACTGGCCAGGTGGATTATTGGCTTTAATCATCTGGGGTATTTGCGCTACGGTGTTTAAGATTTCTTCACTGGCCGCACTTATTTCTGTAGTACTCACCCCATTGATTATCTGGCAATTTACCCATCTGGGCGCATTAACCGCTGGTGCCGCCATAATGGGTATAATTATTTTCTGGCGACACCGCAGTAATATCCGCCATTTACTTAATGGCACTGAAAGCAGGATTGGCCATAAAAAAGAAAATCAAAAATCGGCCTGAAAAGCCGGGATACTCAGCTCAAGTTTGATTAATTGAAGGCAATGCCTGCATTGACCAGCGTGCCCGTGCAGCAATTTCCAGCGGCTGCATCTGTCCGGCCTGCAAGCGCAGGCAGCCAGCCAGTGCAATCATGGCACCATTATCGGTACAAAATTCAACTGCCGGGTAGAATAACTCGGCATGGTGTTTCTTTACCATTTGCCCCATTTGCTCACGTAAACGCAAATTCGCACTCACGCCACCGGCAATTACCAGGCGCTGGCAATGCTGCTGTATTAATGCACGCTGTGATTTCACAACCAGCGTATCGACAGCCGCCTGTTCAAACGCCAGCGCAATATCAGCCACATTCTGCTCGGTTAAACCCTGTGCGTTTAGCGGATGCTCCACGGTTTCAGCCAGGTTTTTTTCTGCCTGCTTCATCATGGTATTCAGGGCATAGGTTTTAAGGCCGCTGAAGCTGAAATCCAGTCCCGGCCTGTCCACCATCGGGCGTGGAAAATGATAATACCCGGCATGGCCCTGTTTTGCCGCCGCCGCTAGCGCGGGGCCTCCAGGATAGCCCAACCCAAGTAATTTGGCGGTTTTATCAAAGGCCTCACCCGCCGCATCATCCAGACTCTGGCCTAATAACGCATATTGCCCGATACCTTTTACATCGGCCAGCAAGGTATGGCCGCCGGATACCAGCAAGGCCAAAAACGGGAATGATGGCGGCCTGGCTTCCAGCATAGGTGCCAGCAGATGACCTTCCATATGATGTACCTCTACCGCTGGTATATCCAACGCCCAGGCTAACGAGCGAGCAACGCTGGCACCCGACATCAATGCACCGATCAAACCTGGCCCCGCAGTATAAGCAACCCCGTCGAGAGTCTTTTTTTTAATGCCTGCCTGGGCTAGTGCCTGCTTAATGAGTGGAATTAAATAACGGATATGGTCGCGCGAGGCCAGTTCTGGCACCACACCACCATATTCTGCATGTAATGCAATCTGGCTATGCAATGCATGTGCCAGCAAACCTTCCTCACTGCTATAAACCGCAATGCCGGTCTCATCACAGGAGCTTTCTATACCTAAAACAATCATTATTTATTATATTTTCCGTTTTTTTGTCATCGACACTTTGGGATTTCACCCGGAATGCGATATAATACGTGGTTTCACCGCATATATGTGCGGATTTTTTATGTCTTATTTTATTTAAAGAGTTGAGAACAACCTATGCCCGCTATCCGAGTTAAAGAAAACGAACCCTTTGATGTGGCACTGCGCCGCTTCAAACGTTCCTGCGAAAAAGCCGGAATTCTTACCGAAATCCGCAAACGTGAAGCTTATGAAAAACCCACCACTGAACGCAAGCGTAAAGCCGCAGCGGCAGTAAAACGTCACCTGAAAAAGCTGTCAAAAGAACGTAATAAATTTGCCCGTTCCCCCCATCAACGTCGCCGTTAGTTAATGGTTGTTAATCGATACTATAGTAGATAAACATTGGTAGATAAACATCAATCGACCAACCAGCACGAATAAATCAGCCAGTCAACCGGTTTTAAATTGAAGATGAATGAAAATAATCTGAAAAAGCAGATTCAGGCCACCGTTATCCGTGCTATGAAAGCGAAGGACAAGCCCCGCCTGGGTACTGTCCGCCTGATTATGGCGGCAATAAAACAGATTGAAGTTGATGAACGCATTGAACTGGATAATACCCGGCTTATTGCGGTACTGGATAAAATGGTCAAGCAACGCCGTGAATCCATTCAGCAATATCAGGCAGCAGGACGTGATGAACTGGCCGAGCAGGAATTATTTGAAATTGGTATTATCCAGGAATTTTTACCCCAGCCTCTCACCCCAACTGAGATCGAAACCATCATTAACGATGCGATTAGCCAGACTGGTGCCAGCACCATTAAAGATATGGGAAAGGTCATGGGGAAAGTAAAACCACAAATTATCGGTCGTGCTGATATGGGCGAAGTAAGCGGAAAAATTAAAGCCATACTCTCTACCAACTGATACAGCAGTTAATAAACACATCTACCAATAACCATCAAATCCGTTACAATAAACTAGTTACAACAACAATAATATAAAAATTAAAAAGGGTTCATCTATTATGACCAGCCTGAAAAACGACCGTTTTCTTCGCGCCCTGCTCAAACAGCCCGTTGACCGCACACCAGTGTGGATTATGCGTCAGGCAGGCCGTTATTTACCTGAATACCGCGAAGTACGGGCGAAAGCTGGCGATTTTATGACCCTCTGCAGCACCCCTGAACTAGCCTGTGAAGTCACCCTGCAACCGGTACGCCGGTTTGAGATTGATGCGGCGATCGTCTTTTCCGATATTTTAACCATTCCCGATGCAATGGGACTGGGTTTATATTTTTCTGAAGGCGAAGGCCCCAAATTCAAAACCCCGGTTACCTGTGCACAGGACATCGAAAAGCTGATTATTCCCGATCCGGCAGATAAATTAAAATATGTCACCGATGCCGTGTCGATGGCACGAAAAGAGTTAAACGGAGATGTCCCGCTGATTGGTTTTTCTGGCAGCCCGTGGACACTGGCCACCTATATGGTAGAAGGCGGCAGCAGCAAAAGTTTTGCCAGAATCAAAGCCATGTTATTTGAAGACCCACTCTCTGCGCATAAGCTGATGAGTAAACTGGCCAGCTCAGTGGCCTGTTATCTGAACGCGCAAATCGAAGCGGGCGCGCAGACAGTAATGATTTTTGACAGCTGGGGTGGCGCACTCACCACCCGTCATTATAAGGAATTTTCATTACAATACATGCATCAGATTGTTGACCAGCTCACCCGGGAAAAAGACGGTCAGCCGGTGCCCATTATCCTGTTCACCAAAGGTGGCGGCATGTGGCTGCCTGAAATTGCCTCAACCGGCTGCGATGCCATCGGCCTGGACTGGTCGGTTGATATGAAGCTGGCT
>WFMW01000023.1 GCA_015488885.1 Gammaproteobacteria bacterium | reverse complement strand
TCGACGGCGGTGTTTGGCACCTCGATGTCGGCTCATCACATCCTGGGGCTGAAGCAGGTCCCAAGGGTATGGCTGTTCGCCATTTAAAGTGGTACGCGAGCTGGGTTTAGAACGTCGTGAGACAGTTCGGTCCCTATCTGCCGTGGGCGTTTGAGAATTGATGGGGTCTGCTCCTAGTACGAGAGGACCGGAGTGGACGTACCTCTGGTGTTCCGGTTGTCATGCCAATGGCATTGCCGGGTAGCTACGTACGGAACGGATAACCGCTGAAAGCATCTAAGCGGGAAACCGGCCCAAAGATGAGTTCTCACTGGAACTTTAAGTTCCTTGTAGGTCCGTCGAAGACTACGACGTTGATAGGCAGGGTGTTGAAGCACAGTAATGTGTGAAGCTAACCTGTACTAATTGACCGTAAGGCTTGACCATATAACCCCAAGCAATTTATATTGCCAGGGTATGTGTTTGACCAGTAACGCTAGAATATAAAAAGATATTCAATATACCTGTATTATGACTGTTATTAGCAACTGCTACTAACAGAGTGGCTTTCCAATTTCGGAAAACAGGAATTAGATACCGTAAAATGGTATTAGACTCCAGTTTTTCAACCAGTTTGTCTGGCGGCAATAGCAAGTAGGAACCACCTGATCCCATCTCGAACTCAGAAGTGAAACTGCTTAGCGCCGATGGTAGTGTGGGGTCTCCCCATGTGAGAGTAGGACACCGCCAGGCTTTATTTCCAAAAAACCTGTTCAGCAATGGACAGGTTTTTTTTTGCAGCTTTCGTTGTTCGTCCTTCGTTATTCGCAAAAACAGAAACACAAGATAATGGTTGTATTTATTAAATAAACACTTTACGCTTTTACGAACAACGAACAACGAACAACGAACAACGAACAACGCCTCTTTTCTGTTAAGATTCTCCTCTATGATTGCTTATCCTCAAATTGATCCCGTCGCCCTGTCTCTCGGTCCGTTAAAAGTCCACTGGTATGGCCTGATGTACCTTGCGGGTTTTCTTGGTGCCTGGTTTTATGGTGTGCAGCGCTGTAAACGTGCTGATTTAGACTGGACACCAAAACAGGTTGAAGACGTTATTTTTTACGGTGCTCTGGGGGTTATTCTTGGTGGGCGAATTGGTTATACCCTGTTTTATAATCTGAGCGCTTTTGTTGAACATCCGCTAACTATTTTTTATATCTGGCAGGGAGGGATGTCATTTCATGGTGGCATGTTAGGTGTTTTTGTCAGTTTATACTGGTTCGGGCGTAAAAATAATAAAACATTTTTTGAAGTTTCTGATTTTATTGCGCCCTGGGTACCGATTGGTCTGGGTGCCGGACGAATTGGTAATTTTATTAATCATGAATTATGGGGACGACCGATGCATACGGTTATGCCCTGGGCATTTGATTATGGCGATCATATAGCCAGACATCCTTCCTCTCTGTATCAGGCTTTAACAGAAGGTTTGCTGTTATTTATTATTTTATGGTGGTATTCCTCAAAACCACGACCGCGAATGGCGGTCTCAGCTGTGTTTATGTTCTGTTATGGCTGTTTTCGTTTTACGACGGAATTCTTCAGAGCCCCGGACCCACAATTGGGTTTTATTGCATTTCACTGGTTAACGATGGGGCAGTTATTATCTTTGCCGATGATATTATTTGGTCTGGGTCTGTATTACATTGCAATAAAGAAATCTGCATAAAAAAGGTTGTTTATGGATGAAAGGGGTTGTTTATGGGTAAAAGGGGTTGTTTATGGGTAAAAGGGGTTGTTTATGAATAAAAGGGGTCGTTTATGAAACAGTATCTGGATTTAATGCGCCATGTTCGTGATAGCGGAACCAGAAAAGCTGATCGCACGGGTACCGGAACGATTTCGGTCTTTGGTCACCAGATGCGGTTTGACCTAAGCGCCGGTTTTCCGCTTATTACGACCAAAAAATGTCATCTTAAATCCATTATTCATGAACTTTTATGGTTTCTAAAAGGTGATACCAATATTCGTTATTTACAGGATAACGGCGTGCGTATCTGGAATGAATGGGCAGATGAACAGGGTGAACTTGGGCCAGTGTATGGTTATCAGTGGCGCAGCTGGCCGGTAATGGGTAAAGACGGCAATCACGATGGACATATTGATCAGATAAGTCAGATAATTGAGCAGATAAAAAATACCCCTGACTCACGGCGTATTATTGTCAGTGCCTGGAATGTCGGTGAAATTGAAAAAATGGCATTACCACCCTGTCACATGATGTTTCAGTTTTACGTGGCTGATGGCAAGTTATCCTGCCAGTTATATCAGCGTAGTGCGGATATTTTTCTTGGTGTGCCGTTTAATATTGCATCCTATGCATTACTGACCATGATGGTGGCACAGGTCTGTGAGCTGGTACCGGGTGATTTTATCCACACCCTGGGCGATGCCCACCTTTATCTCAATCATCTTGAGCAGACTGATGAACAGCTCAACCGCAAGCCCTATCCATTGCCAGTAATGAAAATAAACCCTGAGGTAAGATCCATCTTTGACTTCAAATATGAAGACTTCGAACTTGCTGGCTACGAGGCGCATCCGCACATTAAGGCAAGCGTGGCTGTTTAAGTTTAGGCGTAATGATTATTTCCATGATCGCGGCCATGGACCGCAACCGACTTATTGGCAATAATAACCAGTTACCCTGGCATTTGCCCGCAGATCTTCAACATTTTAAACAGACAACCATGGGAAAGCCCATATTAATGGGTCGAAAAACCTATGACTCAATTGGTCATCCATTACCGGGTCGCATGAATATTGTTTTAAGCCGTTCTAAGGGTCTAAAGCTTGCTGGTATTGAGGTGGTTAATAGCCTCTCGCAGGCAAAGTCTCTGTTAACGGCTGCAGAGGAATTGATGATTATTGGAGGCAGTAGCATTTACCGGTTACTGCTTGATGATGTAGACAGGATTTATCTGACAGAAGTGGATGCTGTATTTGAAGGGGATAGCTGGTTTCCTGCTCTGGATAGCGATCAATGGCAGGAAATTGAGGTAATTGAGCGGTATGCTGATGAGAAAAATCTCTACGCCTGCCGTTTTATTACGCTACAGCGCAATTTAGCGTAATAAAATACAAAATAATTTAATATTGATTGAACTATTACCAGCGTGCCCAGTCATAATGAGTGCAATTTTCATTTCCCCTTATGATTGTTAAAAATCATACTTGCAGGCACTCATTGGTGCCTGCTTTTTTTTGGATCATTGAAAACGCTGAATTAATCAGCGTTCCCATAAAATATTCGGGTTAATCAGGGTGTCTTTAATTCCGGTTTCTGCGCCGCAATACAATTTTGCCGGGTATAGTGGAAGGACAGGTCATCAATGCGCATTGCAGTCAAAGCCCCCCCCCATAGACAACCTGAATCTAGCGGATAGGTATTACAGATGACGGCGTTACCTGCTTCAGGCAGGGTTGACCAGTGGCCAAAAATAATACTTTGTTGACGACTTTTGCGAGTCGGGATGCTATACCAGGGAAAAAAGTTTTCTGCCTGTGTGCCAGGTGATCCCTTGGCGTTTAATGCGGGTTTACCATTTTTATCGCAATAGCGAAGACGGGTGAATATATTGGTGATAAACCGATAGCGTGCCCAGCCGGATAAATCATCAGACCAGTTCAGCGGTTTGTCGCCATACATGTGTTTATAAAAATCGATATGTTCCCGACTACGTAAAATATTTTCTACTTCATGGGCAAGTTTTAATGTTTTCTGAACTGACCAGGCTGGGTGCAGGCCAGCATGAATCATGAGTAAATTCAGCTTGTTATCATAATGAGCCAGTGAACAATGGCGCAACCAGTCCAGCAGGGTATCGGCATCCCGGGCATTGAGAATTTCATCAAGGGTATCTTTTTTACCCGGGTGTCGATGATTGTAGGCAGTGGCTAACAGATGGAGGTCATGATTGCCCAGTACAGCATGAACATTATCTTTCAATGCGAAAAGATAACGCAATGTTTCCAGCGATTTAGGACCACGGTTAACCAGGTCACCGCATAACCATAGCTCATCGTAATCAGGATTGAAGTGAATTTTTGCCAGTAATGCCTGAAATTCATCATAACAACCCTGAATATCACCCACGGCATAAACAGCCATCATCTCACCTGTAAAAAAGATTAATCAACTTTATTGTATTTTCTGTAACTCTAACAGTCTGAACCAGCCGCCGGCAAGTGCCGGTTTATCATTTAGCAAAATTAATTCATCACATTGGTTGAATACCTGTTCAAAAACAACATTGGTACGGGTGGCAATATGGCGTAGAAAAATATTGATTAAACGACGTCCTGGTGCAAATTGTCCGGGACGTAGAAATTTATCAAACAGATAGATATGGCCGCCGGGTTTGAGCACACGGCATGCTTCCTGTAATGCTTTTTCCGGGTGTGGTACGACTGCCAGAATCAAATGCATAACAATAATGTCAAACTGATTATCGTTGAAGGGCAATGCCTGGCTGTCAGCAAGTTGTAAATTAATATTGAGTTTATGCTGGTAAGCACGATGTTCGGCAAGTTTTAGCATGGCGGGCGTAATATCTGAACCGGTATATATCGCATCATCTGGAAGATAAGGAATATCCAGCCCACTGCCAATACCGTTAATTAAAATTTGTTTACCGGTAACAATGCCAAGTCGTTGCAGGCTATGTTGGCGCACGGTATCAAGTGGGCCAGATACCATTCTGTCATAAATGGGTGCAAGTAAAGTATAACTGTGTTTGAGCGCCATAATTCTATCCGATCGACTCCTTACTCACAGGTTAATGTAACGTATTGGGTGCGCTTAAGGTAAAGGTCGGAACAGGCGCATCAAAATGCTCTCCATTATCGGTTACCATTTGATAACTGCCCTGCATGGTGCCAAATGGCGTATTCATGAAAGTGCCAGAAGTATATTGAAAGCCCTCTCCCGGGTTTAAATGCGGTTGTTCACCAATAACACCATCGCCTTTTACTTCCTGTACCTGACCGTCACCATCGGTAATTATCCAGTGCCGGGTCAGTAATCTGGCTGCTGTGTCCCCCGTGTTTTTGATGGTTACGGTATAGGAGAATACGTAATGATTATTGTCAGGATCCGACTGGTTCTCAAGATAAGCCGGTTGAACCTTAATATCAATTTTATACGAATTATTGCTTATGCTGTTATTCATGGCTGTATCCGCCTGTGAGAAATGATCTGATCATTATATCACTGCAAATGATGATTCCTCACTTATAAGATAAACGGTTATCTCCCTGTTCTCAGACAGTCTTCTGGCAATGAATAATCTGATTCAGACGGATAAAATCAGCAACGGACAGTTCCTCGGCACGTTGGCTGGTTTGCAGACCCGCTGTTTCAATCTGTTGATTAGTGCAGATCTTTTTCAGCGTATTACGTAAGGTTTTGCGTCGTTGTGAGAAGGCAGTGCGCACCAGGGTTTCGAATTGGCTGAAATGGTTAATCTGTTTGCTATTATGGTAGTTAGGGGTCAGCCGTAAAATAGCTGATTCTACTTTTGGTACAGGTGTGAAAGCACTGGCGGGTACCTGAAACAATGGCATAACATCGAAATAGGCCTGTAGCATCACACTAAGTCGGCCATAACAGCGATTACCCGGTGGTGCGGCAATACGTTCAACCACTTCTTTTTGCAGCATAAAATGCATATCTAAAATGATCGGGCGGCTTTTTAACAGATGAAACAATATCGGTGTGGAAATATTGTAGGGTAAATTACCGATAATTCTTAATTTATCGCTTGTATCAAGTTGTCGGTGAAACTGGCTGAAATCAAAGGTGAGCACATCGGTTGCATACACACAAAGTTTTTGTGTTGCCGACTTACCGATATTGTGCTGCAGGATCGGAATAATATCACGGTCGAGTTCTATGACATAAAGTTGGGATACGATTTCCAGCAATGGCCGAGTAAGGGCACCCTGTCCAGGGCCGATTTCTATGATCAGGTCATTCTGTGCCGGTTGAATGCTGTGAATAATGCGTTGAATAATATTGCTATCGACCAGAAAATTCTGCCCGAAACGTTTTTTTGCCTGATGTCGCATGAGGGTTCTGCCAGAAATAGCTGGATTAGCGTTTATTCCATGATTTAAATCTTTTTTTACAATAACCAAGCAGGTCGTCATAGTCTTCAAAATATAACTCAAAACCACCTTCAGCCGGGGCATCAAATTCACAGTAGTCATTACTATGTAGTTGGCAGATATCCGGGCGTTGCTGATAAATGCCACAGTCACCGTTTAATTGCAGGTGCTGGCATTGTCCGTCAATCAGCAGAGTCCAGCCATCGTCATCTTTATAGATTTTGATATTTTTATGCGACACCTGCCATAATAATTGTCTGAAGTCTTCTTTAGATCGCGGGGTATCGATTTGCTGGGTAACATAAGTACAGCAAATAGAATCAGTGCAGAAGCTGCATTTATTTTCTGCGGTTATTTTAATATCTATATGTTTCCGGGAAGGTAATGGTTTCATGCTGTTTAAATTACCCCGGGTATGGAAAGTTTACCGTTGGTTTTTATAACGAATGAGCCATTATTCTGTCTTTTTGCAAAAACGGCCAGACTGTTAAGCAGATTTTGTGTGGCTGATGGTGTCGGTTTCATGGTCAGGTCAAGTTGATAAGTTGCTTTATTATCAAGGTTTGCCTTACCGTTAAGTTTTAGATTACCACCCTGATTAGATAATTTTACGTCCATACTGGTATTGGCTTTGTTGATTAGTCTAATATGGATATTGCCCAGACTGACGGTTTCAGCAACCGTAATGGCTGCGTTCTTCCAGTTGATAATGCCATTAGCCAGTGGTGCCTGGTTGTGTTTCCAGTAGCAATCATCAATATTAAAATAAATCTGTCCATCAAGTTGTGCAAAAGGAATTTGTGCCAGACGGGCGAAGTCTTTTGCAGATATTTGTCCAGTAATATCACGTGCTATCAATGTACCAGTCGGTGTAATGCTTATTGTTGCCTGTTGTGGTTGTTGTTTGAAGTTGGCTTGAATAGTGGTGGATAATTCACCGGTTAACAGACGCCATAAAATAATATCCCATTTAACCTGGCTTAGCTGGAGCTTGCTGGCCAGATCAACACGCTGTGCCCTGCCGTGCCATAAAGTACCGGTTACATCATTAAATATTATTAAAGCCTGTTTGCCGACCAATCTATCCAGAGCCAGTTTGGCTGGTAACATGATAATAACAAACAGAAGATAGGCAAAAACGCCAGACAATAGATAATATTTTATTTTCATGGGCGAGAGAATCGTAACCTGGCATTAACCAGACCGGGTTTATCGCTACGTTCAATGGCCGCGCTGCTTACCTGAAGACTATTGTGTGTTGCGATGGTGTTTAACCATATCAGCATTTGATCAAATGAAATATTATCCAGTTTCACTCTGGCGCTATTATTTCCCGCCGATTCAATTTTGCGGACAAAGGGCTTTAAACCCGCGTTCATTAAACTTTGCTCCAGTACCAGCGTAACAGGTTTGCTGGATAATGGACGTTGACTGGCCTGTCCTGATCGGCGTAGTTGTTTTACCTGCTGCGCTGCCTGTTGCATCCATTGTAGAGTTTTTTGCTGAGACTGGTCTTTAATGGTTTCATTTTCCAGTCCCCGATGTAAGGGTTCCCAGATAATTAAATAAAATAAAGTAAGAATAACCAGTACAGCTGTCACATTCACCAGCCATCTATCACGACCGGGAAGTGTATTATACCAGTGTAGTAATTGTTGTAGTTGTTGTTTCAACCGCCCGCCTCAATACGTAAATTGCCCTTAACCTGATTTTTTTCAGCCGAAGATGAGATGATACTTGCCTTAATTTTATGGTTCAGATTTAATTGCCGGTTGAGATTTTCAATTGTCTCCAGATTTTTTGTTTCAAAGCCAACGTCCATGCGCCTGTTTCTATAGTTAAGCGATTGCAAAGTAATGTTTTTTTTATATCCGGTTAATGTTCCGAATGATTGTTTCAGTAGAAATAACAGTCCATTCTGGCTGTTACCGGTACTTTTAAGTATTTTAAGTTTCTGCTCCATCTGTACGCGAGGATTGACGATGCGTTTGCTTGCAGGGAAGGCTGTTTGGTAGGTTTGTCTGATTAAATTATGGGTGGCACGGTTTTTTTGTTTTAGTTGATTGTATTGAAAAAAACTCAGACCAAGATGTAAAACCAGCCATATACTGGCAAAGATGGTGGTCAGTCGCCAGTATTGCCAGTTTTTGTTGTTTTGACGTCGTGTTTTAAATTTTCCCTGTCGTAAATTTAAGGGCAATACCTGTTTGTAAAAACCACAAAAAACAACCAGAGGGTGCTCGTTATAGACTATCGGGAGTATTTCTATAGTCGGTTCCTTGTCTGTACTGTCAGGCTGATGGGTGATCTTATGGATATTTTCCAGCAATGCATCATCGGTTTGCTGATGATCTTTTTTATTTGGAGTGAAGACGAGTATTTTTTCCGGTGTTTCGGTATTGTCCTGCGTTAAACTTGTCTGCAACACATAGGGAATTAACTCAGGGTTAAAGACTGCACCATAATAATGGCCGGATTGAAAATAACAGTTTTCATCATGTTGTAAAATAACCCATTGCTTATTATCACCTGCCAGGCAAAGAACATCGGGAATAATGGTATCAATCGTTATACCCGTGTTATTAAAATTATCAATAATGGTTTGTAATGTCCGTTTTTTTATACCGACAACCGCCGTTTTATGCTGCAGCCTGTCTGTGGTAATGACAAAGTGAAAATTTTCCACATCATCAGCAATATAATCTTCCAGTGCGTAGGGTATGGCACGTAACATTTTCTGTCTATTCTGTGTGGGTAGCGCAACACGATTAATGTGCAGACAGCTGCTATTCAGCAGCATGACAGTATGATGCGTGGTACTTATATCCGTGATTTCAGCTAAAGGTGTGGTGCTGATTCTGCTCGTCAGTTCTCCCTGTTCATTGCATAAAGCCCAACTGGCCAGAGAGGGGTTAAGTGGATGATAATGAATTAACAGGGTGTCACTCATAAAGTTCTCTGGCTACGGGCGAGTACAACGGTATTACCGCTGCTGTCACGGCGCAAAATACTGTACACGACAAGATTTGCCTGTCCAATAGTGGCCTGGGTTCTAAGTAAAAAGATGTCGCTGCTAACAGATAAACCATCGGTATTTTTTATTATTGTTTTAAGCTGATTAAAGTTTAAAAAATCACCCAGCGTTTTAAATGGTTGTTTGCTGCGCTGTTCTATAATTTTTTCAACCAGGTCAGCAGATAAATTAGCTGATAGTGATTTTAGCACTTCCTTGCTGGCTGTGTTGACATTGATATTATTTGCCTGGGCGTTGGCCGGGTACGCACAAACAGCAGACTGTAAAGCCGATAATATTTCAGGTTTTTCAAAGCCTTTTATCAGACGTAATTCGGTAATGCTTTGCAATGGGGTATTGGCGCTACGATAGGGTTTGGGCAAATTAAGGTAATAACCATCCTCGGCACCATCCGGGGTGCGTGTTAGTTGATTGGCATCCATCCAGTCTGCAATCGCCTGTGTGGGCGGGTGTTCTAAGCCTGCGTTATGATAGAGTTGTTCAAAACGGGATTTACTGGTTTTGTTGATTTCGCCGGTGTTGTGATTAATCAGTGTATTTAGATTAAGGCAGGCACTTAAATCGGTGAGTGCTCCCTGTATGCTGCCACCTTCTACGGGTAATGGTGGCAGTGCAATCGCCCAGTTTTCATTTAATGTATCAATTTGGCTGTTGTGTTTGTCCTGTTTCAAAATTCGTCGTGACCAGTCTTCAGCAGCCAGCGTGTAGAGCCTGCTCTGGTCGAGGGTAATCATATTGGCGGTGCGGCGTATATCAAGTTGTATGCGGGTGCTAATACGGACACTGATTGCTGTGGCTATAGCAACAATCAGCAGTGCGGTAATAATGGCAACACCGCGTTGCGAGTGTGTGGCTGGTGGGTGCCGGCTTTGATTCTGTGTGGTATGCATTAATTTAGTACTGCGTAAAGGCGGCGTATTTCACCCAGGTCATTGAGTTTTATTTTTATTTCTATCGCAGTCAGTACGGCTGTATTCAGGGTTTTACCATCAGCGGTGGTGGCTGTGCTGTTTAATGGTGGCCATTGTTCATGCCAGGCATGGTTTTTATCGGCATATCGCAGGCTGACGGTATTGATATTATCCAGCAGTGTGTATTTATCTGGCTCTGATCCCGGGGCTCTGTCCAGAAACGGCCATTGTAGCCGAATCAGTTTATTATCTTCAAAACGGTAGGCAACGCGTTCCAGGCTGCTGCGTTTGAGATTTGCCGGGTTCAGCCGTCCGCCACGGGTAAATGCCACTAAATTATCAATATTATTCCCGGCTAAAAGCCAGGCCTTGCGAACCCCATATTCGTCACGGATATTACGTTTGCGCAGCTGATTAAAATCACGATTTAATACAGAAATTGCCTGTTGAAGTTGTTGTAACCGTTGCAGCGACCGGGTAGCTGCTTCGCTATTATTAATAACATTGTTTAAACCACCATAAGCCATTACTGACATAATAGCGAAAATAACAATGGCTACCAGTAATTCAAGCAGGGTAAAACCTTGCTGGGGCTGTTTATCCCGAGGTTGCTGATTCTGGAGACAATTATCGTGAGACATAAGCAATCAGATGGGTAAGATTCCGGGTGTAATCCCTGTTGGCATAAACCGTTAATTTAACCTGACGGGAATCTTTATCTTCCGTTGCTTTGGTGGTGCGAATCCAGTACCAGGTATGGTTTGCCATATCGGTTGAACCTTTTTTATCGCCCAGATCAGGAAATATTTTTTTAATCCGCAGTTCGGTGATCTCGTTCAATGCTACCCAGTGTGCGAGGGTTTTCTGTTTAAGGTAGCTGGCATTGTTTGTCTGGCTGGCAGACGTGCTGAGAATGGCTGTCAGCGCGATAGCGATAATAGCCAGGGCTACCATGACTTCGATGAGGGTAAAACCTTGTTGATATGTTGCTGTTTTCATCCAGGAATACTCTGCTTAAAGATCGCTGACGGTTACTTTATGCTGGCCATTAAATTTACCGCTTACCAGGTAACTCTTTGCTGTCGTCGGGAAGAAAAAGCGAACACTGAATTCAGGGGTAATTTCGCCACTGGAGAGCAGATAAATCTGTGGGTCGGTGCTTTTTTTATGTTTGCGGCTGTGGTCACCAGACTGTGGGTTGATCTGTGGCTGGTTGATTTTACTGTCCAGTGAAAATCTGTCACCCATATTAGCCGCCGGGTCAATCACAACCTGAGTATCTTCCAGATTGAGTTCCAGTTCCATATCTGCCGGTAATTGCCTGGCTCGCAGTAGTGGGTCGTTTTTTATCTGTGTCCAGTTCTGTTGTTTGAACTGTAAAAAGCGGTAACCATTAATATGTATTTCCAGAGCATAATTTTCACCACGTAAAATAGCCTGTTCCAGTGCCAGTTGAATCAGCTGGTTGAAACGCAGGGCCTCATGGTGTAAAACTTCCTCCGGGTCATGGCCACGAATAGCGAGAGTTGCATAGGTAAACAGGATTGCGGCAATAACAATGACAACCAGTAATTCAATCAGGCTAAATCCTGCTGTTGCTTGACGCGGGTGTTTTTGTGATACGTTCTGTTGCCTGTATGTATGATTGTTATTGCAGGGCATAGAGGCAGATTCCAGCTGAACAATAGATAATAGTATTGTTTATTTACGTCTTATTTATTGACCCCAGGAACCTATGTCTGCATTAACGCCAGTGCCACCGGGTGCTGCATCAGCACCCAGAGAGTAAATATCAATTTCACCGTGTTCGCCCGGGTTAAGATAGAGATAATCGTTCCCCCAGGGGTCGCGACGTAATTTTTTGATATAACCGCCTTTTTTCCAGTTGGCGGGGTCGGGTGGTGTGGTCGGTTGTGTTACCAGTGCTTCCAGACCCTGATCGGTAGTCGGGTAGACATAGTTATCCAGCTTATATATTTCAAGTGCGCTTTCAAGTGCCTGAATATCATTTCTGGCTTTGGCAATCCGAGCTTTGTCGGGGTTATCCATAATTCGTGGTACCACTACGCTGGCAAGAATACCAATGATTACTACAACAACCATGATTTCAATCAGGGTAAAACCATATTGATGCCTGATGGATGATTTACCTGGAAATGATGGGTGTAAATTAACTGAAGGGTTTGAATTAAGTGGTTTCAGGGATTGCACGGGGTGACTCCAACTGTGTATGCTATGACATAATAATAACAAAAAGTCAGCGTATCTGCCTGTTAATGACAAAAGTTAGCCAAACAAAGTTCAAATTTCAGTATCAGCCCGTCTATGGCCTGTGGCTGCTGGTTGTTATTATATCGGGTGTGTTACAGGCAGGGGGCTGGGTAAATAGCTGGCGTTATGACCGTCTGCGCGTTGCCGAAGGGGACTGGTGGTTGATATTAAGCGGAAATATGGTGCATCTTAACTGGTCGCACTGGCTGTTAAACATGGCTGGGCTGGGTATTGTGGCCGTCTTTTTCAGTGCTTACGCGAGTGCGAAACAATGGTTGCTGGTGATGCTGGTTTCTGCGCTATTGATTGGTGTGGGTGTAAACTGGCTGGATCTGGATATACGCTATTATGTGGGGCTATCCGGTGTACTGCATGGTTTATTTGTTTTTGGTGCTTTGCGGGAAATTCGTTATTATCCTGTTAGCGGTTATGTTTTACTGGCTGTATTGGTGGCAAAGTTAGTGTGGGAGTTTTTTAATGGTGCCTTACCGGGTTCGGAAGCATTTGTTGGTGGTAGAGTGTTGACCCATGCACATTTATATGGTGCTGTGGGCGGCTTGATGGTCTGGCTGGGTGACTGGGTGGTAGTGAGAATCTATGAATAGTTTATACAGGCATTTTCCTGAAATAAAAATAGTTATCGTCGTTTTACTGCTGTGTTTAGCAGGCATGAATCAGGCCAACGCCAGCAGTAACCATTCATCTGCGGCAAGTAATGAACATAAGGTTCTAAAAAAGATTTCGCAGCAAATTAAAACGCTTACCAGTAAGCTGAAACGGGGGCGCTATGATGGTGATGATCTGCTTGAGTGGACAAAAATAACCATTAAGACAGAAAGTGTTGCATCACTTTGTGTGTCAAATATTGAATCATCATTAAATGAGGTAAAAACAGCGCTTGAAGGATTGGGTGTCTATGTTAAAGGTGAGTCGGTAGATGTCAGTAAAAAAAGACAGCTTTTTAAAAAACAGAAAACATCACTGGAAAAGCAGCTGGCCAGTTGTAATTTATTAAAATTGAGCAGTGATGATGCCTCTAAATTAATATCGGCAGCTGAAAAAAGTTATTTTAAACAGAAATATCTTGTGCGCGGACATGACATTGTTGTGCTGGTGAAAGATTATCTGAAAAACCCGGTTGCTTTGTTGAGTGATTCGACCCAGTTTTTGTGGAAGAAGTCCGGTATTCTTAATATTGATATTAAGCAGGCTGCAATTAGTATCCTGGCTCTGATTTTGTCCTTTATTTTCAGTCTCTGGTTGCGTCGGCAGTTACTGGCGCTGGAAACCCGGCATAAGTGGAGTGAGGATTTTAGTGAAAGTTTCTTGCAGGCATTGCTGGTCTGTAGTGCTTATGCCATCCCGTATATTCTTGTTTCAACTGTATTTACCATGGCAGCAATGCTTTTTACTAATCAGGGTGGTCAGGGGGTTTTTATTTCACAACTGGCGACTGGATTGCTGGTGTATTTTTCGGTTATTTCTGTTGTTCGGTTAATCTTTTCGCCTTATCCACCGGCAAAACTGTATATATCATTTACCCCGGCTATTGCGTTAAGCCTGTCACGCCGTTTGCGTATACTGGCTGTGCTTGGGCTAATCGGTTATCTGGCTTTCTATACTGTATTTTCAGGAAGCATTCAGCACAACAATCTGTTGTTATTAAGGCTGATTTTTTCTCTGGTTTTTGTGCTGAATATTATCTGGACGCTTGCGGTTATTATTAAATCACCGCGTTTGCCAGGATTGCGCTGGTTGTCTTATGTTGTCATTATAATTTTAATTGCCACACTTATTGCAGAAATGTCGGGTTACCGTAATCTGGCTTTCTATGCCAGGCGAATTACCATGTTTAGTTTTATTCTGTTTCTGGTGTTTATCGGGGTATCAAAGATATTCCGTGATATTTTTAATATGCTCGATGCGGGTAAGCATGGCTGGAGTCAGCGCTTACACAAAAATCTGGGGCTGGAGGCCAGGGCTAAAATTCCAGGGTTAATCTGGTTGCGTCTCCTTACTACTGTTGTGGTATGGGGGAGTTTCGCTTTTCTGTTCATCAATACCTGGGATTTCAGTGGTAGCGTGATTGCGACTATAAAAAATTACCTGATCAATGGTTTTAATGTTGGAGAATTCAGAATTGTGCCGGGGCGTATTCTGCTGGCACTGCTTGTGTTTGGCTTGATTATTATGTTATCAAGCTGGATACGTTCGAAGATGGAAAACACCTGGCTGAAAATGACCGGAATGAATTCAGGTGCCAGAGATACCCTGGTCACTATTACCGGTTATCTGTTTTTTATGATTGCCTTATTTGCCGGTTTGTCTGTGGCGGGGTTTAATTTTGGTAATATTACTATTATTGCTGGTGCTTTATCAGTAGGTATTGGTTTTGGCTTACAAACGATAGTCAATAATTTTGTTTCCGGTTTGATTCTGCTTTTTGAGCGCCCGATCCGAAAAGGTGACTGGATCGTGGTCGGTGGTACCGAAGGTGTCGTCAAAGATATACAGATACGTTCAACGCGCATTCAGACCTTTGATCGCGCCGATGTTATTGTGCCGAATTCTGAATTGATTTCAAATCAGGTAACCAACTGGGTATTAAGCAGCAGGAGTGGCCGGGCTATCATTTCTGTTGGTGTTGCCTATGGCAGTGATACCGAACAGGTGCGTGACATTCTGTTGAAGATTGCAGAAGATAATCCCAATGTAGCGAATACTAATTTCATACCTAAACCAAAAGTGTTATTCAGAGAATTTGGTGATAGCGCATTAAATTTTGAATTACGGGTATTTTTATTTGATATAAGCAGCCGCCTTGGTGTTATCAGTGAATTAAATTTTGCCATTGATAAAGCTTTTAGAGAAGCAAATATAGAAATACCCTTTCCGCAGCGTGATATTAATGTCCGAACATTACCTGCTTCTGCAGCTTCTTTAAAACAGGAAGATTGACAGCCTTCATTGCATGGACATATAACCACATCCTGTCACGATTATGCCAGAAGGACCAGAAATAAGACGAATTGCAGATGCGCTGGAAAAACAGGTGGCTGGTCGTGTTGTTGAGCGTGTTTTTTTTGGTCTGGAAAATTTGAAAAAATGGCAGAAACCCCTGACCGGTGCCAGAATTATTGAAGTAAAAACTTATGGTAAGGTGATGGTCAGCTGTTTTGATAATGGCTTGAATGTTTATAGTCACAATCAATTATATGGGCGCTGGCATTTTTGCCGGACTAATGACTACCCGTACACTAAACGACAGTTGCGTATGGCTTTAGACTGTCAGGGCAGATCCGCGCTTTTATACAGTGCGTCGGACATAGCTGTTTTTAATGCCAGTGCATTATTACAGCATTCATTTTTAAACCGGTTGGGGCCGGACGTGTTGAAAAAAACCACGACCGTAGCAAAGGTAATTGAGCGCCTGCAAAGTGATAAATTTCGAAATCGGCAGTTAGGTGGTGTGTTAACCGACCAGTCTTTTGTCGCCGGTCTGGGTAATTATCTGCGTTGTGAAATTTTATTTTTTTCAGCATTGCATCCTTCGGTTCGCAGCAAGGAACTGGATGCGGAGAAATTACAGTTGCTGGCCAGTGCTATTCTTGATCTGGCGCGTCAGTCATATCAAACGGGTGGTATTACAAATCGTCTGCAACGGGCGCAACAATTAATAAAGCAGGGGGCCACATTTGAAGCAGCCCGGTTTTATGTTTTTCGTCGCCAGGGCCAGGCATGTTATCGTTGTGGTAACCCGGTTGAAAAAACAAGACAGGCGGGGCAGGCATTTTATTTCTGCCCGCAGTGTCAGCAAAAGGCACAAAAATAAAAAGTAACGACTCAGCGGCAATCAATTTGAGCAGCTACTGTTACATTTGATTACTCGCTGAGTTGTTACAATAAAAATAGCGGTGCAATCGGAACAGGTTTTTTTAATCCGACAGATACCTGATGTTTGTTTCAGGGTATAAGCGGCTCAAACTCAATGAGCGGGTTTACCTCAGCATCGTAATCGATACTATCAATGCCAAAACCAAACAACCTTAAAAATTCATTTTTATAACCCTGATAGTCCGTTATTTCAAAAAGATTTTCGGTGGTCACCTGCGGCCAGAGTTGTTTGACTTTATTTTGCACGTCGTCGCGTAACTCCCAGTCATCCATGCGGATACGTAAGTGGTCATCAAGGTCAGAGTTGCCATTGCTATATAAGTGAGTGTGAAACAGGCGGTTTATCTGTTCGATACAGCCTTCATGGAGGCCGAGTTCTTTCATTACTTTGAAGCAGATAGCGATATATAAAGGCATGACCGGGATGGCGGCAGAGGCCTGGGTTACCACGCTTTTCAGCACTGCAATATTAGCCGTGCCATGGAGGTCGGCCAGTACATTGCGTAACGCGCCAGCGGCCCGATCCATATCTTCTTTGGCTTTACCCAGCGCGCCATGCCAGTATATTGGCCAGGTGATATCGGTACCAATATAGCTATACGCCAGGGTTTTAACGCCATCAGCCAGTACATCGGCGGCTTTTAATGCGTTGATCCATAATTCCCAGTCTTCACCTCCCATAACAGTAACGGTATTTTGAATTTCTTCATCGCTTGCAGGTTCAATTTCAGTATCGATGATAAGGTCTTTACTGGTATCAACAGCGGTTGCCCGATAAGGCTGGCCAATGGGTTTTAATACTGAGCGAACAACCTTACCGCTAGCGGGCAATTTACGCACCGGTGAGGCCAGGGAATAGATAATCAGGTCAAGTTTGCCCAGATCGCGTTTGATGGTTTCGATGGCCCGGTCACGCATTGCATTGGAGAAAGCATCGCCGTTGATGCTTTTTGCATACAGATTTTCGGCATGGGCGGCCTGTTCAAATGCCCCGCTATTGTACCAGCCGGCGGAACCGGGTTTTTTTTCGGTTGCCGGTTTTTCCAGAAAAACGCCGAGTGTGGCTGCGCCGGCACCAAAAGCCGCCGTTATACGTGATGCCAGGCCATAGCCGGTTGAAGCGCCAATAACCAGAACATTTTTGGGACCGTGGTCAATAATACCATCCGCTTTGACCCGGGCTATCTGGGCTTCGATATTAGCTTTGCAACCGGCAGGATGGGCGGTGGTGCAGATAAATCCACGTGTTTTGGGTTTGATAATCACTTTATTGTTTCCATTTTGGTATGAGTTTCCAGAACTTCATTATTAATTGTTCCTGATGCTGACACATTATATATTGAGTAAGCGACCACCATCAACGGGTAATATCTGCCCGGTAATATAGTCGGCATCACGTACCAGAAAGAGAATCGCTCTGGCTATATCTTCAGGCATGCCGGTACGTTTTAATGCTGTGCGTTCTATAATCGACTGGCGAATTTTATCAGGCAGGTTATTTTCAGTGCTGTTATCTTCAGGCCATAATATTGCTCCCGGTGCAACCGCGTTGACACGTATTTCCGGCCCCAGTTCTTTTGCCAGTGAGCGGGTAATCATCACCAGACCTGCCTTGGCGGCACAGTAAACCGGGTGTTCCCGCATTGGCTGTAAGGCATGAATATCCGCCATATTGATAATGCAGCCCTGCTGCTTTTTCAAAGCGGGAGCTGCCGCCTGAGACAGAAACAGCGGGGCTTTCATATTGCTGTTAATCAGTTTGTTCCAGTCATCCAGCGTAATGCTGCCCACTGGTGTCGAGAAGAAGGTGGATGCATTATTGATCAGCGCATCCAGTTGCCCCCAGCCGTTAATGGCCTGCTGGATAAATTCGGTATAAATGGTTTCGTCATTCAGATCGGCCTGCATGACCCGGGCTGAATTTTCCCGCTCTGCATTTAAGTCAGCAGCGAGCAGCCAGGCTGCCCGGGTGGAGCGGTGACAGTGAATAATGATATTCATCCCCGCCTGATGCAGAACCCGTGCGGTGCATGCACCAATACGTTTTGCGCTACCGGTAATCAGGGCGGTTTTTCCGTTTAACGAATTTGCGTTAGAATACATTTTTGAAACAGCTTGTCCCATAAACCACCATAAACCAGATTATCCCATAAAGTCTAAACGATTATGCCTGTCTAAACTACCATGCCCTTGAACTTAAATAGTCCCAACGAGTTACCCAAACCTGATGCGCAGGCCGGACAGCGCAGTCATCAGTTGGTCGAAAAAATAAAACAGTCGATTGAAGATAATAACGGGCAGATTAGCTTTGCATCTTTTATGCAACAGGCTTTATATACGCCCGGTCTGGGTTATTATAGCAGCGGCTTGCAGAAATTCGGCCAGCGGGGTGATTTTATTACTGCGCCCGAGGTTTCTCCTTTATTCGCCCAGTGTCTGGCCCGGCAGACGGCTGAAATATTCCGTTATCTGGAAACCCCCTGTGTGCTTGAATTCGGCGCGGGTTCGGGGGTGCTGGCGGTTGAATTGCTGCACGCCCTGCAACAGCTGGATGCGCTGCCGCGGCATTACTATATTCTGGAATTAAGTGCTGAATTAAAACACAGGCAGAAACAGCAAATCGATGAGGCTGTTCCACATCTGGCTGAACGGGTGGTCTGGCTGGAACAATTACCCGTTCAGCCGCTCAATGCGGTCGTCATTGTCAATGAGGTGCTTGACGCAATGCCGGTTGAATGTTTTGCGGTGGCGAAGAATGATTGTCTGCAAAGGTTAAGCGTACGGGTTAAGGATGATGTGCTGGAGGCAAAATTTACGCAGGCATCATCAGTAATGGTAAAGGTAAAACAGACCATTGAACAACGTATCGAACAGACCTTACCCCCAGGCTATGCTTCGGAGTATAATCCCCAGCTTTCATCATGGTTGTCGGCATTGTCACAAACTGTTGCGGCAGGTGTGGTGTTGTTAATCGATTATGGTTATTCAGCCAGTGAGTATTATCATCCCGATCGGGTAAACGGTACCCTGATGTGTTATTACCGTCATCGGGCGCACAGTCAGCCGCTGTGGTATCCGGGCTTGCAGGATATTACCGCTTTTGTCGATTTTACCGATGTCGCCTACAGCGCCGTTAAAGCCGGGTTTTCGGTAGCGGGTTATACTTCGCAGGCGGCCTTTTTGCTGGCAAATGGCCTGTCCGAATTACATGCCGAGCAACTCAGTGATGACACCCGGCAGCAGCTTGTATTGTCACAACAGATAAAAACGCTTACCCTGCCGTCAGAAATGGGGGAACGGTTTAAGGTGATGGCGCTAACAAAAAAAATTGATGTGCCATTATCGGGTTTTACATGGCAGGATTACAGAAATCGGTTATAACTATTGCATGAACGAATTGCGTGGACTATCAAGGTCTCCAATAATAAAACGAGGTAAGCAGCTTAGCGTATGGATATTTTACAGGCAGTCATTTTAGGTATTGTTGAAGGTTTTACAGAGTTTTTACCCATCTCTTCCACCGGCCATCTGATTGTTGTCAGCCACTGGTTGGCTATTAATCAAACCGATACCAATAAAGCGTTTGAAGTTATTATTCAGTTTGCTGCGATTCTTGCCGTGATTGCAAATTATAGCGATAAATTTACCCTGGCGCACCGCGTACTGTGGACCAAGGTGATACTGGCGTTTATTCCTATTGGTGTGGTGGGGCTGTTATTTCATCATCAGATTAAAGAATTTTTTACCCTTTCCATTGTTGCGGTTATGTTTATTGTGGGCGGTATTGTCTTTCTTATTGTGGAATATTTTTATAAAGAACAGGCTGCGCATGTGACTGATGTGGAAAATATTAGTTATAAGCAGGCATTGTGGATAGGTATTGCTCAGGTATTTGCCCTGATCCCCGGTACCAGCCGTGCCGGGTCATCCATTATTGGCGCCATGCTAGTCGGGATGAACAGAAAAGCCAGTGCCGAGTTTTCTTTTCTGCTTGCATTGCCGGTGCTGGCAGCAGCGGCCGGTTTTGATACATTGAAACATTATCAGGATTTCAGCGGGCAGAGTCTGGTGACTTTGCTGGTTGGTTTTGCGGTATCTTTTGTGATTGCCTATTTAACTATTAAGTTGTTTTTGCGTTTTCTGGAAAAATTTACCTTTGTCGGTTTTGGTATCTACCGCATTGCATTTGGGGTGCTGTTATTATGGCTGGTTTAATGGTTGTGCCTGGTTTGATAATGGATGATTTAATCATCCCTACACCGTTTTCGGCGTTTGAGTATTGTATTCAGCAGGTGATTAAATATGTTTCCTGAACCCAGTCCTAATTTAAAAATGCGTTTTCTGTGGCTGGCTATTGGTTATATACTGGTTTTTGTGGTGGTTTATCAGTCGATTGCTGCACACCCGGTACAGGTAGCAAATTTCCCTGATCAGGATAAGTTTTTTCATGCGCTGGCTTATTTTTCATTAATGGCGTGGTTTGCACAAATTTACCACGATAAATTTCAGCGTAATATGATTGCCGTTATTTTTATTTTTATGGGCATGGCCATGGAATACATTCAAAGTTTTGAGCCGACGCGAACGGCGGATATCGCGGATATCGCGGCAAATATGACAGGTGTTGGTCTGGGCTTTTTGCTGTCATTAACCATGCTGAAAAATATACTGGTTAATTTTGAAAAACGGGTTATCAGACGGCGGGCGTAATATAGCCCATAAGCAAAAAGCCCGGTAAATCGGGCTTTTCTTCGCTACGGCTTCTATTCTCGGACAAGCTCCTGAAGAATACAGGTTTATTTTTCCTGATTAATACTTCCGGGTTTATTTTATTTTAGCTTCTTTATAGATAACGTGTTTGCGTACCACAGGGTCAAACTTTTTAATTTCCAGTTTGCCTGCCATGGTGCGTTTGTTTTTTGTCGTGGTGTAGTAATGCCCGGTATTGGCACTTGAAACCAGTTTGATTTTATCTCTCATATCGCTTCTCTTATGCAACCCTACTGAATTGCCTGAATTATTAACTAATATTATTAACTAATATAATCAACTAAACTAAACACTCTCACCACGAGCACGCATTTCTGCCAGTACATTGTCTATACCTTTTTTATCAATAATGCGCATTCCATTAGCAGTTAAACGTAGTTTAACATGACGGTTTTCACTCTCTACCCAATAACGGTGAGTGTGTAAATTAGGCAGAAAACGGCGACGTGTCTTGTTGTGAGCATGGGAAACGTTGTTGCCTGAAGCGGGACGTTTACCGGTTACCTGACATACTCTTGACATGGTTATACTCCAAAAAATGACCCCTGAACGTTGCGCCATAGTGATATGAGCCAATCGAAACGGGTCGCTAAAAATAAGCCGGTAATTCTAGCCGAGAATGAAGGCCGTGACAAGTGGCTAGAAAGATTATGCTAGAAAGATTATGCTATAAAGATTATAACGGATGATGTTTGCTATGGTAGCGTGCAGTTTTGAAGCTGATTTAATTCGTATAATCTATTTCATATAAACGGGTACAGTCAATTAATAGATGTGCTCGTAATATCAAATAGACAAAAATATAGGGTAAATATGCCATATGGCGGGATGCGCCAATACTAAGAAATGGATCTTAACTAATTGATAAGGAATCATTTATGCTTGTCTTATATGCTTATTTTATAAAATTCTCTTATCAATACCCTTTCAAAAAATCAGATATTTTATCTGCACATTTGTCCATGTCTAGTAAAGCCATATCCTGCTCACCGGTATATTTCTCCGGGCTGAAATAAATACGTTTATTCTCTTCATTCATCGTTTGCCAGCGTAATGCGGTAGCTGAACGCCTGGCCGGGTAAAAAGCGGCGGTATTGACATTGAGCGCACCGGCTATATGCAGCGGGCCGGTGGAACCACTGATAAACAAATCACAGATACTGATAAATTTAGCAAAATTTATCAGCCCGTTAGTAGAGTGATAAATACTATGATCAATTTCCTCGATTTTTGCTGACAGTTCCAGGGCACTCTGCTTTTCATCCGGGCCAGCGGTAAGCACAAAATGGACGGGGCATTTTTCATTGATTCGATGCGCCAGTTCGGCAAACTGCGTGATGGACAGGTTAACCGCCGAGCCACCATTGCCGGGGTGAATAAAAACAAGCCGGGTGTGGCTATCAATTGTATATTGTGCGCGGTAGGTTTGCCTGAGCGTACTTATTTCCTGCCGGTCAAACTGTAAATAAGGTGGCTGTTGCTCATCTTTAACGGTATCGCCATTACGGCTGATAAAATATCTAACCAGATCGGTATTGTATTGATACTCCGGTTTCAGTGATAAAGATCGCCGCTGGCGGAGCCGTCTGTTGAGAAACAGTTGTGCCGGTTTGCTGGCCGGGCCAAAACGTTGTGGCAGGCGTGCCAGCCATAATGCCAGCGTAGTACGGGTTTGCAGAAATAATGAGATTGAAATATTAAAATGACAGGCACGAATTTTTTTTGCTAGATGTCTGGCATCAGCCAGGCAACCATGATGCTGGTCATCAATAATAATATTGTCTATCCACGGGCATATTTCTGCCATGGGTCTGGTATAAGCAGGAATAAGTACAGTGATCTGTGTGTCGGGGTATTGACGTTTTAACAGGGACAGGGCTGGCCAGGCAAGCATAAAATCACCGAGTTTATCATTGCGTATAACAAGTATTTTCTGCATGAATTATTTTTTACCCTGTGCCATATTCTGAGCGGGAATCCATATCACGGTTCAGGTTTAATCTGTCTTTTCAATTTCCGCCAGCATGTTTGTACAGGCTGTAAATACGCTGTCCACATCAATGGCGGCAACACCTTGCTCAGGTGTTGCGGTATCCTCTGTACGTAATATCATAAATTTATCTGCTGGCATATAGGGGCCACAGTCACCGGGGTCTTTCATGGAAAAGAAAGCAATAATACGTGTATCCAGCGCGGAGGCAAGATGCATGGGACCAGAATCCGGGGTAACCAGTAGATCAGCGCGTTTTAACATGGCTTTATAACGTTCAAAGGTGGATTTTGATGGCAAAAGTCGAATAGTATTTTTGCTTTGTTCAACAATGGTTTTCCCATAGGCCATTTCAGCCGGTAGTAATACCATAAGAACGTTTATCTTTCGCTTGCTAGCCAGTCTCAGTTGCGAAAGCCGGTTACCCAGCTCGCCATAATTTTGTGTTGGCCAGAGTTTGCGCAATCGTGCCTGTTTTTTGCGTAGACCAGATTTAGAAAAGCCGCTAAATGTAGGGTGAAATATAATGACAATATCATCTGCTTCGATGCCATTGTTTTTTAATTCCCTGACAACCTTTTCGTTATCAGCAGGTTTTACCGGAAGATTGTTGTAGAGCGATAAAACTGGCTGGTGGCAGGCTTCGGCAACAAAATCCAGATAGTGTTTGGCGCAATGTTTGAATTCATTTGAGCCCTGAAACCAGAAAAAATTATTTTTATAGCTTGAAAACAGGGCAGCAATACGCGGGCTGGTATCAAAACAGAAAATTTTATCAAAATGATGCAGGGATAATTGACGGCGGAGCTTTATTTTGTCAAACAGGGGTTTAAGCAGGCCGCTGCGATTCCATGACCAGATATCAACAATATTGGGGTGAAAGTCATTGAGCAGGTGTTTACCTGTCGGGCTGGTGATAAGTGTGATGCTGGTATCAGGATAATACTGAATCAATGCGGAAAGTGCCGGGGTCAGCATAACGGTGTCACCGACGCGGCCAATTCTGACAGCAAGAATATTCATTTCTAGTATAATGGGGTCTTTTGAATTGCTAAAATTATATCATGAACGTAAATGTAGAAATTTCCATTGGCGAATTTTTTGACAAAATCACTATTCTTGAAATTAAAAAGGTGCGAATCAACAACAGTGAAAAACAGCGCAATATTATCAAGGAGCTGGATACGCTTAACCGTTTACTTGAGAAGCTGGCTTTTGATCCTGATGTGGTTGCAAAGGAAATTGCCGCGTTGAAGCAGGTTAATGAACAGTTGTGGGTGATTGAAGATGATATTCGTGACAGGGAAGCCAGGAAACGGTATGATGAAAAATTTATTGAACTGGCAAGGTCTGTCTATATAACAAATGATCGGCGGAGTGAGATTAAGCGGGAAATCAACCTCAAGCTCGGCTCTGATTTTGTTGAAGAAAAGTCATATGAGAAGTACTAAGGGTGATAAATATGCCTTTGTTCAAATCCTGGAAATTTCCAGTATGGTCTAACGTCGCTAATATTTTATGTATACAGGTTGGTAGAAAGAATGTCACGCAAGCTTGATGTAGGCTGTGGTAAAAGCAAGGACCAGTCGTTTACCGGTATTGATCTTTTTGACTGGCCAGGTGTTGATATCGTCTGGGATCTGGAAAAGTTCCCCTGGCCAGTTGAAGATAACTCTTATGATTATATTAGAATTAATCATGTTATCGAGCATATTAATGATCAGGTTGGTTTTTTTAGTGAGATACACAGGATTGCCAGTCATAATGCAACGGTTCATATTGAAACCCCTCATTTTTCATCATCCAATTCATGGGCCGACCTTACGCATGTCAGGCATTTATCTCTATTTTTTACTGATGCGATAACGGGTAACGGTTATCTTGGTGACCGTACTGGAAAATATCAGCTTATCAGCAGGCGGGTAAATTTTGGTGCGGTACTTGGCAGTATGCGCGCAAGGTTGATTGCAGGACTGTTCGGTTATGAAAAATGGGAGCGTTATGCTTTTAATATGCCTGCAAGAAATATTTATATTGATCTTCAGGTGGTGAAGGAAGATTAATCAGAATAAGCGTCTAACAGTTGTATGGTAGCAGTAACTGTTTCATTAATACTGAATCCTCGTATATTATTCCCTCTCTTTTCAGGCTGTATGATAATGTTCGCCTGGCTTTTTGGTGCCCATGCTTTTATATGTTCAGGGTTATTTTGATAGATACCTACAGTAGGTATGTTTAGCGCCGATGCAATATGAATAAAACAGGTATCAGGTGATACGATTACCTTCATAAAATTAACCAGGGCAGCAGCATCAAAAATATTTTTTGAACCCTGTTCCAGTATTACGTGTTCAAGTTGGGATGTTCTAATCAGGCTTTTCATATATTCCTGTCGCTTGCGCGAGCAAAACAGCAGAATTCTGGTGTTGTATGTTTTTTTTGTTAATTGTTGACACATGTCGATGATATCGGAGTCGGTGAGCGACCGGTCCAGATCACTGGTATCCGCATTCAGCCCAATAAAATTAAACCCATGATAGGGCTTGAGGAAAGCCTGGGCATAATTGATGGAGTGCTGGTCAAGCTTGAGTTCCATTGTGTTGTCGTAACCCCTTATATCCAGAAGGTCAAGCAGTTCAGTTAACTTATCAGACACATGTTTTTTTTTATACGGATTAGTTAGATAATAAAGATAAAGATCGTCAGGGTTTATTTGATAACGATTGTTTTCATTATTAGCAATCATCCATTTTGCGTTAATAAAAAGAAGTTTTATAATATTGCCTAATCGTAACTCCATAGTGTCAATAATAAGATCGTATTTATTATGACGCATTTTTAGTAAATCAATAAGGGTTTTTATCTTGTTACGCTTCCTGTATTTTGTGTAAATGCTGTTAACCTGTGTAACATTTTTAAACATAAAATTGTTATGAATGCCTGCGTAAATATCAATATTGGCGGATGGGATCGCTTTTTTCAGTTCTCTGATAAGAGGAAACATGCAGATGGTGTCGCCGATTTTTGCGGGACGTATGATCAGAATTTTTCTGAATGATGCAGGGTTAAAGTTGCCCTTATATTTTTTTCTGGAAAGTAGATGTATCAGAAGAGATTTGATATTCATTAATATACAGGTCATCAAAAATTTAATCAGCGTGTACTAGTATTTTATTGCACATGGCATAAACCTCATTAACGTCAGGTGGCCCATCAGTCTCAGGTAAAGCAACTTCGTGTATATTATATCGCGGCCAGTAACGGTATGGATCACCAAAAAATATTCCTACTGTCGGTGTGCCTGAGACAATGGCCAGATGCCGGATCCCCGTATCATTTGCGACCAGAAGATTTGCGCCCATTATCAGTGAAGTAGTTTCTTCAACCGTGTCAGCTTTAATTAATGAAATATTCTTCAGGTTATTAACAGGGGTAAAAATCTGTTCCACATAGTCTTTTTCCCATGGCAGAATACCCTCCAGGATCAAATGGTCATGCTGAGGATATTCGGCGGCCATTTTTTTTATCAGTTCAGTAAAACGCTCGGCTGGCCAGCACTTAACCTGTACCGATGCACCGGTAAAATAAATAATATAGGGCCGTTCTCGGTTTATGGCAGTGCCCGGCATATTATATTGATGTGGGTAGGACGTTTTTACACCAAAAATATGTAGCTGATTTAACATATCAGCGACTTCAAAGTTGAGGTCACTTCGACAAATTGCAATATCATAAATAAGCCGTGCCTGTATTTGGCGGTAGGGGAAACCTATTTTTAGCAGGGCTTTATTCAGCAAACAAATCTTGATGGAGCGATTTGATGTCGCCAGATCAAAAATAAAATCATGATAGCCCAGCGTTTTAATTTGTTTTAGCTGTTCAAGAAATGATGTTTCTGCCTGGTCAGAGCCGGAAACAATATGTACTCTATCCACAAGATCATCAGGCAAACCACGGGTATAATTACTGACTACACTAAGGGTAATTTTAGCATTCGGGAAGGCTTTTCTTGCCTCAATAATAAAGCTTCGGGTTAAAACCATATCGCCTAATGCGGCATGCCGGATAATAGCAATGCTTTTTATATCCGCTCTGGTCAGATTCTTGATTTTATTTTCAGCATTTTTGCGTGCCCATACGCCGCGGTGGAACCAGAATTTCATATTAGTTTATTATTTTTGTGGGTGATTAACTGTGGGTGATTAATTGTTCTCAAATGTTGTTCAAGCATGGCAAAGTGATGGTCATTATTAAATGCTTTATCTGCTTTAGCTCTACCATTTTCTGCCAGTATTTTTTTTAAGCCCGGGTCAAGATAAAGTCGTTCAATCTGCTGGTACAGGCTATTGCTGTTACCGCTTGCAAATAATAATCCGCTGTCTTCGTGGCTGATAATCTCTGGAACGCCGCCTTTATTGCTACCGATGACAGCTACGCCTGCCCGCATCGCTTCTGCCAGTACCAGGCCAAAGGTTTCTTCGCCCGAAGCCAGTACAACCACGTCACATAACTGCATCAGTTGTTGTGGCTTGTTACTAAAGTCTAAAAAATTTATCTGTGCTGAAATACCCAGAGATTGTGCCTGTTGTTTGAGCTGATCACGATAACCGGTGTGCATTTCATGGCCGACAATCAATGCGCTGATGGTTTGCTGATGTTGTTTTGCCTGGGAAACAGCGTCAATCAGTAAATGCTGTCCCTTGCTTTCTTCCAGTCGTCCGATAAGGCCAACAATAAAAGCATCTGTCGAAGATCCGAGTTCATTGCGCTGTTGCTGAATCGCTTTTTTATCAAGCCATTCAGCAGGTGCTTTGACACCATAATATAAAGTTGTGATTTTACTGGCATGGCGTGGAATATACTGTTTACATAATAATTCCAGCTCGCGGGTAATGGTCAGCATTAAATCCATCTGTTTGTAGAGGAAGTTATGATAAATATCGTCTTTTTTCCGAGTTATCATCATCTGTCGGGTATAAACCAGTGCCGGTTTCCGTTTTGAAAAAGCTTTGGCAAAAGCGGCCAGTGGCAGGTCTTTTCCCCAGTGCATATGGATTACATCGATGTTGTTTTTATCAATGATTCTGGCCAGTTTTTTTGCATTGCGTAATGGCAGAGGGTTGTTATGGCGATGCAGGTATTTTATTTTTATCGTGGAATTCTGTTGAAAATAATCAGCGAGTTTACTGTGCGGGCTTAACACGGTAAGGACAGCAATATGCTTATTCTGTAATGCTTCTGCTGTGCGATAGACATAGAGTTCGAGACCGCCCAGTCCTGCTGACAGGCACAGTTCAAGAATATTCATTTGTCTGTAGCCGGTTTGTTTTTTATCTGCCGGTATTTAATATATGCCTTACTGTATTTGATAAACACATGCATATAGGACAGTGCCGAGACCACAAAACCGGCAAAGCCATCAAGAAAACCGAGTTTAAACAGGTAGAGTTTAAAAAATGTCCAGCTTGCATGGGTGACAGGCGTGAATACAGTGACTGTTTTATTTTTTCGAACAATTTCGCTGGCACCGATTTCAGTGAAACTGTCGATGGTTTTCAAATGGTCGGATATGCTGTCGAATGAATAATGATAAATGTCACCCTTAAGGCGTACGATATTGTTCCCATTGGTAATAATATGGTCGTGTGGATTGGTACCGCCCCAATAAGAAGTATTGCGATTGAACAGGCGGGTTTTAAGGTCTGGATACCAGCAGTGGTTTAACCAGCGATAAATATAAAAGGTTTTGCGCGGCATCTGATAAGCATCCGCTCTTGCCAGGTTATCCTTAATCGTAAGGATGGATTGTTGTAATTGTTCGGACAGTCGCTCATCACAGTCCAGGCTTAAAATCCAGTCATGGCTTGCTTTTTCTATGGCCAGATTTTTCTGTTCGATATGGCCGAGAAACTTCTGATGGAAAATTTTATCGGTATAAAGTTCGGCAATTTTTACCGTGTTATCGCTGCTTAATGAATCAACAACAATAATTTCATCCACCACACTCTGCAAGCTTTTCAGACAGTCTTCAATCTTTTTTTCTTCATTAAAAGAAATAATGCAGGCACTGATTTTTGGCATAACACAAGTGGATGGACTACTGCACGATGTTTCTGAAATAGGCAATAGTTTTTTCCAGACCATCGTCGAGTTTAATGTCCGGTGACCAGCCGAGTTTTTCTCTGGCGATGCTAATGTCCGGTTTGCGCTGTTGCGGGTCATCCTGTGGTAGTTGGTGATGCACGAGTTCGGATTTTGAACCGATCATGGCAATGGTTTTTTCTGCGAGTTCTTTAATGGTAAATTCACCGGGGTTACCCAGATTTACCGGGCCGGTAATCTCATCGGCTGAATGCATCAGGCGGATAAAGCCATCGATCATATTATCCACATAGCAGAATGAACGGGTCTGTTCACCATTGCCATAAATGGTTATCGGTTTATTCTGTAATGCCTGCACAATAAAGTTGGAGACCACGCGGCCATCGTTGGGGTGCATATTAGGGCCGTAAGTATTGAAAATGCGGGCGACTTTAATGCGCAGGTTATGCTGGCGGTGGTAATCGAAGAACAGGGTTTCGGCGCAACGTTTGCCTTCGTCATAACAGGAGCGGGTACCGATGGGGTTGACCCGGCCCCAGTAGGTTTCCACCTGTGGATGCACTTCCGGGTCGCCGTAAACTTCGCTGGTAGAGGCCTGCAGGATTTTTGCCCCGGTGCGTTTTGCCAGACCCAGCATATTGATGGCACCATGTACACAGGTTTTCGTGGTCTGTACAGGGTCATGCTGGTAATGGATGGGGGAAGCCGGGCAGGCCATATTGTATATCTCATCAATTTCGATATACAGCGGCAGGGTGACATCATGACGCATCAGTTCAAACCGTGGGTTGCCGATTAAATGCAGGATATTATCTTTATTGCCGGTAAAAAAATTATCCAGGCAAATAACTTCATTGCCTTCATTAAGCAGACGTTCGCATAAATGCGAACCCAGAAAACCGGCACCACCAGTTACCAGTATTTTTTTATTGTGCATGGAGTCTCATCTAATATAGTATCTTTGATCTGTTATTATTGTATCATAATCCCAGGATAATCATATTGTGAGTAAATTTGGATGCAGCCGGGTTTGTGTAAAGCTCACCTTGAACGACATACAGGTAAATATTGATGTACTGGTTTAGCCGCGTTTTCAAACTGATTGTATTTTTACTGATTATTTTTGTTATCAGTCACTACGCCATTGTTTTTCTTGATAGTCTTTTATTGGGTGATCGTGCGCCTTATTTTCAGCAACAGACGGATAACAGCATTATTATACGCTGGCAAAGTGATCATCATGCGATGGGGGTGGTTCGTTATGGTGAGCAGCCCGATTATCTCGAATCACTTAAGCTGGAAGAGTCTGCGGTAAAAAAACATAGCATCAAAATACTCGGCTTAAAACCTGATACCCGTTATTATTATAAAGCAGGCGATATTGATGGTTTTATTGAAGGAAATCACCACAAAAACTGGTTTAGAACCGCGCCGCTGCCGGGTACCCGACGGGCGACACGTATCTGGGTCATCGGTGATTCGGGGGTGCCCGGTAAAACCGCACGGCAGGTTCGTAATGCCATGTATCAATGGGTCTATAAACATCCGCGAAAAGGCCTACCGCCCGCTGATGTGTGGCTGGGGCTGGGGGATTTTGCTTACCCTTCAGGCACAAATGACCAGTTTCAGGCAGCGCTGTTTGATACCTACCCAGATTTGTTGAGTAATACTGTGTTATGGCCGGTATACGGTAACCATGACGCACGCCGCTGGACGTATTTCAAGCTGTTTGACCTGCCTGAGAAAGCCGAAGCAGGCGGGGTTGCTTCGCATACGGAAAATTATTATGCCTTTGATTATGGCGATAGCCATTTTGTGATGCTGGATTCAACTGCCAGCTCAATGAAGCCGGGGAGCGATATGTTGAACTGGTTACAACGTGACCTGGCACACAATAAACGCAGCTGGGTGATTGCCGCCCTGCATCATCCGCCTTATACAAAAGGCAGTCATGATTCCGATAAACCGCATGATAGCGGTGGGCGGATGATAAAGGTGCGTGAGCATATTTTACCGATACTGGAAAAAGCCGGTGTGGATGTGGTGCTTGCCGGGCATAGTCATGATTATGAGCGTTCCTATCTGCTGGACTGCGCCTACCGGTCATCAAAATTTTTCAGCCAGAAAAATATTGTCTCACACGGTATTCATGGTAAAAACCACGATTTTATTAAACCGGCAGGCAATGTTCCGCATCAGGGCGCTATCTATGTGGTGGCGGGTTCCTCTTCGCAAGTCGGCCAGGGGCCATTAAATCATCCGGCAAATGTGGTGGGCCTGAAACAGGCCGGTTCATTAATTATCGATATTAATGGCAATACCCTGGTCGGGCACTTTATCAACAACCGGGGTAAAGAAATGGATACCTTCAGCATACGCAAACAGGCCGGCTATAAAAGCGGCTATGCCGGTTGCCGGTAGCATATGGCTGGCATGGCATTATGGTAGATTTAATTTCTCGATCACATCCTCAAGCTGAATAAGCCGCATCGCCTCGGCGGTTTTTACCCGCATTCCCCAGGGCGCGGTTTCCGGACTCAGGTGATTAAACCGCTGTAAGGCCTCGGGGTATTTATTTACCACCAGCTCAGGGAAGTTATACGGCCCGGCGCGTTGCGGATTGGTACTGGCATACAGGCCAATGGTTTTTGTACCCAGCGCGCTGGCAATATGTACCGGGCCGGTATCCGGTGCGATAACCGTATCGGCTCGTTTCAGTAATGCCACCAGTTCATCCAGACGAGTTTTACCCACCAGATTCAGGGGCGGGTGGCGGCATTGTTGCATAATGGCCGCGGCGGTCTGCTGTTCCAGCTTGGTGCTGCCACCACTTAACACAACCTGCATATGCCGCTGGCTGGCAGCATAATCGGCAATCGCAGCATAACCTTCGTTATGCCAGTTGCGCCAGTTTTTTGCTTTGGCCAGTGCGCAGGGGTTAATTACCAGCACCGGCTGTTGTGGTTTGACCTGTTTATGCGCCAGTTGTTGCTGCAGCCGGGCTAATGCCTGCGGATTCACCGGTAAATCCCAGCGTACTGCCGGTTCCAGCCCGAAATGGCGGGGAAATTCAAGGAAACTGTCCAGCACATGCTGGCGGCTGGATAAAGGTGCAATTTTTTCATTGCTGAACCACGATTGCCGGTCCTTGCTGGCACGTGCCTGATCAAAGCCCAGTTTGATTTTTGCCGGGATGCATAGACTGGCCAGGGAAGCACGCAATGCAAGTTGCAGATGAAAAAGGATGTCAAAAGACCGGTGCCGCAGTTGTTTTCTTAACTTGCGATAAGCCTGCCAGCCTGCTGACTTGTCAAAAATGATAAACTCGATACCGGGTATGGCTTTCACCAGCGGGTATTCCTTTTTACCAATCACCCAGCTGAGTTTGGTTTCCGGCCAGTGATGTTGCAAGGTGCGGATAACCGGCAGAACATGGCTGACATCTCCCAGCGCGGACAGCCGTAACAGGCAGACACTGGCGGGTGGCGTTTGCTGAAAGCGGGTATTGACTGACAGAGTATTGACTGACGGAGTTAAGGGTGGCAATGGCATCAGATGATAATGTGAAAATAATACAAAGCGGACATGCACACATCCTATATGATGCGGCCTTGATTGCAAATCCGGATGTGCAATTATTTCAGCAAAACACACGGTTACCCTCTCCGGACGGTGAAAAGACGGAAGTTGCCACCGCCATCGGTCGGGCGCCGGTGGTGTTTTTCAGTTACCGGAATAAAGCCATGGTATTAAAACATTATTACCGAGGCGGTCTGGTCGCAAAACTGGTCGCGGATCGCTATCTGGGGCGACGACTGGAACACAGTCGTGCATTTCAGGAATGGTGTTTATTGCATACCATGAAGAACCGGGGTTTGCCAGTGCCAACCCCGGTAGCCGCACGGGTGATACAGCAATCATTTTACTATCAGGCCGATTTAATCACTCTGGAGCTTGAACATACCACAACGCTGGCCGACTGTTTAATCCATCATCCTCTCAGCAAGCCGGTGTGGATGCGGTTAGGTGAATGTATTAAACAGTTTCATCAACATAATATTTACCATGCAGATCTGAATGCGCGCAATATTTTGCTGGCAGACGATTTATTAACAGACCGTTCGTTAACAGGGCACTCGTTAACAGACAAATCGATAACGGGCAGTGAAAAAGCAGACGCGGCAGGCAGGCAGCCGATTTATCTGATTGATTTTGACCGGGGGGCAATTCGACCTCGGGGAGGGCGCTGGCAGGAAGCCAATCTAAAGCGTTTATTGCGTTCCTTAAACAAGTTTAAACAGCAACAGCAAAACTTTAACTTTACTGCTGAGGACTGGACAGCCTTACTGGCAGGCTATGCGTCAGCCCTGAAAAAGCCTGAATAAAATAAAGCGCACCGCGACAAATTAATCGAGGTGCGCTTTATTCAGGTTGGCTTACCTGGAGCCACTATCTCAATATAACCTGCATGCGCCAGACACGCATGGTGACATTATCATCATTAAAATAGCCCTGCGCTTTAATGGCTTTTACTTTGGCACCGTTGTTCAGTAGCTCGCTTAAACTGCGCGTAAAGGTGCTAAAGTCACGTAATATCAGTGCAGCCGCTCTTTTCTGGATAATAATATACAGTCCCTTTCCGGTTTCATCTGCCGGTATTAACGTCGGCATGCTACTAAAACCGGTGAGGTCGGTACGTTCACCGGCACGAATTACATGGTGAAAATGACCGCTTCCTGTTAAATCCAGCAGGATACGGGTAGCGCTGATATCGCTGATTGCCGTAGCTGAGGCTGGTTGCCAGCTGGTCATCAGCAAGGCTTTTGCCGGTGCCACCAGCACCAGTGAGCGTGCGTTAAAATCAGCCGGTGCCGAACCAAAGGCAGTGACAAAACCACGCGCTTTAACCGGTTCATTGACCACCAGTGAAGACAGATCCAGTGCGCCGGTATCAAGCTCATAAAAAGCCGGGTCTGCATCATTGGCCGCATTGATGCCGGTGCCGCTGAAGTCGAATAGATTGACCGGACGATGCCCTATTGTATTGAGTTTAAGTGCCAGTGGTGAAGCTGTTTGAGCAACCGCACCACGGATATTCGTGAACAGCATTCTGGCAGTACCCTGGCTTGCATCCAGTGTTATGGCAACCCCGCTCGCATCGGTGGCGATATTGGCCTGACCAAAAACGGTCAATCGCTGGCCAACTGAAATTTCGCTGATATCATGCGCATCGGCTGAAAGTTGTTTTTTAACGACTGTCGATGGGCTGAGTTGTACGGTGACCGTGTTATTAAAAATCACCGTACCGTCCTTGCGTATTAATGTGGCTCCTTTTAATTGCAGGGTATTACCACTACGGGCAATAATATGGCCAGTCACCACATCACTGTCACCGTTTGGCACACTACTGCCGACATAAACCTGCGTGGCAACAAAACGACGCCGAGCCGTTGTACCCGGTAATTGCAGCTTGCCAATAGCAATCACCGCAGTGTGAGCAGGCTGATTGTTCAATGCCTGCAGGCCAGTATCACCGATAAAACTCTCACCGTTAATTTCATAAACCGTAGCGCTGTCAACATGCACATTCAGCGTACCAAAATGACGGTTATCAACACTCAGTCTGTGTCTGAAGGGGCGCACAATCAGTTTAAATTTTTGATTGTCGAGATCTACCGAGGCAAGTGCCCCGCGCAGGCGATGTATTTTGGGTTTGTCCAGAGACAGGTCAGCAACCAGGAACGGGGCGACAGTAAGCATGGGGTCTGCAGCGGAAAAATCGACACGATTGGAGGCTTGCAGATTAAAATCCAGCGTCATATTGGCTGGCAGGCCGGGGGCAATCAGCAGTTTATGGCTGCCGTCAAGGCGCACACTTACCGTAAGTTTCTGTATCGGGTTGCCGTCAATATCGACAATATTGGCAATCGGAACGGGCACAATATTACCACCGGGGTCTTCAACCTGAATATCGGCATGGGTGTAATCCAGTACCATGGTGGCTTTGGTATAAACCCCGTTCGGCACAGTGGCAGCGGTAAGAAACTCGGTTAAATCGGTATATTGGGCAAAATCCACCCGGGTTTGCACGGGCAGGGTCTCAACCTCTGCACCATTGTTTCGGGTCAGGGTTAGTGAATCGACATCGACCGTATAAGTGGCACTGTTACCGGGGGCATCGGTTAAACCGACAATAACATCACCATTCGCGGCGCTATCTGTACCCGTACTACCTGCGCCACAGGCAGCCAGCAGGGTAAACAAGCTGCCGATAATGATCATCTGTGGCCATTGGTGCCAACGTGACAAACCCTGCGAGGGTGAAGGATGGTTTTTAAAAGTAGACATGTGAGTTTCTCCTGTGTTTAATACGTGGCATAGCATGTGTGGTAAACCATGTATGACAGAACATGGGTTCTGTTAATCCTGTTTAACGCATTAGCCGGAGATTGGTTGACAGAAGTTTGGGCTAAAACCTGAATCCGTAGGTTTTGGGTGGCCGTTTTCATCTTTTGATACCGGTTTTGAATACAATGATATTGTTTCAGTGGTGGATAATGTTAATAATCAGTATGCCAGCCTTTACATTCGCTATTAAATTAGACAAAATCTTATATTAAATGGAAATATTGAACAGGCAATAAATGAACATTTTTTTACCCTCATGGCAGGTGTTGGTGTGTTTTGGTAACTCACCAGATCCCGTAAGTAACTGGAATAGTCGTCGGGGTAGCGTGTGTTGAAAATAATTATCTATCCTGGCATTATTTTATTTGGGCTGGTGTTTGGAACCCTGATTAAAAATAATGCCAATTTATTACAGCCGCCAGGGTTAAAACAACGCCTGGCAACTTTTCTCGATACCAATATAGCTGAAACATCACCCGACACGCCTTTCCGGGAGCTAAGAACCCCGCAGTTCAAACTTTCGGTGAAAGCTTTATACAATCGAGTTATACAGGCAGGTATTGATCTGGGGTGGGATGTGGCCGATTTTAATGCCAACAGTGATACTATCAGTTTTGTTGTTGAGTCGGCGGTTTTCAGTTTTAGAGATGATGTGCTGGTGCGGGTAAAAGCCATTGATGCGAAATATTCCAGCTTATATATTCAATCTAAATCAAGGGTGGGTAAAGCCGATTTTGCAGCAAATTCTGCTCACATTCAGGCGCTGATTAAGACATTGCGTAATGAATCTACGAATTAGTCTGTATTGTTGTATCGCCCGAATATTCACGGGTGAAAAATTATCGGCAAAAAAAAGCAGCGCGACTGGTGGATCGCGCTGCGCAAGTACATCTTGAGAGGAAATAGTACTTGAGGGTATCGGAGGAACTATGAAAAACTCCGATGGCGTTATACTATCCCTGTCCGATTTAAAATGAATTGATGTAAGTCAATAAAAGTCGGGTTTGCTGATTATTTTTCTGAAAACCATCAAAAGACTTGTTTATTTTGCCGGTTTTCTGTAATATTCCGCCTCTTTGTCGGGCAGCCTGTCTCGACGTAAATATTTAATGAGATGCGGAATTAATCATGAAAACCGGATTAACAACGACCACTATTAGCGCTAACTCAGAAAACGTAAAACGTGACTGGTTTCTGGTGGATGCAAATGGAAAAACACTGGGTCGATTGGCAAGTGAAATTGCTCGCCGTCTGCGCGGTAAGCATAAAGCTATCTACACCCCCCATGTTGATACCGGTGATTATATCGTTGTCATTAATGCAGAAAAGGTTCGTGTTAGTGGCAATAAAGCCAAAGATAAAATGTACTACCGCCATTCAGGTTATATGGGTGGTCTGAAAGAAACCAGTTTTAACGATATGATAGAGCGTTCTCCAGAGCGGGTTATCGAGATTGCCGTAAAAGGCATGTTACCCAGAAGTCCGTTAGGTCGCGCAATGTACCGAAAATTAAAAGTTTATGCAGGTGCCGAACACCAGCATACAGCACAACAACCCCAGGTGCTTGAAATATAGTTACTGGAAATACAGGCGCTGGAAATATACATGCTGGAAAATTAACTGATCGGTAAAATATCCAGCTTACTTAACCAGCTTTATTAATAGATAGAAAATCTTCGATAGAAAATCTTCTTTATAAACGTTTCAAAGGTTTACCATGGCAGAACAATATTACGCAACAGGCCGACGCAAAACATCCAGTGCACGCGTATTTTTAACCACCGGCGCCGGTGATATAGTGGTTAATGGCCGACCGCTAGATGAATTTTTTGGCCGAGAAACGGCTCGTATGATCGTCCGTCAGCCCCTTGATGTGGTTGACATGAAGAATAATGTTGATATAAAAGTCAGCGTTACCGGTGGCGGTATTTCCGGTCAGGCAGGCGCGATTCGTCATGGTATCACGCGTGCATTAATGGCTTATGATGAAACCTACCGTAGCTCGTTACGTAAGGCAGGTTTTGTTACCCGTGACGCACGTAAAGTTGAACGTAAGAAAGTGGGTTTGCGCAAAGCCCGCCGCGCAACCCAATACTCAAAGCGTTAATCGAACCACGCATAATACAAAAAGCCCTGTTCATCAGGGCTTTTTTATCGTTCCCGCACGACAACACTTATCGTTCCCACGCGAAACAATTATCGTCTTATCGTTCCCACGCTCTGCGTGGGAATGCATCCAGAGACGCTCCGCGTCGCGGTTACAAATGACAGTAAAGGCAAAAATTTGCCTGCTGCACTCGAAACAGATGCAGGATATCGTTAGGGTTAAACAGTGTAGTCCGGTTATTGCATCCCGAGCGGACGCAGAGCGTCCTTGCAATGCGTTCCCACACGGAGCATACAAACGATAACTGACTCCGTGTGGGCGTGATAGGTTGTTTCGCATGGGAATGATGTTTAAAACTTATACATTCGTCTTAAAATAAGTTGTTTAAATTGTAAATAACCTAAAGAAAGCAATATAGCTGGTTAATAATTAAAACTTTTTTACAACGTTTTTTTATAATAAAAATACAATATTTTGCTTGCAATTTAATAAAATCTGAATATACTGCCAATAGTCCTTATGTGCTGGAGTCTGTCGGACTTAACTAATCGTAGCGAGGGAAAGCTGATTTGAGGCAGATTTTTCGTTATTTTGAGGCAAATAGTACAACTATTTAACAAAAAATAACGGGAAATATGTCCAAATCAGCTTTTACGCAGTAGGTTGTGTTAAGTTCGATAGACTCCTAGAGTGTTGTTGAAGAAAAAACACCTGTATATGAAGATGAATAGTGTTGCTGTGTTATTGTCGCTTTTAACCGGAGCTGCCTTTCATTGAGGCTTTCATCAGGTTTTCACTGAAAGAACATTAGCCGTCATCACTGTGAGTATAGCTATGATCATAAAACAACCAATGCAGGAGTCTTGCATAATGAAAAAATCTATTTTAGCACTTGCTGTTGCAGCAAGCCTGGCTGTCCCGGCAGCCGCCAATGCCGAAGCAAAAGTTTACGGTAATATTCACTTAACCATTCAGGCTGTTAACAGTGATGCAGCTTCTGGTTCTAACACTAACAATAATGTTGATCTGTCCAGTAATACCTCATCTATTGGTGTAAAAGGCTCAGAAGACCTGGGGAATGGTTTAAAAGCGATTTATAAGGCCGAATACCAGATTGATGCGGCAGATAATCAGGGTGGTGGTAATGCGCTGACTCAACGTGATATTTTTGTTGGTGTGAAAGGCGCTTATGGTACCGCCAAGTTTGGTATTATGTCTTCAAACTGGAAACAGACCGGTGCCAAAGTTGACCCGTTCTACCGTACCCCGGTTGAAGGTCGTGGTTTCCTCGATATTCAATCAAAACTGCATAGTGGTCGTGATATCAACCGTGGTCGTAGTACCAATACCGTTCAGTATGTATCACCTAAATTCAGTGGTATCTTTTTAGTTGCCAATACCACATTGTCGGCAAATAATGACGAAACCACAGGTGTTGGCCTGCGCTGGTCCAATAAACACTTCCTGGCTTATGGCGATTATATTAATGCACAGACAGGCAAGAAAGATCTAAATAGCGTGACCGGGATTAGAGATATTGCAAATCTTAATAAATCAGTAACAGACTGTGGTAAGACTCCTGGTACAACTGACTGTTCAACTGAGTCTGCTTATAAAGTAGGTGGTAAATTCCATAATAAAATGTTTTCTGTGGGTCTGCAGTATGAGTCTGCACAGAACTTAACCAATAAAAACTATATCTTTGCCAGTGGGACCTACCATATCAATCGCACCAATATCCTGGCGCTGACCTATGGTAAAGCCAGTGTTGATATAGAAGATGCTACACATAAAGACCACACTGGTGGTGCCTTAGGTTATGTGCATGTATTGAGCAAAATGACAGTGGTTTATGCGGCTTATGGCAAGAAATCAGCAGATGTAAATAATACTGATATCTCTGCCTGGGCACTGGGTATTCGTAAAAAATTCTAATCGTTTTCGATTAAGGGTTTGAAAAAACGGGGTCTTCGGATCCCGTTTTTTTTTGGGTGAAACAAGATGCTCTGCGTCGCGGTTACAAATGACTGTAAAGAGAAAAAAGCCTTGCTGCACTTGAAACAGATGCAGGCTATCGTTTGAAATAACGCGACGCGCTTTTTGCGGTCGCCGTTAACCCGAATATTTCATGGGAACGCTATAAATATGGCTTAACATAATGAATATACTAATAAATATTAGTATATTAGAAAAATACACTATGTACCCGTTGCCCGCTATGCAGTTTTTAGAAAAATCTCAGCGGCCATTTTTGACGATTCGCCTGTAACCATAGCTATGGCTATGCTTTTCGGCGAATCGTCAAAACTGACACACTGAGATTTCCCCAAAATCCTGCATTCCCATGAAATATCCGGGTTAATTGACTTGTTCGGGCTTTGCTACTATTATGTACGGAGTTACAGTACGATATATAGATGGGCGACATGAACAGCATAAGTGTAAATAAATTTAGAGACAATCTAAAAAGCTTTGTGGAACAGGTGGTTACGCAGCATTTACCATTAAAAGTTACGCGCAGAAGTGGTGATGATTTTGTCGTTTTAAGTGCGGACGACTGGGAGCGTGAGCAAGAAACACTATATGTTTTGCAAAACAGTGACTTAATGAAACAGATTGCAGCCTCAGCTGCTACAAATGCTAAAAATAAAGGATATAAACCTACTGCCGGAGAGCTAGATGAGATCACTGGTATTTGAGGGTAATACCTGGGCAGCATATGAAGAACTTAGACTAAAGGACAAAAAGCTACACAAAGTGCTTTGCCGTTTATTAAAAGAAATGCTCCGTGATGACCCACGTACTGGAACTGGAAAACCTGAACCATTAAAACACAACCTCTCTGGTTTGTGGTCTCGACGCATTAGCCAAAAAGACCGTGTTATCTATAAGTATGACAAAGATTACATTTACATTTATGCGATTGGCGGTCACTACGATCAATTTTAAATTGCCCTAACAGTGAGTGTTAAACAGTGTAGTCCGGTTATTGCATCCCGAACGGACGCGGAGCATCCTTGCAATGCGTTTCCACGCGGAGCGTGGGAACGATAAAATTTTAACGCAGAGCAAGCAGGAACGATAAAGGTTTACCAAAGGGGGTCTGGTAAAGGGGTTATTATTTCGACAAAACCGTTCTGGCACCTTCCGGGGTGCCTAAAATCAGTACGTCTGCCGGGCGATTGGCAAAAATACCCACGGTAACAATACCGGGGAGTTTGTTTAATGCATTTTCCAGTTTGACCGGCTCCATGATCTTCAGGTCATGGACATCAAGAATATCATTGCCGTTATCGGTAACGAAGTTTTCGCGCCAGACCGGACGGCCACCGGCTTTTACCAGTTCGCGGGCAATGAAACTGCGTGCCATCGGGATAACTTCAACCGGTAGCGGGAACTCACCCATCACATCCACCAGTTTGGATTCATCCGCGATACAGACAAATTTTCTGCTGGCACCGGCAATAATCTTTTCACGCGTCAAAGCGCCGCCACCGCCTTTAATTAAATTAAGATAATGGTCGGATTCATCGGCGCCATCAATATAAACCGACAGGTCACCGACATCATTCAGGTCATAAACTTTAATACCATGTGCCTGCATACGTGCTGTTGACGCTTCCGAGCTGGAAACAGCGCCATTGATTTTATGTTTGACTTCAGCCAGTACATCGATAAAGTGGTTAACGGTTGAACCGGTTCCGACACCGATAATTTCATCGGCAATAACATATTCCAGTGCCGCTTCGGCGGCCTTGCGTTTCATTTCATCCTGGGTCATAACTCTCTCTATTCGCTAATAGTGGTAGGTGAATGTTACAATGAATGGCGGCTGGAATATAGTCTAAGCCGAATATTTCATAGGAACGCTATAAATATGGCATAACGTAATGAATATACTAATAAATACTGGTATATTAGAAAAATACACGATGTAGCTGTTGCCCGCTATGCAGTTTTTGGAAAAAATCCTGCATTCCCATGAAATATTCGGGCTAACCCAGATATTTTGTGAGGTAATAAAAATCTGATGAAGCATTTAATATTGTTACTGCCGGTGACCATAATCGTAGCCGCATGCAGCGGGCCAACAACAGTCAGGTCATCATCTGATGAAAGTGATGCACAACAGCCTAATGCGGCTATCAAACAGGGTGTGGGGGCAAAAATAACCGGCTCGGCCGTTTATCAGCAGGATAAAGAAATGCATGGCCAGGGTGCCATGCAAAAAGGCCTCGATACCTGGCTGAAGGAAGACTGGGAACCAACCTTTGCGGATGAGAATAAAGCCGCACCCGATGGCGATAGTGATGGTGCTGTAGAAAACAAAAAAGACAAAGTTGAAAAAGCGGCAAGCGCGCCGGAAACAGGCAGTAGTAAAACGGACGTTAATAAAGCCTCTGCAACAGAATTACCGACAACACAATCAACAAAAAAATCATCAAAAGCAAAATCGACCACAGCAAAACCTGCAACAACAAAACAGCCGGATCATTTTACACTGCAATATTATTATGACCGTTTTCATAAATATCTGAATAAAAAAGCAAAGAAACAATAAGCATTAAGTCGTGACGCGGAACAAACGATAATAATGAATATTAACCAAATATTTCATGTAATACATCAGGGCGTTGTTTGGCGATCTGGATAAGAGACATGGCGGCACGGCCTGGCTTGCGGCGACCTTGCTCCCAGTCCTGAAGAGTGCGCACCGAGATGCCTAGTAGTTCAGCAAAACGCGATTGAGATAAGCCTGTTTTTTGACGGGCTTCAACAACAGGGGATAATTCCACTGTTTCTGTATGCCCTGAGTTGCCTGCTTTTATGTTGCGCACAGAATCGAGTGTTTCCTGCCATATATCACGTTTCATATCTCGTTCAATAAGTTTTTTTTCATTCATAACCATCAACAAGTTCCTCTTTTAAAGCTTTGAGAATGTGAGCTGGAATATTTTCTTTATTTGACTTTGCATAAATAGTAAGCATCCAAAGCAAGCCTTTGGCAGGTGCAGTGAAATAAATTATTCGTACACCCCCTCTTTTACCCTGGCCTTTTCGTCCCCACCTGATTTTTCGAATACCACCAGAACCTGGAACAATATCACCTGCATCGGGGTTTTCAGCAATCCATGCAGAGAACTGACCACGCTCATCTTCGGACCAGTAATCAGGCCACAATTTAGAGAATATGGGGGACTCAATAATCGTGAATATAAACCAATTATACGGCAATGCCGTAGATTTGCAAGAATAATCAGAGTCTGATCGAAAAGGTTTTCATTAGCCAATTCATTATTGCTCCCACGCTCTGCGCAATGGGAACGATATGGTCACTACGCATGGAAACGATAATAAGAAGTCCTTCCGTGTTTTCTGTGTTTTCCGTGGCTAAAAACAAGCTTTGCCATGCAAAAAAAAGCCTTGCCGCAAGGGCAAGGCTTTTAATTAAAAAACTAAAATCTGGAGAGAAATTAGAATTTATAAGTCAGATAAGCCTGAACGGTATTGAAGGATTGACCATTGCCATTGCTATCCAGGTTTTGATCATCGGCATTAGTATAAATATAAGCAACCGTTGCATCTAATGGACCAAAGGAGTGACCACCGGTTAAGGTGAATTCTTTCATATCAGGTCTGGTTGCAGTGCCACCATTTTTATCTGAATTGGCGTTTGTGTAATATGCCGCCAGGTCAAAACCTGCAACATTACCGGTAACGGATATATTATAAGACTGTGTATCAGCACGGGTAATATAACCATAGTTCCACCAGGCTTCGGTGTACAGTTTAGATTGTGCACTTGCACCGCCAGCCAGGTTCATACCTGCGCCAAGCCCGGCATTGCTTTCAGTACCTGTCTGAGAAAAAGAGAGTTTAACAGTAGCAACATTTTTCATTGCATAACCACCCATTATTGCCCAGGCATCATTACTGACATCCTGGCCTATAGGAAGCTGTACGCTCTGATTATAGTCAGTGTTGGTGTATTGAGCACCAGCAAGGATTCCGTCCATTTTGAAGTCACCCTGTAACCAGTAAGCAGTCAGATATTCTGGTGCTGCGTAGCCCCATATCTGTACGGTTAATGGTTTGTACGAGTTATTAATGGCGGCGATTGCATAAGCACCACGGTAGAACTGACCGAAGTTGGTGCTGCCATTGGTATTAAATTTCTGTATAACACCGCCAGCATTGCCTAAACCTGTTAGTGCAGGATTTGTTTCAGCACTTCCACCGGTAACAGGATTAACAATATTATTGCTATTAGTACCACCTACATAAGCGGCAACCAGTGTGGTATCAGGAATATCCTGATTGATTAATACGGCTGCTTCAAAGGTGTTTTTTACAATGGACCATTTTTCAGTAAATACAATAGGGGTGTCCAGTTCCATACGGCCAACTTTGGCGGTGGTTTTGCCTAAAGTACCTGCTATCCAGGCTTCATCAAACCACCATGAGTCAGAAACACCGTTGGTAGATTCCCATACGCCGCTAACCAGCTGGTTTTGCAGGCCCAGCGTGCTTAAACCGGTGAAGTGTATACCGGCAGAAACGCCTTTGGTTAAATCAGCAGTGGCACCAAGGCCAATTGCAGCCTGGCCCATAGCGCCGGTTTTATTAAACAGGCTAACAGACTGACCGCCTGAGTCTGCGTCATTAGTAGAATAATAAAGTTTGGCATCGCCATTGACTTTTACGTTGTCGATTGCGTAGGCACTGGTGCTTAGCAGTGAGGCAACAACAAGACTGATTGTTGATAATTTCATTAAAATGTACCCTTAAAAATAGTTAATGACTAAAAGTTGATTACTTCGTTGATTATGCTTCTATGATATAAAACAGCGCGCATTCTAACATAAGTCTATTTTAATTTATACTGCCTTTTTGGCAGTATTGAAGGCGTTTTATCCATAAAGAGATAGGTAGTAAAGAGGGTTTATAATATCTGCTTCCAACTCCCGGCTAATCGCTGTATTCTTTGCTTATGATTATAAAATATATTGAAAAAATACTTTCTGCGCGGGTTTATGATGTGGCAGTGGAAACGCCGCTGGAACTGGCAAAAAATTTAACCCTGCGTCAGCACAATAAGGTGTGGTTAAAACGTGAAGATTTGCAATCGGTGTTTTCGTTTAAATTGCGTGGTGCCTATAACTGTATTTATCAGTTAAGCAGAAAAAAAACACTGAAGGGTGTGGTTGCGGCTTCGGCAGGTAATCATGCGCAGGGGGTGGCGCTGGCAGCCAGCCGGTTAAAGATTAAAGCTACGATTGTGATGCCGCAGACCACCCCGGCAATCAAGGTGGACGCGGTCAAGTCGTATGGCGCGCAGGTGGTATTAACCGGGGATACTTACGATGAGGCCTGCGCTTATGCGTATGCACTGGCTGAACAACAGCAACTGGATTTTATTCATCCTTATGACGACCCGGCGGTGATTGCCGGGCAGGGTACGATAGGTATGGAAATATATCGTCAACATGCCGACCCGATTGATGCGATTTTTGTGCCCGTTGGTGGCGGTGGCCTGATCGCGGGGATTGCCATGTTCAGCAAATATTTGCGCCCGGAAACGAAAGTGATTGGCGTGGAACCGGAAGATGCTGCCTGTATGGCACTGGCATTGAAAAAAAAGCGCCGGGCAGTATTAAAGCATGTGGGTATTTTTGCCGATGGGGTGGCGGTAAAACAGGCCGGTAAGGAAACTTATCGCATTGCACGTAACTATGTGGATGAAATGATTACTGTCAATACCGATGAGATTTGTGCTGCGATTAAGGATATTTTTGATGATACCCGTTCTATTATGGAACCAGCTGGTGCCCTGGCGGTGGCCGGGGTAAAAAAATACAGCCGGTGTGAAACTTTGCACGATGCTACGCTAGTGGCGATTTGCTCTGGCGCCAATATGAATTTTGACCGTCTGCGTCATGTGGCGGAACGGGCAGAAATTGGTGAGCACCGTGAAGCGCTGTTTGCAGTAACCATCCCGGAAAAGCCGGGCAGTTTCCGGGCTTTTTGCAAGACCATTGGCAAACGCGGGATTACCGAATTTAACTATCGTTATGCCGACGCGAAAAATGCCCAGGTTTTTACCGGGGTGAAGCTGCGCGGCGGGCAGCAGGAAAAACAGGAAATTCTCGACAGGTTACAGCAGAAAAAATATATTGTTATGGATATGACCGATAATGAAATGGCGAAAATGCATATTCGCCATATTGTTGGCGGCCATGTTGGTGTGGCGCATGAAATGCAGTTCGATGAAGTCCTGTACCGTTTTGAATTCCCCGAAAGGCCGGGGGCGTTGCTGGCTTTTTTGACCAGTATCGGCAGGAAATGGAATATCAGTCTGTTTCATTACCGTAACCACGGTGCGGCTTTCGGGCGGGTACTGGTTGGCCTGCAGGTGCCGCTTGAGGAACGGGAGGCGCTGAAACAGCACCTCGATACGCTGGCATACAGTTACTGGGACGAAACACAAAATCCTGCCTATCAGGCTTTTCTTGCGCCTTGAACTTGCACCTCGAAAGAATGCAATCAGGTTATGATGCGGAGCGTGGAGCGATATTAACGCGAGGTGGATGATGTGTGAATGGGTTTTTATAGAACCACGGAACACACGGAATACACTGAAAAGAAGTTCTTCCGTGTATTCCGTGGTTAAAAATAAGCTTTTTTATCGTTCCCCGCAGAGCGTATAAACGATAAGATTATTAATTATCCGGGTTACAGGTATCCGCATCATTGACGATGGGTTTCCCGTTTTGTTCACTGATGTAATATTCCGTCAATTCTTTGATCTGTTTGTCTTTCAGATGTTTGAACTTATGCCACATTTTTTTCGGCACAATGCGGTCGTGTGTGTGGATTAAGTGGAACTGTTCCTCCAGATATTTACGCCCCTGTCCAGCCAGAATTGCAGCGTCATCATCGGCTTTGGTGCCACCGTCTGAATGACATTTTTCACATTTTCTTTTATGTAGTTTTTTGCCTTTTTTAGCCAGTTTTTCGTCAAAGGGCTGTTTGCGTGGTATAAAAGACTGATTACAGTAATGTAAAGCAATTTCATTTATCTGCTTGTCGCTCAGCTTATCAGTAATTTCCTTCATGTCTGTTTTTTTACCATCCTTGGGTTTGTATTTGACGGCAGCTCTATCACCATCTTTAAATTCGTGCAGAATATCATGGAGAACAGAGGTAGAAAAACCTGCAATTGAAGCGACTTTGCTGTCGGTACTATTGCCGTTTTTACCGTGGCATTTATCACATTTTTTTGACAGGTCTGAGGCGCTGGCAATGCTGCATGCGGTGAATAAAACAGTCGCTGCTAACGTTAAAATAGGTATTTTTTTCATAGTATCATATTGAACCTTTGTTAAGTTTATTAGGTTTACCTGTACATACTGTAAGCTAAACCTGTCGGCATATTAAAATAACTTTTATATTTTTACAATATGACAAAATGGCATTGATTTTTTTGTGGTTGGGGAATACATTTGTAATGCTAGAAATAATAAGTAAGAACCAGAGAGCAGAAGTGTATACAAAATCTACACGAGTTTTGTTAATGCTTTTGAGATGAAAACTGTAATTCCGGGAGGAAATGCCAAGATGTTAATGAAAATGCTTTCACTTGCCGTTGTGATGGTGGTGTTTGGTGTGGCGGGCTGCGCTGCTGAGAAACAGGTATCAGCCACAGCGCCTGCGCCGACAATGTCATCCACAACGAAAAAAATTGATATTCATAAACCTAAAAATGATTACAACATAACTATTAACTATGAGCTGGGTATGCACTGTACTGGCTTTGATTTTACTTATTGTTGTGTGTTACCGCCGTATAATTCGGTACAGAGCCAGGTGATTAAAACCTCAACGGGTAAAAAGAAATTCCCTGAATTACTCGAAGCCGATGATGATGGCGAGCCGGATGTGCTGGTTGATGGCCACAAGAAATTCAAGCTGAATTATGGTTTTGTGGGTAACACCTATTCGGAAGGTGCAAAACTGCATTACTTCCATGTGCCTTATGATGTGAATGGTGATGGGCATTATGGCCCGGATGAGAATGTGGCAAATGCCTACTTTACACATTTGTATGTGTATAAAGACCTGAAAGGCAGCAACCCCAAGCATACCAGTAAAGACAGCGAAAAACTGTTTGTTGGCTTGCAGATTAAAATTCCTCAGGACAATGGTCCAGCTGGTGCTGTTGAGCCCAGTCCGATAAAAGGCGGACACCTGTATTACACGGGTAAAACTGGAACCGTTGTATTTACCAAATCCAATGTCCTGGACAATGTTCCCATTGTGTTAACCAATCCTGGAATCTGGGATGCACTGGGTTTGCCATTAACGCCGTTTGATGATGCCCAGGCAGGCAATCCGCTTACTTTAACCGAGCCTGATGTGCGTCCATTCCAGGAAGCATGGGTGGAAATGGTTGATGCAAAATCTGGCAAACCAGTGATTGATAGCCATAGTGGTAAACCGGTACGTTTTATCGGTACTGAACCCATTGATGTTCCTAACTGTTCACGCTGCCACGCAAATAAAACCGCGAATGGTAAAAAATATAATCTGTATAAACGTGAAAAAGCCTTCTGGAAAGGGCTGGGCGCTTCCGACTGGATTGCCGGGCTGAAAGCGACATCCATTTCTATTATGCAAATACATGATGATAAGAATGGCACGCATTTCCTGAAAAACTATAAACCTGAAAGTCGTAATATGGGCAATCGCCTGGGTCGTGACCCGGTTTTATGTCAAAAATGCCACGCTGATAACGTGATTGCTGTGCTGCAATCGGGAACCCATAAAGATAAACATGGTAAAACCGTGCGAATTTCTTCTTTAACAGGTGCGTTACACCGGGTTCATCTGAAAGATCAGCCGTTACCGGATAGCCATAACCGTACCGGTGCCTGTGCTGCCTGTCATCCAGCCCACCGTCAGGATGGTGATATGTCTAATTTCCCCATTACCCTGCAAGGTAAGAACCCACTTGCTAAAGGTGATAACCGTGATGGTATAGGCTGTTTTGCCGGTCGTGATGTACACTCTAATCTTAATAAAGATAAAGATCTGGATGGTGTTAGTCACCTGAATGCTATCGGTCAGTGGTTACAGGATAATGTCTCACAGATTGGTGGACGGCATAAAGGTGGTAAAGGTTTATGGTGTACCAACTGCCATAATCAGTTAGCCCGTGAGCTGTATCAACGTGATAACCTGAAGAATGCCTTCCTGCAAACCGGCACAACCATTCGTAATGAATCGCTGAAGGATATTGCACGCGCATTGAAAGTAAGCATGAAAGATCTGGAAGATAAGTACATGGATCCCAAAGTTGTGTTAGACCGCAAAGGCCACGACACACCAGGAAAATCCGGTGTACTGCTAACCTGGTCGAAAACGCGTATGACACCTGATATTGCAGTGATTGCATTAAAAGGTAAGGGACCACTGGTACATAAAGATGTGGATGGTGATGTGAATGTATCAATTTTGTCAGCGAATCCTGCGGTTGATATTGCTTCTCTAAAACTGCCAAAAGGTGCGACGGGCGCAGTTGCTGTACCTTATACGGCAGCGTCTGATGGTGGTGACTACTGGTTATCGGCAGGTGTGCCACACTGTGCTGACTGTCATGCTGCACCTTTTGTAGAAGGTCAGGGTGGCGTTGCATTCCCGATTAACCAACCGGGTAAATACAGTGAAATGCGCTATTCCAAAGGTCACTCTGGTTTATCGTGTCAGGCATGTCATCAGTCCATTCATGGTCTGTACCCGGTTGACCCGCGTGCTGATACCACTACTTACAAACAGGCTCCACAGTATAATCCTGATGGTTCACATGGTCCCATCAAGTGTGCTGCCTGTCATGAGGTAAATGATAGTGGTGTTCCATTTATTGCTAATAAGAAGAAAATTAAATGGAAAGGTAAGAGCATTATGCATGACTTCGATGCTGCGGTATCCTGGATGCATGCCAGTGCTAAAGATGAAGGTGGTGCAATACCTTCAGAGGATGACGATGATGACTCCGATGATTAAGATGTTACAGTCTTAATACTGGTTAATCTGTCAGGGGGTCTGCATTATGCCGACTCTCTGACAGAAGGAGTGATTATCAGATTAATATTTTTCTGGGGGCAATCATGCCCCCAGTTTTAACTTTATTAACGAATGAGTGTTTTGCACGGTGTAGATTTCGTGTTGTGGCAAGGCGATTTTAATGTCACCATTATTGCATTAATCTGCGCACTAATCTGTTTCGTGCAAAGGGTTCATGATATTAGGTTTAGAATAACCGATTCAAATAGTAGATTTAAATAATAATGATTTAACTAAAATTATAAATATATAATACGGTTAGCATTCCTGGAATAGTGGTTTATATGACGGTTGTAAAATATGAAAAGATGTAAACAAATAATAAGTAAACGAGTAGCAAGCTATTTACTTGGTTTAATTGTAACGACAAGTTTTACCCTGTCGGCAGCCAATACAGGCGCAAGTCAGATAGGTAAAAATCAAGCTGGTTCGGGTCGAACCAGCCCGGATCAGATTCTGGTTAAGATTGGTCAGCACGATTCGGTTACTTCTATCGATCTGGAAAAAGTGATCAAGAGTAGTCCGTTTTATACCCAGTTTAATACCATGACCAGTGACCAGCAGGCTTTAATTCGCGGGGATTTACTCAAGCGACTGGTGGCGTCAAAATTGCTTGCTGAAGAAGCAAAAGCAGAAGGTCTGGATAAGACTGCTGCGTTTAAACAGGAGTTGAGTGATTACCGGACTTCATTGCTCTACAACGCCTATCTGCATCATATAAGAGATAAGATAAAAATCCCAAAGGATGAGCTGGCACAGATACGTAAAGATAATAAAAGTAGTTCCGATGCCTATTCAGCGGCAAAAGTTATCTATATATCGACAGAGTACAAAAAAAGACGCAGGCAGGCATTACAGCGTTTAGAAAAACAGGCTAATGTAACTATCTTTCAGCAGCGAATAAAATCACCAACACCGCCGGATACGATTTTATTAACGGGAAAAAATATTACCATTCGTTATAAGGATGTTGTTACGGCAGATGAAAAAAACATCAATCCAGATGCAGTGCTTAATCGTTTGCAACAAAGTGAAGAGCTGCTTTTATTTTCACAGGCTGCTAGAAAAGATAATATTAGTGTCGAGCCACAATTACTTGCTTATAAAAATGAAAGATTGCCTGATCTGATGCTGGAGAAAAAAATACAGCAATGGATCCCTGATGAGACTGTGTTAAAAAAATATTATAAAGAGCATCCTAAAACTGGTGTTGTACCACAGTTCTGGCACGTTGGTCAGGTTGTTTTAAAAACCAGGAAACAGGCTAAAGAAATTTTACAACGTATAAAGAAAGGTGAAAGCCTGTTTACGCTGGCAGGTAAATATAGTATCGATAGTTACGGTAGAAGTAAAAATGGTGATATGGGCTGGATTGCTGATGGTAAGGTTTTGCCACAAATTAATGCGGTACTAAAAGACCTGCCAGTGAACAAGGTAAGTCCGATTATTAAAACACCAAAAGGCTATCATATAGTAGAAATTATTGATGCAAAACCTGGCAGCCGCCTGCGTTATAACGGTATGAAAAGCAAGATTAAACAGTTACTCATTACACAGAAGATGGGGCCGTATTTGAAAAGTTTGTATAAAAAATACCTGGTTAGCTGGAAATTAGTGCAGGCGGATACAGCAGTTGGGGCAGCAAAAAACAGCAATAAGTAATAGATTATTTTAGAGTATTAAATCAGATCAATAGATCAGAACATTGGCTCAGGCCGTTCAATACAGGTTATTCATTAATATGTTAGCAAATAAGATAGTGTCAGTGGGTGTGGTACTGGGGGTTGCGATAATTGCCGCTTCGGGTGGTTATTATTATTCTGCCAGAGCTGATGTTCCCGGAGATAATGTTCCGGGAGATAATATTCAAGTAGTAACAGGAAAAACACATGCAAAACCAGCAGAAAGGACATCAACTATTGTATTGCCTGGGCAAACCCGAAGTGCCTGGAAAATACACGATTATAAGCTAAAGGATATTAATGGTGTCACGCATCAGTTAAATGACTGGAAAGGCAAAACTATTTTAATAAATTTCTGGGCAAGCTGGTGTCAGCCCTGTCAATATGAAATTCCTGATCTGATTGCATTACAGAAAAAATATGCAGCACAAGGTTTGCAGGTTGTCAGTTATGGTCTGGATGAAAAAGCAAAACTTAAAAATGTTGTTCGTTCTCTGGGTATTAATTATCCAGTGTTAATTGTTCCTCAGGGGTTAAGAAGTAAGTTACTTAAGCAATGGGGTAATAAATCGGCGATTATTCCGCATTCTGTGATGATAGATAAAACCGGCACGATAAAGTATATCCACCGGGGAATGATTAGTGACGACGCGATAGAGTTATATCTATTGCCGTTGCTTAAGAGTTAGTGAGCCTCTGAACAAGTCTGGATCCCGGCTCAAAAACATACCGGGATAATGGGAATCTGGATGTTTTTTTGCTTTTTGTTATGCTGAAACGGCGTTAGTCGTAGTAAGGCAAGCTGTGGAATTTTATTCCATCGTTGTTTATTTTAATATTGTTGAAGTTGGGGGAGGGGTGTGATGACGAAAAGAAGACTATCATGGATAGCTATTGCAGTTGTATTTATTGCCGGTATTCTGTTTACTGTATCATTTCATGGTGCACTGGAGTTTACTAATGAACTGGAGTTTTGCACTTCCTGCCATTCCATGCAGGTTAACCTGCGTGAGTATAAAAAAACTATTCACTATAAAAATGCATTAGGCATACGTGCTGTATGTTCTGATTGTCATGTACCAAAGGAATTCTTTCCTAAAATGAAAGCAAAAATTCTTGCTTATAAAGATGTGCTGGGTGAAATTACCGGCGTTATTGATACTAAGAAGAAATACGAAGCTCACCGCTGGGAAATGGCTAATATCGTGTGGGCAAAAATGCGCGCAGACCATTCACGTGAGTGTAAAAACTGCCATAAATGGAATCAGATGGATTTAAGTGCACAGTCACGTCGAGCACGCAAGCGTCATGGAGAGGCCATTGATAAAGGTAAGGAATGTATTGATTGCCATTCAGGGATTGCGCATGAAGACCCGGAAGAGCCCGATGACGATGATGATAGTTAAGCTGATTAACTGTTCCCATAATTCTGTTTATTGGTGTTATGATTAATCTTGATCATTAATAGAGGCTTGTGTGCGCCTGTATCTGTAACTGGTCATTTTTTAACTCGGCGCTGGCAGGTTTCAACGGGTAGTTGAGTAGCTATAAAATTGATTATCATAATTGATTATCATATATGTAATATATGGTTATTGTAATCCTGCTGTATGGAGGTAGGGATGAAAACGCTAAATGTACTGTTTTTACTGACTGCATCATTGCTAATGGTTCTATCGGCAAATGCGGCAGATAACAAAGTGGATTATGGCAGCCGGTTTCGTCTTGATGCTGCAGCCGGTAATAATGCAGATATGTTAAAACTGTTAAATCGGAAAAAAATAAGTGTTGATACCAGTAACAGCTTTGGTCAGACTGCATTGATGATGGCTGTTGAGAACGGTAAACTATCAACAGTCGCCTTATTGCTTAATCGTGGTGCAGATGTTAATCATCGGACGGTGGCAGGTAGTAGTGCATTAACCTTTGCTGCTGAAAATGGAAATAGTGGCATTATGTCCATGTTGCTGGAGCGTGGCGCACAAATTCATGCGCGCACTCGCTCCGGGTGGGATTCATTAATGATAGCCTCACAATATGGGCTGGAAAAAATCGTTGAGCAGTTATTATTTAAAGGTGCCAATCCACGAGCTGTTGATCGCAATAATAATACTGCATTGATTATTGCTGCTGAGCATGGCTTCCCTCGGGTTGTTAGATTACTTGTAAAATATGGCGGTGAGGTGGATGCCCGCGATAGAGACCATGCAACGGCATTAATTAATGTTGCTGCCAAAGGTAATGTGGCAGTTGTTAGAACCTTATTAAATCTTCATGCAAAGGTTAATGCACAGGATGTTGATGGCACCACTGCTTTAATGGAAGCCGTAACCGGACACCATAATGAAGTAGTAAGTTTGTTGCTGGCATATGGTGCCAGCCCTGCGATAAAAGATAATGATGGTAATTCGGCTATTTCGATGGCAAAAAAATCCGGTGATAAAAAGATTCTCGATCTGTTATTGAAAAACAGGTAGTTTTTTATTGTTTGTTTGAGTTAGTCATACAAACGATAAATGAACCACGGAATACACAGAAATCCTTCCGTGTTTTCTGTGGTTGAAAATATAGAATTTGTTTAGGACACTACACTAAGAGTCTGGCAACAAAATATTTCCTATTCATCATCTGGGTTCTGAACGCGGTTTCCATTCATTTTGTAGTTTCGTTCTTCAGGTAGCTCAACATCTACCTGTCTGGCAGGCATAATATCATGGACGTAATAAGGAAAATCAGGGTTGATCCAGTCAGGGCGAGCCAGTTTTGCAGCCGGTGGTTTGATTCTCGATACATAATCCATAATATCGTCGATATCACTACCGTGAAATTTTTGAATCTGTTTAATCATGTCATCGTCGGCATTTCGGCGACGGCCAATCTGTATCCAGCGAAACTGCCTGTAAAGGTAATTGTAATGTTGTCCCTGAATAAGTGGTATATGATCTTTTTCGCTGCCTTCACCACGTTTACCGTGACAGTCAACACAATTATCTTTATACAGCTGTTCACCTCTTTTAAGATCCATGGAATGACCTTTGCCATTAAAGGGGGTCATCGGCAGTTGTGAAATATAACCGGCAACATCAGCAATCGCCTGTGCATTGGGTAGTATATCCGGTTGGGTAAATGGCACCATCATTGGGTTACCGCGGTTGCCTGTTTGTATGTCGTCCAGTTGTTTGATAATAACCGATTTTAACTGCCCGGCAATTTGCGGGTACATGCCATTACGGCTACCCCATCCTTCGGCACCATGACAGACCATGCAGGTCTGGTAAATCTGTCGGCCATGTTCGAGGTCAGGTTTAAGGTGGATGGCGGCCTTGTATTCGAACTTTGCTCGTCTGGCAATGGCATCATGCATCTGAGCATAAGCCAGTGTTGAGAAAAACGGTATAATAAGTAGAACAACTATTTTTATCGGCATTTTTTTAGACTGGTGTTGCATTTGTGAACCAGGGAACCTTACCATGAAATGCTCATGTTGATGGTTTATGGTTCTGATTATTCATGAATGATCCGGGTTATGTGTATATTTTCTTATCTGTTACAACCATGTTTAGCGGTATATCCCACTGTTGTACGGGTAATTTATCACTTTTTTGTATTTCATGCGCCAGTCCTATCAGGCGAGGTTTCTTCCATAAAGTATGCCGGTTGAGATAGCTTAGCGTACGGTCATAATAGCCACCGCCCATGCCGATGCGGTTTTTGTGTATATCAAAGGCAACTAACGGTAATAAAAGCAGGTCAAGTTGCCATGCGCGGCGCCATTTAGAGGGGTGGCAATCAGGTTCATTAATATTGAAACGGTTGCCAGTTAAACCACAGTACGGTGTGTAGGGGGCAAAATACAGGGTTTTCTGTAAGGGCGCCAGCACGGGCAGGTAGATGGTTTTATTTTGCTGCCAGGCATGTTCAATAATTTTGTGCGGGCTGATTTCACTATCGTTGGCCAGATAACAGGCAATATGTTTACTACGACGATATGCGGCAAGTTTTACCAGTTGTCTGTTTAATTGTATCGCATGTCTGATCTGTAACTGCGGAGACAATGCACGCCGTTGTTGTCGCTTTTGTTGTCGTATACTGGCAGCTGTGGACACAATGTAGAATGGTGAAGTCGGGTAAATAAAAGGTGTTACCGGAGTGCCGCAGCAATACTGCCCACCTCGAACCGATATGGTCCAGGTTGGAAACCAGCGATGAATCGTCAGGCCTCCCGCCGAGGCGGTATCGCACACAAATTCAACAGACCAGCTTCCGTAGTCAGTATATAAGGCTCAAGGGATTATACAGGTTGCTTGCGTACACCCCAGAAACACCATAACCATTGTACTGCAAATTGCTGCATGTTAGTAGCCTGCAATATTACAGCTGTTTTAACGCTACATGACGTTATGATTGAAGAGTATAACTGTGTAGCTAAATATTTATTTCACGCATGGAGTCTTCGATGCGACTGGATAATATTTCAATTCGCTGGTTTAAATCATTATGCGTTTGCTGTAATGATTCACCAAGAAGAACGTCATGGCTCATGTTCAACGCTGCCATAATTGCTATGCGCTCCGTGCCAATAACCGACCCCTTTGCTTTGATGGCCTGTAGTTTATCGTTTAATAGCTGTGCAGAAGCCTTTAAGGTTTCAATTTCTTCCGCAGGGCAGGCTACCCGATAATCCTTGCTCATAATATTAATGGTTAAAGATTCAGATTTGCTCATACAATAGTCCGCAAACAATGAGTGACGGGTTTAGTTTATACCGAAATTACCGACAGGCATATACTGAAATCTTTAATTTAGCAAAAAAACAGGTATGTCAATTCCATGAAATATCCAGGTTGATATGGGGTTAAACGTTCTCCATTGACCGCAGTCGGGTAATCATTGATTCAACCTGGGTGCGAACTGTGGCTTTCTGTTCTACCAGCGCGGCACGTTCATGATTAAGGTGATTAATCTGTGCGCGTAAATCATTATTCTCTTTACTCAGGCGCTTACACAGTTCCAGTAAAGTATTCACCTGTTGCTCAAGCTTGTTCATTTTTATAATTATTTCACAAATAGTCTGCTCATAGGCTTAATAGTAGAACGTGAATGGGCAGTGGTCAAATTTAATATGCTGTTTTATTAGAATTATTTTGCAGAATTTTTAATTTCAGTCCAGTAGAAAGGTTTGTTAAACTTGGTGCCATCAATTTAAAGAGTTTAATAATGAATGAATTTGCGGATATAGTCGGGCTGGAAGATCTATTATTTCAGGTGGATGCTACGATGAGTGCCATTGAATCACATGGTGCGCTGTGCGGGATGTTGTGTGCCAGTGGTTCGGTTGAAGCACCTCAGTGGTTATTACATGTTTTGGGTGAGCAGGCAGAGGGGCAGTCAAGTTCGGCGCTTAAAGCGGCGGCCGCGCAGTTAATGCAGATTTATCAGTTAACGATTAGTCAGATGAACAGTAGTGATGCGGGGCTTGATCTGTTTCTGCCCGATGAAGATGAACCGCTGGAAGAGCGGGTTGAGGCGCTGAGCCTGTGGTGTCAGGGGTATGTGTATGGGCTGGCAGCTGGCGGCATTAAACAGGATACCGTTTTACCCGAGGATACCAGTGAGTTAATTCAGGATATTGTCGAAACTTCCCGTATCGGGCAGGATTCGCTGGACGATGATGAAGAAGAGAGTTCAAGGGAGGAGGATGAAGTCGCGTTTATGGAGGTGGTGGAATATGTCCGTATGGGGGTGTTATTGATTTATGAAGAATTGCAACCCATACAGACATCACAGACATTGCATTAATTTTATGGCGTTTTCAAGGCGGATGAAGCAGGTTTATTCATGACACGTTATGCATACATCCATGTACGCTCGACATCCGCATCCCTGCGGCTGACGGTTCTGAATAAACCTGCTTCATCCGCCTCAGAAATGAAAAAAGGTGTATATTCATGACACGCTGTGCCTACATCCATGTGTGCTTGACATCCGCATCCATAATAATCTGAAAAATAACCGGAATAATTGAGTGAATATAAAAATACACGCCCAGCGTCGTAAACAGTTGATGCAAATGATGGGTGAAAATTCGGTGGCAATTTTACCGGCTGCCAGTCTGCAGATTAGAAATCGCGATGTAGAGTATGATTTTCGTCAGGATAGTGATTTTCGTTATCTTAGCGGGTTTAATGAACCGGAAGCGATCATCGTTTTGTTGCCCGGACGCAAACAGGGGCAGTTTGTCATGTTCTGTCGTCAGCGCGATAAGTTAAAAGAGACCTGGCATGGTCGGCGCTTTGGCCCGGAAGGGGCAATTGAATATTTTGCGGCGGATGAAGCCTTTGTGACAGAGGAATTTGAAGAGCGTCTGCCCGCCATGATGGGGCATTGTGAAAAGGTGTATTACACCATGGGTTTGCGCCCGGAATTTGATAATCTGGTGATGAAATGTGTGAATAATATACGTCAGCAGTCGCGTCGTGGTGCCTGTGCGCCTCACGAATTTGTGTCGCTGGAATACCTGTTGCATGATATGCGCCTGTTTAAAAGCCGGGCTGAAATCAGCCTGATGCGCAAGGCAGCAAAAATTTCTGTGCAGGCGCATATCGCTGCCATGCGGCAATGCAAACCGGGTATGGCGGAAAACGCACTGGAAGCGGAATTTTTATATGCATTCAAGAAAAACGGCGCTGGCTGGGCCTACCCGTCTATTGTCGGCGGGGGTGAAAATGCCTGCATTTTGCATTACACCGAGAATAATCAGCTACTACAGGATAAAACCATGGTATTGATTGATGCCGGGGCGGAATATGAGGGTTATGCGGCAGATATTACCCGGACGTTTCCGGTGAACGGGCGATTTACTGCGCCACAGCGAGAAATTTATGAACTGGTTTTGCAGGCTCAGGAGGCGGCGATTAAACAGGTGAAACCGGGTAACCACTGGAATGATCCACACCGGGCAGCGGTGAAAGTATTAACCCGTGGCATGGTCGAGCTGGGGCTGCTTAAAGGTAAGGTCACCCAGTTGATTAAAGAGGAAAAATACCGCAAATATTTTATGCATCGTACCGGCCACTGGCTGGGGATGGATGTACATGATGTCGGCGATTATAAAGTTGCCGAGAAGTGGCGTTTGCTGGAACCGGGTATGGTGTTAACCGTGGAACCGGGTCTGTATATCCCTGCCGGTTCACGCGGTGCCAGACGCTGGTGGAATATTGGCGTGCGTATTGAAGATGATATTGTGGTGACACGTGACGGTAATGACCTGCTGAGCAAAGGCCTGCCGCGCAGTTGCGAAGAAATTGAAACCGTGATGGCAGCTTAACCCGATGTCCACACAACAAATGAATGCTACTGCTGATCCGGCTCACAGTCATTATGATGTGGTTATTATTGGTGGCGGTCTGGTTGGTGCCAGCCTGGCCTGTGTTCTGGGTGAGCAGAATATCTCGGTTGCTGTTATTGAAGCTTACCCGCTCAATACCCAACAGCAACCCTGTTACGATGACCGGACGGTTGCGCTTTCCTGGGGCAGTCGTCAGATTCTCGAAAGCATGGGTTTATGGTCGGCGATTCAGTCACAGGCAGAACCCATTGCTCATATTCATATTTCCGACCGTGGTCATTTCGGGGTCAGTCGTTTACATGCCGATGAAGAAAAGGTTGAAGCTTTAGGCTATGTGGCAGAGAACCGTTTTCTGGGTGAGAAGCTGTATCAAAAAATCGCCACTCTGAAGACGGTACAGCTTTATTGTCCGGCCAGCCTGTTATTTGAAGACCCGCTACTTGAAGAACGGTATCCGCTTGAAGAAAAAGATAACCGCGTTTACTTAACGCTGGAAACAGAAACTGGCAGAAAAACCCTTGATGCCCGCGTGCTGGTTGCGGCTGATGGCCAGCACTCTCAGGTGAAACAACAGTTAAATATTGGTGATAGCTGTCAGGATTATCAGCAGACTGCTTTGGTCACCAATATTACCCCCGGACTGCCACACCATAATGTCGCCTATGAGCGCTTTACTGAAAACGGTCCGGTGGCCTTTTTGCCCATGCGGGACAACCGTTGTTCGCTGGTGTGGACAATGACGGATAAACAGGCCAAATATATCTCATCACTGGCGGATGCTGATTTTTTACAACAATTACAGCAGGTTTTTGGTTTTCGCCTGGGCGAATTCAAAAAAGTCGGCAAGCGTCAGTTGTATCCGCTGATATTACAGGAGGCAACCCGGTTTGTGCATGGACGCGTGGTGATTGTCGGTAATGCCGCGCATACGCTGCATCCGGTTGCCGGGCAGGGCTTCAATCTGGCCCTGCGTGATATTGCCCTGCTGGCAGAATTATTGTGTGACGCACACCGCCACCATAAGGATATGGGAGCCAGTGTTGTATTGGATCGCTATGTTGCCTTGCGTGAGAAAGATATTCACCGTGTCTACCGGTTTACCGATACGCTGGTGAAAGTATTTTCCACATCCTTTGCGCCGCTGGCGCACTGCCGTTCCGCCGGGTTACAGCTGGTGGATATCATGCCGCCGCTCAAACATGTACTGGCCAGACAGAGCATGGGTTTAAGTGGCCGGCGTTCACGACTGGCGCGGGGGCTGTCATTATGAAACCTTCACAGCAGACCGGGCAGCAGGCTGATCAGTCTGTCGATATTATTATCGTCGGCGGTGGCATTGTTGGTCTGAGTCTGGCGAATGCGCTGGCGAATACCGAATTTTCCGTTGCCGTGGTTGAGCAGGCGGCGGCCATGCCGGTGCCGGAAAATGACCAGACCGACTTGCGCGTTTCGGCGATTAATCCCCGCGCTGTCGCTTTCTACCAATCGGCGGGTGTCTGGCCATATCTGCAACAGCGTTTCTGTGCCTATGAAAAGATGTTTGTCTGGGACACGACCGGTCTCGGACAAATTCAGTTCGATAGCGCCGAGCCGGGTCTGGCTGAACTGGGCTGTATTATTGAAAACAGTGTACTGGTACAGGCACTATGGGAAAATTTACACCGGGCAGAAAATATTCATTGTTATCATCCAGCAGAAATTCTTGCGATGACGCCAGTGATAGATGATTCAGCCAATGACGGCAGTCCAGTCCATGCGCAGTATGCCGTTCGTTTACGTGATGACAATGCCACCGCTACGCTGACCTTATCGACCCGTTTGCTGGTTGGTGCGGATGGGGCACGCTCCAGTGTGCGTAAAGTCGCTGGCTTTAAGCCGGTGCAGCATAGTTATCAGCAGCAGGGGCTGGTCTGTGCGGTAGCAACGCAATACCCTCATCAGCAGACGGCATGGCAATGTTTTATGCCCTCGGGGCCACTGGCTTTTTTGCCCCTGTTTAACCACCAAAGTTCCATTGTCTGGTCACTGGATGATGCCGAGGCACAGGCAATGCTGGCACTCGATGACAGTGCCTTTATGCAGGCGCTGGCTAAGGCCAGTGAATATAAACTGGGTGACATACTTGCGGTCAGTGAACGTAAGCTGTTTCCTCTGGGGCATGGCCATGTGAAAGACTATGTGAAGCCGGGGCTGGCTTTAATCGGTGATGCCGCGCATACCATTCACCCACTGGCCGGACAGGGCGCTAATCTGGGGATTGCTGACGCGCTTTGTCTGGCTGAAGTGATGACTCAGGCAAAAGCCGCCGGTCGGCAGTGGAACGCATTGCATACACTGTTGAAATACCAGCGCCAGCGTAAACTGGATAACCGCCTGATGGAAAATGCCATGACCGGTTTTAAAATTTTGTTCGGGCAGAACAACCCCGTGCTGGCAGAAGTCAGAAATGCCGGGCTGAATCTGGTTGACCATCTACCGATAATAAAAAATCGTTTTATTCAGCACGCGCTGGGTGCGTAAGCAATCATTGATAAAAAATTAAATTTAGTGCTCAATCATCAATGCGTGTAAAATTCGCCGCTTTATTTATCGCCCCGTTTTTATAGTAATATTAATTTTTATGAGTAAGAAAATGAGTCAGCAAACAGTTCTGTTTGACAAACATCGGGCCAGTGGTGGCAAAATGGTGGATTTTGCCGGTTGGCAGATGCCGGTTAATTATGGTTCGCAAATTGCGGAGCATCAGCTGGTAAGACACGATGCCGGCATGTTTGATGTTTCTCATATGGTTATCGTTGATCTGAGCGGTGATTCAGTCACCGGTTTTTTACGCTATTTGCTGGCCAATGATGTGGCCAGGCTCAAACAGCCAGGTAAGGCACTGTATAGCTGTATGTTGAATGATGCGGGCGGGGTGATTGATGACCTGATTGTCTATTATATGCACAATAGCTGGTATCGTATGGTGGTGAATGCTGCCACCCGTGAAAAAGATCTTGCCTGGTTGACACAACAGGCGGCCGCTTTTGGTGTCGAGGTTAACGAACGTGCCGACCTTGCCATGATTGCCGTACAGGGGCCAAATGCCCGTGAGCAGGCGTTGTCAGTTTTACCGCCAGATGTGGCAGCGGCAGCCAGACCATTAGCGCGATTTTATGGTGTGGACAGTGGGGAATGGTTTGTAGGACGCACGGGCTATACCGGTGAAGACGGGTTTGAAGTGATGTTACCTGCTGGTGAGGCCGGTATTTTGTGGGATAAATTACTGGCAGCAGGGGTTAAACCCTGTGGTCTGGGTGCGCGGGATACACTCCGCCTTGAGGCCGGAATGAACCTGTACGGTTCGGATATGACAGAAACCACGTCGCCATTGATTTCCGGCCTGGGCTGGACGATCAGCTGGCAGCCTGAGGACAGAGATTTTATTGGCCGCCGGGCATTGCAGGCGGAACAAGCCGCTGGCGTCAAACAGAAACTGGTGGGGCTGGCGCTTGAACAGCGCGGCGTATTGCGTGCCCATCAATCGGTGCTGGCAAAGGATAATGCGGGTCATCCACTGGGCAAAGGTGAAGTAACCAGCGGGACGTTTTCGCCAACATTAAAAAAATCGATTGCACTGGCACGCGTTCCAGCCGCCACCGGGGAATATTGTGAGGTTGATATTCGCGGTAAATTATTACCTGCGCGTGTGGTGAAGCCGGTTTTTGTTCGGGACGGGCAGGCCGTATAAACAGCAACGATATATCAAACAACGCGGGATATGTGTCTGTCTGCAAATGATAACAATCCATAATCTGTATCCATAACCTGTATTAAGGGGCATAACTGATGAGTGAAATACCTGCAGAATTAAAATATAGCAAATCGCATGAATGGGTGCGTGTCAATGATGATAATACGCTCACGCTGGGCATTACTGATCATGCACAGGCAGCACTGGGCGATCTGGTGTTTGTTGAACTCCCGGAAACGGGGGCTGAGTTAATGGCAGATGATGCGGTCTGCGTGGTGGAATCGGTCAAAGCGGCATCTGACGTTTATATGCCTGTCAGTGGTGAAATTATTGAAGTCAATGAAGCCCTGAATGATGAGCCGGAAATCATCAACCGGTCTCCTTATGAAGATGGCTGGCTGGTCAAGGTTAATCCTACCGGCAATGAACTGGATGATTTAATGGATGCAGAGGCGTATGCAGCCATTCTGGACGAATAGCACCTATGCCTTTTATTCCGCATACTGAACAGGAAATTGCCGATATGCTTGAGGCTATCGGTGTTGCTGAAATTGAAAACCTGTTTGATGAAATTCCAGATAGTCTGCGTGCCGGATCATTAAACGCCATCCCGGAAGGTTTAACCGAAATGGAAGTTTCCCGCTTGCTGCATCAGCGTGCACGGCAAAATTCAACGGCTTTGTGTTTTATCGGTGCCGGTGCCTATGAACATCATATTCCGGCAGCCGTCTGGGAACTGTGCGCACGTGGTGAATTTTATACCGCCTACACACCGTATCAGGCCGAAGCCTCGCAGGGTACTTTGCAGATTATCTATGAATACCAGAGCATGATGACTGCATTAACCGCCATGGATGTCTCCAATGCTTCCATGTATGACGGTGCCTCGGCACTGGCTGAAGCGGTATTAATGGCGGTACGTGCGGACAAACGTATCCGTTCAGGAGGGGGTGCGGCAAAAGCGGGCAAGGTTGCCTCCAACCCCCCGGCCCGGATATTGATGCCGACAAACCTGCATCCGGTATACCGTAAAGTGACACACACGATTGTGCATGGTCAGCAGATTGAGTTGATTGATGTTCCTTTCGACAGGCAAACCGGTAGCACCGACCTGGCACAGCTTGAAGCCTGTGCCGGGGAGACGATGAGTGCGGTGGTGATCGGGCAGCCAAACTTTTTCGGGCAACTGGAAGATGTGGATGCAATAACCGACTGGGCACATAAAAATAATATGCTGGTTATCGCGGTGGTTAATCCGCTGTTACTGAGCGTGTTAAAACCACCGGGGCAATGGGGAGAAACAGGTGCGGACATCGTCTGTGGTGATGGTCAGCCGCTGGGTGCGCCGCTGGCTGCCGGTGGCCCCTATTTTGGCTTTCTGTGCTGTCGGCAGGCGCTGCTGCGTCAGCTGCCGGGGCGGATTGTCGGGCGTACCGAAGATCTCGACGGGAATCCCGGTTTTGTGCTCACTTTGCAGGCCCGTGAACAACATATCCGCCGTTCCCGTGCTACCTCAAACATCTGTACGAATCAGGGGCTGATGGTGGTTGCTGCAACCATACACATGGCTATTCTGGGCGCACAGGGTCTGGAAAACACCGCAGCAGCCTGTTATGCCAACAGCCATGAACTGGCCACCCGGTTAAGCGCGCTGGAGGGTGTGCGTCTGGTTTTTAATTCGCCTTATTTTCATGAATTTGTCCTCCAGTTCGAGCAGCCGGTGGCGGCTATTTTAACGGCACTGGCGGCACGCGGTATTCTGGGGGGGGTGGATATAAGTCGTGATTATCCGTCATTGGGGCAGGCCTTACTTGTCTGCGCCACAGAAATGCGTAGCGCAGAAGATATTGCCGCTTATGTGGCTGCGTTGCAAGCGGTTCTCGGACAGGCTTTAGAAGGTGAATACCCGCTATGTTAATTTATGAACATTCTGCCGAAGGGCGTAAAGGTGCACCGCAGGCGCCCCGGCAAAAAGCCCCCTTAACCGGCATTCCCGCGCATTTATTAAGACCGGAATCCGCAGCTTTGCCGCAGGTGTCTGAGCTGCAGGCCGTGCGCCACTATACCCGTCTGTCACAACAGAATTTTTCGATTGATACGCAGTTTTACCCACTGGGTTCCTGTACCATGAAGTATAACCCGCGTGTCTGTCATACCCTGGCCATGCTGCCCGGTTTTAGCGGCATTCATCCGCTGTCCCCGGCTACACAACAGCAGGGTTTTCTTGCCTGCATGGCCGAATTACAGTTAATGCTGGCGGAAATAACCGGTATGGCTGCGTTTTCACTGGCACCCATGGCAGGTGCGCAGGGTGAGTTTGCCGGGGTGGCGATGATTAAAACCTATCATCAGGCGCGGGGTGATGCGATGCGCCGGGAAATGCTGATACCGGATGCCGCACATGGCACCAACCCGGCAAGTTCAGTGATGTGCGGTTTCAGCGTAAAAGAAATTCCGACACTGGCCAACGGTGATGTTGACATCGATGCACTGACTGCCGCCGTGGGGCCGCAGACTGCCGGTTTAATGTTAACCAACCCGTCAACACTCGGCGTATTTGAGCGCAATATCGAAAGCATCGCAAAAATTGTACATGATGCCGGTGGGCTGCTGTATTACGATGGTGCAAATCTGAATGCGATTCTGGGTAAAACCCGTCCCGGCGATATGGGATTTGATGTGATTCATACCAATCTGCATAAAACCTTTTCCACGCCTCACGGTGGCGGCGGGCCGGGTTCCGGTGCGGTCGGTGTTGCAAAACGGCTGCAGGCTTTTTTACCCTTGCCGGTGGTTACAAAAGATAAGGATACATACCGTTACCTGACTGAGGTCGATTGCCCACAGAGTATTGGCCGCTTATCGGCTTTTATGGGCAACCCCGGGGTGTTATTGCGAGCCTATATTTATATGCGCCTGTTAGGGGCGGAGGGGATGGAGCGAGTGGCCGAATTTGCCACGCTTAATGCGAACTATATGCAGGCTGAGGCAAAACGCCGTGGCTTTGATCTGGGTATCGATAATCGCCGTGCCTCACACGAATTTATTATTACCCTGAAACAGGTCGCAAAAACCTGTCATGTCTCCGCTATGGATTTTGCCAAGCGCTTACTGGATATGGGCTTTCATGCACCGACCACCTATTTTCCGATGTTAATTGCAGAATGTCTGCTGATTGAACCCACAGAAACCGAAAGTAAGGAGGTGCTGGATGCGTTTATGGCTGCGTTAGAACAGATCTTGCATGAAGCACATACCCGCCCGCAGTTATTAAAAGAGGCGCCGCAAACCCTGCCGGTGAAACGTCTGGATGAAGTCAAGGCCGCGCGGCAGCTGGATTTAAGGTATAAATGAAAAAGCCCGACTGGGGTTAGTTGTGCAGTAATGTTATAGTCATACTAAGGAACATCTGAATAAGTCGTGAATACGCCTTTATAAGTTCAGTGTTCTCATTGTTGCGTTACCAGGCAATTAAAAACTATTCCAGTCTTTTGGCACCTTGCTCTGAAACTACTGGTTCTCAATCTGCTGTATCCAGACTTGTTCAGAGTATCCCTAAATGTAATCATCTATTTTTATTATCAGAGGAGATATGGAGTGAAAAAATTTGTTTATATCCTGCTGGCTATTGCTGTGTCAGCCTGCTTTAATCCAGTCATTGCTAAAAAACTGGGTGATTTGAATTTTCCCAATCATGTCACCATTGCCGGTACCCATACCCAGCTACAGTTAAACGGTGTGGGGTATCGAACCAAATTCTTTTTCAAGATTTATGCCGGTGCACTCTATACCGAAAAAAAAGTAAGCAGCCGTGATGCGGTGCAGGCATTGAATGGCCCCAAACGTGTGGTGATGCATTTTATCTATGGTGAGGTGGGCAGGGAAAAACTGGTTGATGCCTGGAATGAGGGTTTTGAAGACAACACCTCGGCAGCACAGTTTAAAAAACTCCAGCCAGCCATCCGCCAGTTCGATGCGATGTTTGCAGATTTAAAAAAAGGTGATATTGTGTTGCTGGATTATATTCCCGGCGTGGGGACACGGGTAAGCATAAAAGGTAAAGTCAAAGGGGTGATAAAAGGTCGGGATTTTAATACCGCATTGCTTGATATCTGGCTGGGTGATGAACCAGCGGATGATGATTTGAAGGAAGCGATGCTGGCCAGTGATGATAGTAATGATGAATATTGAGGTGGTGTTATTCAGCCGCTTTCCTGAGCCTGTTCTCCAGTGCCTGTAAACGCTCGAAAGTGCCAATATCTGTCCAGTAACCGGAATAAAGCTGTGCGCTGATCAGGTGTTGATCCGCTTTCTCTCTAAGCAGTGGTGCCAGGGCGGCTTTACCCGGTTTGCAGGCACTGAAAAACGCGGGTGAATAAACCCCTATGCCGCTGTAGGTGTAACGCCCTGTCTGCCGGTTGCTCAAGCGATCATTTTCAATAGCAAAATCGCCCTGAGGATGATGGGGCGGGTTGCTGACTAAAATTAAATGTGCCTGCAGGCCGGGTGCAAGTGGCTGGATGGAGGCAAAATCAAAGTCACTCCAGATATCCCCGTTCACCACCAGAAAGGGGGCATTAGCTAACAGCGGCAGGGCATGATAGATACCGCCAGCCGTTTCCAGTGCTTCATTTTCATCAGCATAAACAAGGTGCAGGTGATACCGGCTGCCATCACCCAGTCGCCGGTGAAGCTTTTCTGCCAGCCAGGCGGTATTGATAATAACCTCCTTGAACCCGGCGGCAGCCAGCTTTTCCAGATGATATTCGATCAATGCTTTTCCGGCGACTTCCAGCAATGGTTTGGGCGTGGCATCCGTGAGCGGGCGCATGCGTTCGCCACGTCCGGCGGCAAGGATCATGGCTTTCATAACGGTTTTGTAGTGGCCATTACCAGCAGCTGTTTTAAAGGTTTTAATTCAGCATAATAATCGCAGGTTTCCAGCAGATATTGCAGTGTTAAAGGCAGGTCGTTGAGATACTGTTGTTTGCCATCACGATAATTCAGCCGGGCAAAAATACCCAGCACTTTGAGATGCCGCTGTACACCCATTAAATCGAACCAGCGCAGCAGGGTTGCCGGGGTGATGGAATAGTCAATGTTCAGTCGCGATAAATATTGTTTTAGCCAGTGTTCGGTTTTTTCTCGCGGCCAGTGAATATAACAGTCTTTGAATAATGAAACCAGGTCGTAGCTGATGGGACCGTTTACTGCATCCTGATAATCGATAACACCGGGATTGTTTTGCTCGGTCAGCATCAGATTGCGTGAATGATAATCACGATGCACGAATACCTGTGGCTGCTCTTCAGCAGTATGGATAAGCAAGTTAAAAATCGCTTGCAGGGCTGTTTTCTGTTCCGGGTTGAGATGGATATCAAGATGTCGATTCAGATACCAGATTTCAAACAGGTTCATTTCTGTCTGCAATAATGCACAATCATAAGCAGGAAGAATGGCTTTAATCGACTGCATTTTTATTAAAGCATTAATCGCGTCAGAATACAGCTGTTCGGCTGTATTATTGTTTAATGCATCCAGATAGGGTCGGTTGCCAAGGTCGGCGAGTAATAAAAAACCCTGTGCAACACTGCTGGCATAAATTTGTGGTGCGTTCACGCCAGCGCCACGGATAAGCTCGGTAATATGGATAAACGGGTGACAGTCCTCTTTTTCCGGCGGGGCATCCATAACAATATAATGGCAGTGCTGGCGGCGATGATAAACACGGAAATACTGCCGGAAACTGGCATCGGCAGAGGCAGGCTGAATATCGGTGAAGCTGTTTTCTTCGATGGATTCCAGCCATTGTTGAAGTTGTGACAGGCGATCCATGAAATGATTATCCTGATTTGGTTGATAGTGTCATTATTAATAGTCGGCAGTATTGTAGCCTATCAAAGCTGTTACTTCAGTTAAAAGATACTTTTGCGATTTTCCTGTTAGTTACTTGATAAATATCATAGCAAAATACGTAGTATTATTTAATATTATTGCTCAGTATTCAGGCACGCGTTATTGACAGGGTAGTGGTAACAACGGCACCCCATAAAAAAGTGCTTGTGTAGTAGAATAATAATAACAGACGTTAATGACATCATTAATGTCACTTTTCATGACAAAGGGTTTAACAACAAAGGGTTTAATAACAAAAGGCAGGCTTTACTATGATTGAAGTTCGTATTCATGGGCGTGGTGGCCAGGGTAATGTGGTGGCAGCCTATTTACTGGCCACGGCAGCCTTTACCGAAGGCTGGTATGCACAGGCGTTTCCGGCATTTGGTGCTGAACGTAGAGGCGCGCCGGTTATTGCCTTCGCCCGCCTTAATAATAAAATTATTCGCCGCCGTTGCCAGATTGTTTCCCCCGATTTTCTGATTATTCAGGATGAAGCGCTGCTACATATACCCGGTATTATTAATGGTTTAAAACCCGGTGGCCGTATTTTATTAAATTCAGTTCGTAGCAGTGAGGCATTCGCTGATACGCTCGATGCCAGGGTGGTAACGCTGCCGGCAACGCAGATGGCAAAGGAGTATCTTGGTCGGCCAGTACCTAATACGGCATTATTATCAGCATTTCTTAACCTGACTGGCCTGTTACCCCAGGCGGCTTTAGAACATGCCCTTGAACAGCGCTTTCAGGATAAGGTGCTGGAAAAAAACCTGGCTTTAATTGAAGCGGCAGCAAAAAAAGTTGAACACAATCAATGGCAGGAGGTAGCAAATGCTTAAAGCACTGGAAGGGTCTCAGGCTATCGCACAGGCCGTGGCAAGCTGCCGGCCACAGGTCGTGGCTGCTTACCCGATTACCCCGCAGACCCATATTGTAGAGAATATTGCCAAACTGGTCGCTAATGGCAAAATGCATTGTGAAATGGTGAGTGTGGAGAGTGAATTTTCAGCTGCTTCCGTTGTGCTGGGTGCGGCCTGTGCCGGTTCGCGCACCTATACGGCCAGTGCTTCACAGGGTATTTTGTTGATGGCTGAAGTTTTATACAACATTGCCGGTATGCGTATTCCGATGGTGATGACCTGTGCAAACCGGGCCGTTTCGGCACCTATTTCAATCTGGAATGACCAGCAGGATTCGATGGCGGTACGTGATGCCGGCTGGATACAGTTATATTGTGCCGATAATCAGGATGCTGTTGATACGACCATACAGGCTTATCGTATTGCGGAACGCACGGAATTACCGGTAATGGTATGTGTGGACGGGTTTACGCTGACACATACGCTGGAACCGATCGATATTCCTGAACAGGCAATGGTTGACCAGTTTTTGCCTGCGTTTAATTTTAAACGGGCTTTGAACCCGGCACAGCCAACCAGTATGGGAACGCTGGTTTCCCCCGACTTTTTCCCGGAGGCACGTTATTCGCATCATCAGGCTTTATTACATGCCGCCGATGAAATTGTTGCTGCTGATGCCGACTGGGCAAAAATCAGTGGGCGTGCGTCGGGTGGTTTGCTGAGCATTGATGGCCCGGATGATGCAAAAATTGGTATTCTCACCCTGGGTTCCGTTTATGGCACACTGGTTGAAGCACGTGAGGAATACCCCGATTTACCGGCGACAAAAATCATCAATCTGCGTGCCTTTCGGCCATTCCCGGTAGCGGCTCTGTGTGAAGCCTGCCAGGGCCTGACTGATTTAATCGTGCTGGAACGTGCACTGTCTCCCGGCTATGGTGGTATTGTTGCACCAGAAGTACAGGCTTCTTTAACCAGTGTGCATGCCGCAACGCGGGTACATAGTTTTGCGGTTGGTCTGGGTGGGCGTGATATACCACTGGAAATATATCGAAAATTACACCGCCGTATTCAGCTTGAAGAACCGGCGCCGTTTACCATTATCGACGTCGAGCTGGAACGTCTTCCCGTCGAAGATTATGGTGTTGAGTAGAACTTCAGGAGCCGCTGAACTAATCATGAATACAGAGAAAAATTCCGCTATATCCATTGAACAGCTGCGTCGTAACCAGCCACGTTTTGAAGGAATCAAATCCGGTCATCGTGCCTGTCTTGGCTGTGGTCAGGCACTGGCTGCGCGTCTGGTTACCGAAGCCGCCGGCCCGGATGTGGTGGTGGCCAATGCGACCGGCTGTCTGGAAATTTTTACCACACCCTGGCCCGAATCTGCCTGGCATATACCGTGGATGCATTCGGTGTTTGAAAATGCCGGTGCCATTGCATCGGGGATGGAAGCGGCGTTGAAAGCGCAGGGTAAAAGTACAAAAGTACTGGCTTTTGGCGGTGACGGTGGCACTTTCGATATTGGTTTTCAGGCAATTTCAGGTATGCTGGAACGTGGTCATAATGTGCTTTATGTGTGCTTTGATAATGAAGCGTATATGAATACAGGTATTCAGCGTTCCAGTTCAACACCTCATGCAGCGATGACCACGACGTCACCACCGGGTAGTGAACGGATGGGGAAACGTCACCTTAAAAAAGATATTCTGACTATTGTCGCCGCGCATCATATTCCCTATGCGGCAACGACTTCGATTGCCTATCCCTCCGATATTCGTAAAAAAGTGCGCCGTGCTATGGATATAGAAGGTCCGACGTTTATCCATATTCACTGTCCCTGTCCGTTGGGCTGGGGGCATGATGGTGCTAACAGTATTAAAGTGGCGCGGCTTGCCGTACAGACCGGGCTGTTCCCGGTGATTGAGCTGGAGCGTACCGAGCTGATTGGTAGTATGCCAATACGTCATCCTAAACCCGTGGTTGAATATCTGAAAATGCAGCAACGTTTTCGGCATCTGTTCACCACAAAGGATGCCCGTGCACGGGAAGAACTGGAGCATATTCAGGCGCTGGCTGATCATAATATTAAACATTTTAATCTGCAGGGTGACACTATGGATGCGCTGGATAGCGATGGTGCCGACACAGTACGACGCGGGGGGATGCGCTGGGCATGAATACAAAACTGAAATTAACCCGTGGTGGCTTTGCCTGGGGTGACACCAGCTGTAATTATCATACCGGTACCTGGCGCGTACAGCGTCCACAACATGAATATCGTGCTGCGCCCTGTCATGCATCCTGCCCGGCAGGTGAGGATCCACAGGCTTATATTGCCTTGCTTGATAGTGGTAAACCTCAGCAGGCCTGGGAAGAACTGGTGAGTATCAATCCGCTGCCAGCCATTACCGGGAGAGTGTGCCCGCACCCCTGCGAAACCGGCTGTAACCGTGGCGATTATGACCAGCCTTTGGCTATTCACAGTATCGAACGCTATCTGGGCGATCTGGCGATTGAACATGACTGGGCTTATCCGGTTACTGCCCCCCCCGCTGATGCCCCGCATATTGCAGTGTTAGGGGCTGGCCCTGCTGGGCTGTCAGCTGCCTGGCATTGCTTGCGTAACGGTCTGCAGGTAACCGTTTTTGATGAGGAGGCAGAAGCTGGTGGTACATTATTTACCATTCCCAACTACCGCCTGCCAGATGATGTGGTCAGGGCCGAAACCCGGCGCCTGCTTAAAGCAGGTATAAATTTTACTGCCGACTTTAAACTCGGGCGTGAAATGAATCTGGATGAACTGCAACGACGCTATGCCGCTGTCTTTCTGGCACCCGGTGTGATGAAGAGTAGCGAATGGAGTATTGATGGTGTCACACCGCGTGATTTGCATCAGGGACTGCATTTGTTAAAAGAGTGGGGGGATGTCGGTGCCCTGCCACCAATGAAAACAGCCGTTGTCATTGGCGGTGGTAATACTGCTATTGATATCGCGCGTTTGCTGGTACGTAACGGTGTTGATACGCATATCATTATTCATAGTAGTATGCCCGACCCAGCGCATCCACTGGCCGATGATATGCGTGCTATGCCACGGGAAATTAATCAGGCACTCGAAGAAGGCGTGAAGATTCTTAATCATCATGGTATCAAGCGCCTGTTACTGCGTGGTGAAAAAGTGACGGGTATAGAAATTATCCGCATGCGCAAATTGCCTGATGATAATGGCAAGTTACATCGTATTGCTTTTGATGGCACTGAAAGTATTCTGCATGTTGATCAGGTTATTCCCGCAATCGGGCAGATTGTTGACCAGCAGGGAATGGAAGATTTAGTTCATGGCGAGCACCATATCAAGGTAGATGCGTGGGGGCAGGTAGCCGGTAGTGAGAATGTTTTTGCCGGTGGTGATGCAATTGACGGCAATGGTGGCACGGTAACTGAAGCGGTCGGTAATGGGCGTATGACTGCTCAGGCGATAGCTATGAAGCTGAAACAACAGGGTTTGCCGGTTATTGAACCACCCGTTGTGGTGCACTACGAAAACCTTAATACCGAATACTTTGAACCGGCACCACGTGCTGAACAGGCTGTGTTACCGGTTGCAGAACGTGTTGGTGAAACAGAAATTGAAGCAGGCCTCAGCGTTCAACAGGTAGAAAAAGAAACCCGTCGTTGTTTTTCCTGTGGAAGCTGCCTTAGTTGTGATAATTGCTGGACCTTATGCCCGGATAATGCCGTATTAAAAAGCAAAAAAATGGCAGCGGATGGCTCTTATTATGTGTTTGATTATGATTACTGTAAAGGTTGTGGTTTATGTGCCATGGAATGCCCCACCGGTTATATTCTGATGGTAGAGGATATTTAAGGCTTTACTGTAACCATCCGCCCAGTGTCAGTATAGCCAGTACTGCTACCCATACTAATACCGAGCGCATCACCAGAGCCTGTGCCGCCTGAATACCGGCAATTTCATTTTTTATCGCCATGTTTTTCATGGCACCGATACCGGTTGCCACCAGTACATCATAATTACTGCTGGCTATATCAAGTGAACGCAGGCGATTTTTATAAGCATGCCAGGCGGCATCGAAATTACCACTCAATGCATAACCCGCCGCCAGCATTCGTGCAGGTATAAATGCCATCATTGACTGTATATAGTCAGCAAAAGTGGCCAGTTCATAGTGTTCTATCTGCTTACTCAGTTGTGATGTTAAACGATACAGTAAAGCACCCCATGGGCCGAGAATAACAAACCAGAAAATAGCGGCAAAGATACGCTCGTTGGCAACAAAAAAAATCGCCCGGGTAACATCGGTGGTTTGCTGGTCAGGCGAAGTGGAAGCGGCCTGTTCAGTAATGGCACCAGCATAATGCAGGGCTTCATCATCATCGCCCGTTTCACGTGCGTGCAGGTAGGCATCAATGTCGGTAGCCAGACAGGCAGGGCCAAGGCAGTAGATGAAAACCATAATACCAAAAACCAGCGACGGTATATTAAACAGCAGACCCGATAACAGGATATGGATAACAAGAATAATCATTAGTGCCGGAGCAACACTCAGAATATATTGCAGGGGCGGTAATTGCTGGTGAGTGAGCCAGCTGACTTTTTCTACATAATATTCAAACCATGTCATATCACGCAGTTCATGCCAGTGCAGAAACATACGATCAAAAATCAAGCCAAGGATGATAGAGAGTAAAGCCATGGTTTTTTTTATTATCCTGAATGATTCAGGACTTCACTAAAAGAGATTGTAGCTTATTCCAGTCAAAACCTCTGCCGGGGTCAGTTTTTCGACCCGGCGCAATATCGCTGTGGCCGGTGATGCACTGCGGTGTGATAGCCGTGTAGGTCTGTTCAAGTGCCTGAATCAACGCTGCCAGCCGGGTATATTGCAGCGATTCAAAGGTGTCTGTATCGGTGCCTTCCAGCTCGATGCCAATAGAAAAATCATTACAATGCTCCCGGCTATGATAACAGGAAACCCCGGCATGCCAGGCGCGTTGATGGAACGGGACAAACTGTATGATATGGCCATCACGTTTAATCAGCACATGGGATGAAACTTTCACCTCGGCGATCTGTTGAAAATAGGGGTGCTCATCGGCTGCCAGCCGGTTGCTAAAAAAACGCTCAATGGCATCACCACCATACTGCCCGGGTGGCAGGCTGATACTATGGAGTACAATCAGGTCGATGTCCTGATCAGCAGGCCGCTGGTCACAGTTGGGGGAGGGTATTTGGGTGCAGGGTGTTAACAGGCCGGTTTTTGAGTTTATTTTCATTATGTCATTATAGCTTTATACCATTACAATACATAATCATCAGGAGCCTGTCCGAAATCGCAAAAAAAGCGGCTTGCTGTGTTAACAGCAAGCCGCCAGATATACAGATGTTCCTTAGGTTTAGAAATTGCTACTGATAAAATTCCAGTTGACCAGATTCCAGTATGCTTCAACATAGGCTGGACGGGCGTTGCGGTAGTCGATGTAATAGGCATGTTCCCATACGTCACAGGTCATCAGCGGGGTAACGCCATCTTCGGTGATCGGGCAGCCGGCATTGGAGGTTTTAACAATTTCCAGTTCACCGGCGGCATTTTTTACCAGCCAGGTCCAGCCGGAACCAAAATTACCAACACAGTTGGTGCTGAAGGTTTTTTTGAATTCATCAAATGAGCCAAATTTTGCATTGATGGCATCGGCTAAAGCGCCAGTGGGTTCACCACCACCATTAGGACTCAGGCAGTTCCAGTAAAAACTGTGGTTCCATACCTGTGCGGCATTATTGAACAGCGGGCCACTGGATTTTTTGATGATGTCCTCCAGCGACATATTGGCAAATTCAGTACCATCAATCAGGCTGTTCAGGGTGGCTACATAGGTAGCATGGTGTTTACCATAGTGGTATTCAAGGGTTTCTTCAGATATATGGGGTACCAGTGCGTCTTTGGCAAAAGGTAATGCAGGTAATTCAAAGGCCATTGTTTTTCTCTCGGTTAAGGAATAATTATTTCAGCTTTTTATTATACCTCTAATTTATGTCGGATAAACCCCGAAATTAGAATGATTATTAAAGAGGTTTACGCTTTTATCATGCAAAGGTCTATAATTAACCCATCATTTGATATGTGCTACTATAAATTGATGAGAAAAACAGGGCGTAATCTATTTACCGCTAAAAACAGCAAAACCATTCGGGGGTTTTTACTGGTTGTGCTGTTACTGTCAATGCAGGCAGCGGTGTTAATACACAAAACCCATCACCATCATTTTCTCAATAACCACTGCCCGGTCTGTATGGTTGTCAACCACAATGTGGTTGATGTTCCGGCTATGGCAATCATGCAGATGGCGGTTTACTTTCTACTGACCATTGCTGTCTTTAGTATCATATCGGTTGTTTTACCCACTCTTCGTTTAAGTCTTATTCGGGCGCCTCCTGCTCGGCATTAATTTTATTTGTTTGTAACGACTCAGCTAACCGCTGAAATTCACCAGCGCTGTGATAAAAAATGGATGTTTACGCTTGTAAATTCCGTTTTTTGCCATGGTCTGACTGATTTTAGTAGCAATTCCTGGCGACAATCTGAGTAGTTACTGTTAATCCTGGCTACTCACTCCCTGACTACTCACTCAAGTAGTTACGATAACAAGTAGTTACAATAATTTAATGTGAGATTTTTTTATGCAACAAGCAACTTATACTTTGTCATCAGCCATCTGTTTGCTGGCGATGACTGCGCTGTCAGTACAGAATGCGCTGGCGGAAACTGAAACATCGGCAGCTAAAACGCCACAGTCATCGGCGCAGATTCAGCAGCAGATTGATACCATGAAACACGATTATGACCGCCGTCTTAAACGTATGCAAAAACACCTGAAACAGACTCAGGCGGCCACGCGGACGATAAAACCCAATGCGTTTAATCCGGCAATCAGTCTGGTTCTGACCGGGCTTTACGCTTCTTATAGTAATAACCCTGACAACTATACGCTGCCGGGTTTTGCGCTGGGTAATGAAGCCGGGCTGGATACAGAAGGTTTTTCGCTGGGCGAGTCAGAAATTACCATGGGCTCAAACGTGGATCAGAATTTTTATGGCCAGGCGACGTTTTCTTTTGGTAATGAGAAAGGCAATACCACTATTTCAGTGGAAGAAGCTTTTTTTGAAACCATTGGCTTGCCGCATGGTTTACATGTTAAAGCCGGTCGTTTTTTTTCAGCCATGGGGTACATTAATGGCAAGCACAGTCATGCCTGGGATTTTAATGATGCGCCGCTGGTTTATCGTGGCATGTTTGGTGACCAGTTGAAGGAGGAGGGGGTACAGGCATCGTGGATATTACCCACTGACCATTATATTTTAGTGGGTGGTGAATTGGGTAATGGTGTGCAGTATCCCTCGACCGGCAGCCAAACCGGTGTAGGTGACTGGGTGGCCTATCTCAAAACCGGTGGTGACATTAATCTGAGCAACAGCTGGGAACTGGGTGTGTCGCACTGGCAGGCCGGTGATATTAATAAGCGCCAGACTTTTAATCCGGTTGGGGCTGATTCAATATTCAGTGGCAACAGTAAAATTGACGGGCTGGATTTTGTTTATAAATGGGCGCCGAACGGCAATCCATTGCAGCACAATTTCAAGTTTCAATGGGAATATTTTAATCGCCTGGAAGATGGCCAGTTAACCTTAAACACTACTTCACTTGTGAGTTCTTATGCGGGGCATCAGTCCGGCTGGTATGCGCAGGGTGTGTATCAGTTTATTCCCAACTGGACAACCGGGCTGCGATATGACCGCCTCGACAGTAATAATTCAGGCAATAATCAAAGCGTACTGGATCAGGCGGGTTTATCAAATACCCATACGCCGCAACGAACCAGTGTGATGCTGTCCTGGCAGGCCAGCCACTTCAGTCGTATTCGGGCGCAGTATAACTACGATGAATCCACGGCTAACAGCGATAATCAATTATTGATTCAATACACCATGGTAATGGGCGCACATGGCGCACATGCTTATTAAGAGGATTAAAGACGATGATAATAAATAACAAGATAACTGCTTTTATGGTGGCCTTACTGCTTATGAGCAATGCCAGTCCGGTATTTGCCAGATTAAATATTTTTGCCTGTGAACCGGAATGGGCGGCATTAAGTCGGGTACTAGGCGGCGATAAGGTAAAGGTTATCAGTGCTACCAATGGTGCGCAGGATCCGCATCATATTCAGGCGCGTCCCAGTTTATTGAATCAGGCACGGCAGGCGGATTTGCTGGTCTGTACGGGTGCCGAGCTGGAAATTGGCTGGTTGCCGATTTTACAGCGCAAATCAGGTAATCCGAAAATTCAGGTAGGTACGGATGGTTATTTTATGGCCAGCAATGCGGTGAGCATGCTGGATGTGCCGACAGTCCTCGATCGCAGTGAAGGTGATGTGCATGCCATGGGCAACCCGCATATTCAGACCGACCCGAATAATATAACCGATGTGGCTGAAGCATTGAATCAACGTCTGCAGTTAGTCGACCCGGATAATGCTGACAGTTATGAAACCAATTATCAGCATTTCAAACAACGCTGGTTGCAGGCAATACAGGGCTGGGAAAAACAGGCGGCAAATCTACGTGGTAAACGCGTTGTGGTTTACCATAAAGGCTGGGCTTATATGAATGACTGGTTAGGTTTAAAAGAAGTGGGTACGCTGGAACCTAAACCCGGCATCCCGCCAAGCAGTGATCACCTGGCTGATCTACTGAAGAAAATGCACAAACATCCGGCAGCTATGATTATTTATGCTGCCTATCAGTCATCTAGAGCCGCCCACTGGTTATCAGAAAAAACCGGTATTCCAGTGGTTAAATTACCTTTTACTGTCGGTGGCATCAAAGGTGTGGATACATTATTTGACCTTTATAGCGTTACCATCAACCGGCTTGAAAAGGCCGTTAAGCAGGAACACAAATAATGGATTTAAGTAATCTGTCATTAACCATTATCGGCCCCGCTTTTCTGGCGGGGCTGCTGGTTCTCTCCACCCATGTGCCATTGGGTAGAGAAGTGTTACGTCGGGGAATTATCTTTATTGACCTGGCAATTGCGCAAATAGCCGGGCTGGGTGTTATTACGGCCTATAATATGGGCTGGACTGTGGATGGCTGGCAGGTACAGGTGGTGGCTGCAGGCAGTGCGGTCGCCGGGGCCATTTTACTGCGCTGGCTGGAACATCACTGGCATGATTCGCTAGAAGCTTTAATCGGAGTAATCTTTATACTTGCTGCCAGCAGCGGTATTTTACTGCTGGCAAATAACCCGCATGGTGGTGAACATCTGCGTGAACTGCTTACCGGGCAGATTTTATGGGTTGATCTGCATCATCTTGTACCGGTAGCTATATTGTATGTCGTGTTACTGTTTTTATGGTTTAAACTACGAGTCAGCTCGGGGTCATTGAAGTTTTATATTATTTTTGCACTGGCAGTAACGGCATCGGTACAGCTGGTTGGGGTTTATCTGGTTTTTTCCAGCCTGATTGTACCAGCGCTGGCAACCCGTTGTATTTCCTCAAAAAATAGCGCATTATTACTGGCTTACCTGGTCGGTGCCATCGGTTATGCACTGGGTCTGATTGTATCTGCTGTCTTTGATTTTCCCAGTGGCCCCATTATTGTCTGGGCACTGGTTATCTCCGGCCTGGGGTTAAAATTAATTATTAGTCAAACAACCATAATTAACCACGGATCACACGAAACACATGGAAAAAGATAAAATTATAAACAAAAATATTTTGGGTTTTTACTTTATCTTCCGTGTGGTCCGTGGTAAAAAGTTTTTGATGTTATGCTTTTAGAATGCCATACAGTGTGTATTGTGTGGTGAGGGCGGGTAACGAGAAAAAATATGTGTGGCATTTGTGGTGAATTAAGATTTGATGCTAGTCGTCCGCAAGTTGAGGTGACATATCGAATGATGTCGCAACTGGCTGAACGCGGGCCGGACGGGAAAGGTGATTACCAGTGCGGGCCGGTCTCGCTGGGGCATCGTCGGCTGGCGATTATTGACCTTAGTGAGCATGCGGCGCAACCCATGGTTGATGACGCTACCGGGGTGGCGTTGGTGTTTAACGGTACGATTTATAATTACCCGATGTTGCGCCAGCAATTACAGGCCAAAGGTCACCGCTTTCGTTCCACTGGCGACACTGAAGTTATATTGCGCGCCTATATTGAATGGGGTGAAAATTGCGTAGAAAAATTACAGGGAATGTTTGCCTTTGCCATCTGGGACAATAATCGTCAGCAATTACTGCTGGCGCGTGACCGTATTGGTATCAAACCTTTTTACTATTCATTAACCGGGCAGCGTTTATTATTCGCTTCGAACACCCGCGCACTTATTCATGCTGATGCCGCGCTGGATACCAGTATTAATACGTTTGCCTTGCATAATTTATTTAGCCTGCACGCGGTGGTGCCCGCGCCCAATACCATTTTAAAAGGCATACAGAAAGTTAAACCGGCGCATTACATGCTGATTAAAAAAGATACCGGGGTTGTGGAAAAACGTTACTGGCAGTTATCCGCCCGGCGGCCTGAAAAAAACATGACCGAGCAGGACTGGGTACAGGCTATTCATGATGGTTTGAGAAATGCGGTTGAAAAACGGGTGAAAATTGCCGATGTGCCGGTGGGTGTATTGTTGTCCGGTGGCATAGATTCCAGTTTACTGGTGGGGCTGCTGGCTGAAGCGGGGCAGCGGGATTTAAAAACCTTTTCCATCGGCTTTGAGGATGCACCGCAGGAAAAAGGCAATGAGTTTGAATATTCGGATGCCGTCGCGCACCGGTTTGCTACCGATCATCATCAGTTAATGGTGCCTAACGATCAGGTATTGCCGCGTCTGCCCGAGGCTTTTCGGCATATGTCTGAACCCATGTTTGCACAGGATGCGGTGGCTTTTTATATGTTATCGGAACAGGTAGCAAAACACGTCAAAGTAGTGCAGAGCGGGCAGGGTGCCGATGAGGTTTTTGCGGGGTATTTCTGGTATCCGCGGATGCATCATTCCATTACGTCGGGTATTCGACGTTTTTCGGATGAATATTTTGATCGTGATCATGATGAATATCTTGCCATGGTAGATCCCCGTTTCCATACGCAGGATGTGACGTCAGCACTGGTCGATGAACTGTTGAATACGGTCGATGCGGATGACTATCTTGATCGTGTGCTGGCTGTCGATGTCACCACGCTGATTGTCGATGACCCGGTAAAACGGGTCGATAATATGACCATGGCCTGGGGGCTGGAAGCGCGCGTGCCGTTTCTGGATACCGAACTGATTGAACTGGCTGCCAGTATGCCACCGGCAATGAAACTGCCGGATGGTGGCAAATATGTGTTAAAACAGCTGGCGAAAGGTTTTCTGCCCGATAAAGTGGTAAATCGCCGCAAAGCCTATTTCCCGATGCCGGCACTTAAATATGTGCAGGGCGATTTTTTAGCTTTTATGCGAGATATTCTGCTGTCTGATAGCGCAAAACAGCGGGGTCTGTTTAATCCGGCCTATGTTGAAAAATTATTACATAAGCCGGAAGCCCATTTTACCCGTCTTCAGGGCAATAAATTATGGCATCTGGCCGCGCTGGAGTTGTGGCTGCAACAGAATTTAGACCGCGTAACTAAAAATTAAACCGAATATTTTATGGAAATGTAGAATTCCTGACTAATTCCAGTGAATGAGTTTTGCCGATTCGTTGAATATAGCTACAGTTACAGGTGAATTAATTCCAGCCTTATTCAAGTATGACTGCTGAGGTTTTTTCAAAAATGGCATAGCGGATAATAGACGAATAGTGTACTTTCCCATATCAATATTTACTAATATGTTCATAATGTTAAGATGGATTTATAGCCTTTCCATGAAATATTCTGGTTAAACCTGAATATTGTTGTTTTTTATTACATTTCCCCTTTTATTCCAGTTAGATTATGTTACTGTTAAAGTGACAGTAATGTTATTGGTTGGGTTGTTGCGAGTGGAGGTGAAAATGAAAAACAGCTTATTCAGAAAATCTGCATCGATGACTGTTTTAATGGTGGCGGGTTTATCGGCAGGTGGATTATATACCAGTCAGGTACTGGCTGATGGTTATACGAATCAGTCATCGAACAGTTATAATAATGATTATGATAACGGTTATAACAGCAACGGTTATGGCAGCAATAGTTATAACAGCAATAGTTATAACAGCAATAACCATTATGGGAATTTTCCGCCTAAGGATATTGATGAACAAATACAGAAGGAGATAGACACTACCCAAAAGGCGGTTAAATCACAGCCAACGGATACAGCAACGCCGACCAGTTCGAATAGCTATTCCTCAGGTTCGTATTCAACCGGTAGTCATACCTTGAAAAACTCAACCCGAAACACTACGACCCGGAATAATACAACAGTTCAGACGACTTACCCGTCACCAGGCGCTTCATCACCCTATTATTCACCACAAAATTATGGTGCTTATAACCAGCCTCGAGGATCTAACTACGGTTATAATCCATGGGGTAACCGAGGAGCAAATTTTAATGGCCCATGGAATAATAGTTCAGGTTTTAGTGGGCCATGGAACAATCGTGGCTCAGGTTTTACTATGCCGTGGGGGAATAATGGTTCAGGTTTTAACCGTCCCTGGAATAATAGCTCCAGTTTTAGCGGCCCGTGGAACAATCGTGGTTCAGGTTTCAGTTTTCCTTTTGGTAATAGTGGCTCAGGCTTCAGCCCATGGGGAAATCGTGGTGGTTGGTAATTCTGTACGACTTAAAATAAACAGGTTCATTTTTTAGTAAAACCATCTCTGGTAGCAGTCGGGAGTCTTTATCAATGTGTGGTGGACTACCCTGCCAGGCTTGCACCATGCCTCAGACTGCATTCGAGTTCCAGCACTGGTTCAGATGAAACCGACTGAATCAGTTTATGGATTGCCTGGTATTTTTTTATATCCATATTACAGAATTCAAAGCCCATTTTGGCATAGGTGCTGGAATAGTTACGGTTTGTCCAGCGCTGCCGTGCCGATAATAAAGCGCGGATGGCATTGTTTTTTTCTGTTGAGTGAATAATAAGATCAAAGTATTGGTGTGGCAGACTTTGGCGAGCTGGAATAAGCACTGCGCCACCCAGGGTGGAAATATCAACCAGCAGGCAGCCCAGGTTTATAGTGTTGGAAGTATTAAACAACCATGTTGATAAACATTCAAAATAGCCTAAGGTCTGTTGGGTGATTTCGGTATAATCACTGGTATCGTATGCAGTTCCTGTCATGGGTTTCACCTTTAGGTTAAATGGAAAACAGGGGGATCATGACAGAAAACTATTTCAGTTTTATGACGCTTCGGTTACATTTTTATTTTTTATCACTGCTGTCCCGTTCCCTGTCGCTTCGGCTAACGGGACAGCAGTAATTTTTTAGTGACTACTCACTGAGTAGTTATATTTTTTATAATGAATCAACTGCTTAATTTCACCGCTTTTCCACATCTGCTGGTACAGTTTGTTCTTACCCTGTTGCTGAGTTTTATTATTGGCCTGGAGCTGCATAGTTATCGTCGTAGTAATCAGCAGGAACTGGGATTTGGTACCACGCGTACCTTCACTTTAATTGGTGTTGCCGGTTTTGTGTTCTATAACATTGATAGCCACCACCAGTTTTATCTGTATGGCCTGCTTAGTCTGGTGGTGTTCCTGGCTATTTATTATTATCACCGTAGTAGTCAGCATCAATATTCCTTAATCAGCCTGTTACTTGCGCTATTAACCTATTTAATCGCGCCGGTATTGATGCGTCTGCCCAACTGGTTTGTAATTTTATATGTCGTGACAATATTGCTTATGCTCAGTGAAATGCCGAAAATACGGCGTTTTTCTGATGCCTTTCGTAATGCGGAGATGGTTACATTCTCTAAATTTCTGATTATGGCGGGTGTTATATTACCTTTATTGCCTGATCGACAAATTGCCTCATTTATTACTATTAGCTTCTATCAGGTCTGGCTGGCTGTTATAGTCGTGTCTGCGGTTTCCTACCTTAGTTATCTGGCGCAGACTTATATATTTAAGGAAAAAGGTTTGTTGTTGACAGGGCTGCTGGGCGGACTCTATTCAAGCACCGCAACAACGGTGGTACTGGCACGACGGGCACGGGAAATGACACCCACGCCACAAATTACCCAGGCCATTATCCTGGCGACAGCAATGATGTATATACGATTATTATTGCTGATATTTTTTCTTGGGCACACGCATGTTACCCAGCAGTTACTGCTGCCATTTCTGGTGCTGGTTATATTTTCATTAATGGCGAGCTGGCTGGCTTCCCGTATCCCGCATAGCCCTGGTAGTGCTACTGATACATTACCCTTAAGCCACCCACTGGAATTTAAAACTGCGTTGATTTTTGCCTTTTTATTTGTATTCTTTGCGGCGTTGACAACGTTTGTTATTGGCCATTATGGTAGTGAAGGTTTGCGGCTACTTTCCTTTGCTGTCGGTCTGACGGATATTGATCCTTTTATCCTGTCATTGCTTGGTGGAAAATTTCATATCAGTGGTAGCCAGATGATTGCCGCTATTATTATTGCCTCCGGGAGTAATAATCTTGTCAAGGCGGGTTATACACTGGTACTGGGTTCGAATCGTTATACGCTGGCGGCGGCAGCGTGGCTAGTATTGTTATTCCTGGCCTCCATGTTTTATGTTTTTTTATTTACAGGTTAAAAAATGTCGGAACAAATTTTGCCAGAAAGCTGGCAGCAACCTTTGCATGGGGAATTTAAGCAGGCTTATATGCAGGCATTGAAGTCTTTTTTACGACAACAAAAAGACCTGGAAAAAATTATTCTGCCACATTCATCCCTGTGGTTTAATGCGCTGAATGCTACGCCACTTGATCAGGTGAAAGTAGTTATTCTGGGGCAGGATCCCTATCCTACTCCCGGTCATGCACATGGTTTGTGTTTTTCGGTTAAACCTGAGGTGTCACCGTTGCCTAAGTCATTGCTTAATATTTATAAAGAATTAAATGATGACCTGGGTATTCATAACACCAGTGGTTATTTGCAGCCCTGGGCGGAGCAGGGTATATTGCTATTGAATAGTGTGTTAACCGTTGAGGCGGGTAAACCCAATTCACATCAGGGTAAGGGCTGGGAGATGTTTACCGATAAAATTATTCAGCTGCTAAACGCGCGGGATAAACCGCTGGTGTTTGTTTTATGGGGCAGTTATGCGCAGAAAAAAGGTAGTATTATCAATACCGAAAAGCATAAAGTGATTCGTTCGGCGCATCCTTCGCCGCTGTCTGCCTACCGGGGTTTTTTCGGTAGTCGGCCCTTTTCACAAATTAACCAGTTTCTACAGCAGCAGGGGCAAACATCGATTAACTGGCAGTTATAGTGCCTCTCTTTTATTTTATGGCTTCATTGGCTTTGGCTGTACCAAATAGTAAGTATTGAGGCTGCAAAAAACTTGGGATACTCTGAACAAGCCTGATTATTTCAGGCAGACTTCTGAAGAAACAGACATTTATCAGGGGAAAATTATGAAACAGAAAATAATAACCATGCTTGAACTGCAGGATACCATGAATACGAAAGTGAACCCTGACTGGCGCCATGCTGGTTACGAATGGTACCGGGCGATCTGGATGGAGGCTGCTGAAATGCTGGAGCATTATGGCTGGAAATGGTGGAAAAAACAGAACCCTGATGCCATGCAGGTAAAACTTGAAGTGGTGGATATTGTGCATTTTATGCTGAGTATTCGCTTGCTGCAGAAAGGCAGCATGAAAGATATTGCCGTGGGTATTGCCAACGATTTTGAAAATTCGATGCAGGCGGAAGATATTCGTAAATCTATTGAATGCCTGGCTTTGCTAACCTTAACCGACCAGGGGGCACATTTTTCATTTATTGCCGGTATTATGAAATTTCTGGAAATGCCCTTTGATGAACTTTATGAGATTTATGTGGGTAAAAATGTGTTAAATATTTTTCGCCAGGATAATGGTTATAAAGAAGGCAGTTATCAGAAAATCTGGAATGACCGTGAGGATAATGAACATCTGGCGGATATTCTTCAGGTTCTGGACTGTGATTCTGCCACTTTTAGAGATGATGTCTATAACAGGCTGCAACAGACCTATCAGAAAGAGGTTGCCGCCTGATATTTGCGGCTTGAAAAAAGAATTTTAGACCCTATATAGTATGTTTTACGTTTAACAGGTAATAATTATGACAGGTGTTTTAGAGCGTATTGATGAACAGGTAAAAAACAATAGAGTAATGATTTATATGAAAGGCACGCCACAGTTCCCACAATGTGGTTTTTCGGGGCGTACCGTTGAAGCCCTGAAACAGATTGGTAAAGAGTTTGCCTACTGTAATGTACTGGCTGATCCGGAAATTTTTGAGAACCTGCCACGCTATGCCGACTGGCCGACTTTTCCTCAGGTATATATTGATGGTGAGCTTATTGGCGGCTGTGACATTACTCTGGAGCTATTTGAAAAGGGTGAACTGAAAAAGATGATTGATAAGGCAACCGAAGCATAATTTCAGACCCGGATACTCAAGTGTCCCTGGAGCAACGGACAAATTTGCGCACAGGGATGTCAATAAGCAATCTTTAATGACTGGTCTTCATGAGTTTCCTGAAGTTTCTGCCTGGCGCGCTTGAATAATTCTTCAGCGGAAATAATGACTTCATTGCCACGATAATAATAAACCCCGATCCGGCCACTGATAACCAGGTTGCCAATGGAAGTTTTATAGGCACGATTATCAATCATGGTCAGTACTCGCCGGATGGATGCCTGTTTATAATCTTTCACTTTTGTGTGATGCATAATAATGCCAAAGCTATCATCATTAAGCCGTGCCACCGTATCGGTTGGCCGTACTGCACGACGTAAGCGGCGGTGCTGGCTAATCAGTATTTCATTGACAATATTTTCACCATATTGCATACGCAGATGAGGAAGTTCACACAGTTCAACCAGTGCCAGGCAAACACCGCCATGGCGGGTTGAGGCTTCCTCAATGTGAGTTTTCAGAGTGCGTATTAAAAAGCGTTGATTACCCGCCCCGGTAAGTTCATCCAGCAAACTCATTATTTGCAGATGTTTAATGGTTTCACTCATTCGCCTGGAGGTTTCCAGCAGGTCGTTCTGCATGGCAGCAACACGTGCCGCTGCATTGACCCGTGCAGCCAGTTCCAGAGGGTTAGGAGGTTTGCAGAGGTAATCATCAACGCCGTGGTCAAAAGCCCGAACCAGATATTCCATGCCATCGTTGGCGGTAAACAGAATAATCGCAGTATAGGTACCTTTTTCTTCATCGCCCTGGCGGATTTTGGCCGTCAGTTCCAGTCCGTTCATTTCGGGCATGACCCAGTCTGCCAGAACGACATCGGCGGGTTTATGTTCAAGCATGGTCAGTGCTTCAGTCGCATTATCCGCCATGCGAACACCATTATAACCGGCTTTTTTCAGGGCAGTCTTAACGACAATGCGACTAAACTGCAGGTCGTCAACAATAACAATAGAAAGTTCCTGACTACTCATAGGTGGTTACCTGCTCCCTGTTTTATTTTATTATATCGTTATTATAATGTTTTGGAAATATTTGTTGAGTGTGATGTGCAGGCTATGCTGGTTAATTTTTAGCAGCAGGTTGACTCCATACTTCACCGATATTTTCTGCCCAGTGGTTAACAATCTGGCAGAACAACTCAGCTGTTTTGGTGGCATCATACAGGGCCGAGTGTGCTTCATTGTTGTCCCAGGCAATACCTGCTGCCTGTACCGCGCGGGATAATACGGTCTGACCATAGGCCAGCCCAGCCAGGCTTACCGTATCAAATGTGCTGAACGGATGGAAAGGATTACGTTTGATTTTATTGCGCACTGCTGCTGCATTAATGAATTTATGATCCAGCGTGGTGTTATGACCAATCATAATCGCACGTTTGCAGTGGCTGGTTTTCATGCCCTGGTGAATGAATTTAAATAAATCACGTACTGCTTCATCCTCTTTTTTTGCCGCTGCTATACGGAAAGGGTGAAACGGGTCAATGCCATTGACTTCAAGTGAGGCCGGATCCATATTGGCACCTTCAAAAGGCGTAATGTGCCGGGAAAAGCTCTCATTAATAGCCATTTTACCCTGTTTATCAATGCTCAGGCTGAGTGCGCCGATTTCCAGCAGGGCATCGGTTTTTTCATTAAAGCCGCCGGTTTCCACATCGACGACTACCGGGTAAAAGCCGCGAAAACGTCGGGCCATAAGTGTTGCATCAGTTTCAGTCATAGTATCCTGGTTCAATAATATCCCAAATCACAATAATATCCCAAATCACAATAATGTCCCAAATCATATGGTTTAAATCAGTTTCCAGTCGAGGGTGCTACCTGCCAGAAAGGGTATCACAGTATCGCTACCAAGTGAGTATTGTGCCGGGATTTTCCACGCCTGTTTAATGAGGGTGACGGTTTTTGTATTGCGCGGCAGGCCATAAAAGTCGGCGCCATTAAAACTGGTAAAGGCTTCCAGTTTATCCAGTATCTGTTGTTGTTCAAAAATACTGGCATAAATTTCCAGTGCTACAGGTGCGGAAAAAATACCGGCACAACCACAGGCCGTTTCTTTTTTATGCCGTGGATGTGGCGCACTGTCGGTGCCAGCAAAAAATTTCGGGCTGCCGCTACGAATCATTTCCAGTAATCGCTGGCGGTGGGTTTCACGTTTCAATACCGGCAAACAGTAATGATGCGGTTGCAGGCCACCGGCAAACAGAGCGTTGCGATTCAGCAACAGGTGCTGAGGGGTAATGGTGGCGGCGATAGTGTCACTGGATTCGAGCACAAAATCCGCCGCTTCCCGGGTGGTGATGTGTTCAAAGACGATTTTCAGTTCCGGGAAGTCCTTGCTCAGTGGTTGCAGGACGCTATCGATAAACTGTTTTTCGCGGTCGAAAATATCTACCTGATGATCGCTTACTTCGCCATGAATCAACAGGGGCAGGCCGGTTTCCTGCATGGTTTCCAGCACAGCATGGCAATGTTTAATATCGGTTACGCCGGCTGAGGCGTTTGTGGTGGCACCTGCCGGATAAAATTTCAGTGCCTTGATAAAACAGCTTTTTCGTGCGGCAATAATTTCTGCTACCGTGGTATTATCGGTGAGATAAAGGGTCATCAAGGGTTCAAAATCGCTACCATCCACGGCGGCAAGGATACGATCCAGATATTCAACTGCCTGAACCACGGTGGTTACCGGCGGTTGCAGGTTAGGCATAATGATGGCACGCGCAAATTGCCGGGCGCTAAAAGCTGCTACATGCTTTAAAATTTCACCATCGCGCAAATGTAAATGCCAGTCATCGGGCTGGGTGAGTATTAATTGTGGCACTGACATAGTAATATTCTCATGATGTTCTATTATGCTTCAACCCGGATATTTTTAAACTGAATGATGTCTGTATTCCAGAAAATTATTGCGATGCTGTTTTTAAGGGCAGCCCCGGAGGATTTACCCTATAACCGGTCACTTGCTGTCCAGCTTGGCTTTTTTTACTGGTTTAGTGGCATTGTAGTATTAAAAACAACCCTTGAACCATCCTGGTTAATGGAAAGCATGTCATTAAGTCTGGCTATTTTACTGGTTTTTGTTTACGGTGTTTTACGCATTTTTCATTTTCAGCATCGTTTTGTACAGACTTTTTCTGCTATTGTCGGGGTGGCGATATTATTTAATCTGGCTTCGTGGCCACTATTGTCGATGGTTGCGGATACCAGTAATAAAGAGTCATTACTGGCCACCGTTTCTTTTATGTTTCTCATGCTAATAAGCTGGGAAGTGCTGGTGAAAGCACATATTTTTAAGCACGCGCTGGAAATCTCTATGTTAAACGCATTGTTATTATCCTTTTCACTATTTTTTATTACCATGACCTTATCACAACTACTTTTTCCGGCGTAGGCAAGTCACTGATGAAAATACATATTCTTGGTATCTGTGGCACATTTATGGGCGGGATTGCCTTGCTGGCACGTCAGGCCGGGCATGAAGTCAGCGGTTCCGATGAAAATGTCTATCCACCGATGAGTACCCAGCTAGAACAGCAGGGAATTGCTCTGTGCCGTGGTTATAAAGCTGAACATATTGCTGATGATGTGGATCAGGTGGTCATTGGTAATGCGCTGTCACGCGGTAATGCGGCGGTGGAATATGTGCTTAATAAAAATATCCCTTATATTTCCGGGCCGCAGTGGCTGGCGGAAAATATTCTGTCTCAACGCTGGGTGCTGGCGGTGGCCGGTACCCACGGCAAAACCAGTACTTCAAGTATGCTGGCCTGGATACTGGACTATGCCGGGCTGAATCCGGGGTTTCTTATCGGCGGTGTGCCGGCAAATTTTGGCCTTTCGGCACGTTGCGGTGAGGCGCCTTTTTTTGTTGTTGAAGCGGACGAGTATGATACCGCCTTTTTTGATAAACGCTCCAAATTTATCCATTATCATCCACGCACAGCCATCCTGAATAATCTGGAATTTGACCATGCGGACATTTTTGAAAATCTGGATGCCATCAAAAAACAGTTTCATCATCTTGTCCGTACTGTTCCCGGGGAAGGTTTGCTGGTGGTCAACGGTGAAGATAAAAACCTGGCCAGTGTTATCGCCCAGGGGTGCTGGACCGGGCAGGCATCTTTTATTGCAAAGCATGGTCAGCTGGTACAGCAGCAAAATGAGCAGGCGCCACAAACACTCTGGTCTATTGGTTCATGTAGCCCGGACGGTTCACGTTTTGAGGTATTGTTAAATAACCGGCCTGCAGGAGAAGTGAACTGGTCGATACATGGCCGCTTTAACCGTTTGAACGCACTGGCAGCGATTATCGCGGCACGCCACGCCGGGGTGCCGGTAGCACAGGCCTGTGCTGCTTTGGCAGAATTTCGCGGTATTAAACGCCGCCTGGAAGTTCGCGGTGTGATTGCAGGGATTACCGTATATGACGATTTTGCCCATCATCCTACAGCGATTGCTGAAACACTGTCTGCGATGGAGGAAGTTCAGGGAACGGGGCGCATTTTCGTGGTACTGGAACCGCGTTCCAATACCATGCGCATGGGTGTGCATAAAACCTCCCTGGCGGCGGCTTTTAATGGTGCCGATGAAGTATTGCTGTTTCAGCCTGCCAGTGTTAACTGGGATCTGAATGAGGTGGCAAAATCAGCCGCCATGCCAGTGAGTGTGTATGATTCCACAGAGACTATTATCCAGCAAATCTGTCACAGCGCAAAACCGGGCGATCATGTGCTGATTATGAGTAATGGTGCATTTGAAGGCATTCATCAAGGTCTGCTGGATGCTTTACAATCACGCTATGCGGAAAATGTGATAGCCTGATTATTTTTTCTGGTTCCAGGCCAGGTTGGAAGAGTGTAGCGTCATCCGACAGAGTGCATATGAGTGGTTAAATGTTTGTTGCACACCCCTGACGGAATACGCTATCGCTATTCCATCCTACGATTAAGGAGTAACTAAAATATGGGTTTGTTTTTGTAGGTAGGAAGAGCGAAGTGTCATTCGACACAATACATCAGAGTGGTTTAATGTTGGTTTTATCGTTTGTATGCCCGCGTGGGAACGATGCTATTAATACAAGGTTAAAAGTAGATTTATTTATGAGTAAAAATAAAATCATTTCATTAGCTGTCACCGGTGCATCCGGGGTGCAATACGGTTTTCGTTTGCTTGAGTGTCTGTTGCAACAGCAGCACACGGTTTATCTGATGATCAGTAAGGCGGCACGGGTGGTTATTGGCATGGAAACTACTATGACCCTGCCGGCACGCTGTAATGATATACAGCGTTTTCTGGTCGAAACCTGTGGCTGCGATAAAAACCAGCTGCGGGTATTCGGTGAAGACGAATGGACTGCACCACCGGCCAGCGGCACCGGCAGGGTTGATGCTATGGTGGTTTGTCCCTGTTCGATGGGCGCGCTGTCCGCAATTGCCACCGGGGCGAGTAATCATTTAATGGAACGCGCAGCGGATGTGATGTTAAAAGAGCGCCGGCAACTGATTCTGGTGCCGCGTGAAACCCCGTATTCAACCATTCATCTGGAAAACATGCTCAAACTCTCGCGCATGGGGGCGGTTGTTCTGGATGCGAATCCGGGATTCTATAATAATGCAGAAAAAGTAACCGATCTGGTTGATTTTGTGGTGGCAAAAATACTCGACCAGCTTGACGTGGAACACCAGCTTGTTCCCGCCTGGGGGGAATGAATGGCTTCTGGTTTGGTGATAAATGTCCCATGATAAATATTCCCTTTATACTTGAAAAATATAGTCTGTATCTATATATGCAGTAACAATTGTAACGACTCACCTGGCCACTGAAATGAGCCAGCTATGCGTTAAACCTGTGTTAAAAAATAGTCCCTTAGATTTAAATGTAACCGGTAGATAATAATGCCTTTTTATGAATACCAATGTGCTAAATGTGGCCATAAGGAAGAAGTGCTGCAGAAAATAAGCGATAAACCTCTCAAAAAATGCCCGCAATGCGGTAAACCCGCGCTGAAAAAACTGGTATCAGCCGCCGCCTTCCGTTTAAAAGGCGGTGGCTGGTACGAGACCGATTTCAAATCGGGAAATAAAAAAAATATCCAGCATACCGACAGTAAAAAAGCCGCAGATAAAAAGCAATCAAAAAAATCTCCCCCGACTAAAAAAGCAGCTGATTCCTAGGAATCTATCCGGGTTTAACGAAAATTTTCCGGACTCACATTTTTATACAGGTGGGGCTTTGCTGATTGTACAGATGCTGATTTTTTAGCTTCCCGCGCCCCGGTGCGGTACAATGTCACCTTTTTAATATCTGGTGCCGTGTTTTATCCGGGCACTTAAACTACTGACTTTAACTGGAAAGATTTATGCGCAGTCATTATTGCGGAGAAGTTACCGAAGAATTGCTTGATCAGGAAGTCACTTTATGTGGCTGGGTTAATCGTCGCCGTGACCACGGTGGGGTTATTTTTGTTGATTTACGTGACCGGGAAGGTCTGGTGCAGGTGGTTTTTGACCCTGACCGGGCTGAAATATTCAAACTGGCCGAACATATTCGTAATGAATATGTATTGCGGATGACCGGACGGGTGCGGCCTCGCCCTGAAGGTACGGTAAACCCGGATTTAACCACCGGTAAAATCGAAATACTGGGTCTGGAACTGGAAGTGCTGAATGCGGCAGAAACCCCGCCATTCCAGCTTGATGAAAATGATGTGAATGATGATCTGCGTCTGCGCTATCGATATATCGATCTGCGCCGGGATGAAATGCAACAGCGGATACGTCTGCGCAACCAGGTAAGCCATTATCTGCGTAGTTTTCTCGACAGCCATGGTTTCTGGGATATTGAAACACCAATGCTCACCAAAGCGACACCGGAAGGTGCACGTGACTATCTGGTGCCCAGCCGAACCCATCCAGGCAGTTTTTTTGCCCTGCCGCAGTCACCGCAATTATTCAAACAGCTGTTGATGATGTCGGGGATGGACCGTTATTATCAGATTGTGCGTTGTTTTCGTGATGAAGATTTACGTGCCGATCGTCAGCCGGAGTTTACCCAGGTGGATATTGAAACCACCTTTATGGGTGAAGATGCGGTGATGGCATTAATGGAAGAAATGATTCGCGGCCTGTTTAAAGCCATATTGAATGTTGAACTGCCAAATCCTTTTCCGCGCATGGATCATTGTGAGGCGATGTCGCGTTTTGGTTCGGATAAACCTGATTTACGCATTCCACTGGAACTGGTTGACCTGGCTGAGGTAATGAAAGCCGTTGAATTCAAAGTCTTTTCCGGCCCGGCCAATGACCCGGAAGGTCGCGTTGTGGTGTTATGCCTGCCTGGTGGCGCGGCGCTGTCACGTAAAGACATTGATGGCTATACCGATTATGTGGGCCGTTATGGTGCCAAAGGGCTGGCATGGATTAAAATCAATGATGTGGCGGCGGGGCGCGAAGGTCTGCAGTCACCCATTGTGAAATTTCTGCCTGATGACGTACTGGCGGCCATCCTGGAGAAAACGGCAGCGAAATCGGGGGATATTCTGTTTTTCGGTGCCGGTAATGCTACCACGGTTAATGAATCCATTGGCGCGCTACGGGTCAAACTGGGACTGGATCAGGGGCTGGTGGACAGGGAAACCCATGTTGGCTGGCGGCCTCTATGGGTGGTTAATTTCCCGATGTTTGAAAAAGCCGGTGATGGCAGCTGGACCGCCTTGCATCATCCGTTTACCGCACCGGCCACGATGTCGGTAGAAGCCTTCAAGGCCGACCCCGGCAAGGTGTTGTCACGCGCCTATGATCTGGTGCTTAATGGTACGGAAGCCGGTGGTGGTTCCGAACGTATCTATAACATGGCAATGCAGAATGCGGTGTTTGATATATTGGGCATCAGTCAGCAGGAAGCAGAGGACAAGTTCGGCTTTTTATTGACCGCACTGAAATATGGCTGTCCGCCTCATGCCGGTATTGCCTTTGGCCTCGACCGGCTGGTAATGTTAATGGCAGGCGCGCATTCGATTCGCGATGTTATGGCTTTTCCCAAAACCCAGACTGCAGCCTGCCCGTTAACGTCGGCACCGGCAGAGGTTTCCAGCCAGCAGTTAAGGGAGTTAAACTTAAGGTTGCGTAAAGTGGATGTAGATAAAAGCAAGATGGATAAAGGCAGCGTCAAACAGTAAAGACGTTAACGAGTAAAAATTATGAGTGCACAGGCGATACAACCTTATACTTTATTAGATGATGAAGATTGCGAGCAGCGTATTCTGGCGGCACGTGAAACGCTGGGTGAGTCGCTGGTTATACTCGGCCATCATTATCAACGTGATGAAGTTTTTCGCCATGCCGATTTTACCGGCGATTCCCTGAAACTGTCGCGTCAGGCAGCCAGTTCCAAAGCGCAGTATATTGTTTTTTGCGGGGTGCATTTTATGGCCGAAGTGGCGGATATTCTGTCGCGCCCCGACCAGATTGCTATTTTACCGGATGTTTCAGCAGGCTGTTCAATGGCTGATATGGCTGACCTGTCACGTGTTGAACAGGCCTGGCAGGAACTGTCGAGCGTACTCGATGCCGATGAAACAATCACCCCGGTTACCTATATCAATTCTGCGGCTAACCTGAAAGCTTTCTGTGGTGCGCATGGTGGCATTGTCTGTACTTCGACCAATGCGCCACATGTGCTGGACTGGTGTTTTCAGCAACGTGAAAAAGTGTTATTTTTCCCCGATCAGCACCTTGGTCGTAATACGGCCTTTACTATGGGAATCCCGCTTGAAGATATGGTGGTGTGGGATTTTGACCAGCCGATGGGCGGGTTGAGCGTGACACAGATAAAAGCCGCAAAAATGATTTTATGGAAAGGCTTCTGCTCGGTTCATCAGATGTTCAAAGCCGAACAGATTGATCAGTTCAAGGCAAAGTTCCCTGAAACCAGGGTTATTGCACACCCGGAAAGTGCTTTTGAAGTCTGCCAGAAATCCGATTATGTCGGTTCTACTGAATACATTATCCAGACTATCGCCAATGCCGAAGCCGGTACGCGCTGGCTGGTAGCAACCGAGCTGAATCTGGTTAACCGTCTGCATGAACAGTTTAAGCATGAAGGTAAAAATGTACATTTTATGTCGCCTGATGTCTGTATGTGTTCCACCATGTTCCGTATCGACCCGCAACATCTGGCCTGGGTGCTGGAAAACCTGGTCGATGGTCATGTTGTGAATCAAATCAGGGTACCAGAGCAGGTGGCTAACCAGGCCAGAACAGCCCTGGCCAGAATGCTTGATGTTTCACCTTGATGTCGTCTTTGATGATTTATTAATGGCCGGGGCGGGTCACTTTTGTTATGCGTGAAGCCGTTGTTTTAATTCATGGGGTATGGAGCGTCGGGGTTGATCTGTTACGTTTGCGCCATCGGCTGAAAACCGCCGGTTATGAATGCCATACCTTTAATTACCATGTATGGGGCAAGCCACCAGCGAAAATAGCGCAACGGTTACATGCCTTTGTGGAAACTCTTGACGCGCCGGTTATTCATTTTGTGGCACACAGTTTTGGTGGTATTGTACTGCTGCATATGTTTGACCAGTTTCCATTCAGTTCACAGGGGCGCATTGTACTGATGGGCGCGCCGGTGAATGGCAGCGCGGTCGGTCAGCGTATCATTAAAAACCCGATGACACGCTGGATGCTGGGGCAAAGTTATATTAACGGTCTGTCCGGTGATGTGCCTGAATGGAAAGGCTGGCAGGATATCGGCGTGATTGCAGGTAATTTTCCGGTTGGACTGGGGCTGGTTGCCGGTGGCCCTTCATTGCCGCATGATGGCACCGTGTCGGTTGAGGAAACGGCATTAAAAGGTGCCACCGATGCGATTGTACTGCCGGTAAGTCATCTGGGCATGCTGATTTCAGCCGAGGTGGCAAAACAGGTGATTATTTTTTTACGTACCGGTAAGTTCGATCAGGAAACCACGACACCAATACTGGATACAGGTATTGCATAAATATATTGTGCAGGGTATTTGTCGGGTTAACTAAAACATTATTTTAAGCATTATTATAAAGAAGTCTGGAGAATAAAGATGGCTGGACACAGCAAGTTTGCAAATATTAAACATCGCAAAGCCGCCCAGGATAAAAAACGCGGTAAGATTTTCACCAAATTAATTCGCGAAATCACCGTTGCAGCACGTGGTGGTGGCGGTGGTGATGTGGCTTCTAATCCGCGCCTGCGCCTCGCGGTGGATAAAGCACTGGGTGCAAATATGACCCGTGATACCATAGACCGTGCCATAAAGCGTGGTACCGGCGAAGGTGACGATACACACTATGATGAAATTCGTTATGAAGGTTATGGCCCGGCGGGCACCGCGATTATGGTTGACTGTTTAACCGATAATCGCAACCGGACGGTATCGGAAGTACGTCATGCCTTTACCAAGTCTGGCGGTAATCTGGGTACTGATGGCTCGGTCGCGTATATGTTCAAACGCACCGGACTATTGATGTATCCAGTGGGCACGGATGAGGATGCAGTGATGGAAGTGGCGCTGGATGTCGGCGCGGAAGATATTGAAACCAATGATGAAGGTGGTATTGAAGTGACCATGCCCTTTACGGATTTTATTGCTGTAAAAGAGGCGATGATAACAGCAGGCTTTACACCGGAACAGGCAGAAGTTATTGAAAAACCAGAAAATACCATTGATGTCGAGCTTGAAGACGCGCAAAAAATAATGCACCTGATCGATGTGCTTGAAGATCTGGATGATGTGCAGGAAGTGCATACCAATGCGGATTTTTCTGCCGAGGTGATGGCCGAACTGTCAGCAGAATAAATTTTTCTGTGTTGTTATCGTCGGGCCATTGGTCATGTAATGACGCATCGAGTAGTCAAATATAACAGTTACTCAACAATAAGGTAAATCGGTTGCTAAAAACCCGCCAGCGCATTCTTGGTATAGACCCGGGCTCACGTTCTACCGGCTACGGTATTATAGACAGTGACGGCTTTCGGCACCGTTATATTGACAGTGGTTTTATCGCTGTCAGTGGTGATGATTTTCCACAACGCCTGAGCAATATTTTTTCACAACTGAGCCAGGTGATAGCCCGCTGTCAGCCACAGTGCGCAGGTATCGAACAGGTCTTTGTTAACAAGAATATCGACTCGGCACTCAAACTCGGGCAGGCACGCGGGGCAGCTATCTGTGCGGCGGCGCAGGCCGGGCTGGCGATTGGTGAATATACGCCCCGTGCCATCAAGAAAGCGGTCGTTGGTAATGGCAGTGCCGATAAACAGCAAATACAGCAAATGATGAAAATATTACTGAAGCTCGATTTTCTGCCACAGAGTGACGAAGCCGATGCGCTGGCGATTGCAGTTTGTCATGCCAACCATATGCCACTCAAGCGAGCCGGTATTGCGACCCAGGTTCGCGGTGGTCGCTGGCGCTGATGTTGTTATACCGCGTAGATATTGTTGTATTATGCGGGGCTTGTACTGTATTAACCGGGTGGCCGTTTTGCCACTCGTCAACAGGAGATAAATAGCGATGATTGGCCGATTACAGGGTACGATACTGGACAAACAGCCGCCCCTGCTGTTACTTGATGTGCAGGGGGTAGGCTATGAACTGGCCGCTTCCATGTCCACCTTTTATCAGTTACCTGAAGTCGGTGAGCAGGTGGTGTTGCATACTCATATGGTAGTGCGTGAAGATGCCCAGTTACTGTATGGCTTTTTTGCACTGGCAGAACGGGTTATGTTCCGCCATTTGATTCGTATCAGCGGGGTAGGGCCAAAACTGGCCTTGACCATACTGTCGGGCATGAGCACGGCGGATTTCAGCCAGTGTATCAAGGAGGCTGATGCCAAAGCTCTGACCCGGTTGCCCGGCGTGGGTAAAAAAACCGCCGAACGTCTGGTCGTGGAGTTAAAGGACCGGCTGGAAAAAGACACAGCATCGACCTTGCCGGGTGCGGCAGTGGTAATCGAGCGTTCCCCACGCCCGGTTAATGATGCCATCAGTGCGTTGATTTCACTGGGTTATAAAGCCCCGCAGGCCAGCCAGCTGGTCGCTGCCATTGAGGTAGAGGGGTTAAATACTGAAGACATCATCCGTAAAGCCCTGCAGAGTATGCAACGATGACCGAAAAAGGCGATAAAGGTATCTTATCTGCCGAGCAGGCCGAAGGTGAAATTGCCATTGACCGCGCTATTCGGCCACAGTATCTAAAAGATTATCGTGGTCAGCCCGCCGTGACCGAACAACTGGAAATATTTGTTCCTGCCGCAAAAGCACGCGGGGAAGCGCTCGATCATCTGCTTTTTTTCGGCCCGCCGGGACTGGGTAAAACCACCCTGGCACATATTGTCGCCAATGAAATGGGCGCGACCCTGCATTCCACCTCCGGGCCGGTACTGGAAAAACAGGGTGATCTGGCTGCCCTGCTGACTAACCTCGAAGCGCATGATGTCCTGTTTGTTGATGAAATTCACCGTCTCAGTCCGGTCGTAGAAGAAGTGCTTTACCCGGCCATGGAAGATCATCAGCTGGATATTATGATCGGCGAGGGTCCGGCAGCGCGTTCAATAAAAATTGATCTGCCGCCGTTTACACTGGTGGGAGCCACCACACGTGCCGGTTCCCTGACCTCACCGTTGCGTGACCGTTTTGGTATTGTATTAAGGCTGGAATTTTATGAACTGGCTGATTTAAGCTATATTGTGCAGCGTTCGGCTGCTATATTGCAGGTGCCAATCGACCAGGCTGGTGCCATTGAAATTGCCCGGCGCGCACGCGGTACCCCGCGGATCGTTAATCGGCTGCTACGCCGGGTACGCGATTATGCACAGGTAAAAGCCGATGGCAACGTTAATGCCGAGGTGGCTGCTGCGGCGCTGGAATTGTTAAAGGTAGATCCGCTTGGCTTCGATACCATGGATCGGCGGCTGTTACTGACCATTATCGAAAAATTTAATGGCGGCCCGGTAGGTGTGGAAAATCTGGCCGCAGCCATTGGTGAAGAACGCGACACCATTGAAGATGTGATTGAACCCTATCTTATTCAGCAGGGTTATTTAATGCGTACCCCGCGCGGACGGGTAGCGACTAACAATGTGTACCGACATTTTGGTTTAAAGCCTCCCGGCAGTCTGCAAGCAGAACAGGAAGAAGATTTATTTCCATGAGCACAGAAAAACACACTGAATTTTTATGGCCAGTACGTGTCTATTACGAGGATACCGATGCGGGCGGGGTAGTGTATTATGCAAACTACCTGAAATTTATGGAACGGGCAAGAACCGAATGTCTGCGTAGTCTGGGTTTTGAACTGGATCAGTTACAACAGCAATACGGCATTATTTTTGCCGTCCATAATGTCAGCATTCAGTATAAAAAACCGGCACGGTTTAATGATAGCTTGAATGTGGTAACCTCCATTATTTCTCTGGGTAAGGTCAGTATTGTCTTTTGTCAAAAAATTTTTCCTGAAAAAGGCAGCGTTAATACCTTACCTCTATGCGTGGCAGAGGTTAAAATAGCCTGCCTGAATGCCGAACAATTTTCAAGCCAGAAAATTCCCGCGCCCGTATTGCAAAAGATAAGTATGAATACAGTTCTCAGTACAGCGATTAAAAAAAATCAGGATTTCCCGGAGGTGTGCAGTGGAAGCTGATATGTCCATGTTTGCACTGGTCACGCGTGCCAGTATTGTGGTGCAGATCGTGATGACCATATTATTATCTGCTTCCGTACTGTCGTGGGTGATTATTGTTATTAAATCCAGAGCAATCAAAACGGCCCAAAAACAGGCGAACCGGTTTGAAGATCAGTTCTGGTCAGGTATCAATCTTGCCGAGTTATATCAGCGTACCAAACGCCATGCCGAGGAGCGTGGTATGGCTAATGTTTTCAAGGCCGGTTTCAGCGAATATATGCGTAACCGAAAACATCTGGCAACGAACGCATCTTCCAGTAATGCAGAGATGGTTTTATCAAGTGTGCAACGCAGTATGAAAGTGGCACTGGCTCGCGAGGAGGAGTATCTCGATGCAAATCTGTCTGTACTGGCGACCATCGGTTCAATCAGCCCTTATATCGGCCTGTTTGGTACCGTGTGGGGTATTATGCGGGCATTTATTGCGCTAGGTGCGGTTCAGCATGCCAGTCTGTCGATGGTTGCTCCCGGTATCGCGGAGGCCTTAATTGCTACCGCCATGGGCCTGTTTGCCGCGATTCCAGCTGTTGTTGCGTATAATCGTTATGCCGATCAGGTTGACCGCCTGTCAGTAGCATATGAAAACTTTGCCGAAGAATTCGCTACCATTCTTCAGCGCCAGAGTCATCAGACTGAAATGCAAACGCCCTCTACTGAGGCAGCGGCTTCGTTGCGGGTGCGTAATAAAACGGAAGTGGTGCCGGGCTAAGCGCAAGCATCTGCTGGATAGAGAATACTGGATAGATACTAATGGACAGACAATAATGGCCAGAAAAAATAAACGTCGAGCCATGGCTGCTATTAATGTGGTGCCTTATATTGATGTAATGCTGGTATTGCTGATTATTTTTATGATTACTGCGCCTATCGTGCAGCAGGGTGTAGAAATAAAACTACCACAGGCGGCAGCTAACCCGTTACCGCCGGATGAACGTGAGCCGGTGATACTTAGTGTGAGTCAGGCTGGTCGTTATTATTTGAATATTGGTGATGATGTAAAAAAACCGGTGACTGCGGATGAGGTGTTGAGACGGGTAGGTATTATTATGCGCTTACATCCCAAAACCCCGGTTCTGGTACGTGGTGACACCAATGTGAATTATGGTGCGGTGACTCACGCAATGGTGTTATTACAGCAGGCGGGTGTAGCTAAAGTAGGTTTGATGACGGATACGGATGATAACGGGTAACCTTGTTGCCACGTTTTGTGTCAGGGAACATGGAGCGCGCCTGCATGCAGAGCATTCCTGTATAAACTTCCGCACAAAATATGGGAACTATCAGCGTTTTTTATTGTTGTATATATGAATTCAACCAGCCTGTTTCAGGAAATAAAAAATCACCCCTGGGTGTTGGCCATGGTGATTGCTTTTCACCTTGGCCTTGTGGTATTGCTGGGTATTAATCTTACCGATAATACACCTGTGGCTGTTGCTGAAAAACCCAATAAAATCATTGCTGCCGTTGCTGTTGATGCAAAACAGTATGATCGGCAAAAAGCAAAGAAAAAACAGCAGGAACGGGCAATAAAACAGGCACAAATTCGAGTAAAAAAATTAAAACGCAAACGTGAAGCTGAAAGAAAAAAACGTGAGCTGGAACGAAAAAAACAGGCCGTCCTGGATAAAAAACATCAGCAAAAAGCCAGGCAGCTGGCTGAAAAAAAACGTCAGCAGAAATTAAAGCAGGAAAGAATAAAGCAGCAAAAATTAAAGCAGCAAAAACTGCTGGCACAGAAAAAATTGCAGGCGAAGAAAAAAGCCGCCGCAGAAAAACAGGCACTTGAACGCAAACGCAAGGCGGCCGAGAAAGCGCGTTTAGCCGCAGAGAAAAAGAAAAAACTGGCGGCCAAAGCGCGTGCAAAACGTCTGGCTGCAGAGGCCAGACAACGTCAGCAGGAAGCAAAACAGGAAATGCAACAGGCATTAAAGGAAGAAGAGCAACGTCAGGAGCAGGCACGATTACAGGCCGCTCATGCTGCAAAGATATCCGCATTACGAGCTCAATATGTTAAGCTCATTGCACAAAAGGTTGAGAATAACTGGCTAAGGCCAGCTGATAGCGCTAATGGGCAGTTTTGTGATGTGGTTGTGACACAAACTTATACCGGTGATGTGGTGAATGTGCAATTGAAAAAATGTCAGGCGGATAACGCTTTTCAACGTTCGGTGGAACGTGCAGTGCAGGCGGCTTCACCACTGCCATTACCACCCAATCCTGACGTTTTTGACCGGCAGATTTATTTTACATTTAGACCTGAGTCACCTTAGAAAAACAGATTCTTTATGAAACAGATTTTAGCAAGTTTAATTCTGGTCTTTTTTGCCAGTACCTCCCATGCAGTATTAAAAATAGATATAACTCAGGGTTTGGAAGGTGCATTGCCAATTGCCGTGGTGCCGTTCCAATGGAACACAAAAAAACTGCCCGATGCTGATGTTTCGGCAATCGTTGTTTCCGACCTGGCAAGAAGTGGCAAGTTTTCGCCGATGGCTGAAAAAGACCTGCTTTCCCATCCGCAGCAACCTAAGGATATAAACTTTAAAACCTGGCGTGTGGCAGGCATGGATCATCTGGTTATCGGTAGTGTAAATTTACAGCCTGATGGCAGGTATCAGGTCAAGTTCCGCCTGTTTGATGTATTAAAAGGCCAGCAGGTTGTGGGCTACAGTTTTTTTGCAACGAAAAAGACCCTGCGCACGATTGCTCATCAGATCAGTGATTATATATTTACCCAAATTACCGGACTACCAGGGGCTTTTAATACACGTATCGCTTATGTCACGGTGCAGCATAATACCAAAACAGGCATGGTTTCACGGTTAAAGGTTGCTGATACCGATGGTTATAACCCGCAGACTTTATTAACCTCTGACCAGCCCATTATGTCACCTGCCTGGTCACCGGATGGTTCACAATTAGCCTATGTGTCTTTTGAGAAAGGCCATGCTGAGATTTATATTCAGAACATTCATAGTGGTGTGCGCACACTGGTATCTTCATATCCAGGCTTAAATGGTGCGCCGGCCTGGTCACCGGATGGAAAACAACTGGCGATTACATTGTCAAAAGATGGTAATCCGGAAATTTATATCTTAACGCTGGCCAATAAGTTATTACGTCGGTTTACGCACCAGTGGGCGATTGACACTGAAGCAGTATGGACACCCGATGGTAAGTCGATTATATTCACTTCGGGGCGTAGTGGAAAACCACAGTTATATATAAAATCATTAACGGGTAAGCAGTCACCGCGCCGTTTAACGTTTGCAGGCAATTACAATGCCAGCGCATCCATTTCACCGGATGGAAAATTGCTGGCTTATGTGCAGGGTAAAGGTAATATCTACAGAATTGCATTAATGACATTAAAAACCGGGAATTACCAGCTTCTCACGCAGGGGCCACTGGATGAATCCCCTGAGTTTGCCCCAAATAACAGTATGGTTTTATTTGCTTCTCAGGAAAATAAACATGCTGTTCTGGCTGCTGTTTCGGTTGATGGTAAATTCAGGCAACGTCTGGCATTTAGTGAAGGTGATGTGAGAGATCCGGCCTGGGCACCAGTGCGTGATTAACCCGAATATTTCATGGGAATGCAGGATTTTTCCAAAAACTGCATAGCGAGCAACAGGTACATAGTGTATTTTTCTGATACCAATATTTATTAGTATATCCATTATGTTAAGCCATATTTATAGCGTTCCCATGAAATATTCGGGTTAATTCTTTTTAGAGGATTATGTCGCTGGTTATTGTACCTGTGTCTTTTTATACTGGTGTTTTTTTAAAGAGGATGTAGAAATGAAAAAATTTATTTTACTGGCTTTTGTCGCCATGATGGTAACCGCCTGTGGGCAACCATTAAAACCTGATGCGACAGCAGGTGATAATACTGCGCAGAATGGTTCAGCACAGAATGGCACAGAGGAAAATGCAACGACGACTGGCTCGGTTGATAACAGTGATATGACAGGTACTACCATGCTGGCAGATGGTAAACATATTTCTTATGAAAAAGGCGCGATCAATGACCCGGATAACGTGTTATCTGAACGCCGTATTTACTTTGACTATGACAGTGATGCAGTGCCTGAGAAGTATCTTGATCTGATTAAGTATCATGGTAAGTATTTATCGCTGAATCCGCAGGCAAGAGTACGGCTGGAAGGCAATACCGATGAGCGTGGAACCAGAGAATATAACGTTGCACTGGGTGAGCGTCGTGCCCAGGCGGTTAAACAGTTATTACTCTATGAAGGAGTGAGTCCAGAGCAGATAGAAGTGATCAGTTATGGTGAAGAAAAACCCATTGCCTTCGGTCATGATGAAGAATCCTGGCAGTTAAATCGTCGTGTAGATATAGTCTATAAATAGTCACTGTTAAAAGTGTATCAATGGTTAAACCTGAAGCAGTTTGAATGTAAAAATGGTTAAAGAATATAAAAATGGTTAAATGTAAACACATGGTAAACAAATCGATCAGATCCGTACTGATTGTTCTGGCACTGTTTTTTTTCGTCGAATCACAGGTGCAGGCAGCAGCTGAAACTTTAACAGTACAGCAGCGTCTATTGCGTCTGGAACGTCTATTGAGTCCTGATAATCTACATAAACAGGCTGAGACGATTCGCTCGCTCAGAGATGAGATAGATGCTCTGAGGGGGCAAATAGAACAACAGAATCATGCATTGGAAATGATAAAACAAAGACAACGCAGTCTTTATCAGGATATGGACAGGCGAATTAATAATATTGAGTTAAGTGGTAGTAACAATGCAACGGTTGCACCTGTGCCACCGCCTGTCAGTGCTGCTGCTGTGCCTGTTGTCACCACGGCTGGGAATGATGTCGAGGGTAAAACCGATTATAGCGTTGCATTTGGATTATTGAAAGAAGGTAAATATCAACAATCAATAGCTGCATTTGAAAAATTCATTAAAGATCATCCACAAAGTAAATATGCAGATAATGCACAGTACTGGTTGGGTGAGGCAAATTATGTATCACGTGAATATAAAAAAGCACTAACAAATTTTCAGCAATTAATTGCCCAGTTCCCGGACAGTAGCAAAATTCCCGGTGCCAGATTAAAGATTGCCTATATCTATTATGAGTTAAAGAACTGGTCTGCGGCACGGGAAGCATTACAACATGTTATTACGCTGTACCCGAATACCACGGTAGCAAAAAAAGCCAAAGAGCGTTTGCAGCGTATTCAGAGAGAAGGTCATTAAGCTGTCGATTTACGCATGTCGATTAACAGCATGTTAATTTACGGCGCGTTTATTTACAGCAGGTTCATCTACAACGTATTATGGTAAGGGCGACAGAACAACGCTTAAAGATTAGTGAGATTTTTTATTCACTACAGGGGGAAGCACTGAATTCCGGGTTGCCAACTATCTTTATCCGCCTCACGGGCTGTCCCCTGCGTTGTGTTTACTGTGATACTGCTTATGCCTTTAGCGGCGGACAGTGGCAAGGTATTGAACAAATTGTGGATACTATTTCTGCCTATCATACGCCCTATGTAACCGTAACCGGCGGTGAACCCTTGGCACAGAAAGCCTGTATGCATCTGTTAACCGCCCTGTGTGATAAAGGTTATAAGGTTTCGCTGGAAACCAGTGGCGCACTGTCGATAGCAGCAGTTGATCCGCGAGTAATAAAAGTGATGGATATTAAAACGCCTGCTTCCGGTGAGCAGGATAGAAATCTGGATTCCAATCTGGCCTGTATCACTTCCTCAGATCAGATTAAATTTGTAATCTGTAATGAAGCCGATTATGAATGGAGCAAGTCATTATTACAGACAGCACAGCTGGATAAACGTTGTGAGGTTTTATTCTCTGCCTGTCATAGTAGCGATCCGCTGGGTGGTATTCAACTGGAAGCAAAAACACTGGCAGGCTGGATTTTACGTGATCAGTTACCGGTACGTTTTCAGATTCAACTGCATAAATTTTTATGGGGTGATGTAGCAGGTGTTTAATTTTTGTAACATGGATTTATACTAGACATATTATGCCAGCTGATACAACATCACAAAAAAAAGCGGTGGTATTGCTTTCCGGTGGCCTGGATTCAACCACGGTGCTGGCTATTGCTTCGCAGCATTATGTCTGTCATGCGCTTAGTTTTAACTATGCACAACGTAGTCTGTCAGAGTTAAAGGCGGCGCAGTCTATTGCTCACGATTATGGGGCAAGTCATCAGATTGTCACTATTGATGATGGTGTGTTGGCTGGTTCTGCGCTAACCGATAAGAGCATCGAAGTGCCACAAACCCGTTCTGCAGGTATTCCTGTTACCTATGTTCCAGCACGCAATACTTTATTTCTGGCACATGCACTTGCCGTGGCCGAGGTACGCGGTGCAAACGACCTGTTTATCGGGGTGAATGCGGTGGATTATTCGGGTTACCCTGATTGTCGGCCTGAATATATCCAGGCATTTGAAGCCATGGCCAATCTCGCAACCCGGGCAGGGGTGGAAGGTCATCGGCTAACCATTCATGCACCGCTTATTGAAAAAACCAAAGCGCAGATTATCCAGACAGGCTTAAAGCTGGGGGTTGATTATGCCCAGACGGTTTCCTGCTATCAGGCGAATGCGCGGGGCGAAGCCTGTGGGCAGTGTGATTCCTGTCAATTCCGTGAAAAAGGGTTTGTGGATGCGGGGGTTAAAGATCCAACTCGATATTTTTAGAAATAAAAAACTGTCTGCTGATTTTTTTGTATGGTTTTTATTGTTTTTCGTCTCAACTCCATGTAATATTTGCGCCTTCCTGTGAGGCGGTCAACTGTGCTGGTTGCTCGCTTCAGCTGATAAAAAAATACGGGCCGTTAGCTCAGTTGGTAGAGCACCGGACTTTTAATCCGATGGTCGAGCGTTCAAGTCGCTCACGGCCCACCATCTATATCATGCACTTAGGGCTGGTTTTGTCAGAAAGCCCAGCCCTTTTTGTTTTCTGGATCACTATATGATCAACATCAGGCTATATCTTACCTGCAAAGGTCTCTATTAATATATTCATGGTGTTAAAGTAATTTATAGCCTTTCTATGAAATGTTCGGGTTAAAGATACGGGGGTTTCAAATATAATGCCGTCTAAAATGATATTAAATGATGAAAGACATAGTTTTTATTGAAGATTTGCGTATTAATACCATTATTGGCATCTATGAGTGGGAACGTGAGGTCAAGCAGACAGTAGCGCTGGATATTGAGATGGCCGCTGATAATAGTCTGCCCGCTGCCAGTGAAAATATCGATGATGCGCTGAACTATAAGGCGGTTGCCAAGCGCTTGATTGCATTTACTGAAGAAAGTCAGTTTCAACTGGTGGAAACGCTGGCTGAACGACTGGCAGAAATAATTATAAATGAATTCAAGGTTCCCTGGCTGCGGCTCAAACTCAGCAAACTGGGGGCGGTCACCGGTTCACGTTCGGTTGGTGTTATCATTGAGCGGGGTTGTCGGTAGGGGGCAATATGGCAAACATATATATTGGTCTGGGCAGCAATATAGAGCGTGAGAAATATACCCGCGCCGGGGTGGTGGCGATGCGTCATGCGTTTGGGCCGTTGCAGCTGTCATCGGTCTATGAAAGTGAAGCGGTGGGTTTTGAGGGCGATGCTTTTTTCAATATGGTTATTGGTGCCAGTACATCGCTGGATGTCCATGCAGTGAACCATCTGCTGCGTCAAATTGAAGATGACCATGGTCGTGATCGAAGCGGGCCCAGATTTTCCTCGCGGCGGCTTGACCTTGATCTGCTGCTTTATGATGATCGGGTTATCGAGGAAGATCACCTGGTTCTACCACGAGGCGAAATCCTGAAAAATGCTTTTGTCCTGTGGCCGCTGGCTGAAATTGCACCAGATCTGGCGCATCCATTAAGCCATAAGACCTATGCACAACACTGGGCAGCATTTGATAAAAGCCGGGAAAAACTGGCACCGGTGGCTTTTGATTTTAAGTAATAAGGATTTTTTTATCGTTTGTATGATTAAATCTCACTCAAACAAGGTGGTGTAACATCATCATCTGATACAGCGGTTAAGGCCGCTTTGTCCAGGCGCAATAGTGCAACTTTACCATTTTATGGTACTGAGTTAATAAACAGTATGGATACATGCGGTCAAAAAATGACCATATTAATTATTTGCTATCACCGGATTGCAGTATCTTTAAATGATTGCAGTATCTTTAAATATTGGGTGACTTTTCTGCTAAGCGAGTCATCTGCTTTTGTTGTATCCAGTTTTTTCAGGATATTGATAGCTGCCAACTGGTCGCCTGATTTTGCCAGTGCTACCGCATAATGATAGCTAACCTCTTTATTATCAGGCAGACTGGAGGCTGCATCCTGTAACAGTTTCAGAGCACGTTTGGTGTTGTTTTCATTCAACAATATCCAGCCCAGAGTATCCTGTATTGCTGCATTATGCCGGTTCATCTTATAGGCTTTTTCAGCTGTTGATAGTGCGCGTTTGTCTTTCTGTAGAGAATAATCATGAGCCAGATTATTAAGTACATTCGCATTACCGGGTTGTTGCCTGGCAAGTATCTCATATTCAGGTATTGCTTTACGGATGTTACTATTTTTATCGTATTCAACAGCAAGCAGGAAACGCAGAGCATGATCATCAGGGTGCTTTTTTAGCCAGGATAATAAAATATTTTCCGCGTCTGATTTTTCGGCACGTCTGGCCGCATAATAATATTTTACTGTTGTCGAGGCAGCCGCGCTGTTTTTACTGGCTGCTTGATAGGCTTGTACTGCTTTTACATAGTTTTTTTCCATCATATACAGGTCGCCTTTTAATACCATGGCCGCAGACCTGTTTTTTGTGGTTAACTGCTGATGTACGATTTCAAAAGCCTGTGTTTTATTACCCTGTTTCATCTTGATAACTGCCAGCATTGAGGCGGCCCGAAAATTATCGGGTGATA
>WFMW01000022.1 GCA_015488885.1 Gammaproteobacteria bacterium | reverse complement strand
ATCGAACCGGCTGCCGCTTAGATTACGAACCACGTCCCTGTGGTTATAAATTACCTCCTGTAATTTACCTTGCAGGCTGATCAAAGATCATTCAATTTTGTTCCAGACAAAATTAGTCGCCCTCCGGGTAACGCTGAGAGGCGCGTTATGCCACCAAACTAATTATATCTACGGTATCGACATGAGAAACATATCATGTCGAAGAAATCTGATTAATCCGACACATGGGGCTTGCAGAGTCACAAACTAAAATAAGCCTTGGCGTTATTTTATTTTTACTGCTAAGATAAAATAAAAGCACGGCTTATTTTAATCGCACAACGTAAACATTCCTTAAACATTTATAGAAAAACCAGATATTAAACAGCAAAAATGAATCGGGGCTTAACAGGGCATTACACATCAGCAATCGCAGGTGGTATAAACTGCAAAGCCTTTGTGCCTGCGCCATTACCACCAAAGCCATTACTGGAAATTGATAGCAAACTGCAAAAACGCATTAATCAGGCAATGCTGGCACTTGGCAGGCTGGATGCGATAAGCAGTTTATTGCCTGATGCGCATTTATTCCTGTACAGCTATGTGCGTAAAGAAGCGGTTATGTCATCTCAAATCGAGGGTACCCAGTCATCCTTGAGCGATTTAATGCTGTATGAAATGGAAGCCGTGCCCGGTGTGCCGATGGATGATGTGCAGGAAGTCTCCTGCTATGTCAGTGCGCTCAACCTGGGTATCACGCGTATTCGAGAAGGTAAGCCGATAACGTACCGCTTAATCACAGAAATACATCAGGCATTAATGACCTCCGGTCGTGGCGTAAACCGTAGCCCGGGTGAATTTCGTCGTAGTCAGGTCTGGATTGGTGGTCATCGCCCGGATGAAGCCACCTTTGTGCCTGCACCAGCCAATGAAATAGCCGATTGCTGGGCCGAGCTGGAACGTTTTATCAATGACGTGCCGGAGGCAACCGATCCATTAATAAAAGCCGCGCTTAGTCACGTTCAGTTTGAAACCATTCATCCGTTTATGGATGGCAATGGTCGAATAGGGCGCTTGTTAATTCCGCTGATTTTAGTTGAAGCCGAAGTATTAAAACAGCCATTGCTCTACCTCTCTGTGTTTTTTAAAAAGCACCGCCAGATTTATTATGAACACCTGAATCAGGTACGCCTCACCGGCGACTGGGAAGCATGGTTGTTATTTTTTGTCGATGCCGTCGCAGAAACCGCAACACAGGCAGTAAACACCGCACAACAATTAAATAAACTCAGGCAAAAAGATAAAACCCGCATAAGTAAACTGGGTCGTCAGGCAGGTTCAGCCGCACAAATAATAGATGCCCTGTTTGAACAGCCCATTGTCAATATCAACAAACTCATCGAGCTGACCGGCTTAACCGCTGCCACGCTGGGCAAAGTCCTCGAAGCACTTGAGCAGCAACTGGGTATCGTCAAAGAAATTACCGGCCAAAAGCGTAACCGTGTTTATGCTTACACGACCTATATAGAAATTTTAAATCAGGAATAATTCAGGCATCGATTGTGACAAAAATCGGTTGTGACAAACAATAACATCGTACAAAAACGCTGGAACAAGTGGACTGATAAAGAACGATAGTGGGTAACAAACCCTCCGGCACTTTTACTTGTTCTTTAGTTGAATTAGCTTATAGTCTCTGTTTTACAGGTAAAAAGTGATGTTTAAGCGATTAAAAGGTGCTTTTTTAGGGTAATAGTTTATAGAAATCAGATGGTTATGGTGGCCTTGTTTTCCGCTTGTTTTCACATTGCCAGTGAAAAAGCTAAAATACAGGCAAGGCCTGGAACAGGAAAAGCAACAGAAAAAACAGTCAGAAAAGAAAATGGCGAAAGAGGCAGTGTTATGAGTGAGCAGGGTATTCGATGGCAGCAACGCTTTGATAATTTCAAACGTGCTTTCCTGTTATTGCGCGAGGCTATGGAAAGTGATCGTGAAAATATGAGCCAGCTGGAAAAAGAAGGTATTATCCAGCGTTTTGAATATACCTTTGAGCTGGCATGGAATGTATTAAAAGACCGAATGGAATACAACGGTGTCAGTCTGGATAAAATCTCGCCAAAAAGTGTTGTCCGGCAGGCCTATGCCAGCAAATACATTGCTGATGCTGAACCATGGTTAAAAATGATCGGTGACCGTAACCTGATGAGCCATACCTACGACTTCGCAAAATTTGAAGCCGTTATTGAGCGAATTGATGATCTTTACCTGCCCATATTGAATGAACTGTATATGCAGTTGTTATCAGAAATTAACCAGTAACACAGCTATGCAGAACACAGGCTTGACAGAGCATCAGCTGAAAATACTGACCAAAGTATTTCAGAAATACCCGACCATTGAGCAAATAAAACTCTACGGCTCGCGCGCCAAAGGTACATACAATAAGCGCAGTGATATTGATCTGGTAGCGTATGGTGAGAAACTCAACCACGATATTATTGCAGCAGTCTTACTGGATCTGGATGATTCTGATATACCTTATCAGGTTGATTTTCAGAACTACCATGACCTGACAAACAGGAATCTTATCGATCACATTGACCGGGTGGGTATTGAGATCTTCCAGCGCGCATCTGCATGAGTGCACTGTTAGTCAGGAAATTCAGGCCAGTGTTATGCGAGGCTTGCAAGAATGCAGATGCCTGATTTTGGCTTCAAGTTTTTCGATGGGCTCACCGGTTTCAATGGCGGTGGAACTTGCCAGGCTGCGTACACGGTTGCGAAGCACCTGTCTTTTTACAAAGCGATTGATGGTGCCTTTTTGTCCTGTTAATGGATCAATGACCTTTCTCCGTTTATCCCTTTTGCAAAGAATATGTACCGCCTTATGGTGTTTATTTAGCGTGATTTCATTGACTCTTTGACCCGTCAGACCCAAAATGCTCGGTGAGATGCTGATACTCATATTACCTCTTGCTTATAAAACTATCAGAAGTCTTATATTTCAACAAGTTTTGTGAGTATTAGCATCTTTTTTCACTCACCAGAGCGGAGAAGAGCCTTTTTTAGGGTAATAAATATATAGAAATTATATGGTTGTGCTTGCTCAGTCCTGTTTTTTTTAGCTTCATCAGCATCAGCAAGATGCGATAAAACTTAATTCATAAACAACGAGAAATAAATGGCAAAAAAGGTTGCAAAGCAAAAGACGGCAAAAAAGCAAAAGAGCTTTGAAGAGTCCCTCTGGGATTCAGCGAATAAATTACGCGGCAGTGTCGAGCCATCTGAATACAAGCACGTTGTACTGAGCCTTATCTTTCTTAAATTCGTCAGTGATACCTTTGAACAACGCAGGCAGGAGCTGATAGACGAAGGCAAGGAGAAATATATTGATATGGTGGAGTTTTACACCATGAATAATGTGTTTTACCTGCCGGAGGAATCACGCTGGTCTTATATCCTCAAACATGCCAAGCAGGATGATATTGCGGTCAAGGTTGACACCGCACTGCATACCATTGAAAAGAAAAATAAATCATTAGAAGGAGCGTTGCCAGATAATTATTTTTCTCGACTGAATCT
>WFMW01000021.1 GCA_015488885.1 Gammaproteobacteria bacterium | reverse complement strand
CCTGTCCAGGTGACATCGGCAAGTAATTTTAGCTGTTTTATGTTATGAGCAACACTTACTGAAAAACTTTGTGGCAAAGTCACTGAAGCATTGAGATCTGTTTGTCTGAATGCTCCCGTCACTAATACCGGTGCCGCAACGGTTGGCACACGGAACTCTGCGCTACCGGCTACATCAATGGTCATTTCAGAACGGTAGGCCAGACCCAGCCGGGTTTTGGGGGTAATGTTATACAATAAACCCAGATTATAACCATAAGTGAGGTTGCTCAAACCATGATTATCCGCATGTAATTTTGCAAACCCATCCGCTGCACCAGAAGCTCCAGTTAATGCACCAAAGTCAATCGCGTTAGTAAAAACCACATCAGCCAGCATAATATCAATGCCCGCCCCCAGTGAAATCTGATCATTTAACTGATAAGCAATGCTGGGATTAATGTTTACGGTTTTCAGGTCGGTTTTAACCGCGTGATAACGCCCAACCCAGGTATCGTTATATTCTGTTTTCAGGCCGAACGGTGTGGTAATACCCAGACCGAATTTTATGTCTTGATGAACATTGGCCACCCAGTAAATATTAGGCACATAGGCATCACGACCACCATCATCATTTTCACCCGTACTTGGACTATGATCTGCATTGACCGAACCCTGATTACTAAAAGAGGCTTTTGGATTTATGTAGTGCCCGACAACAACAATCTGATTGCCTTTGAGCTTCATCATGCCTGCCGGGTTAAACCAGACTGTCGTGGCATCTTCTGCATACGCTGCCGCACCGGCAAAGGCATTACCCTGCCCGGTGGCACTGTTTTCAATAAGGGCAAAACCCGATGCAGATGATTGTGTGGATAAAGCTGCTGTGGTTGCTGCCAGAATAGCAGTCAATAGATACGAGCATTTTTTTAGATACGCCCCTGTTATTGGATTCATACATTTCCCCTCATTAAACCAGATTGAGTATCGTTATTATCATGATAAGCTGATCCTGAGCTGTTAAGCCAGACCGACAAATCAATTTGGAAACATAATACCGCAGTTAATTGCAGATTAAAAACAGTAAATGCTTATGAAACCTGTTATTTTGCAGATATTTTTTAATTTACTTAAAATTATCGATAATTTTTTAATCATTCTAATAAAAGCAAATGCCTGTCGTGACTTAGTTACCAACCACAAACAGCATCGTTATGAGGGTGATTCCGGTGCATGAGATTCTGGTCACAAGATATAGGCGTTTGGTTATTCTAAATAACTCTATCTTGTGACCAGAAGATTATGTGCCGGAAGCAGTCGCAGTAGATGCCTGTTTGTGGTTGGTAACTAACTATTATTCTTCATTACCTGAGGGGTAAGGGTGTTGGCTGTCCCTGTTTATCAATGGCAACATAAACCAGTGTGGCTTCGGTGACTTTGACACAATGCGTCTGCCTGTTTGTCATCCGTTCGGCAAACACCTCTACTTTTACCTTGATGGAGGTACGACCCTCAGCGACAATATCCGCATAACAACTTATTAAATCCCCCACAAACACCGGTTTTTTAAACTCGAAAGAGTCCACGGCACGCGTTACCACCGGCCCGCGTACTCTTTCCAATGCCGGAATACTGCCTGCAATATCCACCTGTGACATAATCCAGCCACCAAATATGGTACCACCGGGATTTAACGCAGAGGGTTGAGCCGGTACCCTAATCACGGGGATTTTACCTTCCGGCAAACAGTCATTCTGTGTTTCAATACTCATACGATAACTCCACGACAAAAAACATACACCACCACACTATATTACTTTCATGAATAAAACCAGAACTATAAAAGTAAACTTTATCGGTAGCCATCATTGTCAACTGGCTGGCAGGCTGGAATTACCTGCTGCTTCGCCAAAGGCTTTTATTGTTTTCAGCCATTGTTTTACCTGCAGCAAAGATATTATTATCGCCTATCGCAGCAGCCGGATGCTGGCACAACAGGGTTATGCCGTATTACGTTATGATTTTGCCGGACTTGGCGACAGTGAAGGTGATTTTGCCAATTGTAATTTTTCGACAACCGTTGAAGATTGTCTGGCGGCCATGGATTTTCTGGCCCGAAACTACCAACCGCCCGAGATTTTAATCGGCCATAGCCTGGGTGGTACAACCTCACTGGCCGCCGCGGTGGATGCTGATTGTATTAAAAAAGTGGTGACGATTGCCGCACCCAGCCAGCCAGCTCATGTATTACATCATTTTGATCACGCGCTCACTCTGCTGGAACAGGGTATTGCCGCGAGTTTTGAAGTGGCCGGTAAATTTTATGCTATTAAGCCGCAGTTTGTCAGTGATGTTCGCAACTGGGATATGTCATCGGTATTAACCCGACTAACCAGGCCTGCATTACTGTTCAGCGTAGAAAATGATGCGCTGGTAAGCGAACAGGATGCCGATGAACTTAAACAATGGATCCATGCAGATAGCACCATCATCAAACTATTACATACCGATCATTTATTGTCGGATAAACCGGCTAATGCAAAACTGGTTAAGCAGAT
>WFMW01000020.1 GCA_015488885.1 Gammaproteobacteria bacterium | reverse complement strand
CCCAATAACGATTCTGAAGCGATGTTTTATCTTCATTCTGGGAATAATGGTAGAAATCCTGTACAGGAACTCATAATGAATCAGTACTGCGATGGTAACGATAATTGAGTTAAGGATAAAGACAGTAAGCATAAATAACGATTTTCTAACGGCTTATAAATTCAAAAGATATATTTTGTCAAGCAGACGTATCCCTTAACAACTCATCTTACTATAGTCTGATAAAATAAGGCACTATTACCAGTAATATACCGACAAGAACCAGCAGATAAACATTGGTTATAAAAAACGGAAATACCGATAATGCAATGCCAACAACCAGAGGGATAGCAGCACGTTGCCGTTTGCCATAAATAAAAAAACCAAGACCGATAGCGCCAAATATCATCCCCCAGATAAGCAATGACGGGTTTGCGGTTAATTGATTTGCCATATTCTTCTCGCCTGATGTATATACTGAGACCTTTGCATTATGAAAAAAATGGCCCGTTTAAGGGCCATGGGTAATAATCCGTGAGTTTCATTATTATTGTTATTGTATTTTTAATTAACCCACTGGAATTTATTTAAGCTAAGCGCTATTCATTAACCGCGTTTTTGTTTGCGTTGTTCAGCCAGCGCAGATAGCCAGGTTCCCGGTGGCGCTTTTCTGGCAAAATAGTGATTAACGCCCCTGGTAATGGCTTTTGCTACTTTTTTCTGAAAGGCGATATTCCGCAGCTTTTTTTCTTCTCTTGGATTGGAGATAAAAGCTGTTTCCAGTAAAACAGAAGGAATATTGGGTGCTTTTAATACAGCAAAACCTGCCTGCTGAACCCGCTTCTTATGCACACGATTGACACTTCTGATCTGTTTGATAATTTCACCACCAATATCCAGACTCGATTCAATGGTACCGGTCAGTGACAGATCAAATAAAACTTCCTTCACCATCTTGTCATTCGCGCTCAGTTTGACATCACCAAACAATAAATCCGAGGCGTTTTCATTATCGGCCAGCAAGTGTGCTGTTTCGGATGAGGCACCATCCAGTGACAGCGCGTAAATAGATGAACCACGTGCCCGGGGATCAGGAAAAGCATCGGCATGAATGGAAATCATCATATCAGCCTGTAGCTCTCTGGCCTTATGAATACGTTCACGCAAGTGCAAAAAACGGTCATTTTTACGAATTAAAACTGCACGCATACCACGTTGTGCATTAATGGTTGTTTGCAGACGTTTGGCGATTTGCAACGTTACCTGTTTTTCATGGGTACCATGATGGCCGGTCGCACCGGGATCCTTACCACCATGGCCTGCATCAATGGCAACAATAACATCACGTTGGGTCGATTTTTTAAGCTGGGCATGCTGTGTGGCCGGGTGCAAGTCCAGCACCAGACGATGACCAGATTTGGCTGAAGGACCTAGCAGAAAACTACGTGGGCTAACCTGTTCGCTTAAATCGAAGACAATACGTAGATCATGTTTATGGCGTACCCCACTACGGATATCCCGAATTAACGAATTTGCCTGTAAACGGTCAACCATGCCATGAGACATGGTCACTTTTTTTAAATCGAGTACCACACGTTCGGGGTTATGTAAGGTAAAGATGGAATGATCAACAACTTTATCCAGTTCAAAAACCAGTCGAACATAGGTTTTCATTTTCGCCAGACGGATATCTTTAATGCGTGCAGTCGATGTTTTTGCTAAAGCGATAGCAGGCAGGCCAGCACTTGCCAGACCACTTATGCCAGCAAGACCTTTCAGAAATTTTCGACGATTATTTTCCATCTTCAAGGAACGCGATTATTCCACCTTTGGTTAAAATTATTATCTGCAACCCTGCCCTTAATGTTTAGTTTGGCAAATTCTGGGGATTTTGCAAGTATTTTTTTAATAATTTTATACACATACAGTATGTTTCTATAGTAATTAATCACAAAACACCAGTAACATCAAGTCCTTACCTTTATCGCTTAAAGCCGAAATTTTTATCTTTCTACCGCATGAATGGTAGGCAAATTCACACAACCAGTCTGCCGGTGGTAAAAATTCCGCGGCTTTTTCCGGCCACTCAATCAGGCAGACATCGGTGTCATTAAAATAGTCTCGCGCGCCGATATAGGCCAGTTCCTCGGCATCTGCCAGCCGATACAGATCAAAATGATAAGCCTTGCGCCGATGTGAAATCGGGTAGGCTTCTACCAGTGTGTAGGTTGGGCTTTTTACCACCCCGTCAAAACCACTGGCATGAATAAAACCACGCGCAAAACTGGTTTTTCCCGTACCCAGATTGCCACTGAGTAAAAAGATAAAAGCCCCGTTGAGTGCCGCTGCCACCCTGGCAGCAAAGGCAAGTTGTGCGGCTTCAGATTCCAGAATAATAGATTGTTGAGCTGTGTGTATGGCGTTTTTCATCAATGTGGTATTGAGATATCACTTATAGAAATGGTGCCAACGCCGCAATAACATCACTGGCCAGCACACCGCGTGACTGATGCTCCGCGGCTTTATCCCCGGCCATGGCATGCGCGACAACAGCCAGCTCGGCAGCTTTGGCCGGTGGCAAACCCTGCGCCAGCATGGCAACCACCACACCGGTTAACACATCCCCCATGCCCGCCGTGGCCATGGCCGGATTGCCCCACGGACAGATAGCCAGGCGCTTACCATTATAAATCATAGTGCCCGAGCCTTTTAAAATCACCGCCGCCTCATCCACCGATGCCAGATACTGCTGATAAAGCCTTTTAATTGCGTTCACACGGTCGGCATTAACTGACTGCGTCTGGCTATGCAGTAAATGTGCGGCTTCACCGGGATGCGGAGTCAACACCAGATGAGCAGGCATACCTGCCTTATATTCAGCAAGTAAATGCAAGGCATCGGCATCAATAACCACAGGTTTATCTGCCTGCAAACATTGCTGCAAACACTGTTGCGCCCAGTCGTCCCTGCCCAGACCGGGACCAATGGCAATATGCGTGATTCGCGCTAGTAAAGATTCCGGTATTAGTGGTGCCAATCCGGTTTCATCTGTCGACATATCTTCACTGCCCACTACCATGAGTTCCGGGCAGTTGCTATTGATGGCAGTGCGATTTGCTGAACGGGTAAAAATCGTGACCAGCCCGGCACCCGAACACAATGCTGCCCTGCCCGCCAGTATTACCGCCCCGGCCATGGCAGTATTGCCACCGACAATCAGCACATGGCCAGACTGATTTTTGTAGGCATCAGCAGGTCGTGTCGGCAAGAGCGGTGGATCAAGGCTGTTTAACAGTTGCACATCTATTTGACTGTGGTGATAGATATCTGCGGGCAGTTGTAAAGCATCGAAATGGATGTCACCGGCACAGGCACGCCCACTGCCGGTAAACAGACCGATTTTAAGGCCAATAAAAGTTACTGTGTAATCGGCACGTACTGCGATACCGGCGATGGCGCCACTATCGGCAAACAGGCCGGATGGGATATCGACCGCTATTACCGCAGCGGTGCTCTGATTTACCCGCTCAATAAGCGCTGCCCACTTCGCGGACACCGTCCGCGCCAGCCCGGTTCCCAACAGAGCATCAATGATCACGTCGGCCTGTGGTAACGGCCTGTTATTATCACTGACAGTCTGAATGTCACCACATTCCAGCCAGTGTTCACAGGCCTGACGGGCATCGCCATTGAGCTTTGCCGTAGCAACCAGGCTAACGACCTGAACGGCATAACCTGCCTGCTGTGCAAGACGGGCAACCACATAACCATCACCGGCATTATTGCCTGCCCCACACAACACAAGAATTTTGTTATCCATGGAAAAATGCTGCTGGAGTAAAGTAAATACTGCCTGCCCGGCACGACGCATCAGGGTATAACCGGCAATAGCATAATCGTGAATCGCCCGTTGTTCCAGCTGAACCACGGACTGAACCGAATACAATGCGGAGGGCAGCTTATTCATGACAAAATAATTTCCCCTGATTATAGAGTTCAAGTATCAATAATGACGCATCCTTATCAGCCAGTGCAATCAGCCTGTCCAGATCCAGCTGGCGCTGATTGCACAAGGCTTCGGCAAAGGCTTCACTCACCACATAATCTTCGCCATCAATAAACAGCATAGCCTTACCGTGCTGATGTCGATAAAAGGCAAAGCGGCTGGCCGGATGACGTTTTAAGGGTATCTGAGCAGCCCGTTTTTGCAGGGCTTCAATGGTAGCAATCGGCTGATCGGGTGGATTGAACACGTCGGCTTTATTATCACTGACAAAACGCCCGAACCAGCGGGGTAATGCCGGGTGCTCAACTTGCAGATAGTGTTGTAGAATTTTTGTCACCCGTTGCAACGCATCGGGTTTTATTTCACTGGAAAACGCCTGTACCTGTTGATCCGCATCACGGTAACTTTGCTGTGGCGATAATTCCCGGGTTAGATATGCAATGAAATCACTGACCAGATCAGCATGGCTGGTAGCTCGAAAACCGATGGAGTAACTGAGGCTCTCGCCCAGTGAAACCCCGTAATGGGAAACCCCGGGGGGCAGATAAAGCATATCGCCGGGTTCGAGAATCCATTCTTCTTCAGCCTGAAAATGCTGCTGAATGCGTAATGGCGTATTTTTTACCTGGTTATCAGCCGCTACCTCACGACTGCTGATCTGCCAGCGCCGTCGCCCCTGCCCCTGCAGAATAAACACATCATAGAGATCAAAATGCGGCCCTACCGAACCGGCATCTGCGGCGTAGCTGATCATTAAATCATCGAGCCGCCATTCGGGAATAAAACGAAAACGGTCAACGATCCAGCTTAACTCGGGCAGGTGTTTTTCCACATCGTTGACCACCAGCGTCCAGTGACTGTCAGGCAGGGATGCATAGGTTTCTTCACTCATGGGGCCAAACACCGGAAACCAGGGATGTTCACCGTCTTTTTCCAGCACAATGCGTGACGGAACATCGTCTTCACAGGCCAGCCCGGCCAGTTCTTCGGCGCTTATCGGTGACTGAAAATTTTTAAATGCCTGACGAACCAGCAGTGGCTTTTTCTGCCAGAAGGTTTGCATAAAGGCTTTCGGGCTGAGGTCGCCAAGTGGGCTGGGAGGTCTTTGCATCGTTTTTTATTGCCCGGGAAAGAAGGTAAAAAATCAGCCTCGTCAATCAGGCGGATAATTTTTCCAGCCCGCCCATATAGGGTTGTAATATATCAGGAATCAACACACTGCCATCAGCCTGCTGATAATTTTCCAGCACCGCAACCAGAGTGCGTCCCACGGCCAGCCCGGAACCATTGACTGTATTCAATAATTCGGGTTTGCCTGTTTCTGGATTACGCCAGCGCGCCTGCATCCGTCGTGCCTGAAAATCGGTAAAACAACTACAGGAAGAAATCTCACGGTAGCACTGCTGCCCCGGCAGCCAGACTTCCAGGTCATAGGTTTTAGCCGCAGAAAAACCCACATCACCACTGCATAAAATCACTGTACGATAGGGCAGTTGTAACTTCTGCAGAATTGCCTCGGCATGGCCAGTGAGTTCTTCAAGCGCATCCCAGGCCTGATCCGGTTGTACCAGTTGCACCATTTCGACTTTATCAAACTGGTGCTGGCGAATCATGCCACGGGTGTCCTTGCCGTAGGAACCGGCTTCGGAACGAAAACACGGCGTATGACTGGTAAGTTTTAGCGGCAATTGTGTGGCATCCAGAATTTCACCACGGGCTATATTGGTAACCGGTACTTCCGCGGTAGGAATCAGATAAAAACCGCCATCCTTATCCACGCAATACAGGTCTTCTTCAAATTTGGGTAACTGGCCGGTGCCACGCAAACTGTCACGATTGACGATATAGGGCACATACACTTCTTCGTAACCCTGTTCCAGGGTATGCACATCCAGCATAAACTGGGTTAAAGCCCGGTGCAATCTTGCCATTTGCCCGCGCATGACCACATAGCGCGAACCGGTTAGTTTACTTGCGGTTTCAAAATCCAGCCAGCCATTTTGTTCGCCCAGGTCAACGTGGTCTTTTATTTCAAAATCAAATTGACGGGGCTGACCCCAGCGGCGGATTTCGATATTGTCGTTTTCATCCTCACCCACCGGCACACTGTCATGTAATAGATTGGGAATGCCCATCAGCAGGTTGTCGAGTTGTTGCTGAACTTGCTGCAATGCAATTTTGGCCGCATTCAGTTCAGCGCCCAGCCCGGCAACTTCATCGAGCAGCGGCTGAATATCTTCCCCAGCGGCTTTGGCCTTACCAATAGATTTTGATGTACGGTTACGCTGATTCTGCAGATTTTCGGTTTTTATCTGCCAGTGCTTGCGCTGTTCTTCCAGCTGTTGCAGGCTATCGACATCAAGCTCGAAATGGCGTTTTTTGAGTTGCTCGGCCACATTGGCCAGACTGGAACGAATAAGTTTTGGGTCAAGCATAAGGTTTTCTTTCTTGTGCAGGTAATGGCAGGTTCGGGCCAGGATCACTCAGCGCAATTGCGCCGCATAAGTCATTATATGACACTTCGGTACGATGTCATTCAACGATTGAATAACCGCCTGTACTTTTTCATCGTTATCAAAAAATTCAATAATCACCGGTAAATCAAAGGACATAGCCAGTAAGTCTGCCGAGTGTTCTTCCCCCGAACGACCAAACCCACTGATACCACGAAACACCGTAACACCATTCACCTTATGTTCATCATGCAACCGTTTGAATATTTTTTCGTAAACATGCTTACCTTCGGTCACATAAATTCGCGCAACGGTTACATTCATTTTTCATACCTCACAATTGACGACCCAGACTAAGGCCAAACCAGACGGCGACTAAACACAAAACCAGACTGATGGTTATATTCAGCAGTGCCTGCATCAGGTCACCCTGCTCCAGCAGATTCATGGTTTCGACAGAAAAAGTGGAAAAGGTGGTAAACGAACCCAGAAACCCAACCAGAATGGCTGCCCGCCATTCTGGGCTGAGATTATAACGCTGGATCAATAAAATACTTAAAACGCCCATTAAAAACGAACCACCCACATTCACAAATAATGTGCCATAGGGAAAACCTCGGCCAAACAGACGGTATACCCCTAGCGAGGCACCATAACGTGACAATGCACCCACCGCACCGCCAGCAGCAATAAACAGAAGTAATTTAATCATACTAATAAATTAAACCAGAATAAATTTAACTAATGCCCACCGTCACTTTGTCTGCAACACGTTGATAATCGGGTAGCTGATCGAAATTCAGATAACGATAAATGTTGTCTGCCATCGGTGCCACCCCGGCCATTGCCTCATGGTATTCCTGCATGCTGGGAATATGCCCAAGCATGGCGGTCACCGCGCTCAATTCAGCCGAAGCCAGATAGACATTGGCACCGTTACCGAGACGATTGGGGAAATTACGTGTAGAGGTTGATACCACCGTGGACTGATCGGCCACGCGTGCCTGATTCCCCATACACAAGGAACAGCCCGGCAGTTCTGTACGTGCCCCGGCACGGCCAAAGATATTATAAATACCTTCCTGCTTTAACTGGGCTTCATCCATTTTTGTAGGTGGTGCCACCCATAGCCGTACTGGCAGACTGGACACGGATTCAAGCACCTTGCTGGCCGCACGGTAATGACCAATATTGGTCATACAGGAGCCGATAAAGACTTCATCCACTTTCACCCCGGCTACCTCGGATAATTTTTTCACATCATCCGGGTCATTGGGACAGGCCAGTATCGGTTCGGTAATTTCAGCCAGGTCAATTTCGATAATTTCCGCATACTCGGCATCGGCATCCGGTTCGAGTAATGTCGGCTCGTCCAGCCATTTCTGCATGGCAACAATGCGTCTTTCCAGGGTACGTTTGTCTTCATAACCATTGGCAATCATCCATTTTAACAGGGTGATATTGGAGTTAAGATATTCGACAACCGGTTCTTTGCCCAGCCGTACCGAGCAACCGTTGGCGGAACGTTCTGCCGAGGCATCGGATAATTCAAATGCCTGTTCGACTTTCAGATTGGGCAGACCTTCAATTTCCAGCACGCGGCCATTGAACACGTTCTTTTTGCCTTTTTTCTCTACTGTGAGCAGACCACGCTGGATCGCCACATAAGGAATCGCGTTAACCAGATCACGCAAGGTAATACCGGGCTGCATGTCGCCTTTGAAACGTACCAGCACCGATTCAGGCATATCCAGCGGCATCACCCCCAGCGCGGCGGCAAAAGCAACCAGCCCGGAACCGGCAGGAAAACTAATACCCAGCGGAAACCGGGTGTGTGAATCGCCGCCAGTGCCGACGGTGTCGGGCAGGATCATCCGGTTCAGCCAGGAGTGAATAATGCCATCGCCGGGGCGTAACGCCACCCCGCTACGGGTTTGCATAAAATCGGGTAATTCATGCTGCAGGGTAATATCCACCGGTTTCGGGTAAGCAGCAGTATGGCAAAAACTCTGCATGACTAAATCAGCAGAAAAACCCAGGCAGGCGAGTTCCTTGAGTTCATCACGGGTCATCGCGCCGGTGGTATCCTGAGAACCAACTGTAGCCATTTTGGGCTCACAATAGGTACCCGGACGAATCCCGCTAACCCCGCAGGCGACACCAACAACTTTCTGCGCCAGGGTATAACCTTTACCGGTTTCATCACCCTGCTGTGGTCGTAAAAAAAGATCAGATGTGCCTTCACCCAGACAGGTACGAGCCTGATCCGTTAAGCCTCGACCAATAATCAGTGGAATCCGGCCATTTGCGCGTACTTCATCGGCCATGGTCACCGGCTTCAAATCAAACCGGCACAGTTCCTCACCCGCTTCATTGAGAATAAGTCCGTCATAAGGACGAATACGAATCACATCGCCCATTGCCATATTGGCAACATCACATTCTATCGGCAGGGCACCGGAATCCTCAGCGGTGTTAAAAAAGATTGGCGCAATCTTATTGCCCAATATGACCCCACCTTCGTGTTTATTTGGTACAAAAGGAATTTCATTACCCATGTGCCAGAGCACCGAATTAATCGCTGACTTACGCGATGAACCCGTACCCACCACATCGCCAACATAAGCCAGCGGATGCCCCTTACGTTTTAACTCGGTGATCGTTTCCAGCGGTTTATCCATGCTGTTCATCAACATGGATTTGGCATGCAGGGGAATATCCGGTCGGCTCCAGGCCTCGGTGGCCGGTGACAGATCATCGGTATTGGTTTCACCCGGCACCCGGAAGACAGTCACCGTTATCTCTTCGGCCAGCGCCGGTTTTGAGGTAAACCACTCGGCATCTGCCCAGGCACGCAATACCCTGGCGGCATGGGGATTGGTCTTTGACTTTTCCGCCACATTATGAAAAGCGTCATAAATCAGTAAGGTATGTGACAGTGCCTGTGCCGCTGCTGCGGCCGTTTCTTCAATATCAAGCAAATCAATCAGCGGCTGAATATTATAACCGCCCAGCATAGTGCCAAGTAATTCCGTTGCCCGCAGCGGACTGATCAACGCACAGGGAGTCGTCGCTTTTGCCACATCGGTCAGAAATGCCGCCTTCACATACGCTGCCTGATCCACCCCCGGCGGTACCCGATTGGTTAACAGATCAAGCAGAAATTCTTCTTCACCGGTAGGCGGATTTTTAATTAATTCAACCAGCGCAGCCACCTGAACCGCATCTAATGGTAAGGGACAAATCCCCTGCGTTTCACGTTCAGCAACATGTTGACGATAGGATTCAAGCACGTATATACCTCAAAATATTAATATTGCAGGCATTATATCGCAAGATGGGTGCAGTCGGAACAACTACAATGGATATCTCCTCGTGATCATGTAACAGGGAAAGGAAAAAGGCATGCTAACCCGAATATTTCATGGGAACGCTAACGTATAACTATCAGTAAACGATGCAAACACATCATTTAACGTATGAGTAATTAAATTAGTATCATTTAGCCAGAATGATGTTATGACACCATTACCACCATGCGCAGGAAAAACATCAAAAATATTTATACCCATATTGTATCTGCCAGATTCACCAGCTACAAAAGTTACTAACGTATCACGACCTATACCTGAGTTAAACGACCCTGCAGCTACCGCAGTAAATTGACTATCGCCTGGTTAATACCATCCATAAGTCCCATATGTTGGAAGGGGAATTGATGTACTGTTAGCGGCTCCAATTGCCACACTTTCATATCGCCAGGGGCCATTGGGATTATTCGTGATACTAAAATCAGCGGCACTATCAAAAATTACTGCATTCGCAGCTCCAGAACAAAACTACAAAATTAAAAATAAATATTTCCTCATTTTCTTCTCCAAAAGTTAGTTTAAGGCAAAAGGGAACATCCCTTTTCTCGTTTTCTAATTAAATCTTTACGTTCTCTGTTTATTTCTTCTCATTCCAAGAAGACCAATTAATCCTGATCCGAATAACCAAATTGCCGCAGGAACAGGCACCGCTGTAAGGCTACCATTTGTAATAGCAGTAACATCTGCTTGCGATAAGGCAGTATCATAAATGGCAACCTCATCCAATAAGCCTATATAGTTTGAAAAATAGCCACCACCAAATTGATTATCATTGACGGATACATCACCGCTTCCTAGTGTACGCGTACCTGTCGCCTTCAAAATGCCATCAATATAAACATTGGCTGTCCCACTATTAAATACTGAGGTAACGTTATGCCATTGATTGTCACGTATATCTATTCCCGATGAAAGCCTATTAGTAAAAGACCCATTCCATAATGGAGCAGGAACGCCTACTTCGGCAAAATCAAAATATAACATCCAGCTGCGATTAAACATGACAGAGGTAACATCGCCACCGGCTGGCCCTGGCACATTGCCTAAATTCGTTTTCATCCAGGCGGATATACTAATATTGCCACTTGCAAGATAATCAAATGTATTATCAGGAAGTTTCACCAATCCATTACCGTCAAAACTAAATGCCTGACCATGCTTGCCCGCAGCAAACGTTGTTGTGCCCGTTAATGTTCCATTATTAGACCCAATAGTATCAAGCGCATTACCATCGGCCAGCCATAAACCTACTGGTACAGGTGCTGCTTTAACATTAGCAATCAAGCATATCGACAATAACAGCCAGGCATAGGGGGTTATCATTTTTTTCATTGTATTATTCCTCGTTATATTCTCATTCATAAAACTCACAGACAAACATCCAAATGAGCTAAAATTATCCATAAAATAATTTTACAAATTTGTGCTCTTACGTCTGGCAACACCGATTAAACCTAACAGACCACTACCAAACAACCATGCCGCAGCGGGCACAGGTACTGCACTCACATCACCTGACTGAACAGCCCAACCATAAAACATCTTATTCTTAACGTTGCGAATCTGGGATCCACTGCTCATAGAAAAAAACCACGCGCTAGTAATATTATCAGGTGCATACTCGGTAGCAGACCAATAATCAGAAGACTGAAGATTACTAAATAGACCTGTATTAGTTAAACAATAATCCGGGAACGTACAACCTGTTTGAGCACCAGATGTATCATAATACGACTTATTACCCAGCACGTTAAAAAACATATTTGACAGTTCACTGTGCGTGGTGATGTTATAAGCGTAATCGACACCTTGATAAAAATTAGTGAAGGTTGCACCGTCATTGCCAACATCGATGGTATCAGGTAAACGCCAACCACTTACGCCACTGACGGTTAATTGTGCCGCCCAGGCATTAGCTGCTTGCCAGCCCATTCTGCCATTGGCATTAATACGGTTATAACCTAAACCGCCTGCATTAGCTGTGGCATACCCACTGGTTGCTGCATAATTCGCATCTGCCAGCCAGGTTAAATTGGCGACCGTATCGTAATACGCCTGATAATCGGTGCCGCCAGTGGTCGCTGGAAGACGACCCACTAATGCGGCATCCGCACTGCCTGCCATGCCTAATGTTAATAAACCGGCACTGAGGACTGATAATAATTGTTGTTTTTTCATTTCCGTTATTCCATTGTTTAACTGTTTATTGTGGAAAAAATAAGGCGTAACTATTTTCAATGTCTAAATGAATCAGGCTACCTTGTGATTAAATCGTTACGTCTCTTTTTGAGCTTTGTGGTCAATTATGATGGCTGAGGGTAAAATGTCTATCCCATAAATATGGGATGCCGACAGAAAACCTGGATATTGTCTATAATCAGGCTGTTATATTAACTCACTCTTAAATTGTTGTATTTTCAACACAAACGGACATTATTATTGAATATGAGCGGCATCACGGACAATCACAAAACCATTCTTCTGATAGAAGATGATGAAGCAACACGCATACATCTGGCACAGTCGATTGATGCGCATTCGCAACTTTGTGTGATTGCTGCATGCGGGACGCTCGAGCAGGGTCTACAGGCACTTTCAACACACACGCCTGATGTACTGGTTACTGACCTTGGTTTGCCAGATGGCAGTGGTATTGACCTGATTCATGCGGCCCGAAAAAAAGATAAAGCCATTGAAATTATGGTTATCACTGTTTTTGGTGATGAGCGCAATGTGCTTGCTGCTATTCAGGCAGGTGCCAGTAGTTACCTGTTAAAAGACGGTGATACCGACTATATTGGTGATGCCATTATGCAATTACTGGCCGGTGAATCGCCCATCAGTGCCGCCATTGCCCGCCAGTTGCTTAACCGTTATCAGAACAGTAACAACCCGCTACCAGAAGCGCGGGGATCGGCTACCCAAAAATCACAGTTGACCGATAGAGAAACAGAAGTATTAGACTGCATGGCCAAAGGTTATACCTACAATGAAGCAGCTGGTCTTCTGGGTATGTCATACCACACGGTAACTTCTCACATTAAGAAAATCTATCGTAAACTTGAAGTCAACTCACGTAGTGAAGCTGTGTTTGAAGCGGTGCAAATGGGACTGGTTGATATCAAGACCTGATGAATGGATTAATAACATTACAACAGCACCACAACTGGCATAATTTCTACCAGTCAAAAACCGGATATGCCTTTATCTGGCTTAGTGTCTATGCCATCACCATGGCCATTGGCTCAAGTATCTTTTTTTATGAAATACCGTTACCTGATGGAAGGCTGATGCTCTCATCGGTTACTTATTTATCATCGAATGTAAAAAATCCCTCTGAACTTGAGCGAACCAACTGGACCAGAACAACCTTGCCCGATAGCTGGCAGGAAAGAAAATCGACGGCAACCAATATCTGGTACCGCACTTCTGTTAATCTGGATCACACCCCAAAGCAGCTCTGGGCAATCCTTATTCCTGCAGTAAAAATGAATGCGGCGGTTTTTCTCAATGGCAAACTGCTTGGTAGTGGCGGGCGGTTTTCAGATCCCGTTGCCAGAAACTGGATGCGGCCACTGTTATTTTCCATTCCAGACGGGCTACTGCACTCCGGTAACAATATTATTCATGTTCGAGTAAAGAGTGATCCTCCCGGTTCCGGACAGCTTTGCATTCTACAGCTGGCACCATACAAAGACCTTGTACGAGCCTACGATATCCACTACCTGTTTCACATTACCAGTATTGAGATAATCACCACCATGTTGCTGGTTATGGGTGGATTCATTGCCGTATTGTGGTTAGTTCGTCGCCAGGAAACCTACTACGGTTATTACGCACTCGCGGTGATCATCTGGGGTATTCATAATTTTAATATTTTTATTACCGACATCCCTGTTAGTACACGGCTGTGGGACTGGTTTGCTTATATCACTATCGGTTTTTATACCTTCCTGTCACTGATTTTTATCCACCGGTTTCTTGGAAAACACCATCCACGGATTGAGATAGCCGTTATTACAACCGGCCTGGCTGGCTCAATTATCCTCGCGTTTCTTGATGACTCCCGGTTTTATTCTGCTGTTTATCTGATATGGTACCCGATCGTTTTTAGTACAGGTTTCTATATTTTGACCTACACCTGTATAGAAGCATGGAAGCGTCGGAGTGTCGAACTTCAGTTCCTTACCGCCACCGGCGGTATAACCATGCTCTACGCCAGCCACGATATGATGGTTATGCATGGCCTGGCTAACTGGGAAGACGGTTACTTTATTCAGTATGCCGCTGCTGTATTACTGACCCTGTTCAGCATTGTTCTGCTACGACGTTATACAAAATCACTGCATGAAATTGATTCACTAAACCGTGATCTCGAAAAACGCGTCGAAGAAAAACATATCCAGCTTGAAGAAAACTACAACCGTTTACGTCAGATGGAAAGTGAGCGAGTGCTGGCCGAAGAACGTGAACGTCTTACCCGGGATATGCATGATGGCATGGGTGGCCATCTGGTTTCGACACTGGCGATGATCGAATCGGGCAATGCCAGTATGCAGGCTATCGCCACTGCACTCAAAGATTCACTGGATGATTTACGTCTTATGATAGACTCAATGGACATTCAGGAAAATGATCTGGCAACCCTGCTGGGTATGTTCAGAATGCGTATTGCTCAACGATTGAAAAACAGCCAGCTAACACTCCGGTGGCTGGTTGATGATATACCCCCAATACAGAATTTTGGCCCACAACAGGCGCTTCATGTCCTGCGTATCCTGCAGGAGGCAATCACTAATACGATTAAACATGCACAGGCTAACAGTATTTGCCTGTCAACATACCTGTCTACGCATAAAGCTGGCAATGCTTCAGTTATTGTTGAAATAAGTGACAATGGTAATGGAATAACCGCATCTAACACATTAGGAAATGGCCTTAAGAACATGCACCATCGTGCCCGTATGGCAGGCGGAACACTGGAAATACATTCCGATACATCCGGCACTCAAATCCGACTGCTATTGCCGGTATCATGAATGATATTACCCCACGAGGCAATACTCACCCGCCATCAGGATCTTAGAAAAGATATTTTCTTATAAAGTGTATAAATTTACTTGGCCACTACCGATAGGTGTCAGCTTTAGCGTTTGCCAGCATATATGTTAGCAAGCCCTAAACTTCCGTTATGTGGTGAACTCGGAAATATCGTTAAGGCTTTCTCGTTCCCGGTATCGTTTGTAAGGCTAGATCAAATGTATACACACCATCTAAAATATCGTTTAATTTTTTTGCAACAAACGCAGCTTTATTAACAATAAGTGCGTCAGGAAAGTCAGCTTCTTTACGCTTATTTCCCATCTTTATTGATTTTGCCTGTTTATAGTCGCTTAATGCCCGCCAGACCGTTTGACTATCTTCAAATAGTATATTGGGTTCTGCAAATAAAGTATTAATAACTTTTATTATCGACGCTTTATCAAGGTTGTATTTCTTGCCTTTAAGCGTCCAGATGGTTTCCGTCAGGACTATATCGGTAATTAAAACATTACTTTTTCCTGTGATAATAGATGTCGCTTTTTTAGATTGACTAACATCGTCATCAAGTAAATATCGAAGCAATACATTCGTATCAATAGCAATCATGAATCAAGAGCGCTTTGCAGTGAAGATTCATCACTCAAACGTTTATCAGCTTTGATAGCTTTTAACACGCCTTTTGCCGCCCCGGAAGTGCTTTTAATTATAGTGATATAACCGTTATTATCGACATAGCTATTGTATTCATCGCCTGGCTCTATATGAGCCTGGCGACATTGATCGACAGGTAATGTAATTTGTCTTTTTGCGCTAACTTTAGGCATGAGATATATCCTTTACTATTTACATGTCAGTAAAGAATAATCCTGTCATTACAATTTGTCAATAAGTAAAGAATGCCTGCGTTAATTTTTTACTGCCTATTGGGATTTATTCTTATGTAATAGGCAGCTATCTAATTATTCCGCCTCATTCATATTTCAAACTCACTCGTCTAGAAAATGGATTCTGATATAAATTTTAGTGAATTATATTTTGTTTAGATACACCATAATGCATCTCTGATACAGTTAAAGTGCCGCAGCTTTATTCTGTCCAAACGTATGCGTTTGCAAGCCCTTCTATGCCTCAACGGTGAACTCATTTGCAATAAGTTCTGCCTGCTTCAACACAGTTTCCGTTGCCAGCTTTTGCATATCGGGTGGATAGCCATATTGCCGTAGTGTTCGCTTGATAATCACTTTCAATTTGGCTCGCACGCTCTCTTTTATTGTCCAGTCAATTGAAGCGTTTTGCCTTACACGCTCTGTCAAAACCACTGCCAGTTCCCTTAATTTATCGTGCTGCATCAAATCCTTAGCACTTTTGTTATCCGCAACGGCAGTATAAAACGCATACTCAAATTCAGTCAATCCAAGTTCGTTTGCCTCATCATCCATACTGATGATTTCTTTGCTTAACTGAATCAGCTCATCTATAACCTCGGCAGCCGTCAGCACTTTGTTATGATATTTCTTAATAGCATTTTCCAGCATTTCCATCAGCGATTTGCTTTTCACCAGATTTTTTCTGGCGCGGGATTTTAGTTCATCATTGAGCAGCTTCTTTAGCACCTCCATCGCGACATTCTTATGTTCCATACCTTTGAGTTCCAACAAGAACTCTTCGGACAAAATAGAAATATCCGGTTTTTTAATTCCTGCAGCATCAAAGACATCAATCACCTGCTCAGAAACCAACGCCTGATCGATCACCTGCCGAATGGTGGTTTCGCTGGTATCAAAATTGGCCTCGTCACTTCGCCCTGTTCCTGTGGCATCAAACTTGACCAGTCGGGCTTTTACCGCCTGAAAAAAGGCAACTTCATCTTTAACATCCATTGCCTGTTCATGGGGTATGGCAATGGCAAAGGCTTTGGATAAAGCGGTGACTTCGTTCACATAGCGTTTCTTGCCATCTTCCAGACCCAAAATATGATCTTCCGCCGCCAGAATTAACGACAGCTTTTGTGCCGTATCTGCTGAAAAATAGTCTTCATAAGCAAAGCCATTAAAAAGTATTGAGTAACTTGATTTCTTTTTAGTCATGTTTTACACCTTTTGTTTCATGGGAAAGTTTATCCCTTTTAGGTGTACAAGTTAATTAGACCACATCACTTGGTATTAGGATGGACTCATCATCATATAATTTACTATCCACATACCGCATAATTCCACCTGTCCCATAGCAGGGGTTTTTCCGTCTTGCAGTTGCTTATGATCTTTTCCATATTTCACTTCTAAAATATTACCTAACTGCACCTCCCTTCACTCACTCATTGCCAACCTCCAATGTTTTTACACCCCGATCATCCAGCAATATCCGCATCTACTGGATGGCAATCTGATTAAGTTTTTCAAGGCGTTGACTTTGCTCATAGCCTTCATTGATAAAAACCGCATTGAGATTTTCCAGGTTGGCAAGGCAAACCAGTTGGCTGACATTGGCATAATCACGGATATTGCCGTCTTTGTCGGGATTTTCATCTCGCCATTGTTTGGCGGTTTTGCCAAACAATGCCATATTAAGCACATCGGCTTCTGAAGCGTAAACATGGCTGATTTGTTGTTTGCTTAAGCTTTGCGGTAACAGGTTTTCCTTGATGGCATCGGTATGGATGTGATAGTTGATTTTAGTGAGTTGGCGTTTGATGCTCCAGTCAAGGTCTTTTTATTGTTGTTTTTTTAGATGTTGAAATTTCCTTATTAAGTAAAATTTAAACTCTACAGAAACTCAGGAGGCAAATTCCAGAGCAATATCAATATGTGCATAAGTTCCGCCGTTTCGCCCAGATTTAGATTGTAAGCCTATGGCATGAGTGTTTGTAATCCATTTCTGGGGAGGATAGCACAAAGTGATTGTATCCCGCCCGCCTCGTTTCTAAACAGGTCGAATTCGACCTGTTTAAAATTTGGATTGTTCAACCTCTCCCAAAGCCCCAGCAGCTCGATGGTGTTTTTGCTACGCATCCAGTTTTTTATGATGTCTCTCGGTGCTTCTGGATTTTTGTACTTTGCAATATCGGTTATGCAAATATAGTCTTCTTGTTGCGTTTGAGTAAGGGTAACAGGTTGGGTCGCTGCACTAATTTCAACGGCTTCTCTAATAGGTGCGAGTGACTGTACTTGAGCAGGTGTGTAAGACACAGATGATCCTGATCTCGACCAGCGAGGCCTTGCACTGCTACTCGTGCGGCTACCACCACTACTACTAGTGTAGCTACTACGTCCACCACCATACGAAGAGTATGACGAGCCGATCCACTATAACTGTGGCTCTTGTAACGGCATGCGGGACAACGTGCGGCCGCAGCCGCTGAGCTATGTCCTCGTACAGGTGCAGTACATTTTGCCATTATGATTTCTCCCTGATAAATGATTAGTTCTACAGTTAAATCTACAGTTGTGCAACACTCCCGATTTTCAGGTAGATAGACGGAAGCTTTGCTATCAGAGAGATAGTCAGCTCTGTAAAACTCTGTTAATATTTTTCTTGTTTATGGACTATATATTACATTGTCACGGAGGGCTTGTCATATCATCAACCAAAACACCCACCTATCATTCTTCTATCGAGCGTTTCCTGGGTAACTACCTGTTTATACTAGAAAAGAATAACATTCCAGAGAACTCGCCGCCCTGGTATCGGAAGCCTGTATTAAGGGTGAAAGGAACCCTTCCTAGTGGTCAAACGCAGCGTGGGTGGAATAATAAATATTACAATCATTATTATGAAGAAGGCTGCTTAAATATTAATCAGGCGAAAAGTACGTTTACCCCTATCGTGAAAAGCACACTAATACCGTGTAAACTTTAGTCTTCAATTTATGTGGATTACGCTTTACTATGCAAACGACCAGTAGCATCCCCGTTGTTAAAGACCTTGTTCTGGTCGGTGGTGGTCATAGCCACCTTTCGGTATTAAAACAGTTTGCCATGCGTCCGGTTCCCGGATTGCGCCTCACGCTGATTACGCGTGATATCCATACCCCTTATTCAGGTATGTTACCGGGCTATATTGCCGGTCATTACAGTTACGACGAAACCCATATTGATTTACGTCCGCTGGCACAGTTTGCCCATGCGCGGATTTACCACGCTGAAGTTGAACAACTGGATCTGGCCAACCAGCAGCTTATCTGCCCTGACCGCCCGCCGATTCATTTTGATATTGTCTCCATCAATATCGGCTCACGCCCGGGCACTTTACATATCCCCGGTGCCGACCGTTATACCCTGCCGGTTAAACCGATTGACCGATTTTTAACACAGTGGCAAAGCCTCAGCGATGCCATTACTCACGCTGATATCAATGCTGAACAACCGTTTCATCTGGCCATTGTTGGCGGTGGTGCCGGTGGGGTGGAAATGGCGCTGGCAACACAATATCGCCTGCAACATTTATTAAAGGCAAACAAACGTAGCGATCAGTTTTTACATATCGATTTATATTGTGACAGTGAAACCATTCTGCCCACCCACAATAAACAGGTGAGAAAACGTTTTAACCGCATTCTCAAACAACGCGGTATTCAGCTTCACCTCAGACATTTTGTCGAACAGGTCAATGCCGATACCCTGGTCTGCAGGCATCACCAGTCCTACCCGGCAAATGCCGTGTTATGGGTAACCAGTGCCAGCGCACCAGCATGGCTGGCCGAAGCCGAACTCGATGTCGATGATAAAGGTTTTATCTGTGTTAATGACTACCTGCAATCAACCTCGCACAAGCAGGTATTTGCCGCCGGTGATATCGCCTCGTCAGTCCATCACCCACGACCAAAATCAGGCGTGTTTGCGGTGCGTCAGGGGCCGCCACTGGCACATAATCTGGCACAGATGATTCAGGGGAAACCGCTGAAGGCCTATATTCCACAGAAAAATTTTCTTGGTCTTATTACCACAGGTAATCAATATGTGATTGCCTCGCACAGTTTCTGGTCACTGGAAGGTGCCTGGCTATGGAAAATAAAAGACTGGATTGACCGTCGTTTTATGAAAAAATTCAGTGATCTGCCCGCCATGTCGCAAACCACCCCGCCGGTAATTAATGCGGCCATGACGGACACCCAAACATTACATGAAATTTCTGCCATTGCCATGCGTTGCGGCGGTTGCGGTGCCAAAGTAGGCAGCAGTGTTTTATCCCGCGTGGTGAATCGCCTGCAACCGGTTTCGCGTGATGATATTGTAATCGGCCTGGCAGACCCGGATGATGCGGCTGTCACCTCAGTCCCGCCAGGCAGGCTGGTGGTACAAAGTGTCGATTATTTCCGCAGCTTTATCGACGACCCGTATGTTTTCGGCCAGATTGCAGCCAATCATGCGTTAAGCGATATTTTTGCCATGGGTGCCGAAACCCAGTCTGCGATGGCCATTGCCACCATTCCCTATGGCATTGAAAGCCAGATAGAAGACCAGCTGTTTCAGACTATGTCAGGTGCTTTAAATGTATTAAATGCCAGCAATACTGCACTGGTTGGCGGTCATTCCAGCGAAGGCGCAGAACTCGCCTTCGGGCTGTCAGTTACCGGCCTGGTGACGCCGGAACAGGTGATGCGCAAAAGCGGTATGCAGGCCGGCGATGTATTGATATTAACCAAGGCTCTGGGTACCGGTACCCTGTTTGCAGCAGATATGCGTCTGCAGGCAAAAGGCCGCTGGATTGACCGCGCTTTGCAAAGCATGTTGTTATCCAACCAGCGTGGCGGACATTGCCTACATCGTCATGGTGCCACAGCCTGCACCGATGTAACCGGTTTCGGCCTGCTTGGTCACCTGGTTGAAATGACCCGCGCATCGGGAAAAAGTGTGACCATCAATCTTGATAGCCTGCCGATTATGGATGGCGCACTTGAGATGATAAAAGCCGGTATTTTCAGTTCCCTGCAGGAACAGAATGTGCGCCTGCGCCGGGCCATCAAAGACCCCGGCCATTTACGTGAACACCTGCATTTTTCCATGCTGTTCGACCCGCAAACCTCGGGTGGCCTGCTGGCCGCCATCCCTGCCAGTCACGCGCAGACCTGCCTGAATGAATTGCTTGAGCTGGGCTATCCCGACAGTGTCATCATTGGAACAGTGACGGATGATACCGACAGTGTGGAAAGTGTAAAACTGGTTACCTCAGCCACTGCCTGAACCGGTTATTTGCCGTTGCTGACGTTTATTGGCCACACCGATTTTTGATTTTCTGACAGTTTTCCCATTCTCGGTTTGCTCGATCAGGGTATGCAGTGCAGCCCGCTCACCCGAATGTTGATAGTCACGTTCCAGTGCCGACAAACGCTGTTGTTCCGTGACAGACTCAGACTGTTCCAGCCAGTTGTTAATCAGTATAAACCAGCGTTTCAATGAAATTTTCCAGTTATTACCAATGATGTCATAGATCGCATCGCTGAAAGTCAGAAAATTGTTAAAAGCCTGCTGCTGTAAAATCAATGGCAGACAATGCGGAAAACGGCCTGAATTTGCGATTCTGTCCCAGTAGAAAGCAAACCTGTTCACACGCTGCATGGTTTTATAGCTAATCAGGCTGGTACTTAAAATATTATACGGTGCCTGCGGATTGTATTTTAGTTGATACGCCTCACTATGCCGGTTAATGGGTGCGCCACGCAGACGTTTCAGAATACCCAGCTGAATTTCATCCGGCTGCAGGGCGACCAGTTGATCAAAACTTTGTGCGAAATTTTCCAGCGTATCGCCGGGCAGCCCAAAAATCAGGTCGGCATGAATATAGGCCTGCGTGTATTGTTTTAACCAGCGCAGATTGGCCCGGGTTTTTTCATTATCCTGGCGCCGACTGATACGCTGTTGAATCTGTGGATCAAAAGTCTGTACCCCTATTTCAAACTGCAGGGAGTGGCGGGGAAACCTGCTAATAACTGCTTTAAGCCTGTCCGGCAGATTATCGGGAATAACCTCGAAATGCAGATACAGATCATCGCTCAAACGCTGCAGAAAAAATTCCAGTATGCTAACGCTGGTATTTACTTTTAAGTTAAAAGTACGGTCGATAAATTTGAAATTACGCGCACCGCGTTGATACAGATTATCCATTTCGCGCAAAAAACGCGCTAATTCAAAAGGCCGGGAAGTTTTATCCAGCGAAGACAGGCAGAATTCACATTTGAACGGACAGCCTCGCGACGCTTCCACATAAATCAAACGATTTTGTATATCTTCATCATTATAAAACCGGTATGGCAGCTCAAGCTGTGCCAGAGAAATATCTGCCGCCTTAATGATAACCGGGAAGGTATTGATGGATGACTGTTGCCCGGATAGAATCTGCCGACACAGGTCACTCAATGCAACTTCGCCTGCTCCCTGAACAATATAATCGACACTTTCAGCCATCGCAGGCAAATCATTGCCGTGGCTCACCTCCGGACCACCCAATACAATAATAATCTGTGGCGTGATCTGTTTTAAAATCACCACGACCTGACTGATTTGCTCGACATTCCAGATGTAAACACCAAAACCGATAATTGATGGATTTTGATCCAGCAGTTTTTCCGCGACATCCAGTGGCCGCTGATGAATAGTAAATTCCATTATCATCGACCGCGATTGCAGTTCACCCAGGTTGGCGTAAAGATAACGCAAACCAAAAGCGGTATGAATATAACGCGCGTTTAAAGTGGCAAGAACAATCTCTGACATAATAGCTAAATTATTGAGGCAGACATAGAATATAGCAACATACAAATATCATCAACATAGCCCTGTTAACCCGAATGCCTACTATATCACTATTCCTGCAAGGTGGATGCATGGTACTTTGTCAGAAGTTATCTATAACAACATAATAAGCTTCACGCGTCTACGTTCTCCAACATACTCACCTACCTTATATCAAGGATGCATATCATTTCAGGGAACCTTTTTTAACCAGCAATCGTTAGATAAGTTAAACCAATGAAACACTGGTTTAGTGCTATCTAACTATCAGGTAATAAAAATGATGAAAATTAATCCTGGGAGCCATAATGAAGTTGGCTTAACCCATAAAAATGTTTCAACAGATCAAGCCATTGAATTCGTACACCATTTTAGTCATGCAATAAATAATAATGAGATGAGGATACACTTTCAACCCAGGTTTAATCTGGCATCTGGTAAAGCTGATATTTTTGAAGCACTGGTTCGTTGGAATAAACCGGGGATAGGTTTATTTTATCCAGAGGTCTTTATTAGTGACACGGAGAATAATGGCCTTATTTATACGCTGGATTTATGGGTATTTGAGCAATGCTGTAAAGACTTGAAGATTTTTCACCAGAAAATAAATTCCTCTGCAAAAATTGCAGTGAATATTTCAGTACTCGCCTGTGAAAGCTTGTTTTATGCGCAGAAAATTATTGAAATAAGTGAAAAACACAGGATTAATCTCGCTGATTTTGAATTTGAAATTACAGAAACCACTCATACTCACGATATTAGAAAGGTGATTGCTTTCTGTAAAACGTTAATTCAATATGGTGCAAAATTCAGCCTTGATGACTTTGGTACCAGCCAGTCGCCACTAATTAATTTATGTACATTACCCATTAAAACACTAAAAATTGATAAAAGTTTTATCCAGAATATTGGTCATTCAAAACGTTGTGAATCTATGATTCGACTGTTAACACAAATGGCCAGGGAAATGAATATAGTAATTGTCGCTGAAGGTATCGAAACCAGAAGACAGTATCAATTTATTCAGGATCAGGGATGTGATCAGGGACAGGGATTTTTACTCTGTCGTCCGGTTAGTATAAATAAGCTAACTCCCCCTATGTTATATATAAGCTCATAGACTTCTGTTCTAACTCACCTAAAAAGTACAACCTGCCGACTCGCAAACATTGATATCCACCAAACCAGTTTGGGAAGGTATAGTGAGTTTCTTCACAATACATTCACAATAAAAATCATAACGCATGCATTATTAATAGTTTATTTTAATCTCAGGGGTAACGCCGTTTTACATAAGGAAACTCACCCAGATACTTTGCTTTCCACCAGTTTCCTGTTGCCTTGTGTTCAGCAAAAGTAGTAAAACGATAATCAAAGGCCAGTACGCGAATATAGGTAGGTGGTCTTGCTGGAAAAGGATTATAGGCAAGCAGGTTTGTCACATCTTTACTGCCTTCATGCAGGCGATCGAGAAACTTCCAGAACCAGTCCATCATTGAGTCAAATTGCGGCGGCACGAACCACATCATCCAGTCCAGCCTGGGCTGGTGCGGAACATTCCAGCGTGGTGCCTCACTAAGCGGCCCCGGTTTATAACGGAACTCATAAGCCTTCCATATTTTACCATCGTAAGAGCCTTCTACCTGCAATTCCTGCCGTTCGGTCTGCATGGTTGGAAACACATGGTAATCAAAACCCAGACCCCAGGCATTCACCATGCGCGCTGCAAACATGGCAGGTTCAGGTAAATCGTGTCGGATTAAACGTGGGGTAAACATAGTTATACTGGCAACAATAATGAGTACGGCAAACACCGGTAAAATTTTATTTATTTTATGATAAGTACCCAGTTCTCGTTGCGCCCTGGCTTTTACTCGGGCAATAATATTTGCTGGCAGCAAATATGCCACTGCCCTGTCATCAAGTAAAAACAGGCATAGAAAAATCGTTAAAATATTTATCCAGTTATGATTACTGCTGCTTATAATCAATAACTGCATAAATACCGTGACCCCGGCTGCTGTCAGACGAAATTTACGTGGTAGAAAGATAAACAACGGAATGATTAATTCGGTGATAAACATAAACACCACACCACTGTGGTGAATCCACATGGGTAATTGCTGATAATACCAGGAACCGATATGCGGTAGTGGCTGGGTCTGAAAATAATAGTCAAGCGCGGTCAGATTTAACCAGGAAGGATCACCGCTGGCCAGTTTTGACAGACCCGACATAAAACGTAGCCGAAACAGCAGCCAGTGAAATAGAAAGATAAGCAGACGACTGGGGCCACCAACCAGAAAAATTGACAGAAATCCGGCTTCCAGTAACAGACTGTCCCACTGGAAGGCAAAAAATATCTGCCCTGCATGAAAAATGGACAAATATAAAATAAACAGCAGGACAAGGATAAGCTTTTCGCGATAACCAAACAATAATAACACCGACAGCAAACACCCTGCCCAGGTCACTAAAGTAAGCGCATTATCACTGCTGTTAAACCAGAATACGGTTGGCTGCAGAAACCAGCCCAGAAAACCATATTGATGATAAATATTAGCCAGTAATTCGGTATAGGGTAAAATTCCCTGATGACCAACCAGACCGGTCACCTGAACAGACATGGATACGAATGCAATGAAATAGACTATTGCAATTAATTTAATAAACAGGCGTGCGGTAAGTAACTGATCATCGGCGATCAATAAACTACGATAAACTAGCGTATCGATAACTTTCATACTACCCTTTTTACCCCTAACCCGAATATTTCAGACGCCTGCAATAGAAAGGTAACACAAACCGTTGTCAGGCCAAAATAAAAGGCATAAAAAAACCCGGCTAACCGGGTTTTTTATTTATTGGACAGTAAGGCTATTAACAGTAAGGCTATTAACAGTAAGGCTATTACTTACTGGCAACTTCCTCGAGTTTTTTAGCTTTAATAATCTGCCCGTTCAGACCAGACTGCTTGCTGTTTTTACCGTAGGCGACTGACATCAGGGTGCTGTAATAGGTAACCGGCATATTAAATTTAGTACCATAGGTAGCATTAATCTTATCCTGATACACTTCGACATTCATCTGACAGACCGGACACGGCGTAACAATCATATCTGCACCACCATCGTAGGCGGCTTCAATAATGTCTTTAATCAATGCCTGAGATTTTTCCGGTTCGGAGAATGCCAGTGCACCGCCGCAGCAGGACACTTTTTTGTCGTATTTTTCAACCGGCTCAGCCCCCAGAGTTTCAATAAATTTATCCAGATATTTAGGATTTTCAAACGACTCACCTTCAATACCGAATGGACGATTAGTCTGGCAACCTACATAACCGGCTATTTTAATGCCGTCCAGAGGTTTGCTGACATGTTTGCCCATTTCTTCATAGCCGATGTCTTCAATTAACACCTCAACCATGTGACGAATTTTGGTTTTATTTTCAATTTTCAGACCTGCTTCGGCCAGTGCCTGATTAGTTTCATCCATTAATCCAGCATCATCATCCAGACGTTCCTGGGTTTCTTTGGTAGCTAACCAGCAGGCGGCACAGGTAGCAACAATATCCTGCCCCTGATTATGCTTTTCTGAAAGTGCGATATTACGTGCTGACAGGGCCAGTCGGGGTAATTCACCACCACCACAATAACCGATGGATGCAGAACAGCAGTTCCAGTCTGGAATCACGTTAAGTTTAATGTCCAGCACATCACACATAGACTGGACGGACTTCAGATAATTCGAGGAAGATGCACCTTCCTGTGAGGAACAACCCGGATAAAATGAATATTCTTTTGACATTACTATACCTGCCTTATTTGTCTACACGAGCTGATTCCAGCTCCTGTGCTTTTTTGATCATTGCTTTAAAGCCGCTCTTGTCTTTAACTGTGTGACCACCAATCAGTTCTTTAATACTCAGCCTGCCCGATTTATACATACCAAGACCAATACCCGCCATTCCCATGGCTACTTTAATGCCATTGACAAAACCGTTCATGAAATACAGATTCACGCCTAACCAAAGCTCATTGACACGGCCATTTTTAGCCAGATTATCCCAGAATAACTGGGCAAACTGCCGGGTAGGCTGACCTTTGGGTTCGATACCCAGACGCGTAGCATAATGCGCCAGCCCATGCATGATATGGGTAATAGGCAACTCACGAGGACAACGTACCAGACAGTTATAGCAGGAGGTACACATCCACATTGATGTTGATTCAAGAACTTCTTCGCGCTTGCCTGCACGAATCATCATAAACAGTTCCTGAGGTGGATGATCCCAGTATGGACCAAGTGGGCATGAGCCTGAGCACACACCACACTGCATACACATTTTTACCCATTCACCTTCTTCAACATTGGCCTCAACTTCGTTAAGGAAATTATTGCGGTATTTTTCAACCATGCCGGTATTAAGATTACTCATGGAAGACTCCTAAAACTTGAATGGGCTCATACCAATCTTCTCGATGGTTTCGGCCATTTCATTAATTAACTGTGGAACTTTCTGAATATCGGTAATGGATATTTCATAAGTCTGTACACGTTCTTTTTCCAGACTTAAGGTTTCCAGTGTATCCCCCACTTTACTCATCCGTTCCTGCGCCATGGCTGAACCTTTCACAAAGTGACACTGATAATCATCACCACTCGGACAACCCATTAAAATGACACCATCATAACCGCTGTTCATGGAATCGGTAATCCAGCTTAAACTGACTGACCCCAGACAACGAACCGGAATAATACGGGTAAAGGCACTGTATTCAAGCCGATTTTGTGCTGCCATATCCAGAGCCGGATAAGCATCATTCTCACAGGCAAGCACCAGAATACGCGGTTTTTCATCAAATTCATCAGGAATATCCACCGCTTTCAACTGTTGCCCGACAGTATCAATAGAATAGTTTTCAAATGAAATCACCCTTACCGGACAGGCGCCCATACAGGTGCCGCAACGACGACAACGTGATTCATTAAACTCTGGATAACCATCTTCCGTTTCATTGATAGCACCGAACGGGCATTCAACCGTGCAACGTTTACACTGGGTGCAACCTTCCTGACGGAAACTGGGGAAACTCAGATCTGCAACACGTGGATGCGCGGCTTTACCCAGGCCTGCATTTTCCGCTTCGGATATAGCTTTCATTGCAGCACCGGTTGCATCGTCCATCGCCTGTCTGGTATCCATAGGGCGACGGGTGGGGCCAGCAGTATAAATACCGGTACGCTGGGTTTCATAAGGGAAACAGATAAAATGTGAATCCGCAAAACCGTTTGTCATATGCGGCACATCTTTACCCTGACGATAATCCAGATTCAATATGGATTCGACCGAGACTTTATATTCTGTGCCCGCTTCCTTGGCTTCATTTTCGCTAAGGGTAATTTCAGCACGTGTTGGCTGACCAGCATTAGCCACCATTCCTGTCGCCAGCACCACCAGGTCAACCTCCATACTCACGTCTTCATCAAGAATTAAATCCTTGAACTTAACGGTCGGGTTAGCCCCATCGACAACTTCTGAGGCAATACCTTTGGTAAATATAACGCCTTTGTTTTGCCCGCTACGGTAAAAGTTTTCACCACCGGCACCCGGTGTACGTAAGTCGGTATATAACACAGTGGTATCAATAGCAGTATTCTGATCTTTAAAGTACATGGCTTCCTTGATGGACGCACTGCAACAATAACCGGAACAGTGCTCTAAATGTCCTGCCTTCGTGCTGCGTTGACCGGCACATTGAATAAATAATACACTGGATACTTCCTTACCATCGGATGGACGTTTAATGGCACCACCATTGGCCGTTTTAGCCAGGGCTTCCAGTTCCATCTGGGTGACCACATCTTTATTTTTACCGTAGGCAAATTCGGGTAAATTATTCGCATCATAAGGGGTGAAACCCGATGCCTGAACAATCGCACCAAATTCTTTTGTTTCGGTGCTACCACTTTCGGTACTAATGTCGGCAGTGAAGCGACCCGGTGCACCTGCTGTATTGGTTAAGGTTGAATTCAGAAAAACAGTAATATTGCTATCCGCTTCGACGGCAGCAATCATTGCATCAACACCGGTATCTTCCGGGTCGGCATAAGGCGCTCTGGTTGGAATCTTTTTATACAGCTGTGCCGTTGCACCACCGAGTGCCGAAGATTTCTCGACTATCGTACAGGGATAACCGGCTTTGGATGCTTCCAGCGCGGCGGTCATACCAGAAATACCACCACCGGCAATCAGAATATTTTTATTCACACTCTGCTGGCCACTGGCTGAAGGTATATTGGCATATTTTGCTTCAGCACAACCCATGCGGATATAGTCGTCAGCCATTTCCTGCGTGGTTTCACGCTGATCATCTTCATCAGGCCGCACCCAGATAACACCTTCACGCAGGTTGCTACGAATAACGACCACATCTTTGAAGGCAAAGGCTTCGGTTTTCGCCCGTCGTGAACAGGCGGCAATAACCACACGATTGACGCCTTCATTATCGATATCATCCTGAATCATTTTTACACCCGCTTCGGAACATAAAAAATCATGTTGCTGGCAGATAGCGGCTTTGCCATCACGTTTAGCTGTTGTTTCCAGCTGGCTGGAATCCAGACGTTCACCAATGCCACATCCATTACAGATATAAGCACCAATCTTCTTTTCAACAGCTATCTTCTTTTCATCAGCCATCGTTTAACCCTCCGCCTGTGCTACACGATTAACAACCTGAATGGCTTTTAATGCAGATGCGGTTGCACTCTGGACGGCGCGATTCACATCGAGCGCATCCGCTGAACAGCCTGCCGCAAAGATACCACCATTGGCTTCATCACTTTCAATGAAACCTTCATCGTTTAATTTAAGTTCTATCGGGAATGCGTTTTTATCCACACTCGGTTGCATACCCACGGCCAGTACCACCATGTCATGTTCATTGGCATAACGATGATAACCTTCTACATTAACCCCGTTAAGAACCGGATTCCCGTTCTTTTTATTTTCGACAATATTCGCCACTTTCGACTTGATAAAGGTGACGTTGGGATTTTCCTTAACCCGTTGATAAAAATTATCAAACCGGTCAATGGCGCGAATATCAATATAATAAATGCTGACATCGGCTTCATCGCCAAATTTTTCGGTGACATAGGTACTCTGTTTCAAAGAGGCCATGCAGCAGATGCGTGAGCAGTGTTTCAGGTAATTACGGTCACGTGAACCAGCACATTGAATAAAGGCGATATTTTTAGCCTCTTTACCATCGGAAGGACGAACCAGTTTACCGCCAGTAGGGCCAAATGGATCCATCATACGTTCAAACTCAACGCTGGAAATTACATTATCAATGCGGTCATAACCATAGGGCTGTATTTTTGCGGCATCAAATGGACGCCAGCCTGTTGCCCAGACCACAGCACCGGCTTTCAGTTCCAGTGTCTCTTCCTGCATATCGAGATCAATGGCATCAAATTTGCAGGCTGCTTTGGCTTTTTCGGCATCATCGGTAGCAATAATTTCCGGTGCCAGCACATAACGTTTTGGCATCGCCATATTATGTGGCAGATAAGCGCCTTTGTGTTTGCTCATATTATAATTGTGAGGGTCATCAAGCTCCGCTTCGACAACACTGGCACAATCACCGCAGGCCGTACAGTTTGCATTCACATAACGCGGGCTGATTTTTACTGTTGCCGTATAATTTCCGGCATCGCCCTGCAGATCGGTGACTTCGGCCATGGTCAGCACAGTGATGTTCGGATTAGCCGCCATACGCCGTTGATTAATTTCCTGACCACAGGTCGGAAAACATAATTTAGGGAAATATTTATAGAGCCTGGTCACTCGACCGCCGATTGATGGTGATTTTTCAATGACGATGACCTGTTTGCCGATTTCAGCAGCTTCTAATGCAGCCGTCATGCCGCTAATGCCACCACCGACAACCAGAATAGTCTGATTGGTTGCAACGATATCCGACATCTTATTCCTCCAAAGGATCTTGTGTCAGGTTTAAATTAATAGATATGAATTAATAGATAAATCAATAGATAAATCAATAATTTATTCTATATAAAAAAATCTTATTGCGCAGCTCGGTCATCGATATTTATATAGACCATGCGTGCAGAGTGTGCGTACTATACTCTTTTCAGAGCAATTTCTCTATAAAACCGCCCCTGAAAAACCTAAGTGTCTTGTATATTTCGATAAGTTTTTTTTATGAGCAAAGGGTATTCGGCGTTTCCCTAATTAAGCCAGTGTTTAATACTGGCTGCTGTATCCTGATCAAATTTCATGCGAAAGCGGATATAGGGGCCGCGTGCACTGTAACCCGCTGCACTAAAATCGTTATCATCAAAACCGCTGATATTGTAACCCACGCTCAACCAGATATTACGTTTCATATTCCAGCCCAGCGATACACCATTGGCATATTTCAATATCGATGAATTTGCTGAGTACAGGGCATTTGCATGAATACCCGCGTCAAACCGATCATTCAGGTCGTGACGATACTCACTGCCAAATAGATACGTCATCGCGTTATATTCTTTCGCATCGATATTATCAACAACGTATTTTATGCCAAGATTAAAGGCCAGCTGATTACGCTGATCGACCAGATAATTGGCTGCAAGGTTATCAATTAGTTTTCGCTGGCGGTTAGTCAGACCGGTGAAATCTGTTGTAGAATTAAATTTAAAATCCAGCCGGTTAAATACTATCCACGCAGATAGCAGTGGGCGAAAAGCAAGTGAAAAGCGCACATCACCATCGAGTAGTTTGCTGCCATTAGCACGTTTCGTCTGAAACAGTCTGGTACTGGCAGAATAGCCTGTACCCTGATTTAGATAATGTTCCCAGTTGGCCAGCAGACCAACTTTATTTTCGGTGTCGGCATGACGAAATTCCAGCCGGTCATTGACGGTATACGTTTCGGCATGATAGGTAGTACCCACCGAAACCGCAACAAAATCATCCTTCGCCCCCTGTGCTATGGGTACATTTTTATAGAACGGTTTAGCACCTGGATGACGTATCGTTCTCGACTGGTCAATGGCCACATCACCACTCCAACGTTTATTAAGCGTGAATGACTGTGTCAAACCCATGGTCGCAAAGGAACGGATGCCATTTTCATTATTCTGCTGGTTGATGGCAGTGTTCAGCTGTGCGCCTGTCCATGGGGTCGAACGCAGCCCGGCTTTACTCATCTGGGTGTTCTGTTTTTTGCCAAATGTCCACTCATTATCCGCAAACAGATCAACCTTAGGTGTAACAAAATAATCTGCCCCCAGAATATAACGTGATGGATGATCGGGGTTGGCATTATTCTGGCCCAGTGCAATTTCAGCTGCACCGTGCAGTTTCATTACATTATCCAGCAGATTTTTTGAGGCTCCCAGAATCAGTAGATTTGAATCACTGATTTTGCCAGTGCTATCTTTATCATGGGCTATTTTTGCGCCTGCGTTTAATGCGTAGCTGTTATTACCATAACGAATACCGGTTTGTGCAACATTGCGACTGGCCGCAGTAGCCAGATTGTTTTCATGATAAAAAGTTGCATCTAGTGAGGCATTCCCGTGTAGTTGGTAACTCCCTTCCACACCCATTTTCCTGGTTCCAGACTGACTTATTGATTGTTGCCCCAGGCCAAAATCTGTATCCTGTAATTTTGCATAGGCACGAGCTTTAAGCCGGTCACCACCATGGACAATCTGTGCGGAATAAGCACTCCCGGTTACGGATTTACGCCTGTGATTAACCTTACTGCTTGCCACTTCCAGTTTTATTTCGGTTTGCTTATCCAGTTCAATTTTTGCATCAACACCATATAAATTACCTTTTGCCTGATAACTGCCATCATGGATAATACTGCCACCGACGTCAAGCCGACCCTGGGCAAATTTACCGGCAACACGTCCACCTGCGGTTATAGCACCTGTTACCGGGGTTTCAACTTCGTAATCAGCAACAATAAAAACAGGGTTAAAGTTTTCATCACGGCTTGCTATCGGGTGCCGAAAGTAAATGGTTCCAGCCTGATAATCAATAGTGTAATCGAGATAACGCCGTAATGTTTGTGTATTAAGAATAATTTCACTGCGAAAACGATCACGGGTTTCAATGGTAATGGTATCACTGTTGATAGTAATATTTCTGGCCGACAGATGGTACAGACCTGAAATTCCCTGTCCCTGTATTTCATCTTTAACAAAGTTATTTTTATTTTCTGCTGCAAAGGCTGTATAAGATAATGTTTTGAAATCACCTGCTGACTTAAACCCGGTCATAGGTCGGCTAAATTTAGATAAATCGGTGACATTAAGTCCGGTATCCATATCGCCATATAAAGCATAAAACTTTTCACGCTCTATTTTTATATACAGTTTATCTGCACTTGAGGCATCAAAACGCTGGCGCGAAGTATCACCATAAATAGTGTAATACGTGTTCGGATCAATTAACTGATTAAGTCGATTGTTACCAGCGATACGATGCTTTGATGTATTGTATTTTGTAGTTAACAACCATTTGCCTTTTATTCTTCCCTTAGCATAAAATGCCATTTTTCCATTGCTATAATAACCGTCTTTTATATCGCTGCCGACAGGTGATTGCTGATGACCCGAAATATGGTTATATCCAGCTGTCCCTTCTACTAGCCCCACCATCACCCAGTCGCGTACTTCAGGCTGCAACCAGGTTTGAATATGAACTTTCCTACGTCCGCTAAAAGGTAGTTTTATATCCACCTTACCTGTTGTGGTTGTTGGCTCTAACACAATATATGCCAGCCCATTAGCCCCGACAACATATTCAGGCAGTTTCCGATTCAGCCCTGACAAACGGTTAAACTGAAGCGCTTTAACTTCCTGTTGTGGTAAGAATGGCGGTGCTACTGCGAATTTACCGCGCGAACCAGGCCTGGCCGGGAAGCCGTTTTTATCAAATACCTTTATGGCAATAACCGGGCTATGACGACCATCAGCAATTAAACGGGAATATTTCTCCGCCAGTTGTGCGCGCACAGGAACACCAGCAAACACAATATCACGTTGCATACGACGAATAACTTTACCGTTATTGTCCTTTACTATAAATTCAAAGTGATTATTTCCCGCATTCAAATACACCCCCTGCCAGTAACTACGAGCAACCGTACCCTGTTTATTTTTTATTGCACCAAAGTAAAATAACGGATTGATTAATTTACCATTTAAGCGCATCTCAAAATGATCAGCAGGTTTATGTTTAATAGCAATATTGACTGAAGACTGCGAAGGTGAAAAATTTACATCCGGCATTAACCATTTATAACCCGGCTTCTGAGTTTTTATCCATATCTCATCAAAATTACTGATATCACGTTGCTGGGAAATATCAGGCGTTTCAATCAGTTTATTGATTTTATAGTTTTTATTGATTTTATAATTTGGTTCCCCTTTATAATTTGGTTCCCCTTTATAATTTGGTTCCCCTTTATAATTTGGTTCCCCTTTATAATTTGGCTGCCCCTTTAAGTTTATTTTTCCTATCTCACTTTTTGAACGAAGCAGGTCAATTTTTTCTGGATCGGTAATTTTACTGGTATGTAAAATTAAATCGGCGCGACGATTCCTGGCACGACCTTCCATGGAATCATTTTTCATTAACGGGTGGCTACTACCTTCCGGCATCAGGGTAATGGCTTTTTTATCTATATTTAACTTTTTAGTCAAATAATCGCCAAGCACTCTGGCACGTGCCATCGACAGGGTTTTATTATTTTTATATAACCACTGGCTGCGGGGTTTAACTGGCTTATTATCCGTATAAGCTTTTACTTCACTATGACTGATACGTACATCACCCAGTTTTTTTATTACCAGCTGCAAATCCTTTCTTGATGTAGTGGATAGCGCAGCACCCATGGGTTCGAAGTAGGTGCGATAGGAAATGGATTTTTTATCAATATGACCAGGTTCCACCTGTAATTTATTTTTAACGGGTATTGAACGAATATTTTTCTTCAATGAAGTATCCAGCATAACTACTGCTGTGGTTATCAGACCGCCCTCTGCCCCGTTTTTTACATGCCCACGAAATACCAGTTTTTTCTGCCAGTTACTACCAGGATCGCCGAGGCGATAAATGAGAATATTATCGTTCACATAAGGTTCTTTTATATTATGCCCATCAAGCTGACTGCTGGCTGGAATATACGTCATGCCTGCAGGTAAATTAATAATTAACCGATAATTTTTCACCGGTATTTTTCCATTCTGCATATTAACTGTGTATTGAATATTATTTTCAGCCGTCACGTTACTCTGTATATAAACAGAACTGGTGCCGATTAAGGGAGGCTTTTGTTTAATATGAAAATCGGTACGCCATAGTGACCCACCCTGGATATCAACAAACTGTGAATAAGGGGTACCGGCAAACCGAGTGTTTTTAACACAATCTATCACCTGGTAATTATCTGGAATGCTATCCTTATCCAGTTGTACAACATGGCTGCCAGGTGTTATCCCTTCAAAATGAAAACGCCCGTTATCATCGGTTACCGCATAACGACCATCCTCCATTAACACACGAGCTGCTGGCAATCCAGGATCAGCGGTAACACTCTGTGTATTACAACCACCGACAATGACACGTCCAGCAATAAAACTATGGCTGGAAAATAAGTCTTCGTTTACCATAATAGCAGCTAATGCAGTATTCGATTTTATGTGCCGATCATCTTCTGCAAACACATGATTGACTGCTTTGCCCAATGGTGTCGCAACCGTAATTTCTGTTACATACTTTATCTGTGTCGAAGATTTTGGTGCCAGTGAGCCGATAGTAAACGCCAGGGTACGCCCATCCGCGGAAACAATCGGATCGTTTCCACCTGTACCGTCATAAGTAACCGAACCGCGTTGATAACGTAACCCCGGTGGCAGAGTATCGGTGACAACAATATTATGCGATGCTGCAGTAGCATCAATATTATCCAGTTTTAATGTATAGGCAACAAATTCACCCCTGGCTACATTTTCCTTTGCAGCAGTTTTTTCAATCGCCAGTATGGATGTCAATGGGTCAATGGGTATATCCACATGTAATGGCGGCCCGGCAACAAGATTAAAGGATTGCGCAAATGAGGCACTGGCAACCAGCGCATAGGGTGCACCAGAAAGTTTCTGTAATGCCTGTTCATTGCTCTGTGATGGCGCAGCAAACCCTGGTGGTGGTGTCACCTTCAAGATATAATGACCGGCTGCAAGACGCGGGAAACGGTATTCACCTTCTGGAAAATGATAAATCGTTCCACCACTATCGGTTACTGTGCTACCAGTGACAACCGGATTACTGAAAGTGCTTACCCCGTCATCACCAAATACCCTGGCCGGAATACCGTTGCTATCAAACAGTGTTACCACTGCTCCGTTCTGCAAGCTGCCATCCACACTACTGAACACCCGGCCAAACGGATCGGCCTGTGAATCGGCAATACTTATATCTGTACTATCATATTTATCGGTATATTTTGCCGTTACCTTAGTGCCTTCGCCCAGGGTTAATAAGCCGTCATATTGGGTGACAGGGTTTGCTGTCGATTGAATATAGCCGCTAAACTCACCGCTGTTAACGGTGGTTTCGGTTAATTTAATCACTTCCCTGTCACCCGCTGAACTACTCACTTCGAGAGTAACGGTTTCTTTCTGTGCCGGGTTTAAATTCTGATCCTTATCAGTCAACTGTATAAATACCGGTTCGCCGGTGCTGTAGGCATTAACTTTATTTAAAGCCACTGGGGTATGTGGATTTATGGTTACAGGTGCAGCACCCGGTTGAGGAACCTGTGGATCCGGGGAGACAATAAAACTGGCACTGGTTGAGCCACTGTTTGCATATTGCGTGACAACAGGAATAGCAATCTCACCGCCACCAGGTGCGTATTGATATAACTGAATGGATGATGGTGTTTTAATAATGGTACTGCTTACATTTACCGTGTTACTGCTGGCGGTTGCTGCATTAGCCAGATAATTAAAACTGGCAGTTGCGGTATTGCTAATCAGTGTACCAGGTGGCGTTATCGCAAATACATTAAACCCGGTTAATAGACAAATGAATGTGGTTAGATACTTTATTAACGTTTTCCGGTAATGACTGACGGTTTGGTAGTTGTCGAACATTAGCAGAAAACGCCTTATACAATTACCGGTATAAGACGTTTTATTTTTGTTGCATGATTGATTAAAAATTACTGCCAGAATGGTTACTAAGCAATAATACAGGTAGATAATACACACAGACAGAACTGCCCGGGTAAAACACCCCGGACAGCCTGAGAATAGTCTGCCTGTTACCTGCTGCATGTTAATCAAGCGTTGCAACAGCCGTTACTGCATAATGGCATTAAAGGTGATCGTCAATGATTCACCAGCAGCCAGTTTCGCATCAGTCGCACCCATCAGGGTTGCGATATTGGCACTGACTGTTCCACCGGCACCACCGCTATACTTACAACCATCCCCATCAGCATCGCCAATATCGCCAGTACAGTATTTTGTAACGCCATGACTGACATTGCTTATCTGAATCGCTTTACCTGCACCAATGGTCGGGATATTTGCTGAGCTTCCATCAGCGAAGTCTGGATCCAGAGCCAGAGCATTAGTTAGTACATCAGACAATGTCGTCAGATCAGCTGCCGCAGTACCAGTCGCATTGCTAATGGTGATGGTGTAACGCACATAAGCACCAGGAAACGCTTTAGGGTTGGCATTCAAATTCACCGGATCCCATAACGCAGTCGAGCTCTTCTTAACAGTTAACGATGCTGATTGAATCGTATAGGAACTATTATCTGAATCCTGACCATTACTGGCGGTGTCGGCTGCACCAGTACCATCTTTGGTTCCTGCCGCATCACCAAATACGGTCTGCACGGTAGCAGGATCATCAGCAATTGCGGCCACTGGCGTTCCGGCAGTAATCGACACGCTACCATTGCTGAAGCCGCTACCACCGGGACTGGCATGACCGTTATCATCGGTAACAATAGCATCCGCGGCAATACCGGTAGTGTTGTTTTTGGCGATCTGTACCACTAATGACATCACCGCAACATCACCATTAACCAGTGCCGTAACACCATCCGTACGTGTTGTAGGCAGGGTTGATACCACATAGACTGTCTTTGTGGTATTCGGCGCCAGGGTCGCTACATAGGCCTGCGTATCCTGTGTAGACTGAAAGCCTGGTGTGGTACCACTTTCCACAAAAGTCTGTACCGTTGCTGCATCAAACACATCGGCACTACCGCCAAAAGGATCGACCGTTGCATCGGCATTATTAAGTCCCTTTAATAAAAACCCCTGGGGCGCATTACCGGTATTTTTTAATGTGTATGTCACCACCTGCAAAGAACCACCTGGTGTAGCACTTGACGTTGCCCCACCACGCGTTACGGTAAAGTTAACCAGACGGTCTTCCTTAAACGTGGTTGCTGTCCCCTTGCCGACACCCGGTGTAGAATTACCCGTTCCTGTTCCCGATTCAATAACCGTTTGGGTCACACCACCAACCTTGTAACCCAGTGTTGCGGTATTACTGATGGGATCACCGGCGGCGGCGAGTACATCAGGTGCATTTAACAGCGCAAAACTGCCTGCCAGTGCCAGACCAATAAGCCTGTTCTTGGTACTTGTTTTCATTATTACTTACCTCTTGTTAAGCCTCATATCGAGGTTAAAACGTTAACTGTTATTATTTTTTTCATTTTTATCGGGCATCCCCTGCCCGTTTTTATTTCAGAAGAAATCCTTACAGGTCCATCGGTGAATCGGCATGCCGTGGCGGACCTGTGGATAAAGACGACGTATTACCAGAATAAAAAACACGATTGATGTTTACCTTCAACCGCAGGTAAACAGCTACCCTTATTGAAAAATTACGCATAGAAAAATTACGCATAGAAATAGCCTGTCAGGTTATTTTTTAATTTGTGTTTTGTAGGAAACCATGGCGGTTTCATCCGGTTTCAATGATTTTTTATACACCCAGCGAATGGCCTTATATTGCTCAGGTTTCGCTATTATCGAGCTGCCTGTTTTATCTGTTACTGTTAACCGTTTCGCTGTTTTAAAATGTTTCCCATCAACTGAGAAAGTCACCACACTGTTTTCACTGTCGGCACTTCCTGACCGGTATTTTGAATTGTTGGGAACCGGGTTATTAATAACAATATTGCTAACCACCTGATGACTGATGTTTTTGAATTTAATCTGATACAGAATCACATCACCCGGCAAGACCAGATCAGGTTTAACATAATCGATTTTTTTATTGCCTTTTTTATCTGTTGTCATGATCTGTTTAAATGCATTATTACTAAACTGAATGGCTCCTTTTCCGGCATAGGCATGCAGACTCATACCACCAAGTGATATTATTAACAGAATATTTTTTATGGTTTTGTTACTTATGTATTTACCTGGCATTTTTTATTACCTCAGTTAATGGTTACTTCAAAAATAATTTTATTGGTGACACCCGGTAGTATCGGAGAAAAGCCACCATGGCTCAGATCGACTTCAATAGCCGTGACCGGTTTACTGTTGATGTTGATGGCACGTGAGAAATCTACCGGGGCATCATCCGCATCACTCTGGGCGATACCATTCAGGCTGATTGATGCATCGGTATAACTGGTATGGGCAGGGATATCATCATGAATCACTAGATGATTAACTTCATTGTTACCCAGCACAGTCACATCCAGCTGATAACGTAAGATTGCTCCCGGGCGGGGATCACTGCCTCCAGTTGAATCAATCACCGTGACTGTTTTTTTGATGGACACCGGCGGAGTAACACGAAAAGCCCCGGCATCAGCATGCTGACCGTTAGCAGCTATATCCTGTACCAGTGAACTGCTCACATCTTCAGCTGCCTTGCCGGCAGGGTCATTAAAGACAGTATCCATGCCATTTGTGTCGGGTATATTCAGGCTGCTACCAGCACTAACGCTGGTAGCACCATTGCTATACCCTGAAGGTGGACTGGCTGGACTGATATGCCCGTTACTGTCATGAGTGATTACATTACCCTGTGAACCACTACGCCCTCCCTGTGCAACCTGAGCAATTAAAGCAACCGCAGCTACTTCATTGTTTGTCAGGCCGGCAGGTATATTGGCGACGACATAGACTGTTATTGCGGTATTGGGTGCAAGTTCATCAATATAGGTGGCAGTATCCTGTGCAGCCTGATAACCGGGCGTGACCCCGCTTTCAACAAAGACCCGCATTGGTATCTGTGCATTAAAGCTGTCAGTCAGGGATGAGAATGGGTTAGGAGTGGTATTGACGGCAGCCAGCAGAAAATCCTGGCTACTATTGCCCGTATTCAGGACCGAAAAACTCATCAGCGCACCATTCATCCCGGCAATAACCGGATCATAAATACCGTCATTTATTTTACTGACGATAAAATTGATTAGCCGATCTTCAATAAAACTTGTGCTGGCTGTTGCTGTCGCTTTAACACCGGCAATTTTGTAATCTATGGTTGCAATATTAGTAATATTGTCACCTGCCGCTGCAAAAACCTCTGAGGTTTGTAGCAGACAAAAAAGTACCCAGCAACATCGAAAGAATACCGCTAGCCAATGGCAGAGCCATTTTATTTGCCTCACGGGTATGTATAGCGTGATTAAATCAGTCCCCATCCCGATTTTCATTTCTGTTTTGTGCTTCATTATTATTTTTTATAGCCACAACCAACCCACAGAGGCAGTTACCATAACGGGCAACATGGCTGCAGACATTTCATCAAAGGAAGATTTAGTACATTTAGAACTGCAGATAGAACCGCAGAAAAACTTTAGTTATTTTTTGTAAAGTTTTGTAATACTAATAAAATAGACGGTAAGTACGTGAAAATCAAAGAAGTATGGAAGAAAAAAAGTGATTTTTTTTTGTCACTTTATGACAATTATGTCGTAATATGGATAATACTGGCTTGTCTCAGCTATAGTTAGCCACTATAAAACAGGCGAGTTAATTTTCGGGAAAAACGGTTTTAATTAAAGGAATAGTGACTGAGCGCTGCATTGACATGGCTGCCTTATCCAGTATTTCCAGCCGCCTGAACTGATCAGCCAGGTCACGAGGATAGCGCCGCAGCAGATAATCTACGACATTTTCAGCCAGCTCCAGTCCACTCTGACGAGCACGAGCGCGCAATGCAAGCACCTTATCCTGATCAGACAAAGTTTTAAGCTGGAAGACCGGCCCCCAGCTTAAACGAGAACGTAAATCGGCCAGCTGTATACCACTGGCATCCGGTGAATACGAAGAAGCCATCACCAGACTGCTACCTCGTTCACGTAGTCGATTGATTAAATCAAACAACGCTTCCTGCCAGGCGGGACTGTTCAACCAGCAATCCAGTTCATCCAGACAGACAAGCTGCAATTGCTCCAGGCCATCAAATATTTCTATGCTATTTTGCTGTATTTGCGTTGCGGTGAGATAACAGACTGTGCGTTGATGTCTGGCTGCCAGATGACCACAGGCCTGTAATAAATGCGTTTTACCCAGCGCACCCTCAGACCAGATATAGACCTGTGTTTCACCTACACCCAGTGCACATTGACGCAAAACAGCTGTGACCAGTGTATTATCGCCTTCGACAAAGGTATCGAAGTTAAATAATTCACCAGGTTCCAGGCCTAAAGGCAGTTGTGGATGTACTGATGTGAATGACATAGACAGAATATAACCGTTATAACAACATTGTAATTCTACAGAAAACGATTATCGCCAGAATTATGGCAGGCGAAAATAATAAATAACCGGTTTTATCACAGCTGCTGTTTGCGTGACAACAGAGCCGTTTTCAACCTGCTTAATATCTTCACTGGTATTATTACCCGCTACCAGATTATTAATTTTTTGCGTAGCACCAGACTGAGGCAATGTATTAACATGCGGGGAAATGACTGGCATGGATTCTAACCCAGCGGGTTCAGCGGATGACTGGCTGGCAAGTGTTGAATCTGTCATGGCTGAATCTGTCTCCACTTGATTTACCCCGTCCGCTGCCTGCTGGCTGTTATCGGCTGGCGGCGTAACCGGAATTAGTCTACCTTCATTTTTTAGCAACCTGAGTACCGCCTGTTGACGGCTACGCAGATCCAGCTCAAATTCAACCGCAGTCTGATTCACCTGTTTTATTTTCAAGCGCTTTATCACCGGCATGGATCGCAGGTAATCACTAACCTGTTTATAATCAGCAATATTATTAATACCACGCACACTAATGTAAACGGGTTCAGCTTCCTGGCCTGATTCCATTTCACGAATAGCATAAACCTGCCCCATTGTATCAACAATCTGATCGATAGCGTGCTGAATCAAAGCATTATAACTCTGTCCTTTACTGTGCCAGCGATGTTCTGTATTTTTAAACAGTAGTGTCCAGTCGGTTTGCCAGTTATGCCCGTTCCAGGTAAAACTGCTGCTTAATATCGGGCCGTTTGTATACTTCGCTGAGGCTTTCTCAAGCGGGTCACGAAACCCGCCACGAATATCAGAAAAGCTCAGATATTTTTGATCCTGTTTATTATAATCTGGCCAGGCCACCGCGACGCCACGTCGCTGCAAGGCTCTATCTACCGCTGTTTTAATAAGCGAACGATTACTATTTTTTAAAATATACTGATGTTGGCCATCGCGCACAACCAGCCAGACAGCCAGCCGGGCACGGTATTGTCCCCAGATAGGAAAACCATTTTTACGTAGATAATCCGCAACCCGGCTGCCATTATAATGAACAGTAAGCTGAAAATTGAGTAATTCACCCGAATCACTGGTTGGCGGATTTTCCACTGGCTGATAGCTGTATTGCTTCACATAAGCACTGGCAGCAGGTAATTTTAACTTTGTGGCAATAATACTGTCACCGGAAAGACGGATAAAAACCTGCATCAGCCCCTCAGCAAAAGCCTGGTTTCTACTTAGCACTGATTCATCGGCGATCGGCAGCGTAACGTCATACAGATTCAGGCTTTGCCCTGCAAAAGAGGATTTAAGCGGAAAAATGAGCGCAAACAGGATCACAATAAACGCTCGCAAAGACATTTTCAGTTTCATAAATAGCTGTTTTTGCATAAGTATTTGCATAAGATCAAGAGCAGCAAGCGGCGATTTATTGATGCAGCCCGAAAATAATCCAGATCATTTTTATTGGTGTCTTTAGCGTACAAAAGTCTCTGTCTGGAAAAATCACCTGTATTAATAACAATAAATACCAATATGATAACAATAAAATAACAATAATTTTTATCACGTTTCAAGGAACGTGTACAATAGCACATCGACACAATCAGACAAGCCGAATATTTTTAACAAAGTACAAACAATTATGTCCAGTCAATCATCTAAATCCCTGAATTATCGTGATGCCGGCGTTAATATTGATGCCGGCAATGCTTTTATCGAAAAAATCAAAGCCAGTGTAGACAGCACCCGTCGGCCCGGTGTCATGGGCAGTCTGGGCGGGTTTGGCGGGCTGTTTGAATTGCCCGAGGGTTACGCGCATCCGGTGCTGGTCTCCGGCACCGACGGCGTTGGCACCAAATTGAAACTGGCCATCGAACTGGGTATTCACCATACCATCGGCATAGACCTGGTTGCCATGTGCGTCAATGATATTCTGGTACTGGGTGCCGAGCCACTGTATTTTCTCGATTATTACGCCACCGGCCGACTTGATGCACAAATCGCTGCCGATGTGGTAGCAGGTATTGCAGAAGGCTGCCGCCAGTCCAGCGCTGCCCTGATTGGCGGTGAAACGGCAGAAATGCCGGGGATGTACAGCGAAGGTGACTACGACCTGGCCGGTTTCTGTGTCGGTGTTGTCGAAAAACAGCAGATTATTGATGGCAGCCGGGTGCAGGCAGGTGATGTTATGATTGCCCTGGCTTCCAGCGGCCCGCATTCTAATGGTTACTCACTGATTCGTAAAATTATTGAAGTCAACCAGGCTGACCTGAGCCAGAAACTTACTGATACTGATATGACGCTGGGTGATGCCCTGCTTGCGCCTACCCGTATCTATGTACGATCCATTCATCAACTGCTCACTGAGATCCGACCTCATGCCATGGCTCATATCACCGGGGGCGGCCTGCTGGAAAATATCCCACGGGTATTGCCAGCCAATACCGAAGCCGTCATTGAGAGTAATAGCTGGCAACTTCCTGCTGTCTTTCAGTGGTTACAGTCAAAAGGCAATGTAAAGCTGCAGGAAATGAACCGCACCTTTAACTGCGGCGTTGGTATGGTTGTCATTGTTGCAGCAGAGGATGCCGAAAAAACCCTTGAAATATGCAGCCAATGTGGTGAAACTGCCTGGCAGCTGGGTAAAATTGCCCATAGTGATACTTCTGCACGGGTAGTCTTTGCATCATAGTCCTGGATTAATCACAGTATGATGATATCTTCGTTACCTTCACTGGTGGTTTTGATTTCCGGGTCTGGCAGTAATCTACAGGCCATTATTGAGGCCGTAGAAAACCGGCAGATCAGAGCACAAATCTGTACCGTTATCAGCAACCGTGCCGACGCGGGTGGTTTAAAACGGGCACAAAAGGCCGGTATAAAAACCATGGTTATCGAGCATACACAATACCCCAGCCGGGAAACATTTGACCAGGCATTAATAGCAGCTATCGATAAATGCCAGCCTGTGCTGGTTATCCTCGCCGGTTTTATGCGCATTCTAACCAGCGGATTTATACAGCATTATGCTGATCGGCTGTTAAACATTCATCCTTCCCTCCTGCCCAGGTACAAAGGTCTGCATACCCATCAACGCGCACTTGAAAACGGTGATCGCCATCATGGTGCCAGTGTACATATTGTCAGTTCAGAACTTGATAGCGGCCCGCTGGTCATACAGGCAATTGTTGAAGTTAAAACCGGTGATACAGCGCAGCAACTCGCTGCACGCGTGCTCGAACAGGAGCATCAGATATACCCGCTCGCCATCGCTATGCTGATTGATGGCAGATTAAAAATTAACCACAATTCAGTCTATTTTAATAACCGACAACTGCATAAACCGTTATTATGGCACGCAGGGAAACTGCTGGAAAAGGCATGAGCGTAAAATAGCATGAAAAATAATATGAAAAAACGCCTTCCCAGAAGCCTGCCCGAGAATAGAGAACAGGTTCCTGGCCTGTCTATTTGCATTTTATTTTTATTTTTCTTCTCTGCCAATATCAGTGTGCAGGCAGCCAACAGTCAGCAACACAATAAACAGGCACGGCTACTGCCGGAATTTATTGCCCATTATGCGATTACAAAATACGATATTAAACTGGCCGAAGCCATTTATCGTTTACGCTATACCGCTAACGGTTACAGAATAAGTCAACAAACCCGGCTTTATGGTATCGCCGCCCTGTTCCGTAATGATACCGTTGATGCCAGCAGTCTTGTCGATAAACACAATGGCCGCTTATGGCTAAAGACATTTACTTACCGACAAACCGGCAGGGAAAAAAATCGTAATGAAGATATCAGGCTGAACCACACTAACAATCGTACGACAATCACCGGTATTTCTCGCAGTAAACCGGTCAACATCCATACTCAGGGGCCAGTATGGGACATTCTGTCTTTTCAGATTCCTTTAATGATTCAGGCTCGTGAAACAATAAATCAGTATCCATATATGGCAGTCATCAATGGTGAACTGGATAAATATACTTTTAATCTGCGCAATAAAAAACAGTATTATTTTGCCGGTAAATCCTGGCAATTACTGGAGATGGTTCGCAGCAACAAAAACAAGACCCGCGTACTGCATGTATGGCTGGCTCCGGCTTTACATAATTTACCGGTTATTGTAGAAAATTACCGTGACGGTAAACTTAATTCACGTATGCAACTTGAGTCAGTCCAGTTCGATAATCAGCCGGTCATCAATGCAAAAACGGATGATGATAGCGATGAATAGAATGGCTAATAAAAATGCTGATAACCATGCTGATAATAAAAATGTCCAGGCCGAAACTTTACCCAGTAAAACCAGATTAAAACAGGAAGCTCATCAACAGGTTAAACTGGGCGAAGCTATTCTGGCATTAAAAAAAGACGAAATTGCCGCACTCAATCTACCCGATGAACTCAATCAGGCTGTCTATACTGCGTTAAAAATCAAATCTAATAGCGGTTTAAAACGCCAACGTCTTTATATTGGCAAATTATTACGTAATATTGACCACCAGCAGATTGAACAACATCTGAATAAAATCAAACACCAACACGACACCAATACCGCTGCCTTTAAACGTCTGGAAAGCTGGCGTGACCGTTTAATTGAAGGTGATAAACAGGTATTAACTGAAATCATCCAGCATAATCCGAGTGTCAACCGACAACAGATCAACCAGCTTATCCGTCGTGCCCGACAGGAGCAGGAAAAAGCCAGACCACCCGCCGCCGCCAGAAAGCTGTTCCATTACCTGCAAACATTGAAAAATGAGCAGGCAGATGCCTGAACAGCCTTACGAAAAGCCTTACAAATAGTATCAGGTCAAGGAACCGCTAAAGAAAACCACCAGTATGTCGAAAAGACTGATAATAATGGTTTTTATTATATCGGTGCCTGATTTGAAAAAATGATGTCATTGATAAAAAAATTAAAACGGTAAAATTAACGTTTAATTTACCATCCATTCTCCCCCTTAAATGGGGCAAATTATTACAATACCTTATTTTATCATTACACCAGATGATAATATTGCTACAGGGCGTTTACTGAAAACCTGTCTGAAAATATGCAGAAAATATGAAAATCGCGCAAAAATTACGTCTTATGATTCTGCTAACCAGTGGCGCAGCATTGTTGCTTGCCTCACTGGCTTATCTTAGTCTTGAATTTCTTGGTCACCGTAAAATATTACTCACCCAAAGTGATTTATTAGCCAGTTTTATTGCTGACAATGCCACCACAGCACTCACCCGGAATGAACCGTATACCGCCAGTCATTTACTATCAACCCTGGCTTCTAACCCTGCTGTTAATGCGGCTATGCTTTATACCGCAGATGGCAGGCTTTTTGCCGCATACCAGAACAAGCTCTATAAGCACAGTACATTAAAAGATGACCGAAACTGGCTTGACTATCTGGACAAACCAGAGCATACACAATACCGAATTGAATTTAATGATATTGATATCTATAAACCTGTTTATCTGCATGGCGAATATACCGGTTTTGTATTTATAGAAACAGGCCTGTCCAGCCTGTTTGATACATTAGCTCGCTATCTACTTATTATTTCAGTGCTATGGTTTTCTATCATGCTCATTGTTTACTTTCTGTCTAATCGTTTACAGCAACGATTTTCCAGACCTATTCAGGAATTACTGGCTGCCATGCAGCAGGTTTCGGATCAACAGGATTTTAGTATTCAACTAAAACCAGCCGCTGATAATGACGAGATTGGTACTATCATGAATAACTTTAACAGCATGGTAAAACAACTCGATCAACGCGATAAAAAACTGGCTGACTATCGGCTAAAACTGGAACAGAAAATTGAACAACGCACACACAGTTTATTAACCGCTAAAGAACAGGCTGAAGCAGCCAGCCAGGCGAAAAGTAATTTTCTTGCCACCATGAGCCATGAAATTCGTACGCCGATGAACGGGGTACTGGGTATGACTGAACTGTTACTCAATAGTGGACTGGATGTACGTGCAAAACGACTGGCAAGCACCGCATACCGTTCAGCTGAAAATCTGCTTGATGTCATTAACGACATCCTCGATTTTTCCAAAATTGAAGCCAATAAATTACAGCTGAATAACAGAGATTTCCCGCTACGGGATCTGCTTGAAGATACGGTTGACATCGTTGTTGATCAGGCACATAAAAAAGGGCTTAACATTAATCATTACCTTTCACCAGAACTCCCGGACTTTGCTTTTGGTGATCCAATAAGACTACGCCAGATTTTAATTAACCTGCTGGGTAATGCAATTAAATTTACCGATAAAGGTGAAGTCAATCTGTATGCAAACCTTGCCAATCCTGACGATAATCGCATAGCCTTGTTGATTAAAGTCTCTGATACTGGCTCCGGCATCAGTGAATCGCAACAGCAAAATATTTTCAACGCATTTAGTCAGGCAAATAACACAACAGCTAGACATCATGGTGGTACGGGTCTGGGCCTGGCCATTTCCAAACGCCTGGCGGAATTAATGGGAGGACAGATTCATTTAAATAGCAGTCCCGGTAAAGGTGCTGATTTCGAGTTATCAATCAGTCTGGACAAGGCAAAATCAGCGACAGCAAAACCATTAAATACAGATCCGTTAACCAAAGCACCCGTTTTACTTATTGATGACCATAATGACAAACAGCAATACCTTCACCTGCAATTGAACAGCTGGGAAATACCACATACCGTTGTTACCACAGCAACACAAACGCTGGAGCAATTACGCACTGCTGCCACTAAAAACAGACCCTTTCAGATTATTATATTCAACTGGAGCGCAACACAAACAGACAGTATCAAACTGGCTAAAACGATTGATGCCGATCCAGATATCCCTGACCTGCCAGTGCTATTACTGAACGCTCAGGCTTATCGTCAGACCACTGCAAATCAGCATCAAACTGTCATCACACAGGTTTTACCACAACCAGTAAAACAAAAAGAGCTATACCAGAGCTTATGTGACGTTCTGGCTATTGATATAGATACCGACCTGCTTGAACATAAACCGGTTAAATTCAATAAAAATATTCTGCTTGCTGAGGACAATCTGGTTAATCAGGAAGTCGCGATGGGTATGCTGGATGGCCTTGGCTGTAAGGTCGATGTAACGGCAGATGGCATTCAGGCGCTTGAAGCAGCCACCCGCAAACATTATGACCTGATTTTTATGGATTGCCATATGCCAACGATGGATGGTTATCGAGCCACTGAAAAAATTCGTGAACTGGAACATCTACGCGGTAATGAATGTGTACCGATTATTGCATTAACGGCAGATATACAGAAAGGTATTCAGCAAAAATGTCTGGCTGTCGGCATGAACGATTACCTGAGCAAACCTTTTCATCAATCTGCACTGGTTGATATTCTACTAAAATGGCTGCCCGACAGCGATACATCAGTACAACAAAATACAGCAGCGGCCATGGATTTAACACCCGCAGATACAGATACACCACAGCACACTGACATTAATCAACTGGATACAAAACGCCTGTCCATGTTACGCCAGCTGGATGAAAAAAATGGGCGAAATATTCTGCAACGTTCGATTGATCATTTTTTACAGCAGACCCCGACACAGGTAAAAGATCTGCGTTACGCATGGAATAATCAGGATACTGAACAGCTCAGAATGCTTGCTCATACCATGAAATCAAGTAGCGCTACACTGGGTGCCACACTTTTTTCAGATTATTGCGTACATCTTGAAACAGCAGCTCGCAACAATCAGCTTGATATTATGCATGATCTGATTAGCGCACTTGAAAATAATCTTCCCTCATTATTAAACACTCTTGAATCAATCAGACCTGCTGAAAGAACACCAGCACCTGTCACCACAACAGAAAATCCAGCAACAACTGAAGCAGAATTCAGTAAGGCACATATTTTACTGGTCGATGATGATGAGGGTTTCCGCCTGACCACCGGCGAAGCATTGCGCGGTGCCGGTTTTATTGTTAATGAAGCCGCCAGTGGGAAACAGGCGCTAGGTAAAATACACGAACATTTACCAGATCTGATTCTGCTCGATGCACTGATGCCAGATATGAATGGTTTTGAAGTCTGTCAGCAATTAAAAGATCAGCCCGATACCGCCGCCATTCCCATTATGATGGTTACTGGACTGGAAGATACTGAATCGGTGAATCATGCGTTTCAATCAGGTGCCGACAGTTTTGCCAGTAAACCGCTTAATTATACTGTTTTAATTCATCGCTTACAGTTTCAGCTCAGAGCGGCACAAAACATTATCGCTTTACATGAAAACAAAGAACATCTCGCTATCGCCCAACGCATGGCAAAATTAGGCCACTGGCGCTGGGATGCCAATAAAGATGAGTTCATTGTTTCTGACCAGTTAATTACTATGCTCACCCCCACGCACAGTGATGCATGCAGTAACATCAACAGCTACCTTGAGCATATTCATCCTGATGACAGACAATCTATTTATGACAGTATTATGGCCGCTGTGCATGGTGCACCAACCCAGGCAGCTGATTTTCGACTGATCACCGATAATAATAGCGAAACCATTGTTCATCAGGAAATTGCCCTGCTTACCCAAAACAGCAATGTGTTACTTGGCACCGTACAGGATATTACCCAACAGCATAAGGCCGAACAACGAATTCGCCAGCTTGCTTATTTTGATGAACTCACCGGCATTGCCAGTCGAGCCTATTTCTACCAGTATATTGAAAATCAGATTAAAGGTGCCCTGCGACACGAAGAAAAATTTAATCTACTGTATCTCGATCTCGATGGTTTCAAGGATATTAATGACAGCCTTGGCCACAATACCGGCGACAAGCTACTGGTTGCTATTGCCAGCCGTTTACAGAACCTGATGCGTGATAGTGATTTTGTGGCTCGCCTCAGCGGTGACGAGTTCTGTATTTTTATTGATAATGTCTATGACGAATATGATGCAGCCGCACTCGCTGAACGCTGTCTGCACGAAATCAACCAGCCTTTAAAACTTGATAAGCAAAGTATTCGCCCACGTTGCAGTATTGGTATTGCCCGCTACCCGGAAGATGGCAGAGATTTACAGACACTATTAAAAGCAGCCGATAGTGCCATGTATGCAGCCAAGGCAAAGGGCAGACACTGCTACGCCTTCTATCATCCTGACCTGACAGCACAGGCTGAAACACGTTTGCAAATAGAACAGGATTTACGCCTTGCCATTGAACGTGATCAGCTACAACTTTACTACCAGCCTCAGGTGGATTTAAGCAGTGGCAGAATGGTGGGTGTTGAAGCGCTCATCCGCTGGAATCACCCTGAAAAAGGCCTGATTTCTCCTGACCATTTCATTCCTATCGCAGAACGAATCGGGCTGATAAAAACGCTTGGTAACTGGGTATTAAAAACGGCATGCAAGCAGTCTGTCAGCTGGTCTAAATCAGGCTTACCGCACTTACAGATGGCGATAAATATCTCACCTACCCATTTTCAGGATCCCATACTGGCCGATACGGTTAAACAGGTGCTGGCAGACACCGGTATGCTAGCCACTGATCTGGAACTGGAAGTTACCGAAAGTGTTGTACAGACAACGGGTGAAAACATTGAACTGTTCACCCGGCTAAGAGACATGGGCCTGAAGATAGCTATTGATGATTTTGGTACTGGTTATTCTTCATTATCTTCACTTAAATATCTGCCTATTGACTGCCTGAAGATAGACCGGATATTTATTATTGATATGCTCAACGACCCTGAATCATCCATCATTCTCGGTGCCATTGTAAATGTCGCTCATGCACTTGGTTATAAAATTGTTGCAGAAGGTGTGGAAGAACTGGACCAGGTTATTGCGCTCGATGGTTTTGGTTGTGAAATGATTCAGGGATATTTTTTCAGCAAACCGGTCAGTGCCGATAAAATACCGGCACTGGTAAAGAATAATTTTATGGCACTGGCGCATGAATATGACACAGCCATTCCTACATCAAAAGCAAACTGATGAAAATACTAAATACCCTGCACAGTGAAAATGAAGTCCTGCAACGACTGAATTTTAATCATATTCCTATACTGCCTCCAGGTATTACCGGTTTAATTCAGGCCTTATCTGATGATTCCATCGGTTTTACCCAGCTTGCAAAAAAAATTGAATTATACCCTGCTATTGCCACACGCCTTATTGGTATTGCTAATTCTGCCTGGTCGGGGCCCGTCAATAAAATCACCTCACTGGAAATAGCCTGCGCCCGACTGGGTTTTAATATTATCAGAAGCGTGGGTATTGCTTTAGCTGTTGCCTCGCCCTTTGATGCCAATCGTTGCCCCGGATTTAATGGTAAATATTTCTGGACCACAGCACTGCTTGCTGCTGAGGGGGCAACTTTATTAAGTGCCAGCAGCCCATCTACAGAAGTCAAGCCAGTAAGCGCCCGCGCGGCGGGGATGATGCATAACCTGGGTTTGTTATTACTGTCGGATCAGTTGCCTGTAGAAGTCAACGAAGCTATTAAGCTGACGAATAGAGGAGAATATGAGCATCTTGACGAATCATTACAATTTATGCTTGGTTTCAATCACTGCGATGCAGGTCGTTTATTAGCTAAAAGCTGGCAGCTCCCACAGATATTCATTGATGCAATGGCCTACCAGATTATTGATGAAGATGCTGAAAAATCAAGCCAGGACATGGCGGTGATTATGAGAGTCACTACATTGATAGTTTCAGCCTTACAACAAAATCAGCCCGTGTCGATACCTGAAGATCAACTGACACCATTAGCCATCAGCTCAACTGAAATAACAAAAATTCATCAACGTTTATTTAAACAACTTGAAAAACTTGAAGTGATGGCTGAAACTTTATTTCTGTAAATGTTGAAATCAGAATGTCATATAACCATTTATTATGCCGTTACTGTTACATTTGACTACTCGCTGAGTAGTTACTCTATTTATAGTGTTTGCATGAAATATTCGGCTTAATTCAGGATGATGATTCAAACAGCTTTTTTTAACTGTGATGCCTGCCTGCTTGCCAGAAAACTACTCGGCAAGGTCATTCGCAGAAACTATCACGGACACTGGCTAGCCGCACGTATTATCGAAACTGAAGCGTATTATCTGCAGGAGAAAGGCAGCCATGCCTCACTCGGTTACACGGCAAAACGTAAAGCACTGTTTATGCCTGCCGGTACGATTTATATGTATTATGCCCGTGGCAAAGATTCGTTAAATATAAGCAGCAAAGGTACCGGAAATGCGGTACTGATTAAATCAGCCTTTCCATTTAGCGATACGCTGAGCAGTAAAAAAGCCCTGTCGATCATGCAGCAGTTAAATCCCACAGCATCAGGTGATATCCGCCCGGCAGAAAAACTATGCCGTGGACAGACACTGTTATGCCAGGCACTGAATCTGAAAGTCACCCGCTGGGATCAGCAGGTATTTGATGCCAATCGCTTTTATATTGATGACATTAATGACAAACCGGAAAAAATTATCCAGACAACCCGTCTGGGTATTCCTGCAGGACGCGATGAGCAACTAGCCTACCGTTTTATCGACCATACATACAGCCGTTATTGCACCGAAAACCCCTTAACCAGAAGGCGCTGGGTAGAAGGCAAACAGTTCTGGATTATTACCCCCTGATTCTGGATGTTCAGAGGGTGATTTTTATCGTTTTCATACTCTGCATAGGAGTGCGGCAGGTAGGTGTGTGTCTTTTATGTTTTTATTAATTTGCGACGCTGCTTGACTGCATCAGCCAGTTCACGTAAACAGTTTTCGGTATTTTCCCACGACATACAGGCATCGGTGATACTCTGCCCGTAGGCCAGGGGTTGATCTGGTGTGACATCCTGTCTGCCTTCAAGTAGATTACTTTCAAGCATAACTCCCATAATATGGGTTTCTCCACTGCTAATCTGCTGTGCAACATTCTGACAAACATCCCGTTGACAACGAAAATCCTTATGGCTGTTTGCATGAGAACAATCAACCATCATCTGTGGTTTGATACCGTATTTTTCCAGTTTTTCTACCGCATATTGAATACTCGAAGTATCATAGTTAGGCTGTTTGCCGCCACGTAAAATAATATGACAGTCCTTATTTCCTTTGGTGGAAAAAATACCAGAGCGGCCTTCTTTGGTTAAAGACATAAAAACATGTGGATGAGATGCAGCTTTTACCGCATCAATGGCTACTTTAAACCCACCATCAGTACCATTTTTAAAACCAACCGGGCATGACAGACCGGAAGCCAGTTCGCGATGCCCCTGGCTTTCAGTGGTACGCGCACCAATCGCGCCCCAGCTTACCAGATCAGCGATATACTGGGGGCTGATTAAATCCAGGAATTCCGTGCCTGTTGGCACCCCCAGCTGTGCCAGATCAAGTAATAATTGACGTGCCAGCTTAAGGCCTTTATTAATCTGAAAACTCTCATCCAGATCCGGGTCATTAATCAGCCCTTTCCAGCCAACGGTGGTACGCGGTTTCTCAAAATAAACCCGCATGATAATACACAGGTTTTCATTGAGTTCATTCATTAATTTTTTTAGACGACTCGCATATTCTCTTGCTGCATCCGGGTCATGAACCGAACAGGGACCAACGACAACAACCAGCCGGTCATCATCGCCATGAAGAATGTGATGAATCGCTGAGCGTGCGTGAAAAACCGTTTCTGATATCTGTTCATTGAGCGGCAGTTCTTCATGCAGAACTCTGGGGGCAATAACTTCCTGAATGCCGGTTATACGAACATCATCAGTTTTAAAAATCATCTGGGCTGTCTCAAAAGAAGGCGAAAAGGGATAATTATATAGTAATTTCAACCGGCAATAAAATTTGCATTAGCTGGCGGCGCTATACATTACAAAAACTCAGTAGCAAATCGGGTAATTCATATAAACTGCCTATTTGTGCATCAGGCCAATAATCTGTCTGCGTCCATACTATATCGGTTCTGTTTAACCAGATACTATAAATACCGGCACGTTGCGCACCCAGTACATCCTGTTCCGGGTCATTACCAATATGCACACACTGGCTGGCTGTGACACCCGCACGAGCCATCGCCATGGCATAAATAGCTGGCTGTGATTTTTTTTCGCCGACATCTGCGGCACTCAGCGCAAACTCAAACCATGGTTGTATGCCTGTTTTTTGCATATCCGAGTTACCGTTTGTCAATGCAACCAGACGATAATGTTGTGCCAGCTTATCCAGTGCAGGGGCAACATCATCGAACATCTTTACCTGTTGACGAGCCTGATAAAAAACATTAAAAGCTGGCTGAACCCAGTTAAAATCAAGACCAAACTCAAGACTTAATGAACGTAAAGACTCCATTCGCACTCGGCTCAGGTCATGCGCCCATTGCGGGTTAGCTGCCATCAACGCACGCCGTTTTTCAGCTAGTTGTGTTATGGTGTAATGTAAACAGATAACTGGAACATGTTGTTGCATCCATCGGTAGTGTGCCTTCTCAGCTGCCATGATGGTTGGTAAACAGGGCCACAGGGTATCGTCTAAATCAAAACTCAGTAGTTTTATCGGTGTTTGCATTAATAATTATGTTATTTTTTGCATGAAAAATCGCTTCTCTTCTAAGCAGATACCCCGTTCCGCCTGATTCTTTACGATAAACTTTTAATGCCTGCCGGGCCTGCTTTTTATTAGCATAATAACCGAAACGTACGTTATAGCGTCGTTGATGATTTTTAGTCAAAAAATCAGCCAGGTAAGCATTCAAACCCCGTGCCTGTAATGATTTAAGCAAATTTTCTGCATTTCGATGATGCTGATAAACACCCACCTGAACAGTATATATTCTGGTTTGTGACACAAGTTCTTCTGTATGAGATAAAGCCTTTTTTGCTTTAGCTGATATACCAACCGGTTGTATCGGGTTAATTAGCTTTTTTGTCACGGCTAGCGCATTAGCCGCCACAGATTCAAATTTTTCTTCCGGTTTTTGCACTGAACCACGATCAGGCTCATCAACATCGATATCTATACCCGGGGCAATTTTCAGTGGTATTTGAGGTGCTAGAGCAGCCGCCGAAACACTTTTTGATAACGGTAGTTTCAACCCGAGTCGGGTGGTTTCGTTTATTCTATCACTTGAAGCCTTGTGATAACCAAGGGTGAAACCACTAACGAATACCAGCAATATCAATAAAATAAGACCAATACCCAATTTAATAAGACCACGTATATCAAATAAAACAGGTGCCACGATTTACTCTCAATAAAAAATTATCAGCCATATCAGCAAGCAAGCTCTCAACGGTTATTCCTTTTGCTATCCTTTGACGGGGATATCAAGCCAGTTATACCAGTGTTTAAATAAATCTTCATCTAGCGCTGCCAGAACCGAACGACTACCCAGTTGCTCTTTAAAAACCGGCTGATTATCCAGAGAAAGCGCGTAACCACCAGCTTCGGCAAATATAAGGCTGCCAGCAGCATAATCCCAGAGTTTCTGGGCACCCTTCAAATATAGATCAAAACGGTTAGCCGCTAACCAGCACCACTCCAGGGTGGCAGCCCCCAGATTTCGTTGTGAAATAAACAGATCATTTTCTATCAGCTTTATTGATAATGCTCGGGGCAGGCGCTTTATATCAATTTCAGCGACAATATGCTTATCCTTTTGCCCTGTTGATGATGTATCCGATTGCCTGTAACTTAATCGGTTTCCGTTCAACCATGCTCCCTGACCTTTTATCGCGGTAAACATTTCATCACGAAGCGGATCATAAATCAGCCCAAGTTGCTGTTGATGGTTGATAATTAGCGCAATGGATACGGCAAACAGGGGTAAACCAGCAGCAAAGTTACTGGTACCATCAAGTGGGTCGATACACCAGTAAGCGACATGGCTTTCCAGCACAGCACGCTGCTGTGGTTCACTCATTTCTTCACCCAGTAGAGCATATTGGGGCCACAATAATAACAGTTCCTGTTTCAGCCGTTCCTGCATGGCAAAATCAGCCGGGGTAACCACACTGCCATCATCCTTGTAATGATATTCAGCATGGCCAAACTGGCTTAACAGTTCTTCTTTTGCTGCCTTGCGCACCAGTGTTTCAAGCTGTTTCAGATCGGGTAAAATTTGTTCAGTTATCGGCATCATTGACCATCAAAATATTCGGGGTATCGCTTATTTTACAGTATAAAGTGATTTTACATGTAAATGGCCGGGCAATGAAAATAAAAAAGAGATGGAAACAGTCTGATCCATGACGTGGAATACAGCTAAGTTGGTGGGTTATTGCGATAAATAACGCTTGCCTGAACCGAATCACGGTCATCAGGGGTTTATTGACTAATATTATAAACCTGATTTAAATAGAACTGTTCAAACTCATCACCAGGTAATGCTTTACTCCAGTAAAAGCCCTGTGCATACTGGCAACCAAGACCTTTTAAAACGGCTAGTTGGCGGTCATTTTCCACACCTTCAGCCAGTAATTTCAGTTTAAGTCCACGAGTTAACCCGGCAATCGCATTAACAATAGCCGTATCTTCTTCATTATCGGGCATGCCTTCAATGAAGACCTGATCAATTTTTACAATATCTACTGGAAATTCTTTTAAATAAGCCAGTGAGGCATAACCGGTGCCAAAATCATCGAGTGAAATTCCAAACCCCATCTCACGAAGTTTAATTAAGGTACTTTCTACTTCGCCGATATTATCAATTAAAGTACGCTCGGTAATTTCTACTGCCAGTGACTCGCCATCGACATTATACTCAGTCATTGCCCGGGTAAATAAACCGACCAGATCCTGTTCCTTAAACTGCTTTGGTGCCAGATTGATGGAAACCAGTTGTTGGCCTAGCCCCGCCTGATTCCAGGCTTTAATCTGTTTGCAGACACTGGTAATAAGCCATTCTCCCAGAGCAACTATCAGGCTGCTATCTTCTATTACTGAAACAAAATCTTCCGGCTGAATCATACCTTTGTCAGGATGATGCCAGCGTAATAAAGCTTCCACACAATAAACTTCATTTTTGTGTAAATCGATAATTGGCTGATAATATACCTGAAACTCATCGGCTTCAAAAGCAGCGCGCAGACTGTTCTCCAGCTCCAGACGCGCCATGGCGGTAACACTCATTTCAGGCTTATAAAACTGAAAACAATGTTTGCCGTTTTCCTTTGCACGATACATGGCGGTATCAGCATTTTTTAATAGTTGAGTGGCATCGTCACCATCATCAGGGTAAACAGCAATACCAATACTTGCACTGGTATAGGTTTCCTGCTCATCCAGCCTGACATTGTGTTCCAGAATGGTGGTCAGATTATCGGCAATTGAAATCACATCATCTGCCGTTTCGATGCCTTCGATGATTACCGCAAATTCATCACCACCTAAACGTGCGATCGTATCAGCACGACGTAATGAGCGTGCGATCAACTTACCCACAGCCTGAATGAGTTTATCACCAGCATCATGACCAAAGGAGTCATTAACCAGTTTAAAATCATCAATATCAATGAGCATTAATGCCATCGATGTACGGCTGCGTTGTGCCCGCATAACCGCCTGTTCAAGTCGATCAGCAAATAACAGGCGATTAGGTAAATCGGTTAAGCTATCCCTGTAGGCCAGCATATTAACCTTGCGTTCCGCAACAACCTTGGCAACCACCGATTTAACCCGATGCTTTAGTACCGCCCATTTAATTGGTTTAGTAATAAAATCAATTGCCCCCACATCATAAGCACGTTCTACCGAAGCATCGTCATCAAGACCGGTAATCATCATTACCGGAATGTCCTTATAGCCTTTTTCCTTAAGATGCTGACAGGTAGTAAAACCATCAATGCCTGGCATCACAGCATCAAGCAAAATCAGTGCAGGATGATGTTTTTCCACGGCTTTAATGGCTTCCAGACCATCATTAGCTTCAACTATGTCAAACTCTTCTGATTCGAGCACATGGCGAACCATCAGACGAATAGAAGGGTCATCATCTGCCAGTACGACAACAGGACGCTCCTCATATTGCTCGATATTGCTGAAAAGAGATACAACATTTGACATAAATTACTGCTCCCGGTTATTGGTAACAACTTATTTTTATTTCCACTTTAGATAATACTTACTTAAGTGTAGACGGTATATGCCAGATCGGCAGAAAATTAGCCATTTTTTACCTGCTAAAACAATAATATACTTTATAAAGTACACCGTTGAGTCAATACTACAGGATAAAGAATATCCCGCAAATATCATCCATACCGGTATTACAAACTTTTACTTACCAGTTCAATAACATCAGCCGACAGATGTGGTAACGCCTGCAGACGTTGTAACTCTGTCTGCATTAACCGTTGACGATTCTGATCATAACGTTTCCAGCGCGTTAACGGCATGCAAAGTCGGGCAGCAATCTGTGGGTTCAACGGGTCTATTTTTTCAATATATCTACCCAGCAGTTGATAGCCAAAACCACTACGGTGATGAAAACATGGTGGATTTGCTGAACAGAAAGTACCCAGCAAGGCACGGACACGGTTGGGATTTTTAATATCAAAATCAGGATGCTTAAACAGCGCTTCCATGCGTTTTAATGTCGTTTCACCTGGCGCACTTGCCTGTACCATAAACCATTTATCCATAACCAGATTATCATCTTTCCACTGTGTATAAAATGCTTCAATAGCCTCAGTCGATACCGCTGTCTGGTGATGAACCATCGCCTTGAATGCGGCCAGTTGATCGGTCATATTACTGGCATGTTTAAATTGTTTCTGTGCCAGCTCTACACCCAGATCAGGCATATACATCAGATAGGATAAAGCCAGGTTACAAGCAAACCGTTTACCCATGGATGCCGGGCTTAAATCGAAATGCTGAAGTGTGTTTTGCTGGTACATCTGCAACCAGTCAGCCTGCAAATGTAAAGCCAGTTGCTGATGAATAAATTCACGTGCCTGAAAAATGGCATCAACATCAATGATGTCCATCATTTCGCCAATATAAGACAACGAAGGTAATGCCAGTGCACGCGCCAGCAATGCCTTATCCAGTGTTTTATCATTTAATGTTGCCCGACAGGCATCAATAAAATAATCGGGTAAAACCAGTGGCTGCTTATGTTGAATGGCATTAACAAGCTGTAAAATTATACGGGTTGCCAGTTGTTGCCCTGCATCCCAACGATTAAAATCATCGCTTTCATGCGCCAGACTGAAAGCCAGTTCGTTATCACTACGGGGAAAATCAAGCTTAACCGGTGCAGAATAACCTCGCAAAATAGATAAAACCGGCTTTTCCCGCACCTCATTAAAAACAAATTGCTGTTTTTGACCGGTTAAAGCGAGAACAAAGGTGTTTGCGTGGGCACACTGATTGTCCGACTGGTGTTGTACCGCCATCAGCTCACCATGATGATCCATTAAACCCACCTTAACCGGAATATAAAAAGCAGCTTTATTATCCTGTGCAGGGGTAGCCGGGGTGGTTTGCGACAGGCTTAGTGTGTATTGCTGCCTGCTTTCATCATATGCTTCGCTAACGGTTAGAGTCGGTGTACCAGCCTGGTGGTACCAACGCCTGAACTGCGTTAAATCAAACCCTGAGGCATCCTCCATAGCACAGACAAAATCTTCAGTGGTTACTGCCTGGCCGTCAAAACGATCAAAATAACCATCCATACCGCGACGAAAATTTGCCTCACCCAGCAGGGTATGAATCATACGGATCACTTCCGCGCCCTTGTTATACACGGTGGCCGTATAAAAATTATTGATTTCCTGGTAGGAATCGGGCTGAATCGGGTGTGCCATGGGCCCGGCATCTTCGGCAAATTGCACCGTACGCAAAACATTGACATCATCTATACGTTTCGGCCCGGCAGCATTCATATCGGCGCTGAACTGCTGATCGCGAAACACGGTCAGGCCCTCTTTCAGGGTTAGCTGAAACCAGTCACGACAGGTAACCCGGTTACCGCTCCAGTTATGAAAATATTCATGTGCAATGACACCTTCTATGCCAATAAAATCGGTATCCGTCGCCGTATCCTGCTGTGCCAGGACATATTTGGAATTAAAAATATTCAGCCCCTTGTTTTCCATGGCGCCCATATTAAAATCATCGACGGCCACAATATTGTATACATCCAGATCGTATTCACGACCGAAAGTCTGCTCATCCCACTGCATCGCATGGATCAATGAAGCCATCGCATGATCACATTTTTTAATATTATGCGGTTCAACATAAATACGCAGTGGTAACCGACGACCTGACAGGGTAGTAAAATGATCCTCGATATAATCCAGCTTACCGGCAACCAGTGCAAATAAATAACAGGGCTTTTTAAACGGGTCACGCCACAAAGCCCAGTGCCGACCATCATCATAGTCACCTGCTTCGACCGGATTACCGTTGGATAATAATACCGGGTAGCGATTTTTATCGGCAATAATTCGACTGCTAAATACAGCCATAACATCGGGCCGGTCAATAAAATAGGTGATCTTTCTGAACCCCTGAGCTTCACATTGCGTACAGAAATTACCACTGGATTTATACAGGCCTTCCAGCGAAAAATTTTCCTGGGGTTTGATAACGGTATGGATTTCAAGTTTGCAGGATGCCGGTGGCTGCATAATGGTCAGTGAAACATCATCGTGACAATAGTCTACCGCCGACAAAGGCTGACCATCCATTTTCACTTCAATCAATTCAAGCTGTTCACCATCAAGTACCAGTTTCTGTGCATCGACATGGGCGTTTTTCCTTATCTGCAAACAGGAAAAAACGTCTGTCTGTTTTTCACCCAGTTCGAATATTAAATCAACCTTATCAATCCAGAATGCCGGTTGCGTATAGTCTTTTAAATAAATGGTTTTTGGTATGGCGTTTTTCATCGGTTATTTTTCGTCTGTGTATGCGTTTTATATGTTAAAAATGGATAAAATAGTGTATCCTTTACCGCCTTCGGGGCGTAGCGCAGTCTGGTAGCGCACTACACTGGGGGTGTAGTGGTCACAGGTTCAAATCCTGTCGTCCCGACCAGTTTATCTTATAAAAACAAAAAAACCGGCTCATGCCGGTTTCTTTATATCCCTGTTAAACCTGTATTATCTTTTTAAAATTGATAACAGTCCTTCAAGTTCATCACGAACCTGGCGAATAATTTGCTGACTCTGATTATTATCTTCGGCGACTTCTTCGCCCGTCAGTTTTTGCCGTGCACCACCAATGGTATAACCTTCATTATACAGCAGACTACGAATCTGCCGAATCAGGAGAACATCATGACGTTGGTAATAGCGTCGGTTACCACGGCGTTTTACCGGTTTAAGCTGTGAAAATTCCTGCTCCCAGTAACGCAGCACATGGGATTTAACCCCGCACAGTTCACTGACTTCTCCAATGGTAAAATAGCGTTTTCCGGGTATTACCGGCAATTCATTATTGTTGCTCGCTTCCAGCATAAGCTTCTACTCTTTGCTTCAGTTTTTGTCCAGGTCTGAAGGTGACGACACGCCGCGCTGAAATGGGTATCTCTTCACCGGTTTTAGGATTACGTCCGGGACGCTCAGTTTTATTGCGTAATACAAAATTCCCAAAGCCTGAAAGTTTGACATGATTAGCGTCGCCTAAAGCAGTACGAATTTCCCCAAAGAAAAGTTCGACCAGCTCTTTAGCTTCACGTTTATTTAAACCCAGTTCTTCGTACAAATTTTCAGCCATATCGGCTTTTGTTAATGCCATACCTACTCCCGAAGTGTAGCAGCAAATTGCTGATTTAGTGCAGATACAATGTTTTCAATTTCAGTTTCCACATCCTGATCCGTAAGAGTGCAGGATAAATCCTGTAAAATCAAGCCGAAAGCGACACTTTTTATGCCTTTCTCCACCCCTTTACCCTGATATATATCAAATAATTCGCAATCCACAAGTAAACGAGACGCATTTTGATGAATCGTTTGCAATAAATCAGCGGCACTAATGTCAACATCCACTAAAATAGCGATATCTCGACGCACTTCGGGATAGCGTGATAGTGACTTAAACGCCGGTAACGTTGATTCATTTATCGCCGATTGCTGAATTTCAAATAGATAAACCTGCGGGTCAATACCCAGCTGTTTCTGTATGGATGGATGTAACGCACCCAGCCAGCCGACAAGCTGACCGTTCTGCATCAGACAGGCTGATTGCCCAGGGTGTAAAACCGGATGCTCAGCGGCTTTGAATTCTGTAATATAACGGGATTTTTCCAGTAAGGCTTCAACATCAGCTTTCAGGTCGAAATAGTCAACTTTTCGAGTTTCACTGCCCCATTGCTGTGGAAGATGATCGCCTGCAATGACACCGGCAAACATCGGCTGCTGGGTAATGCCTGCCTGTAAGCTGGTAGCCCCCTCAGTATGATCCGGGTAAAAACACAGCCCGGCTTCAAACAGGCGTACCCGGGTTTGCTGTCGGTTTAAATTGTATTTCATTGCCTGCAATAAACCGATCCACAGGGTGGTGCGCATCACTGACATTTCTGATGAAATAGGATTGGCCAGTGCCACCGGTGTGAGCGGTGGATCAAAGATGGCCTGCATGGCTGGATCAACAAAACTGTAGGTAACCACCTCGAAGTAACCACGATTAACCAGCCTGTTTTTCAGGCTAACCAGACTAATATGGGTTTCTTTACGTGGCTGGATAATGCCGGGGTAACTGGCATGAATGCGTGGAATATTGTTATAACCATAAACACGCACCAGTTCTTCCAGTAGATCAGCTTCAATATTAATATCAAAACGGTAACCTGGTGCCTGTACCTGCCAGCCTTCATCCGTCGTTTGCACATCAAAACCAAGTCGTGTAAAGATGGCTTCAATAGCCGAATCCTCCATGGCAATACCGAGCACCCGTTTAATTCGCTGCCGTCTTACGTGGATTTGTGGATTATGCAGGGGATGTGCGCGGGTGATGTATTCCTGCACTTTGGCGGCTTCACCACCGCATATCTGCATAATCAGCTCACTGGCACGTTCCAGCGCCACCACCTGTAAGCCAGTATCCACCCCGCGTTCAAACCGGTGTGAGGAATCGGTATGCAAACCATAGGAACGTGCTTTACCGGCAATCACTTCAGGCCTGAAATATGCACTCTCAAGAAAGATATCGTTTGTGGTCTGACTAACGCCAGAATCTTCCCCGCCCATAATCCCCGCGATCGCCAGCGGTCGATCATCATCGGCAACCACCAGGGTATCAGCATCCAGTGTTACCGGCTTACCATCGAGCAGGGTCATTTTCTCGGCGGATTGGGCATAACGGATATGCAGGCTACCGTGCAGCCTGTCCAGGTCAAAAGCATGCATCGGCTGCCCCAGTTCCAGCATCACATAATTGGTAATATCCACCACCGGCCCGTTACTGCGGATACCACTGCGGCGCAGACGTTCAGTCAGCCAGACCGGTGATCTGGCCTGTGTATCAACACCTTTGATAATACGCCCGGCATAATGACTACAGGCTGTTTCTGCCTCCAGTTCAACACTGAAAGAATCATCCAGGCGGGGTATGACGGCTTCCATGGGCGGACGATTAACACTGCATTCATTCAATACCGCCAGCTCGCGGGCAATACCGGCAATACTCAGACAGTCACCCCGGTTGGGGGTTAAATCAATGTCAATAATCGTATCATCCAGCGACAGGTAATCACGCAGATCCTCGCCCAGCGGAGCATCAGCAGCCAGTTCCATTAAACCGTCAGCCTGTTCGGCCAGCCCCAGTTCTTTTTCCGAGCACAACATCCCGGAAGATTCAACGCCACGCAGTTTGGCCGGTTTTATTTTAAACGGTTTGCTGTTTGAATCGTCGCCGGTTTTTTCACCCGGCAGACAGGCACCCAGGGTAGCAAGCGGAATTTTAAGCCCCTGACGCACATTCGGCGCCCCACAGACAATCTGTAATACCTGCTTGCCATCATTAACCTGGCAGATATTTAATTTATCGGCATCGGGATGTTTCT
>WFMW01000019.1 GCA_015488885.1 Gammaproteobacteria bacterium | reverse complement strand
GGCCAACGAAGAAACCCATCATTTTAGCTTTGCCGCCTTTCAGTTCTTCAAACTGGCCGGGGTTGTTGCTGATGACCTCATCGACCATGGCTTCGATGGCACCGGTATCGGTAATCTGTTTCAGGCCCTTGCTTTCAATAATCTCATCGGCGCTGCCTTCACCCCGCCACATGGCATCGAGCACATCCTTGGCAATTTTTCCCGAGATGGTATTGTCTTTTATGCGCATTAACAAACCGGCAAACTGTTCGGCATCAACGGGCGCCTGATCAATGTCGGTTTCTTCACGATGCAGACGTGCGGATAACTCACCGCTGATCCAGTTGGCCGACAGTTTGGCATCGCCAGTTGTGCTGGCGACGGTTTCAAAATAATCGGCCAGCGGACGGGAAATGGTTAATACGCCTGCATCGTAGGCAGACAGACCAAGTTCGTCGATGTAACGCTGTTTTTTCTGTTCGGGTAATTCCGGCAGTTCGGCACGTACCTGCTGGCGATAGGCTTCGGTAATAACGACCGGCAGTAAATCAGGGTCGGGGAAATAACGGTAGTCGTTGGCTTCTTCCTTGCTGCGCATGGAGCGGGTTTCATTTTTTACCGAGTCGTAGAGCCGGGTTTCCTGTACAACTTCGCCGCCATCTTCAAGCAGGTCTATCTGACGCTCCACTTCCAGGTTGATGGCCCGTTCAACAAAACGAAACGAGTTGATATTTTTCAGTTCGGCACGGGTACCAAAGGCTTGCTGGCCTTTGGGTCGCACTGACACATTGGCATCACAACGAAAGGAACCTTCTGCCATATTGCCGTCGCTGATACCGATATACTGCACAATGGAACGAATTTTACGCATATAGGCTACGGCTTCTTCCGCACTGCGCATATCCGGTTCGGAAACGATTTCCAGCAGCGGGGTACCGGCACGGTTTAAATCGATGCCGGTCATGCCGGCGTAATCTTCGTGCAGGGATTTACCCGCGTCTTCTTCCAGATGCGCACGGGTCACACCGATACGTTTGGTTGTACCATCCTCCAGTTCGATATCCACAGAACCGGGGCCGACGATGGGCAGGTCGAACTGTGAAATCTGATACCCCTTGGGCAGGTCCGGGTAAAAATAATTTTTTCGTGCAAACACGGAACGGTCGGCAATTTCAGCATTGATGGCCAGGCCGAATTTAACCGCCATGTGTACGGCTTCTTTATTCAATACCGGCAGCACACCCGGCAAGGCAATATCGACGACACTGGTCTGGGTATTCGGCTCGGCACCATAAGCGGTGCTGGCACCGGAAAAAATTTTCGAGCGGGTGGCAAGCTGGGTATGAATTTCCAGACCGATAACAGTTTCCCAGCCGGTATTCTGATAAGACATTATTCAAACTCCTGCGGGCACTGTGTATGCCAGTCAGTCTGTTGCTGATACTGGTGTGCCACATTCAATAATTTTGCTTCGCTGAAATGGTTGCCAATAATTTGCAGGCCAACCGGCATCTTGCTGCTGCTGGCAAATCCGGCGGGTAATGACAGCGCGGGTAAACCGGCAAGGTTGACCGCAATGGTGTAAATATCGGACAGATACATGGAGATCGGGTCAGCCGATTTTTCTCCGATGGTAAAGGCAGTCTCCGGGGTTACCGGTGCCATAATGACATCGACATGGTTAAATGCCTGCCTGAAATCATCGCTGATTAACTGGCGTATCTGTTGTGCTTTCAGATAATAGGCATCGTAATACCCCGATGACAATGCGTAGGTACCAATCATAATGCGCCGCTGCACTTCTGCGCCAAAGGCTTCACCCCGTGAGCGGGTATATAAATCGTTGAGGTCTTTGGGCTTGTCACAACGGTAGCCATAACGTACCCCGTCGAGCCGTGACAGATTCGCTGAACATTCCGCCGGTGCCACCACATAATAGGCGGGTACTGACAGATCACTGTTAGGCAGGCTGATATCAATCAACTCTGCCCCCATCGACTTATATTGTTGTAATGCTGCTTTGACTACCGCTTCGACATCCTCATGCATCCCCTTGCCCTGTTCGTCACGCGCGAAATATTCGCCGGGCAGGCCAATACGCAAACCCTGCAAGGGTTTTGCCAGATCCGCAGTATAATCCGGTACGTCCTGTTCAATACTGGTGGAATCTTTTGCATCGAAACCGGCCATGGCATTAAGCAGCAGAGCGCAGTCACTGGCGGTTTTTGCCATCGGCCCGGCCTGGTCGAGGCTGGAGGCAAAGGCAATCATGCCAAAACGTGAACAGCGTCCGTAGGTGGGTTTCAAACCGGTGATACCACACAGCGCGGCAGGCTGACGAATCGAACCGCCGGTATCGGTGCCGGTGGCTGCCGGGGTGATACGCGCGGCCACCGATGCCGCCGAACCGCCGGATGAGCCGCCCGGTACAGTGTTTAGATTCCACGGGTTTTTGACACTGCCATAATAACTGGTTTCGTTGGACGAACCCATCGCGAATTCATCCATATTGGTTTTACCCAGCATCACCAGCCCGGCTGTTTTCATTTTGCTGACAACGGTTGCATCGTAGGGTGAAATGAAATTATCCAGCATTTTTGAAGCACAACTGGTACGTATGCCCCGGGTGCAGAAAATATCCTTATGTGCAATCGGTACGCCGGTTAAGGCTGGTGCGTCTCCAGTTTTTAATTTTTTATCAGCAGCTTCTGCCTGCGCCAGGGCATCCTCTTCACACACTGTGATAAAGCTGTTGAGCTTTTCGTCATGAGCTTTTATTCGCTCGAGGAAATGTTCCGTCAGCTCCACACTGCTGACTTCGCCTGCCTGCAACAGAGCCGACAGCTCGGTGACACTTTTTCGGTAATAATGATTCATTGTATTCCTGCTTATTCAATCACACTTATTCAATAACTCTGGGTACCAGATACAAACCATCGGCGCTGGCCGGGGCAATCGCCATAAACGCATCGCGCCGGTCAGTATCGGTTACCACGTCTTCACGCAACCGTTGATTGACTTCAAACGGGTGTGACATCGGCGTAACGCCTTCGGTATCCACTGCATTCATCTGGGCAACCAGTTGCAAAATACGGGACAGATCCCGGGCATAACCTTCGAGTGCCGGTTGTTCAATATTCAAACAGGCCAGCCGGGCAATTTTTCTGACCTCATCAACTTCAATTGACATATAATACTCCAGCGTATGAAACAAACTGCGACAAACCGCAACCATAAAAAGCGGCAAGTTAGCATATTCTACCGTTTTGCTCTACCTGCCTGTTATAATCCATGATCAAAACAGGTAAAATAAAGCGCATAAACCTTGCTCAATACCGGTCGGATTGATACAGTACGCGCAATTCTGGCTGAATTTGACACAATTCCAGTCTGATAATCTATAATCAACAAGTTAGCTACATTCAGCGACACTTCCGGGCAATAACAATAACGGCCCGGGTTTGAATAATGACATACAAAGACAGAAGGCCCACACAAAAATGTTTATGAATCGTTTCCGGGGAATGTTTTCCAACGATTTATCAATAGACCTTGGTACCGCCAATACATTGATATACGCCCGCGGTCGAGGCATTGTTCTCGACGAACCCTCCGTTGTTGCCATCCGCCAGGATCGCGGCCCCGGTGGCCCTAAAACCATTGAAGCCTATGGCAAACACGCCAAAGGTATGCTTGGCCGTACCCCACAGAATATTACTGCCATACGCCCGATGCGCGATGGCGTGATTGCCGACTTTAACGTGACAGAGAAAATGCTACAGCATTTTATTCGTCAGGTTCATGAAAGCAAAATACTACGCCCAAGCCCACGCGTTCTGATCTGCGTTCCCTGCGGCGCCACCCAGGTTGAACGCCGGGCCATTCGTGAATCGGCGGCTGGTGCGGGGGCACGTAAAGTTTATCTAATTGATGAACCGATGGCCGCTGCTGTCGGTGCCGATATGCCGGTCGATGAACCCAAAGGTTCTATGGTACTGGATATTGGTGGCGGCACCTCTGAAGTAGCCGTTATTTCATTAAACGGCATTGTCTATTCCGCTTCGGTACGTGTTGGCGGTGATAAATTTGATGAGGCCATTACCAACTACGTGCGCCGTAACTATGGTATTCTGATTGGTGAAGCGACCTCGGAAAGAATTAAGCATGAAATTGGTACCGCCTATCCAGGCAAAGATTTACTGGAAATTGAAGTTAAAGGTCGTAATTTATCTGAAGGTATTCCACGCAGTTTTTCACTTAATAGCAATGAAATTCTCGAATCTTTACAGGAACCCCTGCACGGTATTGTCAGCGCGGTTAAAACAGCACTTGAACAAACCCCTCCCGAACTGGGTGCCGATGTTGCCGAACGCGGTATTGTATTAACCGGTGGTGGGGCTTTATTACGTGACCTCGACCGCCTGATTATGGAAGAAACCGGCCTGCCAGTGGTCATGGCAGAAGACCCGCTAACCTGTGTTGCACGTGGCGGTGGCCGGGTACTGGAATTAATTGACAAACATGGTGGTGATTTTCTCGCCGTTGAATAACGCCGATGAATAGTGGTTCTATTTGCGGCTCACTGAACAACCATTCACTATGCAATCTATTTTTAGTCAGGGTCCTTCGGCAAGTGCACGAATGATTATTCTGGTGCTTGCTTCACTGGCACTAATGACAGTTGATCATCGCTGGCATCAACTGGAAGTGGTTCGTAGCGCCTTATCGACATTGCTCTATCCTTTGCAATACACGGTTGATTTGCCAATCCGATTTTACTACTGGGGCGAGGAAGTTTTCAGCACCCGGCAAACCCTGTTAAAAAAGAACCGTGAATACGAAACCCGCTATCTGGAAAACCGGGTACAGCTGCAGAAACTGGATATTCTACAACGTGAAAATGCCCGTCTGCGCCAGTTACTCGGTGCCACCCCTGAAACCGCTGAACGCCTGTTAATCGCCGAAATCATCAAGGTAGATGTCGATCCCAATCGCCAGCTCATTGTGTTAAACAAAGGCAGTCATAACGACATTTATGTTGGTCAGCCGGTTATTGATGCACAGGGCGTGATGGGACAGGTTATTCATGTTGGGCCACTGTCTTCAACCGCTATTTTAATTACCGATATCAGCCATGCCATCCCGGTTCAGGTTGACCGTAACGGCCTGCGCGCTATCGCTTTTGGTAGTGGCAATATCAATGAACTTGAGCTGCGCAACCTGCCACATAATACTGATATACGTGTGGGCGACACACTGGTCACCTCAGGCTTGGGCAACCATTTTCCTGCCAATTATCCGGTTGCCACCGTCACTTCAGTTAAACGCCTGCCCGGTGAACTTTTTGCCCGGATTAGTGCAAAACCGCTGGCACTGCTGGATCAGGGTAGAGAAGTATTGTTACTGTGGAACAACAAAGCAGACAACCCACTGGCTGCAGGCGAATCACCTAAAACAGATGGCCAGACTAAAATCGGGACACCGGCAGATAAAGACAAGCCCAAATCTGCCACAGACAAACAGCCCAGTAAGCAGGCCAGTAAGCAAAAATCGGAACAATAGCGACATCCATGGCACTCATAAACAGAAATTTTCGTACCGGGCTGCTGACCGTTATAGCGGCTTTTATGCTTGCGATCATGCCCTTACCAGACTGGGCGGTTAAATTTCGCCCCGACTGGGTGACACTGGTAATGATTTACTGGGCAATGACCATACCAGACAGAATCGGCGTTATCAGTGCCTGGCTGGCCGGGCTGATGCTGGATGTCAGTTATGGTACCTTACTGGGACAACAGGCAGCGGGTCTGGTTATAGTGATTTATGTTATTCACATGCAACATCAGCGTTTGCGTGCGGCCTCTTTAATACAACAGGCCATAGTTATTTTCTTTTTATTATTAATCAAACAACTGCTGGTGCTCTGGGTCGATGGCATACTGGGTCGCGCGCCCGATATCTGGTATTATTTTATGCCCACCATAACCAGCACCCTGTTATGGCCCTGGCTATACCTTATTTTACGCGACCTGCACCGCAAGTTCGGGCGCATACCTGCCTATTCCTGAAACGGCCAGGAGCCTGATCAGTGTTTGCCTGAGCAAGTATCCCTTTTGGTTGACTTGCAATCGATCGCTAAAAAGCCTAATATTCTAAATGAGAACAATTCTCTTTAACAACTAAGTGACGTTACTGACCAATATGACTGACCTACACCCACGAACCAGCTTACTGTCTCTGCAAACGGGTCATCGTGGCCGTATTGCCGCCATCGACGGTGATCGCCAGATTATCCGCCGCATGCTCTCTCTGGGGATCCGTGTTGGTGCCGAAATAGCCATGCTAAAACATCGTGGAAAAAGTGTCGTTATCCAGAACGCTGGTACGCGTATTGCGCTGGGACCGAGCATGGCCGATAAATTACAGGTTGAACCCCTAACCACCGAAACGAAACTTTAACCGAAACTTTAATTATGGGCTGTTGCAAACCAGGCGGTGACGTCTCTTCCACGACTACCACGCCGTCCTCCTCGACGACGTTAACGATTGCCATTGCCGGTAATCCAAACTGTGGCAAATCGGCTTTATTTAATACTTTTACCGGTATACGCCAGAAAACCGGTAACTGGCCCGGGGTAACGGTTGACCGTAAACAGGGTTTCTTTGAACTCGATGGCCAAACCGTCACGGTTTATGATTTACCCGGCATTTATTCCCTCGATGCCAGTTCTATCGACGAAGAAATCAGTCGTGATTATCTCCTCTCACACGATGCCAGACTGATTGTCAATGTCGTTGATGCCGCCAATCTGGAACGCAATCTTTATCTCACCGCACAGTTGCTGGAAATGGGTGTCCCTGTGGTACTGGCATTAAATATGATGGATGTGGCACGTAAACGTGGTATTCATATTGATGCAAATAAACTCGCACAGGAACTCGGCTGCCCGGTTATCCCGATTGTGGCAGTCAGTCAGGAAGGTATCGATGCCTTGAAACAGGCCATTATTGCGGTCAGCAATGGTCAGCTCAATGGCGGGTTTCGTCTTGCTCATGATGAAGTTGTGGAACAGGCGATTAGCGCCATTATTCCACAACTACGCTTATGCTCCCATGCGGATAACAACAACCTGCACTGGCTGGCCCTGAAACTACTGGAAAGTGATGACTTCACCACCCGGCAATGTGACAATGCCATTCTGGCGGAAGTGCACAAATGGCAGGCCATTATTGCCGAGCGTGCCGGTGAAGACCCCGATATTCATATTGCCGATAGCCGTTTTAACCACGCCCACATACTGGCACAAACCGTTATCAATGAAAAAGGCAAAGCAGGCAAAACCCTTACCGATAAAATTGATAGCTTTGTGTTAAGCCGTATTTTTGGTATCCCGTTTTTTCTACTGGTGATGTATCTGATGTTTATGTTCACCATCAATATTGGTGGCGCATTTGTTGACTTTTTTGATGGCACCGCCAAAGCGATTTTTGTTGATGGTTTTTCCAGCCTGTTAAATGATGTCGGTACCCCGGATCTGTTGCGGGTGATTCTGGCGAATGGGCTGGGTGGCGGTATTGAAATTGTGGCCACCTTTATCCCGATTATCGGTGCACTGTATCTGTTTCTCTCTGCCGTTGAAGACAGCGGTTATATGGCCAGAGCAGCGTTTGTGATGGATCGTTTTATGCGTAGTATCGGTCTGCCGGGCAAAGCTTTTGTGCCACTGATTGTTGGCTTTGGCTGTAATGTACCGGCGGTGATGGCAACACGCACACTGGAAAACGAACGCGAACGCAAACTGACGATTTTAATGAACCCGTTTATGTCCTGTGGGGCGCGCCTGCCAGTTTACGCCCTGTTTGTGGCTGCTTTTTTCCCTCGCAATGGTCAGAATCTGGTATTTGCCTTATACCTCATTGGCATTACGGTAGCGATGCTCACCGGCCTGTTGATGAAACGCACTATTCTCTCCGGTAACAGCACCGGGTTTATGATGGAACTACCGCCTTATCATCTACCCACCTTAAAAGGCATTTTATTACGCACCTGGGATCGGGTACGTTTATTTATCAAGGAAGCCGGTCAGGTTATTATTGTCATGGTACTCATCATCAATGTGCTCAGCGCCATTGGTACCGATGGGTCGATTAACACTGATCGTACCGATCAATCCGTGCTTGCGGCAATCAGTAAAACTGCCACACCGGTATTCGCCCCTCTGGGCATACAGAAAGACAACTGGCCTGCTGTTCTGGGTATTATTTCCGGGGTACTGGCAAAAGAAGTGGTCGTGGGTACACTGGATACACTCTATACCCAGCTGGCTCAGGATGATAATGGCAGTGTAACAACAAAAAAAACCTTTGACTTCTGGCGGTCTATTAATGATGCCGTGGCAACCATCCCGAAAAATCTTGACCATGTGGTGCATACCCTTGATGACCCGTTGCAAATGAATGTCGGTGATATTCAATCAACCCAAAAGGCAGCCAGTGAGCAGAATGTTCACCAGGCCACTTTTGGGGCCATGCTGAAACGTTTTGACGGACAGGTTGGTGCGTTTGCCTACCTGTTGTTTGTACTATTGTATTTTCCCTGCGTGGCAACCATTGGCGCGATTCGACGTGAAGCAGGTACGCCATGGGCGATGTTTGTCGCCGCCTGGACAACCACGATTGCCTACATAACGTCTAGCAGTTTTTATCAAATTGGCACCTTTTCACAACACAGTCTGTTTTCCAGTCTCTGGCTAGGAGCAGTTATTATTCTGGTAGTAGTTGCTATTATCGGTTTACGCCAGTGGGCACATAAAGAAACCCGCAGGGAAGACCACGCAAAAACCGCCGAGGTAAAAATATGATTCTTGCTGATATTCGCGATTACCTTCAACAACGTGGTCAGTGTAGCCTGAGCGATATCGCCCTGCATTTTGATACCGATGCCGATGCAGTACGCGGTATGCTGAACATCTGGATTAAAAAAGGCAAGGTAGAAAAACGCGCAGCTACCGCTTCCTGTGGAACCAGCTGTCAATCCTGTGACCCGACCACAACCGAAATGTATTTCTGGCTGGAAACCGCACAGCCTAAAACCCTGAAAGTTGACATACCCGTGCCCGGTTATTGTAACCACCACTGAAACCGATCAAGCCGACTGACCGGCTCGTCCCCATTATCGCTTATATGATGAAATATCCGGGTTAGATTAATCCGGCAATAAAATATCTCTTTTTTTCTTTTTCGCCTCTATCATACAAAGGTCTCATTAAGGTAAAATCTCACTGATTTTTATCCCGATATTTTTCAGGAAACCTTATGTCAGAACAATTCAATGCAGCCCAACAGCATATTCCCGGTGGTGTTAACTCACCGGTTCGCGCGTTTAAAAGTGTGGGTGGTGATCCGGTTTTTATTAACCATGCCAAAGGTGCCTATATCTATGGTGAAGAGGGTAAACGCTATATTGATTATGTAGGTTCCTGGGGGCCGATGATTCTGGGCCATGCCCATCCCGAGGTGATTGCCGCAGTGAAAGCTGCCGCTGACAATGGCCTGAGCTTTGGCGCACCCACGGTAATTGAAACCACCATGGCTGACCGGGTGTGTGAATTAGTTCCCTCCATGGATATGGTACGCATGGTCAGTTCCGGTACCGAAGCCACCATGAGCGCCATTCGGCTGGCACGTGGTTTTACCGGTCGTGATAAATTAATTAAATTTGAAGGCTGTTACCACGGTCATTCCGACTCACTGCTGGTAAAAGCAGGCTCCGGGGCACTTACCCTCGGCACCCCGAGTTCACCCGGGGTACCGGCAGCACTGGCCGAACATACCGTGACCCTGCCTTATAACGACCTGGCTACCTTCAATCAGGCCGTAGCTGACATTGCTGACCAGGTTGCCTGTGTGATTATCGAACCGGTGGCTGGCAATATGAACTGTATTCCACCGGTGGACGGTTTTCTTGAAGGCATTCGTGAAACCTGCACAAAAAATAATATTGTACTGATCTTTGATGAAGTGATGACCGGGTTTCGAGTTGCTTTAGGCGGTGCCCAGGCGCATTATGGCGTTACCCCCGACCTGACTACGCTGGGTAAAATTATTGGTGGCGGCATGCCGGTGGGTGCCTTCGGTGGTAAAAAAGAAATTATGCAATGCATTGCACCATTAGGTCCGGTGTATCAGGCGGGTACCTTATCCGGCAACCCGATTGCTATGACAGCAGGGCTAAAAACACTAGAGCTGATCAGCGTAGAAGGTTTTTATGAAACGCTGACTGAAAAAGTCCGTTTTCTCACTGACGGTATTCTGGCCGCCGCAAAAGCTGCCGGTGTTGGCATGACCTGCAACCGGGTGGGTGGTATGTTTGGCCTGTTTTTCAATGACCAGCTGGTACACAGTTTTGACCAGGCTACACAATGTAATGCCGAACAGTTCACCCGCTTCTTCCACGGTATGCTTGAGGCCGGTGTTTACCTGGCACCCTCTTCCTATGAAGCCGGTTTTGTTTCCGCCGCCCACACTCAGGATGATTTACAGCACACTATTGATATCGCTGCCGATATATTAAAAAACCTGTAGACTGACGACTAAGGCTGATGCAATGTTTTATTTACCGCTGTAATCTCAAGCCCGATATGTATATCTATCTGGCAGAAGAAGATGACTTTGACAATATCCCGCGTGACGTTTTTAACACGCTGGGTATTGTCGAATTTGCCATGGAGCTGGATATAACCGCCGACACAAAACTGGCCAGAGAAGAGACGACAACAGTCATCAATAATCTGCAGGAACACGGTTTTCACCTGCAATTACCTGTCCGTGAATCGATTGAAACGATAATGTCACGGCTTGCTGAAAATCAGCATAGACAAAAAATAACAAATCAATAAAAATACTACACTCATCACCATTACACCGCAACACGCTTACATAAATTTACCGGAGTACCAAAAATGACATTAATAAAAATAATTATAATCAGTTTTATTGTTTCCACCCTTGCCACCCTTATCAGCATGCAATTACACCCCGCCTACTCAGCCAGCATTAGCCATAGTTTTGCCGTAATGATGACTCCCAAACAACTACCCTTATGGGCAATTTCATTTATTAGTGTGATTATCGGCAGTCTGCTAACCATGTTGCTTACCGACAACAACACCCACCATTCAGTAAATCGTAGCAAAATTCAGGATGGCCAGGAATGCGGTACAGTAAAATGGTTTAATGCCGCCAAGGGTTTTGGTTTTATCACCCGCGAAAACGGTGAGGACGTGTTTGTCCATTTTCGCGCTATCCAGGGCAAAGGCCACCGTTCTTTAGGTGAAGGCCAGGCGGTTATTTTCTCCGTAGAAGAAGGTGAAAAAGGCCTGCAGGCGATTAATGTCAGCAGCGCCTGAAGACAGGTATTTTGTCTAACAGAATGTCTGAACAAGTCGGGATATACACCTTGAATCCAGACTTGTTCGGCGCTTTTCTAAACGCTACACCATCATATCAGGGACGTTTCATGCTGCGCTTTTTTGCTCGCCGTAAACGTCCTGACTCCAGTGCATAAAACAGCACCGGTACTGCCAGCAAAGTCAGGAAAGTACCTGCTATCAGCCCCCCAATTGCCACGAAGGCAAGCGGCGACATCCGTTCCAGACCAACCGCCCATTCCATAGCAATAGGAACCATACCTATAGCGGCTGCCATGGCTGTCATCAGAATGGGGCGGGTACGTTTCTCCACCGATTCGAGGATTGCATGGCGTAAATCCTTACCTTCTTTCACCGCAGTTTTGGCAAAATCCACCAGGAGAATACCATTATTAACCACTATCCCCATCAGCAATATCATACCCATCTGTGCCGGCATGGAGAGAAATTTACCCCCGAGGATAAGGCCGAACGCGGCGCCGATTAAAGCCAGTGGCAAACAGGCCATAATGGCCAGCGGATCGAGAAACGAACGAAAGGTGACGACCAGCATCAGATAAAGCAATATCAGCCCGAGTACAAAAGATTTCACCAGTCGCTTACCCGATTCGGCCATCTGCTTATACTCACCCTCATCATGAACGCTATAACCGTGCGGTAGTTTAATACTGGCTATCGCAGACATCACTTCATTATGCAGGGCGGAGATGGCAACATTCCTCCGCCACCCCAGCACATCAATGGTCGGTTGCAAATATTGATGGGTCTGGGCGGTCGGGTCAAAGATAATCTTCGGTTCAGCCAGCGATAGCAAAGGCACAAAATGCCCGTTGCTGGTGCGAATATTAATGGCGCGCACATTTTCCAGATCAGCACGCTGGTCTTTGCCGAGGCGTACCCAGACCGGTATCGCATTTTCATCCAGTATCCGCAGTGAGCCTGCCGGTGCACCACCGACCGCCGCCGCTACCTGGGTTGCCACCTCAGTGGTTGTCAAACCGTATAATCGTGCCCTGGCGGGATCCACATTCAGGGCAATACGTTGTGAATACCCCTGCCATGTGCGTTCGATACCGGTTAATCCATGCACGGATTTCAACTTCTGCATCATCCTGTCAGCCAGCTGACTGAGCACCTTCGGATCGGGACCCTGCAACATGAGGTCGATACTGGCTCGAATAGAGGACAGCGGGGTGGCACCAAACACCGATACATTGGCCGAAATCAGCCCCGGAATACGATGCAGGCGCTGCTGAATCGCACTATTGATAGCATACAGACTGCGGTTACGATGGAAACGATCGACGATATTCAGCGTAATCTCCCCCTGTTGCAGCAGACGGGCAGCGCCAAATGATTTGACACCCGGTTCCGCGCCCACCACACTGGACATCGAAATCAACCAGCCTGGCGATAATTCGTTTTTAATGCTGGTTTCGACCTCTGTCAACAGTTGTGCCATACGCTGATCATCGGTATCCGGTGCAGCCTCAAAACGAATCTGCGAAATACCGGTATCCATCAATGGCATCAACTCGCGTCCCTGAAAACGCAGTTGTGATGCCGAAGCGACAAACAGGGCGACAAACAATATCAGCACCATCATGCGATGTTCCAGACCCCAGCTAACCAGACGGACATAACCGCGTTTTACCGGTTCCATAACATAGCGGGTAAAGGGATTAAGCAACCATCCCAGTGGGTCAAATGCCCCCGGCCTGACAATCATCGGTGCTAATAACGGAATCAGCGAAATCGACACCACTAATGACGCAAACAGGGCGACGGACAAAGTAATGGTTAACGGACGCAATACCGTTTGCACATAACCACCGATAAACATGATCGGCACCAGTACCAGAATGGTACTGATGGTTCCGGCAGCATCGGCCAGCAGAATCTCATCCAGCCCGCGAATTGCTGCCTGCTTGCCCGGCTCGCCCAGTTTATTCATGTGGCGTTCGATATTTTCCATCACTACCACCACGTCATCGGCGAGTAGACCGACGGCAATAATAATCGCGGTCAGGGTGACCATATCGAACTCAAAACCAATCCACCACAAAATTGCGAAGGTAAGTAAATAGGTTAATGGCAACGATATCGCTACTACCAGCGCCGAGCGCGAATCGCCGAGAAACAGCAGAATGATAATCAGGGTCATAATTACCGCGTCACGCAGGGAATCGAGCATATTATTGACCGTCAGGCCGATAATCCGCCCCTGGGTATCGGCGATCCGAATATCGAGATTCGGAAACTTTGCTCGCACTTTCGCCAGTGATGCATCGACCGTATCAATCACCGGTTTGGTAAAGCCGTTTTCTGAACGTAACAGCGATACCGCGACTGCTGGCAGAGCATCACCGTGATATAACGATGAAGGATCAGCCTGCCCCCAGCCAACTTTGCCCAGATCGCCTACACGCACATAAGAACCATTCGCCAGCGGCACCAGAATGGCAGCAATGTCCGCCGGTGTTTTTGCCAGTGCCTGCGCGGTAAGCAAAAACCGGCTGCCATGCTGATAGACATAGCCGGCGGGTTGAGAAATATTGGAACCGGCCAGCGCGGCCACCACCTGGCTGACAGAAAGCTGATGCGCCTGCAGGCGATTGCGATCCAGATCCACAGCTACCTGCCTGACCGGCCCGCCAAACACCTCGGCTTCCGCCACACCGGGAAGATTCAACAGGGTATCACGTAGCTGATTTTCAGCTACCCGGCGCACCTGACCCATATCTAGCCCGGAACCGCTGGCTGGCCGAATCGCCAGCACCATGGCCGGTTTTGCCGCATCGGTAATCTTGAATACCAGCGGCTCATGAATGCCTTTGGGCAACTGGCCACGCACCCGTGACAGCTCGGTGGTGACTTCATTGGCTGCTGTATTGATATTATTGCCGTATTCAAATTCCACCTGAACCGAAGCCACTTCATCGCGTGAGGTGGACGTGACCCGGCGCACCCCGTCAATGGATGACATTCTCACTTCCAGTGGATGGGTGACTTCATTGGCCACATCACTGGTCATTGCTCCCGGCCACTGTACCACCACGGCAATGGTTGGCCGGTTGGTATCGGGAAACAGATTAGTGGGAATCGAATAAAAGCCGATGATGCCCAGCGCAATAAAAGCAATCGTTGCTGCCAGAATAGCATACGGCTGCGATAACAGGCCCTTGGCAAAACTCATGGCTGTATGATCTCTGCCGATGCCTCAATGGCGGGCATGTCAACAACCGGGGTTGCAATAATAGGATCACCATCATGCAACTGCAATAACACGCTGCCTCGTGCGGTCACGACACGATCACCAATAGCCAGATCACCCTTAATCACACAACGCTGTTTACCACAAAGCTGTATTTTGACCGGTATCAGTTTGATATGCAGTGGTTTGCTGGTTGCCGGTTTTGCTTCTGGCTTTTCCACTTTAAACAGGCTGCGTTGTGCCTGTTTTCTGGCCGGACGCAGGCTGTTAACCGGTACGGTTAAACCACTTGCCGTAGCCGTCAACACACGCACTGCAATCGGTGAGGCATTGGGCAGATTAAATGGCCGCCGGGGCAGATCAATTTCCAGGCTGCCCATGGCCAGCGTGTCCAGTGACGGGTTGACCCGACTGATGCTAACACGCATTTTTTGTTTTCCACGCAACAATATGACGGTGCCACCTGGTTTAATGCGCGTCACCGTATCCAGCGGCACAGGTACTACCACGCGACCACCCTGTTGCGCAGTTAAAGTATAGACTGGCTTGCCTACGAAAACGGCATCACCCGGTTCAGCGAGACGGGTGGCAACATAGCCATCGATGGGTGACAGAATATGCCCATAAGAAATTTTTACTCTGAGGGTTTCCAGTTGTTGCTTCAGCGACTGAATGCTGGCTTCATCCGAGCGCACCCGTGTCTCATATTGCTGCACTTTTGACAGTGAGGAATCGCCGGTTTTCTTCAGCCGTTGCTGACGTTTCATTTCCTTGCGGTCATATTTTTCCACTGCCACGGCACTGGCCAGTTTAGCTTTCAGTGAACCGGCTTCTGATTCCAGCGTACGCGTATCCAGATGAACAATCAGATCGCCCTTGTGCACCCGGCCACCTGCCCGCGGCCCCATCTTTAATACCGTTCCGCTGATTTGCGGCACAATACGCACTTCGGTTGAAGTGACTACTTTACCAAGCGCGGGGAAACCCTGCGTTACCTTTCCCTGACGCACGCTGTCAGTAAACAGTGCCCAGGGCGCGGCATCCATCACTGGACTGGTTTTCACCTGCTTGACATGTGAGTGCAACAATGCCGCTGTTCCAGCCACCAGCAGGACGATTAATACTATAAATTTTAGCTTTCCGGTTATTTTTTTTCGCATAGAACCTTTGACGGTATATTGTATGGCAAACAGAAAATCAGGATTTTATTATCCAGATAAGTGACAGGGAGGTAAAACCTTACCATGAAATACCTGAATAAATGAAATTACTATAACTGGAAGACGGTAAACAAAAGAAAAGGATGCAGATTTTTTAGTCGGCCATAAAAACTGGCATAACAGGCAACGTGAAGTAGACCATTGCCTGTTGAATCTTATTACTTAAAATCAAAAGCCACCGCTTCACTTTCATAGACCGATGACAGCTGCAACGGCCCAAACACTTGACGCATCGCCACCACCCCGGCACGGGTATATTTCTCACGCTCTATATTGCTGCCCAGACCAATATATATGTTTGCCATATCCCCCTACCGACAACCCCGCTCAATGATAACACCAACCGAACGTGAACCGGTGACCGCCCCCAGTTTACTGAGTTTGAGCCGCAACCAGGGAACCTTGAATTCATTGACGGGCAAATAAAAAGCCCACTCTTATGAGTGGGCTTCAGGTTAATACGACCTGATTGATTAGCTACGACGACGGCGCCGACTAAAACCAATACCAATAAGACCGAATGATAACAGTGCCAGTATTGCGGGTTCCGGAGTGGGCACAGGTGGCGGGGTAACAATAGTACCATTGCGAGCAGTAAAAATATAACGACCGTTAATATTACTGTTCAGACTATGGCTAACCAGTGCATTAACCCCACCATCAAGAAAAGCGCCATTGATTGCGGAGCCAGTCAGTTCCAGTGATGTTCCCGGGTTACCGGTACCATTAGAATAGCCAGCACGGGCTGAAGCGCCGCCAAGGCCATTGCTACCACCACTGGCTCCACCTGTCTCCCATTGAATCTGATCATAATTAAAAACAATATCAAAGTTACCCGAACCGGTGTCACTTCTGTCTACCAGAATCAGCTGGAAGGAATCACGCTTTGTATGACTGGTACTACTGCTGTAATAGTCCACATTAAGCCAGTTGACACCAAATGCGGTGCGACCAGCAAACATTCCACCACCATAGGTAACCGGATCACCTGCTCTGCGGGTATCCACATCAGCAAAGAAAGGCGCGATAATTTCACGATGGGTACTGGTTAGATTAAATGGTGTGAAAGTGCTTAACGCGCTATCAAACGTTACATTACCATTAGTATTAACATAAAGCTGGTTGTGTGTATTACCAAAAAAATTGGCGGTAAACCCCATATTTACCAGCGCCGTACTACTATCATCGTTACGCGGTTGTGTATTGGCACTAAAACCAGCTACAACGGCAGTGGCACTGGCTGTCAGTGGAAGTACCACCGCTGTCGCCAGGCAGGCTGCAAGAACAAGATTTTTTTTCATTTTTTTCACTCCTTTAAATTTGAATTAGTTAGCAGAGAATAGCATGGGAAAAAACACTTGAGAAAAAGAAGTCATAACCCTGGCTAAATGCTCTGATTATAATTAAGCATAATATGTGCCATATATTTTTATCTAATAAAAACATAAGGATACGTAATTCATGATAATCTGATTTTTATAAACTGTAAAATATAGTAACGGCACCATACTCGGAAAAAACCGTAAAAATGTGATTTTTTCGCCACAAAATGTGTTCCTTATCTTAATAAAACTTATAAAAACAATGAGATATACTTATATTAATAAAAAAATAATCTACATTCAGAAACAGGCAGTTATTTTTTTAGTGTAAAATAATTTTACAGTTGTACGCTTAATATTGATGCAGTAAAAATATCTATGGCATATACGTAATCAGGTAGCTTTTACGTTACACTGTTACCATGACAATAAAAAGGATCAGACAATGGTAAGACAGATATTCCACGGCAAGCCTTTTCAATTTCTAACTATATGCTGCCTGCTTGTCGTTTCCGGTTGTGGCTCCAGCCTCACACCGGAGCAGGGGATGCAGCGCGCTGCCAATTACAGGGAAAAAGGTAATTACCGTGCTGCTGTTATTGAACTGAAAAACATTCTTATCAGCCACCCCGACAACCTGTCAAGCCGGCTTATGCTGGGGAAAATTTACCTTCAGCAACGCGATGGACTTAGCGCTAATGTCGAATTTCAGAAGATTAAGGCAAATTCGCACAACCTGACAGATTTACGTCTTCTACAGGCTAAAGCATTATTTTTAGCCCGAAAATACAGGGGAATTTTAAACGATATTAGCGTTAAAAAAAAGGATTCTGCGAAATTACAGAGCAAACTGTTACTGCTGCAAGCGTATGCGAATTTTTATCTGCAGCATCTTCAACAGGCTGATCAACTGTTTCAACGTATTCTGACACTAGACAAACATAATACTCATGCTTTTACCGGACAGGCCATGGTCAGTCTGGAGAAGAATCATTTCGATGATGCCGATCAACAAATCAAACTGGCATTATCCAGTGACCCAAACAGTATGGAAGCATGGATTATTAAAGCTCAACTTGCGCTTGCTGAAAAACAATACAAACCTGCGGAAAAGGCCTTTCAGCACGCTATTGAAATTTCAAAAACAAATCATGCATTTACTTTTTTAGCACCACGGCAGGCATATATATATTTAGTCCAGACATATATTAACGATAACAGGCTGAGAAAAGCCACACAGCTGGTAGATAAACTGGCGGTAGCCAGCCCCGATTATCCAGTCATTCATTATTTACGAGCGTTAATTGCTTATAATTTGAATGATTTCGACAAGGCCAGTAAAGATATAAAAATTATCCGCTCTATTGCGCCTGACTATGATCCGGCATTATTGCTTGAAGTGGCAATCAATTTTTCTCTCGGCAATCTGGAACAGACGAATAAGGCTCTGTCTGACTATCTGATTCGTCATCCTGATGATACCAGCGCGCAAAAACTTCTCGTTGCAACCAGACTTAAACTAAAACAACCAAAACAGGCCTACAAACTATTATCACCCTTATTGAAACAGGATCCTGATAACCTGCATCTGTTATTACTCGCCAGTGATGCCATGCGCGAGGCGGGTAAATTACCTGAAAGTATTCCAATGCTTAAAAAAGCATTAACCCTGGAACCGGAAAATAACAAGCTGAAAATTCACCTGGCATCGGCTTATCTCAGCAACAAAGAAGATGATAAGGCGATTCATATCCTTAAAACCGTCCCCGCAGAAAAAGATAAATTTGGTCAACGAAATATACTGTTATTGCTTGCATGGTCACATAAAGGCGATTATCAGTCGGCACGAAAACTGACAGATGATTATCTTAAAAATCATCATGATGACGCAACCGTTCTAAGCCAGAGCGGCGTTATATTGATGCGTATGGGAAAAATCAAGCTGGCGCGCAATAGGTTTGAGCAAGCACTTATACAGAAACCCGGTGACTTAAAAACGATCATTCTGCTCACACGGCTGGAATATCATGCAAAAAACTATTCACGTGCCGAACAATTACTCTTAAAACTTCAACAACAAAAACCAAATAATGCAAGCATTATGTATGCATTGGCCAATATTAATGCATTAAAAGGCGATGACAGGAGTTCGGTCAAATGGCTGGAACGTGCCCGTAACGCTAACCCTGACGCATTAGAACCACGCCTGGTACTTATTAGATATTATTTGCAAAAAAATAAAATTCACCAGGCATTCAAGATAGGTGAGGAAGCCATAAAAATTGCGCCCAGGCGTGCTGGTGTATGGAATATCTACGCGACCATTCAGAATAAACTGGGCGATCCTGCCGGGGCAATAGCAAGCCTGCATAAAGCGATAAAATTGCAGCCTGACGCCAGCAATATTCTCATGCACATGGCACAGTTACATATACAATCAACTGATTACAATAGCGCTGCAAAATCATTAAATAAACTTTTGCTGCTATCACCCGATAATTTTCGGGCCGCCTCAATGCTGGCAGTTATCAAGATGAAACAGGGTAATAAAACACAGGCTTTTGAAATCGTACATCAGCAGTTAACCACAAAAAACAGGTCTGCGGCCATGGTATTAAAAGGCGACCTGTATATGAT
>WFMW01000018.1 GCA_015488885.1 Gammaproteobacteria bacterium | reverse complement strand
GTACTACAGGGACGTAGTGTTTACGCACCTAAGGACGGAGAAGTATGACTATTTAACGATTATATTGTCAGGAACAATATAACGCGTCAGCCCCAAAGGGGTGAAACGCATGGATGGGTTGAACAAAAATAACGGGGAATATGGCCAAATTAGGCTTTTACGCAGTAGGTTGTGTTAAGTCCGACAGACTCCAGGTATCAATTTATTCATTATCCATTAGCAGTCATTTAGTGAGGAAAATTATGTCATTAGATTTTTTACCCATGCCCGATGAAAAAGGTTATTTTGGTGAATACGGGGGGCAGGTAATACCGCCGCAGCTTAAACAGGTTATGGATGATATCAATGATGCCTATGAAAAGGTGAGTCAAACTGATGAGTTTATCCAGGAGCTGGCTGCGCTCAATGCCGATTATGCAGGACGACCCAGCCCAATTTATTTCGCACGCCGTCTGAGCGAAAAATGTGGCGGTGCTGGAATCTACTTTAAACGGGAAGACCTTAACCATACCGGTGCACATAAAATCAACCATTGTCTGGGAGAAGCCCTGCTGGCCAGGTATATGGGAAAAACCAAAGTGCTGGCCGAAACCGGTGCCGGACAGCATGGTGTTGCGTTGGCGACAGCCTGTGCACTGGTGGGTATTGACTGTGAAATACACATGGGTGAAATTGATATCCAGAAAGAACACCCCAATGTAACTAAAATGAAAATACTGGGCTGTAAACTGGTGCCTGTTTCACGTGGTACCCGTACACTTAAAGATGCAGTGGACAGCGCTTTCGAAGAGTATTTGAATGATCCCGTCAATTATTTTTATGCAATTGGTTCGGTTGTAGGGCCGCATCCTTTTCCTAAAATGGTGCGCGATTTTCAAAAAGTTGTCGGGGTTGAAGCCCGCCAGCAATTTCTGGATAAAAAAGGTCGGTTGCCGGATATAATAACTGCCTGTGTGGGCGGAGGTTCTAATGCAATCGGTCTGTTTACGGCCTTTCTACAGGATGAAAATGTCAAGATCGTGGGGGTGGAACCGGCGGGTAAAGGTCTGGATACCGATGAACATGCAGCCACACTAACTTTAGGTACAAAAGGTTCTATTCATGGTTTTGAGTGTTATAACCTGCAGGATGACCAGGGTAATCCACTGCCCGTCTATTCTATTGCCTCAGGGCTGGATTATCCCGGTGTCGGCCCGCAGCATTGTTATTTGAAGGATATACAGCGAGTTGAATATGAAACAGCCGATGATAAAGAATGTCTGGATGCATTTATGACTTTATCGCGTCTTGAAGGTATTATACCTGCACTGGAAAGTGCGCATGCGATTGCCTATGCAATGCGTACGGCGGCAACAATGAACAGCGATCAGTCTATACTGGTTAATCTTTCCGGTCGAGGTGATAAGGATGTTGATTTTGTGGCAAAAAGATTAGCACTATAGTACATAGAGTAAAGCATATAGAAAAAGCATTGTTGTGGGAAAAAAACAGGGATGGTTTTTTCCAGGTACCCGGTATATTATTTTATTTACTGAGATTCCTGGATGGCTGACGCCGTTTGCCAATGTTTTTACGATCGCGCAGGCGATTTTTCTTACGAACGGTTTGCTTGCTGTGATGATGACTGGAAGACGGTTTTTTATGCATGGCAGCTGCTTTCCCTGATGATTTTATTTTTTTTGGCCCCTGATAATTGGCTTTCAGTCCATTAACACTGACCGGTTCAAATTGCATGTCCAGGAAATGCTCGATTTTTATCATCCTGTCCCATTCATTGGCATCAATCAGCGCAATCGCTATCCCGGTATTGTCACCACGTCCGGTTCGACCACTGCGATGCGCATAATCTTCACCGTTTCTGGCCAGGTTAAAGTGAATCACACAATCAACACCGGGTATATCAAGACCGCGTGCCGCCACATCGGTCGCCACCAGTATATTCACCTGCCCATTACGGAATTTGCTGACAATCTCGTTACGTTGTTTTGGTTCGCGTTCGCCATGCAGAATGCCGACTGGAATAGCCTGTTGCTGTAAATAAATACCCAGTGCTTCCACCTGGGCGCGGGTGTTGGCAAATACCAGTATTTTATTGTAGCTCGACGGGTTCTGACCCGACTGCATAAGCAGCTTGCTGAGTAGTTTGTATTTGTGATCCAGACTGTCGGCCAGAATGCGTTGGTGATGGATATGAGGATTTTTTTGCCTGATGGTATGAATAATAATTTTTTCAGGCTGATGGAGCAGCAGCTCGATCAGGTTTTCGAAATGCTTATGATTGAGGCTGGCAGAAAACAGCATGGTCTGGCGCTGTGGATTACAGTAAGCGATAATTTCCTTTACCTGATCGATAAAGCCCAGTGATAACATGCGGTCGGCTTCATCAAGTACCAGCAGCTGAATATTGCCGGGGTCGATAGTTTCGCGGTACATATGTTCAAGCAAACGACCTGGGGTCGCAATGAGAATATCCGGTGTTTGTTTTTTTAGACGTAGAAGCTGATATTTTGGGTCTTCACCACCCATAATAAGTTCACTGTGCAGGTTGGTAAATTGCGTTAATAACTGAACCTGTTTATTTATCTGTCGCCCGAGTTCACGAGTAGGTACTAGAATTAATGCTTTTATCCTGCTGCCAGTTCCGGTAGTATCATCAAGTAAATGCTGGATTAAGGGAATTAAAAAAGCCAGCGTTTTGCCACTACCCGTTGATGCGCTCACCAGTATATCTTTATAATCAAGCGCAGGTGGCAGGCAGGCTGCCTGAACTTCAGTGGGCTGTTTGAATCCCATTTTATTGATGGCATCATTTAAGGTATCGTGCAACAGGAAAGCTGAAAAAGACATAGTGGATCTAATGGGGTTATCAAAAATTAATGGATGATTTTATTTTACCAGTAAACATTAACATAGTTGGGAGTAGCGATGCATTCACATAATAAATTTCGTCGTCGTTTTGTTTCTCTGCTGGGGCTGGGTGGTATCGGGCTGGTATCAAAAGCGGCTCAGGCTGGTAATACTGATGACCGTTTTGAAACCAGAAGCACGCATCAGGTGGTTTACCAGTGTAATAAGGCCGACAACGACTATTTTAACCACATTCTATTTTCAGTCGGCGAAATGATTAGAAAATACGGCGATGATATACAGGTGGTAGTTGCTGCTTTTGGGCCTGGTCTGCAACTACTTGGTGAAAACCCAACTTTTCCGGTAAAAAAAATTCATCAGCAAAGGGTACAGTCACTGGACATGTATGGGGTTGAATTCCACGCCTGCGCGAACACGATGAAATCATTGGGCTGGAAAAAAATTGATTTGCTGGATATGGCTATGGTTGTACCGGTCGGGGTGGATGATATTATGCAGTTACAGGAAGCCGGCTACAGTTATATCGCTATATAATAACCACTACCCGCACGGCATCAAGACGTAAGTTAGCCGAATTCAATACGCGATTCAGTGATGCCAGTTGCTGTTCAAAAAAACTAATTTCATCATCTCTTATGTTATGATTAACTTTAGATAATGATTTTAACCTATTGATTTCATTTAATATTGTTTCGTTTGAATCTTTATTGGCCTGAGCCAGAATCTGTTTGGCCTGGGTATCGGCATAAGCGTCACAATGCTTAATCATGGCTTTCAGTATTTTAGTCTTTGCATGAACAATTTTTTTACCAATGCCACTTTCAACAAACTGATGATTGTCATTGATATACCCGTGCGGGCATTTTTTGTGATAATCAACGCCGCGCTCATCACAGAAAACACGGATCATGGTTGGCGGCAGGTAGCGGTGAGTTTGCAGGGCTTCGACTGGTGCGGCTTCAAGCGCATACAGGCATTCAACCAGAATGCTACCGGATTTTATGCCAGGATATTTCATTGCAGTCACCGCAGTATTACCATTTTCATTGCTCAATACCATTTCCATTGCGTTGCTGCATAGCGGGTGTTCCCAGGTTATAAACTGGGTATCTTCGAAACTGAGTGCGGTTTCACGTTGATAAGTAATGGTTAAACCATCATCGCTCAGGCCGGGGAAATGATTAATCATGTGTTCGGTCGGGGTAATAATAAAACAACCCTCGCTGTGAATCTCAGTGTCGATAGCAAAACTGTCGAATACCTTTTCCATATAGGTGCTGATAGTCGTCTGCGTATCTTCAGCTAATGCCTGTTGTTTGAGTTGTGTGGCGGCTTCAGGGCGACACGAATTGTATTCAAGCAGTCGATCTCGTCCCCGATGCAGAGCAGCAGTAAGTTGTTGCTGTTGTTGTTGTGTTTCTGTTATCAATGCATTCAGCTTTTCAGTTGCATTGTTATCCGTCTGAGATACTAATAGATGCTGTAATGCGGGTTTAAACTGTTGATAAATGGTCTGACCAGCGGGGCAAATGTGCTCGAATACCTGTAGCCCCTCGTGATACCAGCGAAACAGTGTTTCCTGTGCGCTGTTTTTAATGTAGGGGACATGAATATGAATGGTCTCGGTCTGGCCAATGCGATCCAGTCGCCCGATACGCTGTTCAAGTAAATCGGGATTGGCTGGTAGATCGAACATAATCAGATGATGAGCAAACTGAAAATTACGTCCTTCGCTACCGATTTCAGAACAGATTAATACCTGGCTTCCGGTTATCTGATCGGCAAAAAAAGCGGCTGCCCGGTCGCGCTCTATAATACTTAAGCCCTGATGAAAAGCGGTTGCATGTATTGCTGTTTTTGTCTTTATATACCGGGTCAGAGCCAGTGCGGTGGTGGCGTGTGCGGTAATCACCAGTACCTTTTGCGGGGCCAGTTGCAGCAGGGTATCCGTTAACCATTTTATACGTGGATCAATATTGAGCCAATGAGTCAGCTTGTCGCCTGGTGGATGGCCAAGCTCGGGGCTGAGCCGTTTGCTTATATCTGTATCCGTTGTATTTATGTAGTCAGGGCATGCGGGCAGGGCATTGGCAAGTAACAGGCGTTGTGGGAAACCGCTAATAGCTGCCCGGGTATTACGGAATAATACCCGTCCTGTTCCATGCCGATCTAGCAGATGTTCAACCAGTTGTCTGCTGGCCAGGTCAATATTGCTGTTACTATTGTCGTTAACCTCATTATTGTTTTTGTGATAAATAGTATCCAGCAATGATTGCTGGTCGTCATCGGCAATTGTGTCGTGTAGCAATGCTAACTGGTCGGTCTGCAGGGGTTTATTGTCAAGTAAATGTTCAATAATCTGTGCTATTGGTGCATAGCTTTTTTCTTCTTCAATAAACTGGGTATAATCTGGAAAGCGGTCTGAGTCGAGCAGGCGAAGACGCGCAAAATGGCCTTCCTTACCCAGTTGTTCAGGGGTTGCAGTAAGTAATAAAACACCTCTTGTTTGCTCTGCAAGTTGTTCAATACATTGATATTCGATGCTGCTGTGTACAGGGGTCCATTGTAGGTGGTGAGCTTCATCAACAACCATTAAATCCCATTGTGCTTCAAGGCATTGCTGAAATATGGTTTCATTATCCGTGAGAAATTTCAGGCTGCACAAAACCAGTTGTTCTGAAAAAAATACATTGTTGAAATTGCCGTCCTGAACAATATTTTCGCAGCGATTCTGGTCAAAAATTTTGAAATGTAGATTAAAACGCCGCAGCATTTCCACCAGCCATTGATGTAGCAAGGTTTCTGGTACAACAATCAAGATGCGATGTGCACGTTCAGTCAGTAATTGATGATGCAGAATCAGCCCTGCCTCAATGGTTTTTCCCAGGCCAACCTCATCGGCCAGCAGGACTCTGGGAGCGTATCGTCGTGCTACTTCATGAGCGATGTATAACTGATGGTCAATTAAACTGGTGCGGCAGCCAGTCAGGCCATACAGTTCAGAACGTGACAGACGATTGCGTTGCTCGAGTGTCTGATAACGTAATTCAAACCATTTATCCTGATCAATCTGGCCGCTAAACAGGCGTTCAGCTGGTCGGTTAAGCTGTAAAAAATTATCCAGTGATGATTCACCAATGGTGATTTTCCGGCCCTTGTCATCCATACCGGTGTAATACAATAAGTCATCTTCTTCATCAACCTGGTTAATTTTCAGGCGGCTGCCTTCATGGCTCTGAATAGTATCACCAACGGTAAATATAACGCGAGTGAGAGGTGCGCTTTGCCTGGCGTAGGTACGGGTTTCGCCCGTTGCCAGATAAACCACCGTGATGGTGCGTGATGCAACACTAAGCACTGTGCCAAGCCCCATCTGGAGTTCAGCATTACTGATACAGCGTTGCCCGGGTTTTAAATCAAAGTTGGAGACAGGCATGAAACGATGATGATTTTAAGTCGATAGATAAATGGATGAGTATATTAGCAAAGAACATGTGATGAAAACATCCCCCAAAATAACATCAATTAGCTTTATTTATAATATTTAAAATTGCCATATATGATAATGCATGCCATAATACAGGCAAGGAATTAGCATATAGGTTAATTTATGGTAACATCATTACATCAATTAGTGGCCGAAGCACTTGAGGCGGCCAAAACACGCGGTTTTTCACAAAAAGACCTGGCTCAGGCCTCTGCCATTGGCGAAGTAGCCTTGTCACGCCTGAAAAAAGCTCATGATGCCCGGTTAAGCACACTTACAGAGCTGGGCAAGGTACTGGGCAAAAAACTTATCTGGGTCGATGATAATACCGATATACAAACACTGGTGAGCAGGGGGGAATTGTTTTAACCCGTTAATCCATAACCCGTTAATCCATATGGGTGAAAATAATGAAAGATCAATACGCGGTTATCTGGACAAGGCTCGGCCCGCAACCGGTTAAAATGGGTACGCTGGTGGTGACCGACACTCAGGCACGCTTTAGCTACGAATCGGCGTATGAAAAAACCGGTTTACGTGGACTGGGGCTGGTTTACCCTGCTGCGGCTTTTAACAACACGATTGTGCGTGAGCGCAATGAATTCTTCGATTTACATCCACCTCTACAGGCATTAATTCCGCCGCGTTCAACACGCAATTTTACGCGTGCTTTGTTATTAAAATATCTGGCACATATTAAACTGGATACCCAACCGGGATTTGATACTGACTGGCAGATTTTATTACGGGCCGGTCACGGTGCTATTGGTCATCTTGATGTGTTTGAGAGTGATGAAGCCGCACAGCAGTGGTATGCAACACCCTCTAAAAAAGGTCTGGTTGAGCTGGATGAAAAATTTGGTTTTAGCCTGAAAGAATTTATGACCTGGTTTGATGGTGATGCTGAAATGATTATTGATATGCTCGGCCCGACCCCCACCGTTGGCGGTGCCATTCCAAAAATACCTCTGTCCATTAATCGTTCAGGCTGGGATGGTTATATTGGTATGCCAACGCGCTTTGGTGATAGTGGACGTACCGATATTTTACTGAAGCTTGAGAATAGTGCGGTTTATCCGGGTATTATCGAACTGGAACAACTGGGGTTGAACATACATAAACAGGCGGGATTTGAGGTGCCACGCTTCTGGCCGGTAATAATTAAAGGGTTACGGGCGTTAGCGATTGAACGTTTTGATCGCAGCACCAATGGCAGTACCGTTTTTATGGAATCAATCTATTCTATACTGGCTTCAGGCAGCACAAAAATTACTCACCATTACAGCACGACCTATGATCATATCGGTCGTGCGCTGGATAATCCGTATGTACAATTAGTGACAGACCGTAAAGCCGCCAAACAGCATTTATTAGACCGTTTGATACTTGCCATCTTATCGGGTAATGGTGATTTGCATCTGGAGAATCTTGCAATCATCGATACCAACGGTGTACTGTCATTCAGTCCGGTATATGATCCGGTGCCAATGCGGGCTTATTTTATTCATAATGAACTGTTCCCGCCGGGCATGAGTTTTGGTGGTTATGGTGATATTTCCCCCAAAGATGACGGGTTTGTTGATTTTGCAACGGCAATTAAACAATTTGCCAAACGACTGGGGCTTACTTCAAACCGCTTGTTTAATCGTATCGAACACATGTTAAAGGTAACCGAAGACTATACCCGCCAGGTTCAGGCATTACAGTCTTTACCTCTGGAAAATAAAAATAACCTTATACAAATTCACCAGCGTGTGCGACAGCAGTTTATGTCTTTATAAATGTCTTATACAATATAAACTGGCGTTGCTGTAGATAAACTGGCATTGTTTTATAAGCTGGTCTATAAGAACATTAACTTTTAATACTTTATCATTGATTATACAAACTATGAGACTCATTCACTCTGCTATCCGTTTACGAGCTTTTACTTTCTGTTTTATCTTTCTGGCTTTATTGTGTTCAGCCTGTGCAGCTACCAGACCGGCTACAGGTAAAACAGTAAGTAAAACAATGCCCGCCAGTATGCCATCTTCTTATTTAATTGGTCCAGGTGATCATCTGAGTATTTCAGTCTGGAAGGAAGACAATATGCAGCTTGAGGTGCTGGTTGCACCTGATGGCAGCATTAGTTATCCGCTTGCAGGCGAAATCAAGGCCAGTGGTTTAACCACTGAGCAGTTACGTAAGAAACTGGTCAGCAAATTAAAACGTTATATTCCCGATCCGGTTGTGACAGTCAGTGTGTTGCAGTCCTTGAGCAACAAGGTCTATGTGGTTGGTAAAGTTGCCCGTCCTGGTGAATATACAGCTACGGGTTATCTTGATGTCCTGCAGGTATTAAGCCTGGCAGGTGGGGTAACACCGTATGCCGATGCCAGTGAAATAAAAATAGTCAGAAGAACGTCTACCGGCACAAAAGTCTTTCACTTTGATTATGATGAAGTGGCATCCGGTGAACAACTGGGAACCAATATTGTGTTAAAAGCCGGTGATACGGTTGTTGTGCCCTGATTTACGCTGTTTTGTTCCAGCTAATTGCTTTCATGTCCCCATCTGTTGTGACTCACGGTATTCTCACCAGGCTAACCATCAGCCTGATAACTTACTGCCTGCTATGCTTATTTTGCCTGCTGGCAACAAGCCAGGTTGATGCAGCCGAATATTCCTTTAAGTCAGATATCAGTGCGCGTACAGAATATGACGATAATATTTTTGTTACCAATACCGATCATAACAGTGTCACAGCGCTTACTCTTATCCCATCTATTGATGGTGTTATCAAGGAAGCGCAGTGGCAGGCTGATATTAATGCACATATTCAAAGCAATAACTATTCTGATCACAATCTCAATAGCAATGACAAGTTCTTTGATCTGACCGGCAAATACAATGGCGAGCGTAATATCTTTAGCCTCAATGCCAACTATGATCTGGATAGTAGTCTGAATACAGCATCCAGTGATTTCGGCCTGGTTGGGCGCAGAGTGAAGAGCAGAAAAAAGAGCTTTTCCCCTGGCTATACACGGCTACTGACCGAGCGACTGGCGCTGGTTCTTTCCTATCGTTACAGTGATGTGGATTATCTGGAGGCAGAAAACACCGGATTTACCCCCTATATTGCCCAGACAGCTTCCGGTTCACTAATTTACAACCTGACCGAAAAAGATAAACTTACCTTAAGCCTGCAGGGTGTTGACTATAATAGCCGCAATGATCTGGTTACCTATACTTTGTTAGATTCACGTTTTGGTATCGAGCACAAGTTTTCGGAAACGCTATCAGCAGACTTTCTGGCTGGTGTATCGAGACAGAAAAGCACTAATCTGGTTACACAAAGTTTTGGTTTTTTTGGTAATATTATTATACAAACCAGAGAGGTTAACTTAACCAACAGAGGCCTTGTTCTTGATGCGGGGGTTAAGCAAATACTGGAGAGTGGTGAAGTCGATGCACGTATTAGTCGGAACAATACCACCAACTCATTCGGAGGGCTTAATCAGGTAGATACAATAAAGCTCAATTATAATCACCGGTTGTCTAATTTATGGCGGTATCGAGTAAATACCCGCTATGAAAATGTCACCGCAATCAGCACAGGGACACGCTCAACAGACCGTCAGGTTTTATTCTTTGAAACCGTGATGTCTTATGCACTGAGTAGAAAATGGTCGGTTAATGGTTCCTATCGTTATGTGAAACGAAAATTTACCAATGTAAACAACAGTGGTAGCGTACCGCATTCTAACCGGATTTATCTTGGCATGACGTATAATTTCCCAACCTTATCTACATTTTAATTATTCTTAAGCTATTATATTAATTACTTATAATGAATCAAAATAATAAACAAACTTTTATTGACCGGGCAATATAAAAATGGAAGAACAGACTAAAGATCTACAAGATTACCTGATCGCGATAAAGAAACGAAAAGCCGCTGTTATTACTATTATTTCAGTCGTATTTCTACTAACAGTTGTTATCGCATTTATCATACCGCCTAACTATAAGTCCAGTGCTACCATACTGATTGAACAACAGGAAATACCCACTGACCTGGTGCAGTCAACGGTAACCAGTTTTGCAGACCAGCAGATCCAGACTATTCAGGCACGGGTAATGACCCGAACTAATCTATTAAAAATTATTGATAAATTTAATCTCTATAAAAATGAGCGTGAATTTAAAACGACCGATGAAATTATTGAGGAAATGCAGGATGATGTAGGGCTGAATGTTATCAGTGCAGATGTGGTTGATCCAAGAACAGGACGTCCCACTGTTGCAACGATTGCCTTTTCAGTCTCATATGAAGGTGAATATCCGGGGCAGGTGCAGAAAGTAGCCAGTGAGTTATCTTCATTATATTTAAATGAAAATTTAACGACGCGTTCACATAAAGCTGCTGACACAGCAAAATTCTTTCAACAGGAGTCAACACGATTAAGCAAGAAGATTAATAAACTGGAAGCAAAACTGGCTAAATTCAAGCAGGATAACGCTAATTCACTACCTGAATTGCAAACCCTGAATATGCAGGTTCTGCAAAAGATGGAAACCGATTTATCAACCCTGAGTACAAATTTAAATTCACTAAATGAGCGCCGCTTTTATTTAGGTGGACAACTGGCACAGATGAATCCAGGCAATCCCTCTATTCCAGATGCTGCGGCACAATTAAAGTCACTGCAGGCAGAGTATGCGACAGCCAGGGCAAAATATTCCAGCCAGCATCCAGATGTTATCCGACTTAGACGTGCTATTGATCTACTGAAAAAACAGACACATAACGTTGTTGATACCTCTGCACTGGCAGATGAACTGTCCAGCCTGCGTGATGATCTAAAACAGGATGAGAAGAAATATACTCCTGACCACCCTGATGTTATTGCCCTTAAAAAGAAGATTGCCAGTTTAACTAAAGCCCTGAAAAAAGCCCTCAAACAGAATCAACAACAGTCAAAAAAATCGGTTGAGAAACAGGCTTACCAGCAACAACCGGACAACCCTGGCTATTTAACGATTCAGGCTCAACTGGATGGCGTCGATAGCCAGATAAAAGCCGTTACCATTCAGCAGACACAGCTTAAGAAAAAAATTAAGGTAATGGAGCAAAATCTGTATAAAACGCCTCAGGTGGAACGCAATTACCTGGTATTAAAAAGAGATTATGATAATGCAGTAGCACGATATCAGGATGTTCAAGGCAAAAAAATGCAGGCAGATGTTGCCAAACAGCTTGAATCAGAAAGTAAAGGCGAGCGTTTTACACTGATTGATCCCGCCGCTCTGCCTGAAGAACCGATCAGCCCTAATCGTCCCGCTATTATTTTTCTTGGCTTTGTGCTGGCTACTGGCTGCGGAATCGGTTTTGCCTTTGTTTCCGATGCAATTAGTGGAACCGTACGAGGAGGAAAGAGTATACAGACATTGCTTGGCGCTTTACCCTTATCTATTATTCCTTTTGAGCTAAATCTTGCAGACATAAGCAGAAAAAAACGCATACGAAAACGTATTATTATTTTATTCATTCTAACTATTATACTTGCCTTATTATTTATTCATTTTGTGATTTCACCTTTAGATGTATTATGGTTCAGAATCCTGCGTAAAATAGAACTGCTTACTTCCTGATTCAATTATTTTTACTAATTTATAAGCAATGATTACTACCAACTATTGAGAATTATGTCATGGAAAAAATTCAACAGGCCATTGATAAAGCACGTTCATCAAGAGAAGGCAAGCCGGATGGTCAATCACATCATAAAAATGCAACCGACAGCGCTGCAACAATAAAGTATACAAAAACACAACAGGTTAACAGCCCGGTTGATTTGCAAATTGAAAATCGTATTATAAATCTCGGTATACATAATGCTTATGCTGATGCATTTAAGATCCTGGGTACGCAGATTGTTCAGCGTATGGAAGAAAATCACTGGAAGTCACTTGCTGTCGCCGGTGTCAGTGGCGGGGCAGGGACAACCACCACAACCATTAACCTTGGAGTAAGTATTGCTAAAGAGGTTGAGTATACGGTTCTGGTTGTAGATGCTAATTTACGTGAACCAGCACTGCACAAATATTTTGGTATTCAGCCAGAATATGGCTTAAGTGATTACTTAAACGGCCGGATTGATCTGTCTGATATTTTAATTAAACCGGAAAATATAGATCATTTCGTCATATTACCTGCTGGGCAGGCTTTGTTGAACTCTGCTGAAATGTTATCTTCCCCGAAGATGTGTTCACTGGTTGAGGAACTAAAAGAACGTTACCCGAAGCGCATGGTATTATTTGATTTACCTGCAGTTATAGGTACGGCTGATACCCTGTCCTTTGTTCCATGTGTCGATGCAACCCTGCTGGTTGTCGAAGATGATGTTACGCGAGAAGTTGATTTAAAAACGGCAGTCGAATATTTATCTAATACCAATATTATCGGCACCGTATTAAATAAGTCTAAATATTAAATCCTGCCTTCTATCAGGTCGTTATTCTGTGGAATAAATAACAAAAAAACTATGGATCACTTAATTAAACCTTATCAGGGGAAACTAACAAACTGCCTGCTGGAGGAAGCCAGCGCCGAAGCACTAAAACTTGAGTCAGAGCAATTTCAGGCAATTACCCTGTCGCAACGACAGCAATGTGATCTCGAAATGTTAATGAATGGTGCCTTGTCACCATTAAGCGGTTTTATGACCAGAGAAGTGTATGATTGCGTACTGGAATCTTCTCGCTTACCTAATGGTGTGTTATGGCCCATTCCCTATTATCTGGATATTTCTGAGGTTCAGGCTGAAGAGCTGGTGATTGGTAGTCGTCTGGCTTTGCGGGATGCTGAAGGTTTTATGCCAGCCGTACTGACAGTAGAAAGTATCTGGGTAGCTGATAAACAAAAAGAAGCGCAGGCCATATATGGTACTCAGGATCCGACACATCCCGGTGTTGACTATTTATTTAATTCGGTTAATAACGTTTATGTTGGCGGCACAATTGAAGGTTTGCAATTACCTTTTTCCTATGATTTTGAAACATTACGTAATACGCCTGAAGATTTACGCTTAAAGTTTGTCAAATTAGGCTGGTCTAATATTATTGCCTTTCATACCAGCAAACCGATGCATCGTGTTCATTATGAAATGACCATGCGTGCTGCAAAAAAGGCCAATGCACATATATTAATTCATCCTGTTATTGGCATGTCAAAACCTGGGGATCTGCAATATTATGCCAGGGTGCATTGTTACCAGGCTATTCTTAAACATTACCCTCAAAGCCTTGTTACCCTGTCATTGTCACCGATGGCCATGCGTATGGCTGGACCAAAAGAAGCCCTGATGAATACCATTATCCGGCAAAATTATGGTTGCACACATTATATTGTAGGTACAGAACACGCGGCACCACCCAATGTACGCGATAATGCCGGGCGTTTTTATGCTACGGGAAGTGCACAAAGTTATGTTCAGCAATTTACCGATGAACTGGAAATACAGGTCATAGCCATGGAAGAACTGTGCTTTGATGAAGAAAAGAATCGTTATATAGAACGCAAACTGGAAAATAATCCACATTGCAGTCGTTTATCTTTCTCCAATAAAAAAATTATCGATGCAATAGCCAAAGATGAAGATATACCTGATTGGGTAAGTTTTCCTGATGTGCTGGCTGTGCTGAAAAAAGTTTGTCCACCACGTTCAAAAAAAGGTTTTACCCTGTTTTTTACCGGTTTGTCAGGTTCGGGTAAATCAACCCTGGCCAGAATCATTTATGCCAAATTTATTGAAGAAGGGCAACGCCCGGTTACGTTGCTGGATGGTGATGTCGTGCGCCAGAATCTCTCCAGTGAACTTGGTTTTTCCAGAAAAGATCGGCTGATAAATGTGAGCCGTATTGCCTATGTTGCCAGTGAAATCACCAAAAATCAGGGCGTCGCAATTTGCGCACCAATAGCACCTTATACGGTTATGCGGCGTGAAGCACGTAATAAAATTGAGCAATATGGCGCATTTATTGAAATTCATGTTGCCACATCACTGGAAGAATGTGAAAAACGCGACAGAAAAGGGCTTTATGCAAAAGCCAGAAAAGGTATTATTCCTGAATTTACCGGTATTAGCGATCCATACGAAACGCCACAATTACCGGAACTGCGTATCAATACCGAAAATCTTAGCCCGATCCAGGCTGCTCAGGAGATATATCTGTATCTTGTACGTGAAGGATACATTACCTAATAGCTAAAACATAAAGTAGAATATACTCAATTACCGCAACGATTAAGGTGAAAAAATGCCCCGTTTTATTAAAATTTTTGTTCTCATCAGTTTTTTAGCATCCATTGTTACCGCCTGTGGGGGTGCTGATCAACGTAAAGCTGCTTACCTTGAAAAAGCAAAAATCTCGATTGCAGCAGGCAATCTGGAAAAAGCCCGCATCGAATTAAAAAATGTTTTACAGATTGATCCAAAATTTGCTAATGCCTATTACCAGCTTGGAAAAATCTATGAGCAGAAAAAAGACTACCGCCAGGCTTTTGGTAATTATTCCAAAGCCGCTGAATTAGATCCGGCTAACTTTAAGGTTCAGGCAAAACTGGGACGTTTTTATTTGCTTTTGGCTCATGACAAAAAAAAGGCCGAAGAAAAACGTGATCTTATTCTCAATAAAGACCCGAAGAACATAGATGGTTTACTACTAAAAGCCGGGATTGATATATTCAATAAAAAACCAGATGAAGCTTTTTCGATATCACAGAGTATTTTTAAGCGAGATCCGTCCCACGTTGAGAATGCCAGCTTTCTTGCCAGTTTATACCTGCAGAAAAAACAGAATGAAAAGGCTGTTACAGTTCTTGAAAAGTCACTGAAAAAAAATCAGCATAATATACAGTTAACTCGTTTACTGGCAAAGATACTGGTTATAAACAAAAGTTATACAAAAGCAGAAAAAATCTACCAGGATTTATTACAGAAAAAACCAGATGATTTTGTCAGTTATACTGAACTTGCTGCTTTTTATAATATAACAGGTAATAAGGAAAAAGCAGAAGCTACTCTCAGGGCAGCAATTGAAAACAAACCCGATGATGTGGACAGACAGCTAACGCTGGTAAAATATATACAGTCAATAAAAAGTAATAAGGCGGCAGAAACCGAGTTAACAGCTTTAATTAAAAAATCACCTGCTATGGGCAAACTCAGGCTTATACTGGGAAATTTATATGTACTAGACAGGAAAATTGATCAGGCAAAGCAGGTTTTCCAGGCAGCAGTAAAAGATTTCTCTGAAGATGTTACCGGTATTAATTCAAGGATTGCACTGGCAACATTATACATGCAGGAGAAACAAAAACAGAAAGCCTTGAAGGAATTACACGATGCAATCGCTATCTCACCCAATAACCCGAAAGTTAATTTTCTGCTCGCCAGGATTGATATAGTCGATAAAGATTATCAGAACGCAGTCATCGCTTTACGTATTGTGGTAAAGGAAGCACCGGAAAATATTGAAGCCTATTTTCTACTCGCAGCCACACACCAGGCATTAGGGGAAAAAGAACAGGCAAAAGCCGTATTAAATAATGCATTTGAAAATAACCGATCTAATCCTGGTGCGTTAATCAAGCTGGCCAAGTATTATGCCAGTATCAAGGATATGGCAAAGACCGAAAAAATGCTTGATAGTTATCTCGCCATCAATGACTCAAATTATGAAGTTCTATCGATGAAAGCGGCACTATTAAACAAACAAAAGAAATTTGATGCGGTAAAACCCATAGCAATAAAACTGGTAAAGCAATTCTCTGATAAGGCCAATGGCTATATACAGTCGGTTCCCTATCTGGCAAACAGTAAAAAGACCAAACAGGCCGTTAGTTTATTAAAACAGGGCTATGCAAAAGTTAAAAATAATCGTCAGATACTTAAGTTGTTAACATCTATACAGGTGTCAATGGGCAATACTCAGGAAGCTTTAAATCGGGTTCAAATGGCAATTAAAAAACACCCGGATGATATTGACCTTAAACTGTTATTAGCCAAAATTCATATGGCCAATAAAAATAATACAAATGCTGAAACCGAGCTGAAAGCGATTATTCAGCAAAAGCCAGATACTGCCGAAGCCTATATGTTATTAGCCGATATATATAACAAACAGGGCAAAAAAGATAAAAGGCTGAAGATTCTGGAAACAGGGAGTCAAGCTACTGATAATATTAAACTTTCAATGGCACTGGCTATCATATATGAGTCAAAAGGTCAGTATGATAAAGCTATCAATGTATATGAGTCGATACTTACAAAACATAAAGATAATCTGCTGGCGATGAATAATCTGGCATCTATTTTATCGGATCATCGACAGGATAAAAGCAGCTTGAATCGCGCTAAAACATTAGCCGATAAGCTCAAGGTGGTTAAGCAACCGGTTATTCAGGATACGGTCGGCTGGGTATATTATAAAAACGGCGATTACAAAACAGCTATTGTTAGCCTGAATCAGGCGGTTACAACTGCACCAAATATCAATGTTTTTAATTATCATCTTGGTATGGCTTATAAAGCTGCAGGTGATAAAAAAAATGCCAGACATTACCTGGAAAAAAGTCTGAGTAATAATAAAAACTTTGCTGCCAGAGGCAAAGCTGAGGAGGCCATAAAGAGTCTTTAATAAGCATTAATCAGCGGCTGGAGACAGCGTCTGTTAAGGATGCACTAATTAACTATCTCTGCTTGATTAGTGCATCCTTAATTTTTTTTAAATAACTGTCAAAAATAACTGTCAATTTAATTTAAATGAGTTTAGTACGATGAATTTAGGCGCAATCAGTTATTCCGTAAGCGCTTTTACTTTTCTGGTTTTCTTTGCCATTCTGCTAACGGATAAACATCAAGGCTCAACCAAGCAGGCATTACTGATTGCGGTAGCTGTTAGCTGTTTATGGTCGTTTTTTCTTGTTTATCTTTCACCTGAAAGCATGGACAGTTTTTCTCCTGATGTTTTTGAATATATAAAAAGTGTCAGCTGGCTTTTCTTTCTGGGACGACTACTCAGCCTTACTTATCGTGAACGATATAATTTGGCAATGAGACATCGGCTTAAAACTATATTCATGGTTTTTCTGAGTATTCTTTTTTTGCCCGTGTTATTTAAACCCTATCTGGATACCATTCCTTATATAAAAAATATTAACTATCTAAGTTCTATATTTTTACTGTTAGCGGTTTTGAATATCGCCATGATAGAGCAAATTTATCGCAATACACGCACTGAGCAAAAATGGGCAATTAAATATCTCTGCCTGGGTTTACTGGGCATGAGTGTGTTTGACTTTTATATGTATTCCGACAGCCTTCTTTACCAGCGTCTTGACCCGGTTTTATGGCAGTCACGTGGATTTGTCTACGCATTGATTGTACCATTGCTTGGTATAAGTGTATCCCGTGATCCTTTATGGTCACCGGAGATTTTTATTTCTCGGCGAGTTGTCTTTCATACAACGGCTTTACTAAGCAGTGGTATTTATCTCATGGTAATGGGATTTGCCGGTTATTACGTAAGAGAGTATGGCGGAAGCTGGGGGCTGGTCGCACAGGCTATCCTTTTATTCGCCACTATCCTTACCCTGATTATATTTATTACCTCAAGAAGAATTCGTGCTCGTGTTTATGTGTTGTTGAATAAACATTTTTATCCGTATAAATATGACTATAGAGAAGAGTGGTTACGTTTTATTCATACTTTATCGACAAAAAACAATGATGAATCTATTTATCAACAAAGCATAAAATCTATTGCACAGATTATTGATAGCCCTGGAGGCATGCTCTGGTTAAGACAAAATAATGGTTTTTTTCATTGTGTAGAAGCCTGGAAAATGCCGGTAATAAATATAAGAGAACCTGGGGGTAGTTCATTTCCTGTCTTTATGCAGGAAAATGAATTTGTTATCAGTGTTGATGAATTTGAAGAAAAACCCGAAGTTTACAATCGACTTGGATTTCTCGAATTACCTGACTGGATAAAAGAACTGCACCCCTGGTTAATCGTGCCATTAATCAATAATGAATTATTAATTGGTTTTATTGTGCTGGATAGTTCACCAGCAAGGCAGAAAACCTTTAACTGGGAAGACAGTGATTTACTCAAAACAGCCGCCAGACAGGTAGCAACATTTCTGGAACAGATTAATGCATCCAATGCACTGGCAGAAGCCAGACAATTTGAAAGTTTTAATAAGGTTTCAACTTATGTTGTGCATGATATCAAGAACCTGATTGCACAGTTAACCCTTATTGCCAGCAATGCTGAAAAGCATAAAGATAATCCGCTTTTTATGCTGGATGTTTTTAAAACCATCAATAACTCGGTTACAAAAATGAATAAAATGATGGGGGTACTGAATAATAAAACGGATGTTACGCATTCGAGGGAAGTAAACATTATCGGCGTACTCGAAGAACTGGTTCATCAGCGTGAAGTAGCAGGTGGTAAACCCGTGCCGGTACTTAACTGTGCATCACATACCTATTCTGTTAAAGCAGATAAAAACCAGTTATTGGCAATACTTGGTCATCTGGTTCAGAATGCACAGGATGCAACCGATGATGACGGTAAAATATCCATTATACAGAAACAGGGTGAAGGCAACGTTATTATTGAAATTATTGATAATGGTTGTGGAATGGATGAAAGCTTTGTTAAAAACCAGCTGTTCAAACCCTTTAAAACAACGAAAGGCAGTAAAGGCATGGGTATTGGCGTTTATGAATCCAGAGAAATTGTTTATGCATTAGGAGGTGATATTGAAGTTTTTAGTCAACCCGGTGAAGGCACACGATTCAAACTAACCTTTCCTCCAGCAAAATAATCAGTTAAAAATTATTATGCTGCTAAATAATTGACGGGTTTTCTGGCAATTAAACATGTCAACATTGACAAACTGGTGTAAGATATTTCGACATTTTAAACAAAAATATGTTATATATAGGCACCTATGAATAATAATAAATTACTGGTGGTAGAGGATGATCTGGGTTTACAAAGCCAGATAAAATGGTGTTTCGAAAATTACGAAGTATTTCTTGCTGATGACCGCGAATCGGCGCTGGAACAGGTAAAAAAACATCAGCCAGCGGTGGTAACTTTAGACCTGGGGCTTCCTCCTCATGAAGATGATCCGACAGAGGGGCTGGCTACTCTGGAGCAGATTCTGGATATTGACCCAGCGGTAAAAGTGATTGTCGTTACCGGACAGGATGATCGAGAAAATGCAGTAAAGGCGATTGGACTGGGCGCCTATGATTTTTATGCGAAACCCTTTGAACCAGAAATTATCAGCCTGATTGTTAACCGTGCTTTTCGCCTTCAGGAACTCGAAAACGATAACCAACGTCTTCAACAGGGAGAGGTTCACGAACCTTTTGATGGTGTTATTGCCTGTAGTCCACAAATGCAAAGTGTCTGTAAAGCGGTTGAGAAAATTGCACCGTCTGATGCAACTATTTTACTGCTTGGTGAGAGTGGTACAGGTAAGGAACTTTGTGCCAGGGCTTTGCATAGTCTTGGGCGGAATAAAAGTGGTAATTTTGTTGCCATTAATTGTGCTGCAATCCCGGAAACATTGCTGGAGAGTGAATTATTTGGTTATGAAAAGGGCGCATTTACCGGTGCAAACAGGCAGACTGTGGGTAAAATTGAATATGCTGAAGGTGGTACGCTGTTTCTTGATGAAATGGGTGATTTGCCCATGGTGTTACAGGCTAAACTCTTGCGCTTTTTACAGGAGCGTGTCATCGAGCGTGTCGGCGGACATGCCTCTATTCCGGTCAATGTGCGCGTGGTCTGTGCCACACACCAGAATCTACGGGCTAAAATAGAGCAGGGTGAATTTAGAGAAGATCTGTTTTATCGGATAAGTGAAATTCCACTAGAAATTCCACCATTAAGAGATCGTGAAGGCGATATTATTGTACTGGCTCGCTTCTTTTTTGGTAAATTTAATCAGGATCATGGCAGGAAGTTACGCGGTTTCACTAAAGATGCCTTAAGTACGATGGACTCTTATTCCTGGCCGGGTAATGTACGTGAACTTCAGAATCGAATTAAACGTGCCGTCATTATGTCAGACGGCAAACAGATTTCAGCGACCGATCTGGAGCTGGACAAAACTGCGACTAAAGCCATGAATTTTAATCTCAGAGAGATTCGGGAAAAAGCCGAGCGTCAGGCAATATTACGTGCACTTACAAATGTTAATGGTAAAGTCGCGCCTGCAGCAGAACTATTGGGTGTTAGTCGTCCTACATTGTACGATCTGATCAAAAAGTTGAAAATAGCCGTTTAATAAAGATATTTCCATGAAGCTGACTTTTATAGGGAATATTCACTGCCGCTGATTCTGAAAGATGATACAGCGTATAGGGTCGCAAAAATATAGGGGTACCAGGTATAGGGTCACCCAAAGGCAGAGCATACAAATTAGTAGAAGTTAACATAACTGTTTAGTCATTGTCATGTCTGCGACAGCTTTGACTAAAAACAGACATGTTAGCTTATAGCATTCTCAAATATTTAAACTGGTATAAAAAATTCAAGCTTACTGATTAATTATTGCGTCAGCTAAACCCCCACAGCATAAGCATTACGATAGCGTCACTATTCATTTATTATTTTCTACATAAAATTATTTTTCTGGCATGAGCTTTGCTTTAACTGAGCTGACAGATAAAAAAATAATTTTTTTAGGAGATTAATTTAATGAAATACAAAAAAAAGAATCATAAAGAGGTCATATTTACTGAGATAGCTGCGTGGTCATTGATCATAGCAATGACTTATCTGGTTGTTAAGACGTTTTTATAACTATCAGGGGGGGCTGCTGGTCTTAATGTATAAAAAAACAATCGCCTGGATGTATCAGGAAAGGCTTATGGGAATACCTGTTTAAAAGGTTTAATCTGAGTGCTGCTGTAAACCCCCGCCGCCACATAGGGGTCGCTATCTGCCCATTGCTGGGCTGCTGCCAGACTGTCAAATTCAGCTACTATCAGGCTACCGCTAAAGCCCGCTGCGCCCGGATCTTCAGTATCAATAGCAGGATTAGGGCCAGCCAGTATCAGGCGGCCTTCATTCTGCAATGTTAATAATCGTGCTAGATGTGCGGGCCTTGCTTTCAGTCTGTCGGCCAGACTATCGATAACATCCTCAGCAATAATAGCGTATAACATTGTTGGTATATCCCGGTTTAATTACTCAACTGAATCAGCTTGCTTGTTGACACCTGCTTACTGATCGGATGTCTCATCATCATCCTGAGGGATGTAGCGAGCCAGATAAATCGCCTGGAGAATAACAAAAGCAATGGTAAGCCCCATTAGACCAAACAGTTTAAAGTTTACCCAGGTATCCATACGCACACTGGCGAGGCGTTCGGTATGATAATAAAAGGCGACATAAAGATTAGCTGCGCCACTGATAAAAAAGAATATCACCCAGGCGAAATTAAGCCGCTTCCAGATGGCTGCGGGTAATTCAATCTGTTTGTCCATTGCCCGCTGAATCAATGGCTTATTACCCATAAACTGACTGCCAAAAAAGACAATAGCGAACAACCAGTTGAGTACGGTGGGTTTCCACTGGATAAAAGCAGGGTTACCTAGCATAATCGTAATACCGCCAAGGACTGAAATGAGCACTAACGAGAACAGGTGCATTTTTTCCAGTTTATGCTGACTGAACCAGTTATAGCCAACCTGGATAAAGCTGGCGATAATAGCAACCGCCGTTGCCACAATGGTAGCATTAATAAAATCAGGTTTATCAGGATTAATCAGTTGCCCAATAAAGGTATTATCGATAAGAAAATGAGCCTGATAATAACTGATAAAAAACAGGATAATTGGAAAGAAATCAAAGAGTAATTTCATTTATCTTAAGTAATGTCTAATTATATGTTGATGGTTGTACATGTCTTCCATAAGCGATTAATTCAGGATTATACCTAAATGTCGCTCGTATCGTCAGACTATTCGTTCACTATTTCGGTTAAACTATATGCTTGATACAGTGTAACTACTCTGTGAGTAGTTAAAATTAACAGCAACTACTCAGATATCCAGGTAGTTACGATACAATTATAGTTACGATACAGTTATAGTTTAGACGACAATGAGCCAGTATTTTGAGATTCACCCACAAAATCCACAACCACGTTTAATTAAACAGGCCGTGGATATTATTCACCGGGGCGGGGTGATTGTGTATCCTACAGATTCCAGTTATGCGCTGGGTTGTCATCTTGGTGATAAAAATGCCATGCAACGTATCCGTCGTATTCGACAGATTGATGAAAAACGTAACCTTACTCTGGTATGTCGTGATTTATCTGAGCTTTCCATTTACGCAAAAGTGACTAACAGTGATTATCGTCTATTAAAATCGCTAACACCAGGGCCATATACTTTTTTACTTAAAGGAACCAGCGAAGTACCACGACGACTGATGCATCCAAAACGTCGTACCATCGGTATTCGGGTGGTTGATCACCCGGTGGTGAATGCATTACTGAGTGAACTGGAACAGCCATTGATGAGCTGTACATTGATTATGCCCGGGGAGGATCTACCAGAAACTGAAACCGATGAGATACGTCGCAAGCTGGAAAAACATGTTGATTTAATTATTGATGCCGGGCCGTGTGGTATTGAACCGACTACCGTTATTCGTATGACCGATGATGCCCCAGAAATTCGCCGACAGGGGAAAGGCCGGGATCATGGGCTGGATTAATCTATGCCATCCTTAGCACAATTTATTTACAACCTGGCCGTTTGGTTATTTCCGGTGTTATTCGCCATTACTTTACACGAAGCGGCTCATGGCTGGGTGGCTTCAAAACTGGGTGACCCTACCGCACAGAAACTTGGCCGTATTACGGTTAACCCGATCAATCATATTGATATAATGGGTACGATTGTCATTCCGATAATTACCTATTTAGCCGGTGGTTTTGTCTTTGGCTGGGCCAAACCGGTTCCTGTTGATCCACGCTATTTTAAGTCACCATTACTGGATATGGCCATTGTTGCAGTGGCTGGCCCGTTATCAAATTTCTTAATGGCCTGTGTCTGGGCATTATTTGCAATGCTAAGCCTGAAACTGGCCGGACAGACTGAAACGGGTGTTTTCCTGGTACGCATGGGGCATAACGGGATTCTCATTAATGTTATTTTACTGGTATTAAACCTGTTGCCTGTTCCACCACTGGATGGCGGCAGGGTTTTAGCTGGCCTGTTACCACGTAATATAGCAACCAGTTTTATGAAACTTGAACCCTACGGTCTGATAATTATTGTACTCTTACTTGTTAGTGGAATTCTGGGTAAAATAATGTGGCCGATGGTGATTCATTTCATTAAACTTATTGGCTTTGTTTTTGGTGTTTAACAACATGCCCGGCACAAGTATTAATATGAATAAATATATATAGAATAAATATATAACAGTATATTTACATAATAAACTTAATAATATACATTACATTTAGGAAGCTATTTTGAATACAGTTGCAATACAGCATCAGCGGGTATTATCGGGGATGCGGCCTACCGGGCTTTTACATCTGGGGCATTATCACGGGGTACTCAAAAACTGGGTAAAGCTTCAACATGAGTATGAATGCTTCTTTTTTGTGGCAGACTGGCATGCCTTAACAACGCATTATGAAGATCCGTCGATTATCGAAAAAAGTGTCTGGAATATGGTGGTTGACTGGCTGGCTGCAGGTATCAGCCCGGGGTCAGCCAAGTTGTTTATCCAGTCACAGGTACCTGAACATGCCGAGTTACACACATTACTGTCAATGATTACCCCATTGGGCTGGCTCGAACGCGTACCCACCTATAAAGATCAGCAGGAAGCTCTGAAAGAAAAAGATCTGGCAACCTACGGTTTTCTGGGATATCCATTATTACAGAGTGCTGACATTCTAGTGTATAAAGCCGGACTGGTACCCGTAGGTGAAGATCAGGTTGCACATGTGGAATTAACCCGGGAAGTTGCACGCCGCTTTAATCATCTTTATGGACGTGAACCGGGTTTTGAAGACAAGGCTGAGCAGGCCGTTGTAAAAATGGGCAAAAAAAATGCGCGTATGTTTCGTGACTATCGTAAAAGATTTCAGGAAAAAGGTGATCAGGAAGCGATAAAAGTTGCACGTGCCTTAATTGATTCACAACAGAATATTTCTATTGGCGATAAGGAACGTTTATTCGGTTATCTTGAAGGTTCGGGTAAAATTATTCTACCTGAACCACAGGCCTTATTAACACCAGCGGCAAAAATGCCCGGGCTTGACGGACGTAAAATGTCCAAATCCTATCACAACACTATTTCTCTACGTGATGATGTTGATACCGTGGTGAAAAAACTACGTACAATGCCAACGGATCCGGCACGTATCCGCCGTACTGATCCGGGCGATCCTGAAAAATGCCCGGTATGGCAGTTTCACAAAATCTATTCCGATGAATCTACCTGTGACTGGGTGAGAAATGGCTGTCATAGTGCTTCAATAGGTTGTGTGGATTGTAAACAACCGGTTATTGATCATGTACTTGCAGAATTAAAACCGATTCAGGCCAGGGCAAAAGAATATGAAGAAGACATGAGTACGGTCAAAGCCATTATCAATGAAGGCAATGAAAATGCCAGAGAGGTTGCCCATGATACACTTGAGGATGTAAGGAAAGCCATGGGTATTAACTATATCTAATTTAGATATTTAACCCGAATATTTAACCTGTCTGGCAGATATTTTTCACATCCATTTCACTGATAATTAAATAATATAAATAATATAAATAAATAATATAAATAAATAATATAAATATATATGGCCATCTCAGATAAATCTTCAGTTCAGCACACAGGCACCGAAACCAGTAGTAAGCAGGTGGAAATGCCTTTTGCCCTGGTGCAGGGCGAACCGCTTACCGTCATCCCTCAGGATTTATATATTCCACCTGATGCACTGGAAGTCATTCTGGAGGCATTCGAGGGGCCACTGGATTTATTGCTCTATCTGATAAAACGGCAGAATCTGAACATTCTGGAAATACCTCTGGAAGAAACCACCCGGCAATATATGCAGTATATAGAATTAATGCAGAATATGCGTATTGAACTGGCAGCAGAATATTTGTTAATGGCTGCCATGCTGGCAGAAATTAAATCACGCATGTTATTGCCCCGGCCAGCTGAAAGTGAAGAAGAAGATGATCCACGTGCTGAACTGGTACGTCGATTGCAGGAATACGAACGTTTTAAGCAAGCTGCAGTGGTTATTGATGAACTGCCAAGAGTTGGTCGTGAAATTTATCTCCCTCAGATTGAACCTCCGGTTTTAGCCTGTTCACGGCCATTGCCCGAGGTTGATTTGCAGGATGTGCTATTTGCGTTCAAGGATGCAATGGCACGTGCACAGATGTATAGTCATCACCATATTCAACGCGAGGCGCTTTCCGTACGTGAGCGTATGACTCGGGTTCTGTCGGCAATCAGTGCGGACGATTTTACCGACTATACCAGCTTGTTTAGTATTGATGAAGGTCGTCGTGGTGTGGTGGTGACATTGCTGGCAATACTCGAACTGGTAAAAGAACAGCTGGTTGATCTGGTGCAGGCAGAGGCATTTGCTCCCATTCATATCAAAGCGGCTTCATCATCCCAGCAAATAACCATACCGCCAGGTTAAACGACTTAAGAAACCTCTGAACATGATATAAAACAGATAGAGGATAATAGTAGTGGATAATAAAGGTATAACCACAAACAGGTAATAACATGCAGATTAAGCAATTAAAAAAAATACTCGAAGCGGTTTTACTGGCGAGCGAGCATAACCTAAGTGTATTACAGCTGGATGCATTATTTGAACAGGATGATGACCGCCCTAGTCGTGATGAAATTCGTCAGGCATTACACGAAATGACTGACGATTATCAGCAGCGCGGCTACGAATTAAAACAGGTAGCCAGTGGTTTTCGCCTGCAGGTCAGGCAGGATTATGTAAAATGGGTTGAACGTTTATGGGAGGATAAACCTGTCCGGTATACCCGTGCATTACTGGAAACCATTGCACTGATCGCCTATCGACAACCCATTACTCGTGGTGAAATTGAAGAAGTTCGCGGCGTCAGTGTTAGTTCCAGTATAATCAAAACATTACTGGAACGTGAATGGATAAAACTACTGGGGCATAAAGATGTGCCAGGAAAACCTGCTTTATATGGCACCACCGCTAAATTTCTGGATTATTTTAATCTTAAATCACTGGATGAGTTACCTACCCTGGCAGAAATAAAAGATCTGGATAGCATTCATCCTGAACTGGCCCTGAATGAGGATATTGAAGTAGATGAATCGGCTGATACAGATACACAGACAACCGAAATCAGCTCACTGACAGACAGTAATGTGGATATTAAGCAGACAATCAATGCAGAAACCAGGGTAAATGATAAAAAAATTCGACCAGCAGCAACTCGACTTCACTGATTAATTCGGAGTAAAAAAATGGCTGCAGAACGTGTTCAAAAAGCACTGGCACGTATGGGTTTTGGCTCACGCCGTAAAATTGAGGCATTGATAAAAAATGGCCACATCCGTATTAACGGGCAGCAGGCGGAACCAGGTGCGTGTGTTAATGAAGGAGATAAAATCAATATTGGCAGCCAGCGCGTCATTATCAGCCCGGCTGCTTCACGCATACGTGTGCTGGTATACAACAAACCCGAAGGTGAAATCTGTACACGCAACGATGAAAAAGGACGGCCAACCGTTTTCGACAGGCTGAGCGACCCCCATCATGGCCGCTGGATATGTGTTGGCCGACTGGATATTAATTCCAGTGGTTTACTATTATTCACCAATCACGGGGAACTGGCAAATCGCCTGATGCATCCTTCAACCGAAGTAGAACGTGAATATGCGGTTCGGGTTAATGGAGAAGTCACCGCAGAAATCCTGAAGCAACTGCTGACAGGGGTAGAACTTGAAGATGGCATGGCGAAATTTGATCGCATTACGGATGCCGGCGGACAGGGTGCTAATCACTGGTACCATGTTATTTTACACGAAGGCAGAAACCGCGAAATACGTCGTATCTGGCAGTCGCAGGATATACGTGTCAGCCGTCTGATTCGTGTGCGCTATGCGAACGTTTTACTACCACGTAGTCTAAGACAGAAGCATCGTCTTGAATTATCATTAGATGAAATCAAGACGTTATTTCAGCAGGTTAATCTTCAATGGGTCGAACGAACAGTAGAGCATAGCAGATCGATATGGGGCGAAAATCGATCATTGAAAAAAGTCAGTACTGGCTTAAAACATAAAAAAACAGGGCATAACCAGAACCATAAAAAAAGACACCGATAGGCGCATACCATGAAAAAGCCAACATTTATAAGTCATTTTTCCCCACCTGTCATATGCGTGTTATTTTTAATGCTGGTTAATTTCTCAACACAGGCCAGGCAGGAAGGTTCATTAACACCAGCCCTGGAAAACCCCGGTCACGAGCAACAACCCGGCTGGTTCAAAGTCAGTTTTCTTAACCTGTTTGAGGATATTGATGAAGCCACTGAAAACCACAAACGGGTAATACTTTTTTTTTATCAGGATGGATGTCCCTACTGTAAAAAATTACTGGAAGATAATTTCACCCAACGTAATATTGTAGAAAAAACACAGAAATATTTTGATGTTATTGCGATCAATATATGGGGGGATCGGGAAGTAACGGTGGGTAATCATACTTATACTGAAAAGAAATTTGCTGAAGCTCTAAAGGTGCAGTACACGCCAACCCTGATTTTTTTCAATGAAAAACATAAGGCAGTATTTCGTGAAAATGGTTATTACTTACCTGAAAAATTTAATGTGGTACTCGATTATATCGGCCAACACAAAGAATCCCGATTATCTTTCCTTGATTATCTGGCAAACGTTTCACCGGAAGCGGCAACGGGTAAATTGCATTCAAAACTGACAAATATATCAAACCCAAACAACCTGCAGCAGGCCTTAAGTAAGAACAAACACCTGCTGGTGATGTTTGAACAGAAGCAATGTGCAGCCTGTGATAAATTACATCAGGATGTTTTACAACGTGCTATCAGTAAAAAACTATTAAAGCATTTTAATATTGTAGTGCTGGACAGGTGGTCAAATAAAAGGATTATTACCCCTGACGGCGCGAGCGCGACAGTTAGAGAATGGGCAAGTAAAAAGAACATTAATTTTGTACCTGCTATGCTTTATTTTGATGCACATGGCAAGGAGGTCTTTCGTACCGACGCCTATCTTAAAGCCTTTCATACACAATCGGTCATGGATTATATATCATCAAACAGTTATAAAACACAAGCCAATTTTCAGCGTTATGTAGAAAGCAGGGCTAACCGCTTACGGAAACAGGGTGTTAAAATTAATCTAATGGAATAGGGCGTATTGAACAAAAGGTCTCTTTATATTTTATCGTCATTCCTGAGCGGGAAAAGTCTAACTAAGGTATTGGGTGGCCGCGCAGAGCGTGGGAACCAGTAAAACCGTAGTGAGGGAATATTAGTTTGCGTCCCTCTACCTATTTTGAATTATCTATTTTGAATCCATTTTTTCTAACTCAAAAATTCTGCCTCGGCTGGTTTTAAACTCATCGCCCAGCAGGCGTATATAAAAGGGTGCGACGGTTTCTGGAAGAGGGTGCTGCCCAGGGTCTTCACCGGGAAAAGCACGGCTTCTAAAAGAGGTTCTTATCGTCCCCGGGTTTATTGCATTAACACGAATACCGGTATTTTCAGTTTCGTCATTAAGAATCTGCATAAAGGCTATCAGCCCGGCCTTGGCGACACCATAAGCGCCCCAGTAAGCCGTGCTTTTATTATCAACCGTAAAAATAATTGATGCTTCGCTGGCTCTGTTTAATAAGGGCAAACATGCCTGGGTAAGCATAAATGCAGCATTGAGATTAACCTGTATAACACGGTGCCAGAGTGAAACATCAAAATGCTGCACTGGTGTCGAAGCACCAAACCAGCCGGCATTATTGATCAATCCATCAAGTTCGCCAAATTCTTTTTCAATTGCCTGTTGCATAGTGCCGAAGTCGTCTGGCGTCGCCTTTTCCAGATCAAGGGGGTAAATAACGGGTTCAGGGTAATTCTGTGCAACAATATCATCATATAATTTTTCAAGTTTAGGCTGGTTTCTGCCATGGATTATAACAGTAGCACCTTGTGCAGCAGCACGCATCGAGACAGCTTTGCCGATACCATCGCTGGCCCCGGTAATTAACAGAGTTTTATTTTCAAGTGACATAGTGATGATGTTTTATAATGTGTTTATGAATTCTGGAAACTATTCAGAAAATATTATGATGACAGATATTACTCCAGTAGTGATGCAGTGGGGTTTATCACCAGTGGTGAATTTTACCATTACCAGACTGATTCATCCATCAAGATTTATTTTTAACCAGTTTGAGCGTAGGTGCTGGTTGAATATTGATGGCAGTTCTTTTTTCAGCTCCGACAAAAAAATCAGCCAGTGGCTGAGGTTTTTTAATGCCATATCCTTGAGCATAATCAACATTAAGTTGTTTAAGTATATGGATAATATCATCATTCTCAACATATTCGGCAATAGTTTTTATTCCCATAATATGGCCAACCTGATTAATAGCAGCAACCATTGCCTGATCGATTTTATTATTTACCATATCATGCACAAAGCTGCCGTCTATTTTAAGGTAGTCAACATGCATATTCTTCAGGTACTGAAATGATGACAGACCTGTACCAAAATCATCCAGTGCAAACTGACAACCAATGGATTTTAATTTTCTGATTAACTGCATGGTGGTTTTCATGTTTTTTATTGCCGCAGTTTCTGTTATTTCAAAACAGATCTTTCTGGCGTTAATATCATACTGGTTAAGTAATAATTCAATATAAGCAGCGATATCACCTTCGCTAAGTGAATTACCTGAAAGATTGATTGAAAACTGGCTATTATTACAGACCGTTTTTTGCTCGCTGATAAATTTAAAAGTGTCGTGTATGATACGCTTATCTATATCATGCATCAGGTTATATCGTTCAGCTGCGGGAATGAACGCATCTGGCTGAATAAGCTGTTTATTCTCATCAACCAGACGCACCAGTATTTCAAAATGTCTGCTCTGCGGGAGTTTATTACTTAATGGTACAATAGGTTGGGCATATAATTTAATACGATCATTATCCAGCACCTCACGCATACGACTGGCCCAATATGCTTCCTTCTGGCGTTTGATAAGTTCATTATCCTGTTCCTCATAAACATAAACCTGCCCACGTCCCTGATCTTTTGCCGTATAACAGGCCAGGTCTGCTTTACGTATCGCTTCTGCCGGATCTTTTGTGGATTGACTGATGGGAACAATACCAATACTGACGCCAAGATTGTAATCACAGGCATCCCAGTTAAACTGGAATGATTTTACCGCATTGATAATATTATTTGTTATTTTAACTGCTGCATCAATATTACAGTTTCTTAGAATAAGGCCGAATTCATCACCGCCCAGGCGTGCAAAGATATCATCACCGCGGGTTGATAACTGAATAAGCGATGCAATTTCAATCAGACACTGATCACCTGCGCAGTGTCCGGCTGTGTCATTGACCAGTTTAAAACGATCCAGATCAAGATAACATAATATATGTATCCTGTCCGAATTTCTTACATCAAAGACGTGTCTGTTTAATTCCTGATCAAATGAAGCACGATTTAACAAATCGGTAAGCGGGTCATGTGAAGCCTGGTGTATAATGGTATTTTCAAGCTGGCGACGCTGAGTTTCATCATGAAAGACAATAACAATTCCCTCAACCTGACCGGACGAATTTAAGATAGGTGATATTGAACTTTCAATATCTTTTTCATTATCGTTTCTGGTAAGCAGGATAAGTTTACTTTTATTGATACTTATGCCTTCGTTAAGACATGATTTAACAATATCATGAAAAGGTTCACGTGTATCAATATCAAGAATACGAAAAATATCCTGTATTGCCTTATTTTTTATATCTTCAAATTTCCAGGCAGTTATTGTTTCTGCAGCCTGGTTCATATATTCAATATTGCCGTTAATATTCGTGGTTATAACTGCATCAGCAATTGAATGTAGAGTAACTTCTGCGCGTTCACGTTCAGATTGAACGTCATTAACCAGTTGCATATTAATAATAGCCATTTGTACGCTCTGGCTGAACTGGGTAATAAGTTGTTCATCAATTGTATCAAAATCCTGATTATTTCTGAAAACACCAATGGCACCATAAGGATCACCTTTTATGCTGACAGGTGTAAATAAAGCAGATTTCATTTTAATATTATCTATAAATATCTGTTCTGTTCTTGGATCAGTATCAAGATTATTAAGCAACAAATTGCTGTTGTTATTTATTGTCCATGCACATAAACCATCAGCTTTAAGCGGCAGGCGGGTATTATACAGTTGATTAGCATCTATTCCTGCTGCGGAAATAAAATAGCATTCGTGTACTGATTTTTTAATAACTGGAAATACCGCTAATTGAGATTGCGTAATTTCACTGGCTGCAATACAGATATTCTCATAGAACTTTTTCTGGTTAAAACCATTACTGATAATCTTTACTATCCACTCATCAATCAGTTTTAGACCACGTTGATAACGTAAAGTATTGTTTGATTCAATTTGTTTATGTAACTCAATAATAGCTCTGGGAGCTGCTAAACCTAAAATCCCTTCCATCAGTACAGTATCAAATATTTCTTTATTATCAACAACGGTTAATAAACCATATATCTTTCTATTTTTATCATTAAGTGAAACGCCTATATAGCCTTCTGGTGATGAAAGGTAGTTAAAATCCCAGTCTGGATAATATTTTTGGATATCTTTATTAAATACCAGTCTGTCTTTTTTCATCACATCTTCACATGGGGTGCCCCTAAGCTTAAAAGGTATATTGGTAGAATAAGTATGATTGCATACAATCCCAACGATCTCACCATTTTTTTCTGATTTATCAATAAGGCTTATGTAAGCACAACATACATTTAATGCATTACAGATAGCATTTAACAGGTTTTTAATATCATCATCTTCATTATTATTTATGTCATCTATTTCAACAAGTTTGTAGAGTGCGTTTTCAGTTTGTGTGCGTTGTTTGACTTCATTATTTAATCGATTATTTATAGTCGATAAGTGCAGCCTGTTTTTCCTCAGGCGAATAAAAATATAGGCGATATATCCGATAAGAAAAAAACTAAAAAGAAATAGCAGACTGTTATAAATATGCGATTGTTCATTTTGTTTTTTCTGTAGTTTGATGATTGTATTTTTTATATTAATAATTTGTTTCTCTGTATTTAATGTGTTGAAATTATTTAATATATTGTCGATAACGGGTAGTCTCTCAATCATTAACAAACTATGGATAATCAATGAATTTGTGTCAATATCAGGGTTATGATTTAAATGGTCGATAAGCGGATAGATTCTTTTGGCGATACTTGTTTTTGGGTTGTTATTGTATTCCAGTAATAAAGTAATTAATTCGGAAGAAGTATTGTCTGTGGGTATTTTTTTATACAGGTTTTCTTCGGAATATATCGTATTTGCCGCTTTGTATAGATAGGATAGCGAATTTTTTACAATTGAAAGATGGGTTTTAAAATCTTCAATGAGTTTTTCTTCGTTATGTATACAGGTGTTTAATGAATCGAGTTTGTATGGTGATATACTGGTTTGCATAACCTTGTTTTTCAGCATAGCATTTATATGCTGGCGTAACTTACTGATTGTATTATTGAGTAAATCATATTGCTGTATCTGGTTATTTCTGTATCTCAATAAATCACGATGTAGTTGAACCTGTAAATTATTAATGATTTCTATTGAATTGAGTGCATCTGAAAATGGGGTTTCATTTAATACGCTTTTATAAAATAAAAAACATATTACTGAAATCAGCAGAATAATACCCGTCCAATGATTTACTTTTCTTTTTATATTCATTGATCATCAACCAGAAATCTATTATTGTATTGACCGGTGAGTGTTAACAGAAATGTTTTTAACAGATGGATCTGATAGGTATCAAGATTTCTACCAAGTTGCGTACGACCGACTATCAATATTGCCTGTTCCAGTGTTTTTGCACTGCCATCGTGTAAATAGGGTGCGGTAACTGCCACATTACGTAATGATGGCACCTTAAAAACAAATTTATCCATTTTTCGGCCGGTAATATTGAATCTTCCATAGTCTGCATGGTTAATATGGCCGCGTTGCGCTAGATAATTATAAAAAATACCGAATTTCTGGAATAAATTTCCCCCAATATTGATACCCTGATGACATGAAACACATCCCAGCTCCCTGAAAAGATGATAGCCAGCTATTTCATCATCCGTTAATGCATGTTTGTTTCCATTTAGGTACTGGTCAAACCTGGAATTGGGTGTAACCAGTGATTTTTCGAATTCCACAAGGCTGTCAATGATAGTTGCAATAGTTATTCCCTGTCTGTAAATATGATTAAAGCTGGCATTAATTTCAGCATCCTGTTTTAATCGACGGATAATTAAATGCTGATTATCTACCAGAGCTGGATTATTAAATATTTTTTCAAGCTGACTTTTAAGTGAATGATCAGATCCATCCCAGTCCTGTCTGAAATTGTAGCGGACATTAAAAATACTTGGCGTATTAATTAAATAGGAAAATTGTCCATGTGACATATCTTTTTGATGCCCACTATCACCCCCCTGAGACAGCTGGTGGCAACTTGCACAGCTTGATTTAGCTTTTAGCAGGGCTTTATTATTAAATAATTTTCCACCTAACTTAACCTTGTCCATGTTTAATGCTTTTGATGTTGATAACGGTAAAGCGACAAGAGGATCTGCTTCACAATTAAAGGTATAAATAAAGGTATAAATCAATACCATCATGTATAACAGCCAGGCTAGTTTATTTGTTAATATATACATCAAATTATTCATACAGTACCACTATTTATATTGCCTCAATAAGAGCATGCTTGCATGCCAGTAATAAATAACTGAATCTTTATGTTCAATTGAGTAAAATCATCTGAGTAAAATCATCTTCTTCTGGAGTTTATCGGCAAGTAATCAGTTTTAATTAGGTTTTTATATAAATTATGAGAAAAAACAGGGTTTTTCCCTCTATAAAATTATCATTGATCGTTTTTTTGCTGGCTACGGGACAGTGCCAGTCTTATGTGTATGCAGCCTGTAATGATAAACCTGCTCCCCGCGTTAACTGGAGTAATTGTGATAAAGCCGGGCTTAATCTGGCATCAGCTGACCTGACTGAAGCCACACTGACGGGTATTAATCTGAGTGGGGCAAATCTTACCGGGGCACAAATGGCCAGAGTAGATCTTAGTTTTGCCAAACTGGAAAAAGCAAACTTCAGCCGTGTATGGATGAATAAGGCAATCCTGATCGCTGCTAAAGCAAATTCAGCTAATTTCAGTGGTGCTTATCTGCAAAAAACCAGGTTTGCACGCGCACAGCTTAATCAAACAGTTTTTATTCGGGCACATTTGAAAGGGGCTAATTTTTACCAGTCACAACTAAAACAGGCCAATTTTTCAGCAGCTGACTTACAGCAATCTGACTTTGAACAGGCAAACTTAACACGGGCGGTTTTTAGCCATGCAAAAATGTTAAATGCAGTATTAACAGGTGCTCGTCTGCTGTCGGCAAATTTTCAGGCCGCTATGCTTGATAAGGCAGTATTTGATGGTAGCAATTGCCGATATACAGATTTCAGTCATGCCAGTTTAGCGCAGGCTTCATTTCGAGATGCTAGAATTGAAGAATCTATATTCAAACAGGCTGTTTTGAAAGGTACCATCTGGTCAAATTATAAACGTTGTAGCAGTGATTCAATTGGAGTATGTGAATGAGTCAGTTTATTCTTGATGTAACACAGGAAAATTTTACTGATGTAGTGCTGAGTAACTCTCACAAAGGTCCGGTGATGGTAAATTACTGGTCAAAAAATGCCGGGCCGTGTCTGCGTTTATGGCCGGTACTCGAAAAACTGGCAAATGACTATGCCGGGCAGTTTTTACTGGTTAATATCAATACCGATAAAAATAGACAACTTGCACATGATTATGGCGTAACCAGCGTACCTGCAGTAAAGCTTTTTATCAATGGTGAGGTTGTTGAGCAGATTTACGGCTATGACTCAGCAGATAGCTTTAAAAAGATGTTAGATAAATACCTGGCACGTGAGTCGGATAAAATGCTTGCAGCGGCGGTGGCAGATTATCAGCAGGGAAATAAACAGTCTGCTTTTGACCATTTAAATAAACTGGTTTTTATTGATCCGGAAAATAATCGCATATTTTTAACGTATGCCAAGCTATTAATGCGTGAACAGGCTTATCAACAGGCATTTGATCTGCTTGAAAAAACGCCTTTAAGAGAGGAAAGTGATGAGGCAGTTGTACTGATGACAAATGCCATTTTTCTGGCCACACAACAAACTTCAGAAGCGGTGGATAAGCTGGAAGAAGCACTTGAACATAAGCAGAGTATTAATAAACTGTTCCAGCTATGTAGCTATAAAATGCTGGAGAGTGATTATTCTTCTGCCATGAATCTCCTGCTTGGCATAATCAGGCAGGATAGAAACTGGAATAATCAGTTAGCCAGTTTATGTATGCACGGCCTGTTTATTATGCTTGGAAAAGACGATGAACGGGTACAGACGTATCGGCAGCGTTTACTGGAACTTAATAACCCGGGAAACTGATTCTGAGCTTCCTTAGATAATACTGTGTTCTTTTAAACCAGCTATATCATAAATACAGACGGTATTACCTTCAATGGTCAACACGCCCTCATTTTTCAGATTTTTAATGATTCTGGAGAACGTTTCCGGTTTTATAGACAAGCGTGCAGCAATAACATTTTTAGCTGTATCGAGTTCAAATCGATCCGTATTTTCCGGCATTTCATGTATCAGATAGGTAGCTACCCGGCAGGTTCCACTGTGTAAAGTAAGGGTATCAATCTCTTCCACCAGCCCCCTTAAGCGTACACTCATTGCACCCAAAAGCAAAAAACAGGTATCCGGTGAATCCCATAACATGTGTTTGAATTTTTTTGCATCAATTTTTAGCACTTCAGTTTCTGCCAGTGCAGCCGCACTAACCGGGTAGTCGGTCTGATCGGTAAACATTAATGCTTCAGCAAAGACTTCCCCGGTTTTTATAATTTCGATAATTTTTTCCTGACCGTCAGGGGAGATGCGGAATAACTTCATTTTACCGCTTAAAACCATATAAAATCCGGCCACGGTTTCACCCTGATTAAACAGATTTGCACTTTCATCTAGATGCTGAATTTTGCTGTACCGAATGACCCTGCCAAGTTGTAAACTGGTCAGTCTGGAAAAAAGATGGTGCTGTTTCAGGCTTGTTTTAATAGTATTGTCTGTATATTTATCTGTCATGGATATCTGTAAAATCATGGTGTTTTTTCTTTTGTGTCGCTATCACACAAGAACCTATGTAAGCTGGACATCAAGCACAAACAGCCAGCTGTTGTTTGCGACCTGTCTTATAATAGCTGTTTTATGCAAGCTGTTCGGTATTAGCCAGTAATAATCGTAATGTCTGCGCATGTTCTGCTGCAGTATGACCAAGGCTGGTTAAATAACCACCATCAATGGACGATAACATCCCTTTCTGATACAGGCGTTTTACGGCATCACGCATTTCGGTTGTCGCAGTAGAATGAACTTTAATACCATTAAGGGTTGAGTCCAGATTAAAATTGATCAGTACATTTAGTTCGGCGGTTTGTTGCTGTGTAAAATTCATACTTTCCCCTTAATTAATATGTGGATACGCTATTTAACCCTGATTATTTCAGGCTAGGAGTCTGTCGGACTTAACCAATCGTAGCGAGGAAAAGCCGATTTGAGACAGATTTTTCGTTATTTTGAGGCGAATAGTACGACTATTTAACGAAAAATAACGGGAAATATGGCCAAATTCGGCTTTTACGCAGCAGGTTGTGTTAAGTCCGACAGACTCCTAGCTAAAATGCCCTGTATTTTCTTATAAATGACTATCTTACAGTATAAGGCCTGAGGCATAATACTGTCACGCATCATAACAACAATGGCAGAGAAAAATATGCATCAGGATCAACTTAATGCACAGCACGGGATCGACCAGCAACTTGTTTTTATCACTGGTGAAGGTGGTATCCCACTGATTAATATAAAAAATTCTCAGGCAAAAGCCAGTATCAGCCTGCAGGGTGCGCAAGTGTTGAGCTGGGCACCAAAGACAGCTACAGGTGAATTTGAAGAAGTTATCTGGGTATCAGATAAGGCCAGTTTTCTACCCGGCAAATCCGTACGTGGTGGTATCCCCATCTGCTGGCCCTGGTTTGGCCCTCATTCAACCCGTAAAAACTTCCCGGCACATGGGTTTGCACGTACCACACGCTGGCAAATTGAAAGTACACTAACTCTGGATGATGGCAGTAGCCGAATTTGTTTAACCATGGAACCACGGCCTGAAAATGTCGAGATGTGGCCGTCACAAACCAGTGTGTTAGTACAGATAACTATTGGTAAAAAACTTGAAATAGAACTGATTACGCATAATCATGGTACTGAAATGATTACCATTGGTCAGGCATTTCATACCTACTTTAAAGTAGGAGATATCAGTCAGGTCATATTACACGGGCTGGCAGATACTGATTATCTGGATAAACTGGATGATTTTAAACGTAAACATCAACATGGCCCGATTGTCATTGATAAGGAAGTTGATCGAATCTATCTCGATACTACCACCGATTGTGTGCTGGAGGATAAACACCTCAAGCGCAATATAATCATTATAAAATGTGGTAGTCATTCAACCGTGGTGTGGAATCCGTGGGAAGAAACGGCGAGAAGAATGGGGGATTTAGGTGAGCAGGGGTATAAAAAAATGCTCTGTGTCGAGTCCAGTAATGCCGCTGAGGATGTTGTAACCATTGAACCCGGTAAAGACCACCATTTATGGGTGCAATATGCGCGTGATTAACGGGGTTAAAATGAATTAACGGCGTGATAAATAATCTGCCACCGCATCCAGATCGGTATCAGACAGGGTTTTTACCCGGCGAATCATCTCCGGGTTAGCGTTTTTTCTGTAACCATTTTGTATCCACTTTAACTGACGTAATAAATAGGCATAATGCTGGCCTTTTAAACGCGGAAAAAAAGCCGCATTATTACCCAGTGCATCTTTACCATGGCATTGTAAACAGTACTGCCGATAAATACGTTTACCCAGCGCCAGATGATGCCCGCTACCCACTCCGGGATCTGGATCGGCTGGCAGCAATGCAATATAGGCAGTGACATCAGCAATCCCCTGTAAACCACCAATTGAACCCGGTTCAGTAAATGGATACATGGTAGGATTATCCCGGTTTTTTGAGCGTATATCCTCCAGTTGCTTTATCAGCACATTACGATGCTGGCCAGCAATAACCGGGAAACTGCCATCTTTTTTACCCCAGCCATTTTTCAGGTGGCAGCTGGCACATAAACGATAAATTTTTCTGCCCCGTTCAATATCAGCAGGCAGAGCGATGGCCTGGCTTAGTTTGTTGTTGGCAACTGGTGGAGTATGCGGTATTTTCTCAGTCGCACTGGCAGTAACACAAAATAAAAGCAAACTGAGTAAAAACAAACCGGGTAAAAGTAAACCGGTTATAAAATTCTGTTTTTTCATATATATTTATCTATAATGCCTGAATCTTTATAGCTTAACATTATCGTAACTACTCAGCTAATCGATGAAATCCGCCAGCTCTACGGTGAAAAACGGACATTGACACTTGTCCATCAGAATTTTTGCCCTGACCTGACTAATTTTCAGCGTCAATCTGAGTGCTTACTGTTAAGCTTGAATACTTGCTGAATCGTTATACATTATTTAAATTCAACGTAAAATTAAACATAGCGTCATACTAACAAAACCATGAATATTTTAAGTAACTTTCTTGTTTTTCTTGTACTTGTTTTCAGTCTCTCGGCAGAGGCTAAAACACTTCGAACTATAAACGCTGGCGATACAGATATTGATGTGCGCATTTTTTCCGCAAAAGGAGATACGCTGTTACTGGGGTTTGCCTGTGATGAAGGCAAGAGCATTACTGAAGAAAAAACGGCTGCCGCACTGGCAGAAGATGGCATTGAAGTCTGGATGCCTGATATGTTATCAGCCTTTATGTTACCCAATTTACGCAGTAGCCTGGCAGACATTCCCAGTGCTGCTTTACTGGCGATAATAAGCGCAGCGGTTAAAACTGGAAAAAAGGTTTATCTGGTCGCCAGTGGCCCGCATACCCGGTTAGTATTGCGTGGTGCTGCACAATGGTCAAGACAACATAAAACGCCATTAGCGGGCGCCATCCTGATTTTTCCTCGCCTGTTTAAAGGTGAACCTGATCCAGGTAGAATGCCACAGTATGTTGATGCAGTTGGCACCACACGGCTACCCATTATGTTGCTGGAAGGCGGGCATACGCCTGCCCGGTGGGAATTGACCCCTTTAAAGCAGGCACTGGAAAAAGGTGGTAGTAAGGTAATCTCAAAAATCATCCCCGAAATACGTGGTCATTTATTCTCCAGCAAGGATAATAACCGTACCGAGGAGGTTGTTACCTCACAAATGGCTGGTCTAATTAAAGTTAGTTTATTTTACATTAAGGAATATGAAAAATGAAAAATTGGTTATTGAAAAAGACGTTATCTGCTTTTATTTTATTGTTATGTTTCTGTGGTTTGTTGCAGGCCGCTGAATTAAAAGCATTCAGCGGTAATCCCGTACCACCACCTCTGATTTTGCAGGATTTACAGGGTAAAACACATGATTTGCGTGATTATAAGGGTAAGGTGGTTGTGGTACAGTTCTGGGCAACTTACTGCGGTCCATGTCGTCAGGAAATGCCTACGATGAATAAGATGATGAAAAAAATGGGGTCTGTGCCATTTAAAATTCTGGCTGTTGACATGGGTGAAAGCAAAGCAGAGGTTAAAAAATTTGTTAGTGAAGTCAAGCCCAGATTCACTATACTGCTGGACGAAGCGGGCGATAGTATTACCAGCTGGAAAGTCTTTGCCGTACCCTCGAATTTTATTATTGACCCACAGGGTAAGATACGCTATACCTTATTCGGTGGTGTAAACTGGGACGATAATACCTTGATTAATAAAATAAAAGCGTTGTCAAAATCAAAATAAAGCTCAGGGTTATTTGACATAATGTAAAACCTGCTTAAGCCTCTTTATAGGCGGGGCACCATGAATCATAATTGCCTGGCCATTGGTAGCACGAAATAACATTAATGGTACTGCACTGGAACCACTTAGATTCAACACCTTCGCGTTTATGTTCAGCTCGTTTTCTGTTTTGTCTAATGCCAGTGTTTCATCAATACCGCCACCACCTTTTTTCATCGCATAGTGTGCTTCATTCCGATAAAATGCCTTCAATGGGTTTTTAGCATCGAGAATAGCGGCTGCCTTGCCAAAACTGGTTGTTGTTAGAATACCGACTGGAATCCAGCGGAATGTGATGGTGTTCTGTCTCACCCAGTTGCGTGTATTAACATATAAGCGGTGGCAATAAGGGCAGTTGGGGTCAAAGAAGATATAAACAACGCGATGATTTTTTCCTTCCTGAATTCCGGTTGTCTGCTCGATATTGGCCAGTATTTTTTCAGCTACACCTGTCGAATGCCCGTTTGCAGCCAGCGCTGATGATGTAAAACTTGCCAGTCCACTACAGAGTAGCAGTATCATGTATAAACGGGTAGTGTGAAAAATACGGTGCATAATTAGCTTCCTGATGTTTAACGGTCTAGGAGCCTGTCCATGACAGGCTTATCAATACACCTGACCGTCATTTACTATAAATGGTTCAATATGAATAATGATATAGCCATAACCACAGATAAACGGAATACAAATACAATGATAGCCTCTGCAAAAGACTCTGCAAAAGACATGGTTAATGGTGTCGTAGATCTTATCTCCTTACCCGAAATTTATTTACGTGTTAATCAATTAATCGAAGATCCTGAGCATAATGCACAGCAACTGGGTGAGTTAATCGGGCATGACCCGGCATTAACTGCGCGTGTATTGCGAATTGTTAACAGTGCTTATTATGCGCTGGCGGTTAAAGTCGAACTGGTCAGCAGGGCGATTCCTTTACTTGGGGAAGATGAACTGCGCAATCTGGTGCTGGCGACATCGACAGTAGAAACGCTGGCACGTATTCCTAATCAGTTACTAAATATTAATCAGTTCTGGCAACACAGTATTTATACCGGTATTATCGCTCGCCTGCTTGCCCGTCATTGCAATATTCTCCATGGTGAACGCCTGTTTATTGCCGGTATGTTACATGATATCGGTAAGTTGATTCTGTATTATAAAGAACCGCAACTGAGTGAGCAGGTACTGATACAGGCAGCTGAAGCTAATGGTATGCTGTACCAGGCGGAGAAAGCAATTATTGGCTTTACTCATGCAGCCGTTGGTGGTGCACTGATGGAGGCCTGGGGTTTACCTGATACGCTAAAAGAAATAATCACTTACCATCACACACCATTAAACGCCAAACTTTATCCTCTGGAAACGGCAATTTTACACATTGCTGATGCCATCGTTAATTCACTGGAACCGGGTGCTCCTGTTGATGAACATCTGCTGGAAAACATGATTGCATTTGAACCAGAAACTTTAAACGTTATTGGGCTGGATTTAACTATCCTGCCTGCGTTAATGGAAAAGGCCGGGGAACAGGCGGCAGCAGTGATGAAGATAATCTGCCCGAATGGTTAACCCCGACCAGTGAATGGAACAGCTAAAAATAGAAACAGCTTGAAATCAACACAAAAATATCGCAATATCATGATGATAAACATATAAGATTAAAGAGCTTAAAAAATTGAAAATCAGTGCTGACAATATCTACTTAAACTATAATGAAGCCGATCTCTACAACCGTTTATTATCGCTTGATAACAAACAGATTCTTGAGCTGGGTTGCGGCAGTGCTGAAATTACCCGCAAGATTGCCAGTGCTGGTAGCGAGCGGCAGATTACTGCACTGGAAGTTGATGAAATCGCTCACCAGAAAAACCAGCAGCTCACTGATTTACCCAATGTAAGTTTTAAATTATCCGGTGCGCAATCTATTCCGCTGGAGGATGAATCCGTTGATGTGGTCTTTATGTTCAAGTCCCTGCATCACGTACCTGTTGAGCTAATGGATACCGCCATGCAGGAAATTAAACGAGTATTAAAAACCGGTGGTTCTGCATATATCTCCGAGCCGATTTTTGCCGGGGAGTTTAACGATATTTTACGTCTCTTTCATGACGAACAGAAAGTACGTGAAGCAGCTTTCAATGCCCTGAAAAAAGCGGTCGATAGCGGTTTATTTAAACTTGTTGAAGAAGTTTTTTTTAATGCCAGCATGCGGTTTGAAAGTTTTGCTGAATTTGAAACTAAAACCATTAACGTAACTCACAGTCCGCATTCACTGGATGATAAACTGTATCAACAGGTAAAACAGAAATTTGAATCTCACCTGGGGAATGATGGTGCGCATTTTCTCATGCCTATGCGTGTGGATTTATTACAGAAAACAACATAAAGTTTTACAGTGTAGCGTTAATCTCTGGCTGTTTTTTCATTCTTCTCAGCAAAAATAATACTGCCGCCACTATCAGTAATCCCCCCCCGTTTACCGAACCCTGGCCACTTACAATCAGATCCGTCTGGGCCGGAACAACCACAGCCAGTTCACTGTTATCATAATAACTGTCTTCCAGAGGCAGGGCACTGAGTGATGGATTATCATTGGCATCATACGTTAATAACCATTGATCAGTATCTGCATCATAAAGTTCTATCCGAATATCATAATAACCCGGTGAAAAACCATCAGCCAGTTCGGTTTCAATGGTAAAGCTGTCCGCAGACGTATCCCTGTGCAGTTGATAGATATCACTACTGGCATATTCATTCCACGGGCCACCTTCAAAACTTAAATAGACTTTTGCATAAACATAAATACTGTCATAAAGGGTATCGGCATCAATAGCAATACTGAAACGATGATAAAAACCATCCTCGTTAAGATCGCTGATTAAATCCATACTCACATTATAAATACTAATCTCATTGCCTGTCGTGTAATCGGTATTAACCGTTAAAGCCGCCATGACTTTTGTTTCATTACGATAACCCTGCTTGACAAGTGCTGCCCATATATCTGGTTTTGCCTGTTGCAATAGCGTGTCTCTGGTTGCTGCATTAATGCCGGTATTAAGGGTAAAACTGATAGATTTTGATATTCGTGCCTGTGATATTGTATCAATACCAGCCCGAGCTATTAAAGGCATCGCGCTAAGAGCAAGAAAAACAAAAAAAACGGTCCATACAATAATTTTTATTATTACCTGAGTTGTGAATCTGTGAGTTGTTATTTTGTTAACCATCATTTTGTTAGCCATGATTTTTCTCCACGATTAGATATAATGAATCCAGTGATTCATATTAACGACGTGGTTATTTCAGCATGAACTAGCTGAATGAAGGCTGAACAGAATGTATTGCAGAGTATCAGTGCGATAATAGTGGCAGTGTGATTATTATTCTGGCGCCACCCGGCTGGCTTTTTTCAATTATTAAACGTCCATTGTAAGCATCGACGATATCCTTCACTATGGACAGACCAATACCCTGTCCGGCAGTACACTGGTCGGCGCGTATGCCGCGCTGTAATATGCTATTTATCTGTGCGGATTTGATACCAGGGCCATCATCACTGATGTGTATTACAAGGTTTTGATCCTGTGTGTTTTGCCGGGCCTGTATGTCGACGTTATGCCTGGCCCATTTGAATGCGTTATCCAGCAGGTTACCCAGCAACTCCATGAGATCCTCCTCATCACCATAAAAAAACAGGGCCTTGTCTACCTGGATGTCAACATGAATGTTTTTATCCCGGTAGACTTTCTGTAAAGCATCAGTAATCCGGGTAACGGCCTTTTCCAGATTGACATTTTTGCTACTGCCGGTTGCACCGCTGGTGGCAGCACGTTGTAGCTGGTACTCAATAATGGTATTCATCCGGCTGATTTGCTGCCTGCTGTTTTCTATCTGCTCGATAGACATGTCATTGATACTGTTTTGTAAAATAGCCAGCGGGGTTTTTAAACTGTGCGCCAGATCACCCAGAGCATTTCGATAGCGGGTTTTCTGCTCCCGCTCGTGCTTTAACAGGCTATTGATCTTATTGCTAAGTCTTTTAATTTCCTGCGGATATTGCTGTATTATGTGTTGCTGTTTGCCGGATTCAATGGCGCTCAGTTCATCACTAACCTGCATTAATGGCGATAATCCCCAGCGCAGGATGATTGCCTGGCTGACCAATAGCAGCACAGCCATCGCCAGTAACCAGCTCCATAAAGTTTTCCGATAGTGATTAATCTGCCTGGTAAAACTTTTTGTATCGGTGATAATATTAAAGGTCAATGCCAGTGGCTGCTGTTGCGTAATCCAGTTCACGCCGTAGGCATACAGGTAATAATTGTTATGGTTGTGACTGATTCTTTTAAATAAATGCTGACCTTTTGCCAGACTGAGCGGCCGGGGTGGTGTGGCATTCAGCGCGGAGGCGGATTTCCAGAGGACAGTATTATGGGCATCGGTAATGAATGCATACATGCCCGAAGCAGGCAGGCCGAGCAGGGCATCGAGCTGGTTTGATGGCATCTGTATGCTGTTATCAGTGATATCGGCGGCAGCCATTAAAGCATACACCTGACTGACCAGCTTATCGTGCAATGCACTTTCGGTGCTGTCGATAAAAGCCCGGTCAAGCGCCATAACAGTGAGGCTGATAAAAACAGCCAGCACCAGGCTTGCGCTAATAATAATGCGTTTTCTAAGTGACATAAACGGCGATTGTCAGGTCAGGCTGGTAAATTTCATTTTAATCACACAGTGTGAAACGATAGCCCCGGTTACGCAGGGTTTCAATCGGTAACAGACTACCATCAGGGTCCAGTTTTTTACGCAAACGCCCGATTAATACTTCAATAACATTGCTGTCCCGATCATCGTCATGCGGGTAGAGATAATCCGCTAACCTGATTTTGGATACCGCTTCATTTGAGTGGCGCATAAGGTATTCCAGCAGACGATATTCAAACGCAGTCACCTCAATCGGTTGCCGGTGCTGAGAGATATCGCGGAAAACCTGTTGCGTATCAGGTTTAAGCGTAATGCCACGACAGCTTAACTCGGTGGTAGGACTCCTGCTGGCGCGGCGTAACAGTGCCTTCAGACGTGCCAACAGTTCTTCTGTCTGGAAAGGTTTGACCAGATAATCATCAGCGCCGGCTTCCAGTCCTTCTACCTTTTCCTGCCAGCGACTACGTGCTGTCAGAATCAAGACAGGAAGCAGGTTACCCTCAGCACGGAGTTTCTTTATAATCTCAATGCCGGACATGCCGGGCAGACCAATATCGATAATCGCGGCATCCAGTGGATATTCAGTGGCAAAATAATAGCCTTCATTGCCGTCATTACTGGTATCGACCATGTAGGCTTCAGCCTGGAGACGATTTTTTATCGCTGCCAGTAACGCCGGTTCATCTTCAATAACAAGAATACGCACTGAGAATCCCTCAAAAGTCGTTACTGCTGTACAGTATCCGCATTAGTCATCAGGATGATTGATGACTTCACCACTGCGAGCATCAATAATAATAATGTGGACATCGCCATTTTTACTAAGCGTTTTAACCCTGAATATAGTACCGTTTTGTTTTACTGCCAGCACACGCCCGGGATAAACTTGTCTGGCTATATTTACAGCCTGCTGTTTGCTCAGTAAATCTGTCTGTGCAGAGATTGCCGGAGCGGCCAATACCAGCAAGAGAAAAAAACAATATAGCCTGGATTTCATTACAGTAAGGGGTATTTAACCCGTTGAAATAAACCGGGGATACTCTGATCAGTCAGGGCATCCCCGGTAAAAATTATCGTATTCAGAGCTGCCTTAACTGGCGCCATTTTAATCATGCAGAATAATATCAAAATCATCGCCATACAAACCCAGTGAAAAGCCCAGACGATCGAGTAAACGGTAGGAACGTGGGTAGTAATCATTATGCTCAATAATAATATAATCATCACGATCAATGTAGCGGGGACGTGGATAATAATACTCATTGCGTACATAATGTTTATATGAATGATGTCTTCTATTGTGGCGATTATACCTGTTATGCGCCTTTTTATGCCAGTGGTGCTGTTGATTAACATGCCCGATTCTGTGTCCGTGATGACCATAATTCGCTGTCTGCCTGCCATGATGGTCTTCATGTTCATGCGCCGATACAGTCAGGGGTGTAAATATCAGGCTGGCAACGGCAAGTAGCAGCGCACTGGCAGACAGGATTTTAGCGTTATATTTAGATGCTTTGATAATGTTCATAACCATTCTCCAATAATCATATTCATACCGGGTGATTACCCGATGCAGGTAGATTATCGTTAAACGGCTGAACGAAAGCTGAACGGTTTAATACGTCAATTAAATATACAAAGTCAATGCTTTTGAAAATAAACCTGTGATAATTTAAATACAACAGGACTTAATAAAATCAATGCAATCAGATTAGGTATAGCCATCAGTGCGTTCAGAGTATCAGCTATCAGCCAGATAAATGATAGATTCGCACTGGCACCCAGCGGTATAACCAGTACCCAGAGAATTCTAAAAGGAATAATGGCACGAATGCCAAACAGATATTCACTGCATTTCTCGCCATAAAAACTCCAGCCAATAACCGTGGTAAAAGCAAATACGGCTAATCCCAATGAAACAATATAACCACCAATACCCGGCAGTATGTGTTCAAATGCCTGTGTTGATAAGCTTGCACCCGTTGCACCACTGTTCCAGCTGCCACTGACAATAATAACCAGACCGGTAATCGAGCAGATGATAATCGTATCAATAAAGGTGCCCAGCATGGCAATCGTTCCCTGACGCACCGCATTATCCGTGGCAGCGGCGGCATGAGCAATTGGCGCACTACCCAGACCAGCTTCGTTAGAAAAAATACCCCGTGCCACCCCGAACCGAATCGCCGCCCAGACCGCTGCACCAGCAAAACCGCCACTGGCGGCAACCGGCGTAAAAGCATGGCTAAGAATTAAATCGAAAGCGGCAGGCAGGTTATTAAACTTCAGCGCCAGCACTACAATACCCGCAATGAAATAACTGATTGCCATTACCGGCACCAGCTTACCTGCTACGTCAGCAATCCGACGAATACCACCAATTAAAACCAGTGCAACCAGGCCTGCCATTACCAGTCCGGTTAAAAAAGGGGGGATTTCAAATTGACGTTGCAGTGCATCAGCAACAGAATTGGCCTGAATGGTATTGCCAATACCAAAGCCGGCAATACCGCCAAATATGGCAAAGCCTGTGCCCAACCATTTCCAGTGGGTACCCAGACCATTTTTGATGTAAAACATAGGCCCACCAATAAAATTCCCATTGGCATCTACTTCTCTGAAGTGCACTGCAAGAACCGCTTCAGCATATTTGGTGGCCATTCCTACCAGTGCGGTACACCACATCCAGAACAGAGCGCCAGGACCACCCAGAAAGATGGCCGTGGCAACACCAGCAATATTTCCGGTACCAATGGTAGCGGATAAGGAAGTCATCAGTGCATTAAAGGGCGCAATGTCACCATCGCCCGAAGAAGAACGCCCCTGCCACAACATGCTGAAGCCATATTTCAGTCGGCGTAATGGCAGCAGTTTCAAGCCTGTCATTAAATACAGACCCGTACCTAAAATAAGCACCAGCATTGCTGGCCCCCATACAAGGGCATTAAGTTGCTGAATAAAATGACTAATTGTTTGCATCAGAAGGTTTATTTAAGTTTTCAGACGATGTTAATTTTATTCGTATCCTATCATTTAATTAGCCATTAAAAATAGATGAAATAGATACTGTTAATTTTAGTATTATTAGCCTGTTCTATTTCTAAGAGAAAATTTATGGAAGTTATATCTGGCTGGCTGGCATCATTTTTTTGTACCTTGATTCTGGTACCACAAATCATTAAGGCATTACAAAGCAGAAAGACTCGTGATCTTTCTCTATCGATGCTCATATTATCGGTTATTGGTAATGGCTTCTGGGTATTGCAGGCTTCCATAACTGGTAATACACCGTTACTGGTTGGTGCTGCACTAATTTTTTTAATGAGTACATTGTTGATTATTTTTAAATTTTTATTTGATAAGAATAATTAATCATTAATCATAAAAACTGTCGGATTATTTATCAGTTATATACCGTCTGTCAGTTCATCGTGAAATAGCTGTTGAGTATTCACAATTTTTGTTGAAATTTCGTCAAGGTTTCTCTATAGTTACTACATTAACAGGTGGCCTTTTAGTTTCAACTGCCTTTAAAATAAGTATAATCATTAAATATCAATAATATACAAAGTAGAGTTAACGTAATTCATTACTTACATCTGTTTGAACGAACCCTCACAACAAACAGAAAAAATGCTTAAAACAATAAATAATCATTAAATATTTGACTGGATTATTAAATTATAAATAGCGATTTCAGCTATTTTTTAATATTTTACCAGAATATTTATGGTTACTTTGTAATCAAGTTGTTTTGGAGCATTTGATATGAGTCCATATAGTCAATCGTCGGTACTTACCTCTTCAGCTACTTCAACGCCGGTACAGAAAGACTACAACACGCTGGTTGAAAATCTTTATACCTGCCTGAATGAGCATTTGATAATTTTAATAAATCAAATGCTTAAAACAGCGGGTGACCGCTTATTCAGACTTTCTGAAAAAGCCAGCTCCAATAAAAAACAGATGCTTTATCTGGATACCATTCAGTTTCTCAACAAACATCAGTCAACAATAAAAAACCAGTTTTTCGTTACCTTAAATCAATCACTCGGGGCAAATAACGAAACCCCGGTAACATCTTCCAGTAATGATGAGCTTAGCCTGGTCGGTCAGGATGAGATGGAAGAAATGGTGGCCATAACCACAATGCATTCACAGGCAATGAATAGATTCAGTGATGAAATTAATCATCTCCAGGCACGTCTGGAATATCTGGAAATTAATGCTGTTGATGTGTTTGACAAAACGTCTATCGAACCGAAAAGTTTATGTGAAATATATTCTCGAACACTTATTGACATGGATCAGAGTATAGAAACAAAATTAATTTTGTTTCGCCTGTATAATGATTCAATAAACAGTAAACTTGGGGTACTCTATAAAGCATTAAATAAATTATTCATTGATGCAGGCGTATTGCCTGAAATCGTGCTTAAAACCTCAAAAGACGATGTCTTTTTTGACGATGAGGAAGATACAGAAAACACCCCAAAAGTAGTCAGAAAATCCGGTGAAGTATATAACGAAAATATCAACCAGCATCAACAAAAAGATTATCATGGTGGTTCTGCCAGTACAGAGCATAATGCATCAGCTTTTTCATCAGCAAGCAATCATTCAGACAACGACGAATCATGCAATAATCAGACTGCTGCGGGGCTATTTAAGAATAGTCAGGATAGTTTTGTTAATAATCCGCTATACAATAAAACCAGCCAGGTTATTACCCAGTTTTTAAATGGTGATGCAGTAATACAGGGCCCCGGCATTCCTGATTCTTTCTCCAGATTAGCCAGTCAGACTGCAGCAGATGGAAAACATTATTATAAACGTAATGAAGTTATGCTGGCTTTATCTCGGTTGCAACATAACTTAATGCAGGAAACCACAGCCACATCAGACAATACTGACGGAGAAATACCACAAAGAACGATTAATACTCAGTTAATTGATGCGGAGTCAATTAAACGTGAATTACTTGCTGACATTGGCACACAGAACGGTGGGATTGTTGATAAACAGGTAAATGTGCTTGATGAAAGAAGTATCGATTTTGTTGGTATGATGTTTAATGCCATTACCAGTGATGAAAGTATCTCTAAGGTTATTAGTAGTCTGATTATGCGCTTACAGATACCTGTTATAAAAGTTGCTATGCTTGACCAGTCTTTATTTACCCACGAAAATCATCCAGCACGACATGTTTTAAATCTGGTGACAGATGCTGGTAAAGGCATAACCAGTGAAGCCGATCGCGTTTATGGTGAGCTAGAACTTATTGTAAACCATATAATCGATACCTTTGACATTGACATGGCTGTCTTTGAAGAAGCGGTTGAATCACTACAGCAATTAATTTCTAATGAGGAAAAACTGGTTAAAGAAACTGAACGGGCTGAACAGCGTGCCATTATCAAAGCGCATGCGCGTGAAGTCGTGGTGGGTAAACTGAAAATTCTTTCATCCCGAAAAAAACTACCGAGGAAAATTCGTCCTCTGGTGTTAAAACACTGGTCAACATTGATGTTAAATCAATATATCAAAAAAGGCAAAGATAGTATTGAATGGCTACAATCGGTACTCTTACTAAAACTACTTCTTAAATGTGTGCAACCCGTTAATGAAAAAACACAATATATGTTATTAAAAAATAATCATCAGGCTCTTATAGAGGCGGTGAATGATGAGCTGTCTCAAACCGATCAGGAACAAAAAGAAGTTAATCATCAGATAACTTTACTGGATCATATATTTAAAAATATGATTGATGATTACGACTTTAAGATTATTCAGGAAAAAGACCAGCAATTATCATCTGTTGCAGATGAATCGTCTCTGGATAATGTTCTGTCATTTGTTGATAAAACCAGCGATTCAGCGGGTAATCAACATAACGACAATGAAGATAAAATATTTATCGAAATCAAGGATAATGATGAAGCTCTTGACAGTGAAGCTCAAACTGTACAGGAAAAAATCAATCTGGCAAAAGATAAAATTGCACAACTTGGTAACCAGGCACGTCCCGGTGACTGGTATGAAATATACAATGGTGAAGGTAGAGCTGTACGTCGCTTAAAACTATCAGTGATCTTAACAGAATCGGCCAGACTCATATTTGTTGATCGTCGTGGTGTTAAGGTAATAGAAAAAGATGCCAGTCAATTTATAGAAGAATTAAATGATGGTCGCTCAAAACTCATTGCCGATCACTCTGCTTTCGATTTTGCTTTAGGAAAAGTTATTCATTCACTGGCTGCATAGGAATATTATTAAAAATAAGACTATCTCAACTTAATTTACCCGAACTCTAAACTTGATGTTCATTGATGGTTGATTAATACCGTCACTACCATTAAATATACCCTTAGGGTTTATACGAATAAAATTAATTGGCGGTGCTGTTATATCAAAACCATTACTGTCAACCTGTGGCGTTATAAATGTTGTACCACCATCATTGGAGAAATCAATATCATCTGTGGTGCTGGCCAGACTGCTAATGTTGATTCCACTGATTCCACTTGGCGTTGCTCCATCAATAAACGTAACCGGCTTTAGTGGGTTACCAAAATAAAAAGTTGTACCTGCCGGCACAGGGTCGGTAATAACAATTGAATTTGCATCCACATAACCAAACCCCGAGTTTTTGATATTAACCGTATATTCTATAATTGAACCAGGTATGGATTTTGGTTTTGAGGTATTAACCGGGTCGGATAACACTGCGGTATTTTTACTGATAGTAATGGCTGGTAATCCAACAACCATGGTAGCCTGAGCTGTGTGTGAAATTTTTCCTTCTGTGCCTTCATTCGCCTTAACCTTAATTGTCCAGATTCCCTGTGGTGCGGCTGGAATCGTGTAGGCGTATTCATACACCCGGCTTGAACCAGATGGGGTAGCAACTGATGTCATGCTCACATTATTCAGCACAAGCCCCGCCGCAGAATCAGTTAATGTCATGGTAGCACTATTGATATCGGCATAACCAAACGGATCACTGACAGATGCACGGATAAATACCGTACTACCCGGTTTATAGGAGGGAAAGCTCGTTGTTGCTGGCCATGCGGTTGAATAGACTTTTATACTATCAACATTAATGACGGTTGTTGTCTGTATCTGCAATTGTGAAATATTACCGTTTTTTATGGATTCGATGCGAATATCCCGACCATTACTACTAATGTTTTTAATAACAAGCCGGATAAAATCACCCTTGGCAAAAGTTTGGGCACCTGTGATACTGACGGGAAAGCTTAAATATTGTCGTCCTGTCCAGGTTTGTGAGGCACTGCCAATCAAAGTACCGGTTTGACCATGATACAAAGTCACCTGTGCTGTACGATTGCCACTGCCGCCACGATTACGCAACCATAATTTAATATTTACCGTACTGCCGCTACTAATAACAAAAGGAAGTTGAAAATGAATAAGCTGATTAATGCTCATTGACTGGCCTGCATTTATATTACTGCTTCGGGTATTATTCTGGGGAACCACTCGGGTAAGTTCAGGTGTGCCATTAAGCGTATCAAGGTAAAGCTGTTTGATACCACTGGCTGGTGGGTTTTTAATAACGGTCACCGTTGCGCTCGCAATGTGGGTCGTATTATTGCTGCCGAATGTCGCAATTACCTGTGCCGTATTAACCGTGGTACCGCCATCAGGCAACTGGCTACTGCCTGCCAGAATAGGGCCAATAATTACTGTTTTACTGGCACCAGGCGAATAGTTCTGCTCCAGCGCAGACAGATTATGCCCATGATCGTCGCTGGTATTACCGGGGTTTATCGTAAACGGAATAGTATTCGGATTCGTTACTGTGTAGCAATAATAAATACTGCTGCCGGGTGCAACAGTTAAGGTTGTCAGGGTATCATTACAGGTGGGGTTAGTACTGGTATATTTAGTGAATTTTACCCCATAAATAGTAACCGGATAATCTTCCACCTCACCATCAGACAGGGTGCTGCCTGGCAATAAGGTTGATAAATTATTGTCGGTAGATAGCCGAAAACGTGCATAGGTTTTACCGGCAACCAGGCCGGTTAAACCCGTCCAGTTCAGGGTGACATTAGTACCGTTCATCCCGCTGGGTACAAACAGACTAGCACCTTCCGTTGCATCAAAGCGACCGTTTTTATTAAAATCTATCCAGCCGACAAGCCGGGCATTTTTTCCTGTGTTATTAGTAACTTTTACCGTTACGCTATAACTGCTTGCTGAGGTGGTCAGCAACGGAAAAGAACTAATACCATCTTCATCATCAATTCCGCTAATATCATCCGCATCTGCATTGATGGAAGGTGAGCCGGTAACCTCTGTATCCGGCGCATTATTTCCCATATAGATAGCACCGTTAATACCGTGGCTGGCTCCACCATTTGATGTTAATGTCTGATAACTGTTCGGAGCGTCGCCAAAATCAAAACCACTAAATGTACCACTGCTAAAGATTGGCTGAATGAAAGCAGATGAGTCATAGATCCGATCGCCCGCATCTGCAACGGCTATTTTAACGTGGTAGGTCTGACCGGGTACAACGCTAATCGGTTTATATAAGGTATTGGTATAGCCATCAACCTGAAGATTTGTGTTAGTCGTTGCAACCGTTGTATTTCCACCAAGTGGATTACCATTGCTATTATCGGTGTAATAGGGGGCATTCAGCAAACTGCCGCAGGAAGTAATGTTTCCATACTGTCCAACAACACCTGTGTTTACCCAGTTGATCGATGATAAATCACCGGAAGCTGTTTTAGCAAAATTCTCTGCTTTTAAACTACCAGAATAGGGCCCGTTAATACCCATTCCGCTGACAAAAATACCGACAACATCATTAAAAGCGGTACAGACATATTCAGGAAATTCATCTGAACCAAACTGAAATGGAATAGCTAATGTTGCATACTGAGGAGTAACATCAAATTCAATGGCGGCATATTCACCATTAACCGTTGCGGGTTCCAGTGATCTCATATCGGTATCACTGGCTGTGCCTGAACATAAAAGGTTAGTTGAATCTGCTCTGTTATTTGCTGAGTTCAACGGGTTTACTGAAGCATTAAATGCTCCATTTGAAATGATAACCCCCGTTGGCACAGCCAGGACAGGTCCGGGGCCGGTTGGAGAGGTACCCTGTGTAAATATCCCCACACCAGCGTTTGAATTGCACCCTGCCACATGGGTAACTGTAAGATTAGAAATGGTTACGCCACCACCCTGTAATACCGATGCCAGCATGGCAGGGGTAATCCCGCCGGTGGCAACATCCACCACATTAATAGCTAGAATATTCTGGCTGAAAAGCAGACAGATACCGGCTAACCATACCCGCAGGCGATAATTGTTTCGCATTCTCATCGTTCTTATAGATATAACCAATTATTTTTATTATGAATTTTTTATGTAAATATTTGTAAATAGACAATCAGTCTAATTATAGTTGATTTGTGAGAGAAGGCGACTGTTTCAATTATCGGACTTAAGTTAACCGCCTGTGCTTAAGTTAACCGCTTGGGCTTAAGTTAACCGCTTGGGCTTAAGTTAACGGTAAGGCTTGTTACATATAGTTGGCATTTTGAACTGGTGCTAATTACACCTTACTCTATCAGTCTGTTTGACAAATATATCATTAATCTATAATATACGAACGATAATAATTATCATGTATATTCGTATTTATGGAGCTGTGTTATGTCTTACTTTAATATTAAAAATGTTCTGTTAACACTCTGTTTATATTCTATTGGTATGCCAGCATGGTCAGTAGAATATCCGGTTGGTGTCCCGGAGCAGCGTAATGGTATGGAAATTGCCGCCATTTATTTGCAGCCAGTACGTATGGAACCCGCGGGGATGATGCGGCCTTCTGAAAAATCAGATATTCATCTGGAAGCCGATATTCATGCGCTTGATATTAACGCTAATGGATTTGCTGAGGGCGACTGGATACCTTATCTACATGTGAAATATGATGTCACTAAACAGGGTTCTGATAAACATATAAAAGGTGATTTTATGCCAATGGTGGCGAATGATGGCCCGCATTATGGTGATAATGTCAAGTTGATGGGGCCGGGTAAATACAAAGTTAAATTCACTATTTACCCGCCTAATGCAGATGTTAAACCCGGTTGTGAACATTTTGGACGCCATACAGATCGCCTTACCGGTGTTCGTCCGTGGTTCAAAACATTTGATGTGGAATATAACTTTATCTACGCCGGCATTGGTAAACGTGGCGGTTATTAATCATGCTATGTTTGTCTCAGCGCAATCTGTTCAGCATTATTACCGTTGTATTGATGATCAGTCTGAGTCTGCCGGTAATGGCGGAAAATTCACCGACCACACTGGAAAAACGACTTCGACAGATGGAACAGCGCATCAAAAAACTGGAGTCAGAAAATGTCCAACTAAATAAATCACTGGATAAACCGTATATCAGTAATGATGAGCCCGAACTTTCAGCCCGTCTAAAAGCGGTTGAGTCACTGGCGAATAGTCATCGGAAAGCGGCACGGACGATTGAAACTCTTCAGGGTATAGAGGCCAGTGCCGGTTTTACTATGGCTGCACAGGGCGTATCGGGTGAACCTGCTGTCAACCATAAACCTTCACAATTAAATTATCGTGGAGATGTAACCGTGAGTTTACCTGCCGGGAGTATTGGTTCAGCAGAAGGTTTTCTATTTACCCATTTTCGTATGGGGCAGGGAACCGGTTTAGAAAATCCGGGTGGTGCGTTTGCTTCCGTTAACAGCACCAGTTTTCAACGCCCGGGGACGGATACTTCAGACAGTACGGTATTGCTGGCACAGTTATGGTATCAGTTAAAAGTACCCTTACCTCTGGGGGGTAATTCAGATCTTTCACGCCAACATCTGGAATTTAACTTTGGCAAAATCGACCCATTCGTTTTTTTTGATCAGAATACTATTGCTGATGATGAAACACAGGGTTTTATTAACCAGGCATTTCTTCATAATCCGTTGCTGGATGTGGGTGGCGATATTGGTGTTGATGATTTTGGTTTTACCCCGGGTTTTCGCCTGGCGTGGGTTAATAATAAATTAAAACCTGAGCAATACACATTGTCGATAGGGGTTTTTGGTGCCGGTGAAGGCGCCAGTTTTGAAAACTCGTTATCCAGACCTTTTGTTATTGTGCAGGCAACAACGCATCAGAATCCCTTTGTCGGTCTGAGTGGTAACTATCGTGTGTATTACTGGCAGAATGGTCGGGGTGAAAATTTGTATGGTGAACGACAAACGCACGCGGGTCTGGGATTAAGCATTGACCAGAAGGTTGCTGACTATGCAACTCTGTTTGCCCGTTATGGACAGCAAACTGAAGGTCAGGTGAAATTTGACCGGGCTTTAACCATTGGTGTTGATGTTGGAGGAAGTTACTGGAATCGGGGCAATGATGCGATAGGTCTGGCGGTTGGTGGCTTATTCATTAGTGATGCATACAAACAGGCATCAACGACACCTGTGGGGTTTCATCGCAGTGGTGCTGAACAGCTTGTTGAGCTTTTTTACCGTTACCGGATTAACAGGCAGTTTACGGTTTCACCCGATTTGCAGTTTATTCGCCATCCTGGTGGTAATCAGCTTGCCACTACCCTAACCGCCTATGGATTGCGAACCCAGCTGAATTTTTAATTTTGGGTCTTCAGGATAATTTTAAACGGATTGTTCAATATTATTATTGCAAAGTAGTTTTTCTGAAATGTATAGACAGGTTAATGAATAATGAAAAAAATTTATCCAGTACTATTTTTGTTGTTTAGCGGCGTATTTTTCAGCTCTGTTTCCCAGGCGGGTTTGCCTGCTTATAAATTGATTATTAAAGCAGGATATTTTCAGCCGGAAACGATTACTGTACCTGCTCATACACGTTTTAAAATTGTAATTTCAAATCTTGGGCCCGGGCCTGAGGAATTTGAAAGTAAAGCGCTGCGCAAGGAGTCAGTGATTGCTCAGGGAGTCACCCGTTCGGTGGTCTTTGCGCCATTAAAACCGGGTCGATACCGATTTTTTGGTGAGTTTCATATGCAAACAGCACAGGGCATTATTTTTGTTAAATAAGGTTTATTGTTGAGTTAAATTTTATGAGTAATACTTTTTTTATGAGTAACACAATTTTTATTGTCTGGCGCGAAAGTATTGAGGCTATGCTGGTTATTGGCATTTTATATACCTGGTTAAAAAATCAGGCCTGTGATAATCCAGTAGAAGCCAGAACAGGCATGCGTTTTTTGTGGGCAGGAGTCGTGGCCGGCATCGTTTTAGCGTCTGCTCTGGCTTTTATAATGTTAAGCATACAAAGTGAACTGGCAGGTGAAGCACTGGAAGACTTCCAGATTGCCATTATGCTCATTGCTGCAGTTTTGATTGTGCAAATGGTGTTATGGATGCGCCGCCACGGTCGTACCCTTAAAAGCGATCTTGAATCGGGTTTGCAACGAGCACGTGAGCAGGCAAACTGGTGGGGTATGTCTACGCTGGCTGCTATTGCAGTTGGCCGGGAAGGGGCTGAAACAGTCATTTTTCTATACGGTGCCGGGCTGGCTAATAACCATGGTTTAATGTCTTTTATTGTGTCGGCGGCCAGTGGTTTTATGCTTGCCTTTCTTACTTTCTGGCTATTATCACGCAGTACCCGTTTTTTTTCCTGGCGATTATTTTTCCGTTTTAGTGAAACTTTATTGTTACTACTGGCTGCTGCATTAGTTATTGACGGGGTAGACAGAATGATTGGTCTTGGCTGGATTCCTGCAGTGATTGATCCTGTATGGAACAGCAGTTTTTTACTGGATGACAGTAGTCGTTTGGGTGGCGTTGTGGCATCTTTCACCGGATATCGCTCACAACCGGCATTAACAATATTGCTAACTTATATTAGCTACTGGATTGTGGTTGGTGTTTTGTTACAGCGTTCCAGTCAGTCCGCCTCGGTGAAAAAACGGGGTTGTTCATGAACGAAATGACAACACAATTACCCTGTCAGCCGCGGCCGTTACTGCAACGACTGGGTGACTTTATGCAAGCCAGGCGTGGTCTGATTCAGAGCATACAGTGGGCTGTTGTTGTCTTCTATCTTGGTTTGCTGATCTGGCCGGCGTTGCTACCAATGCCAAAAGATTATGTACACTTTTATCAAAACATGGTTTTGTTTGCGCAGTTTATATTCTGGGGAATCTGGTGGCCATTTGTCATGCTCAGTATGGTTCTGCTGGGGCGGGTCTGGTGTGGTGTCTTCTGTCCCGAAGGGGCGTTGAGTGAGTGGTCGAGCCGTCATGGTCTGGGACGGGCGATCCCTCGCTGGATGCGCTGGGGTGGCTGGCCGTTTGTTGCTTTTATGACGACAACGATTTATGGCCAGTTAATCAGTGTATACGAATACCCCAAAGCAGCATTATTGATTCTTGGTGGTTCGACGGTGGCGGCAATGATCGTTGGTTTTATTTACGGACGTGGCAAACGTGTATGGTGTCGTTCCCTGTGCCCGGCAAATGGGGTCTTTTCACTGTTATCGCGTTTGGCACCCGTGCATTTTCAGGTTGATCGTGAGGCCTGGGATCAAGCTCCTCGACGGACACCAGCGGTGGATTGTGCACCGTTAATCAGTATTCGTACCATGACGGGTGATAGTGCCTGCCATATGTGTGGGCGTTGCAGCGGCCATCGTGATGCGGTAGCGCTACAGGCACGCTCAGCCAATACAGAAATACTTTCCATTGATGACAAAACATCCAGTCACTGGGATATTTTCTTATTATTATTTGGCATGTTAGGTGTTGCCACCGGTGCTTTTCAGTGGTCAGCATCACCCTGGTTTGTGGCAATGAAACAAAGCCTGGCAGCCTGGCTGATCAATCATAATATAATGTGGATGCTGGATGATAATGCCCCATGGTGGTTGCTGACACACTACCCGCAAACCAACGATGTGTTTAGCTGGCTCGATGGCCTCAGTATATTATTATACCTGGCTGGCACTACAATCTGTGTAGGCGGGCTTATTTTTGCTGGCCTGTGGCTGGCCGCTCGTATTCTGAAATATAAAAAGCCGATTCCCTGGTCACTGGGTTATGCACTTACGCCACTGGCTGGCCTCAGCGTTTTTCTTGGTTTGACCGGGTTAACGTTGAGTATGATAAAAAGTGAACATATTGTATTGATGGGCGTACCGGCTTTACGCATAGCGCTGTTAGTGCTGGCTTATCTCTGGAGTGGTTACCTGTTAAGGCAGAAACTGATACAAAGCAAAGCTACCAGCAGGCAACAACTGGCTGCCTGGGCAGTTATTATGACAACTAGCAGCCTGGTGGGTTTGAGCTGGGTAATGATGTTCTTTGTCTGGTAAACCGCCAGTAATAAACGTTCTATAGCTCTGGATAAAATAAAGCTATTTACTATTATGCCAGTTCATAAATAAATTTAAACGATAAATATAATATTAAAATAATAGCAGAAAAATAAACAAGAAAACGTATGGGTGCCTGTAAAAAGCTGGTTAATAATGTTTGCTGTTGGCCATGGTTTTTTCTGTTTTGATAATCCTGCTGTGCCTGCAGGTAACGCTGTTGTTCATAGTTCTCAATAAGCCGTTTTGCCTGATCGACCTGATTTTTTTGTCTGACCCAGATGGCAGGCATGGAAATCCCCCAGTTACCTGCCGAGGTTTCATAATAATCTATATCGTTATCATCCAATAGCTGTCGGACATCGACAGCTTCGTCCTCGGGAACATTATTCAGCCTGAAAATTAAGGCAGACATTTATTTTTGCTGCGTGCTGCCATTATTGGTACTTTTCTCCGGGCAAAGTATAGGGCTTAAAAATTACCGGCCCGGCGGCCAGCCTGATTGTGGCGGCGATTATGTAAAACTGTTTCGCCCAAATGTGTTAATAACGGGAAATCGACGGTATCGTTTTTACGCCATTCTCCCTGTCGAATAACCCGTTTTGACTGCGCATGGATTTTATTTTGATGCAGGGTATTTTGTGCATCAATAAGGCGCTGCATCTTATTCAGATCTTTATCGGTTAATTGCAGTGCAGATTCCACCCATATATCCACAATCGCTATTAAATCCTGTTCAGTGACAGGCTGTACAATTTTGCTGACTTTTTTTATTGATTCTATGGTGTTGTGCGCATGTTGGTGATGTTTTAAATAACGTTCAGTAGCTTTAATGCCCTGATTTTTATCAGCCAGTACATCCACAACACCCATTTCATATAACTCTTCTGCGCTATAGGTCTGGCCACTTAATATCATACGCTCAGCAAGGCCGGGGCCAATACGCCTGGCGAGCAAGTTATAGGCACCCATACCCGGGAACAGGTTAAACAGAATTTCCGGAAAGCCCATCTGCGTACCCCGTTCGGCAATAATAACATCACAGGAAAGTGCGCATTCAAAGCCACCACCCAATGCCTGACCCTGAATCAGTGAGATAATCGTAATGGGCAGGTCCAGGTTAATAATATTCTGGTGCAGCAACTGAATACAACGATAGGCATATTGCTGCAGGTTAATTTCATCTTTTTTAACAATGAGTTCCTTGAATAAACCCAGGTCGCCACCGAGATTAAAAATATCCGGCGAGCGTGAAGCCAGGATGAGATGTTTAAACTGCCAGGCTGAATTATCTCGCTGATGCGTATAAATATTTTTTAAGCGGCACTGTAGTTGCTCAAGTTCACTTATCAGGGTCGGGTTAAGACAGGGGCGAGGTTTGGGCTGTAACCAGCACCAGATGGTTCGGGTTTTACAGTCATAGCGTGTGCTGAACTGGGTAAAGTTGACATTGGTTGTTAACTTGCCATTGTTATCAATTTCACTGTGTGAAGATAACGAGTCGGAATCAAAATTCATGAATCTTATGCTCTTTACTAAACTAACTTTAAAATTCTGCTCAATATTTATTTAGAGATTCCTTATTGGATTGGGCTATACACTTATTTTAGATTAATCCCTATGTGTTATAAAACGCTTTTTCATAACTGATGTCAAGGGAATATAATCAATATTTTATAAAACAATGTTAAGGTTATGCTGTTTAAGTAAAACGTTAAGTTTAAAATGTAAATAGATGTAAATTTCTTTGTTATTTTTATTTTCAATGTTAATATTGCTGAATATAATAATGCATCTAATCTTTAAAAGATTCAATAATGAATTGTTATTATATTTTTATGCTCTTAATATAATGAAATGATAGCGATGTAAAAAACCATGATATTTTCCAAAGTAGCCGAAATAATAAGTACTACCGCCAATTGCCCCGTTGAGAAAATAAAACCTGATTCACCATTGGCATCACTCGGTCTTGATTCACTGAAGGCCATTACTGTTCTTTATGATCTTGAAGAAGAGTACGACATTGAAATACCCAATGAGTTGATAGAAAAAATGCAAACAGTAAATGATATTGTGGTAAAAATTGATGAATTACGTCAGAATGCAGCGGCCTGATGCATCTTTATGGTGCCGTTAACAGCCTGCCATAATGGAGCCAGGATGAATGGAGCAGGGATGAATAAATCTGACTGAATAAAACTCAGTCAGAATGTCTTATTTATTTTCCCGATCTCAAAAACTTGTCAATAAACTTCTACACTAACAGGGTATGATCAATATCAGGTAGAGGGCACGCTATGTCAGAGCTGGATCAGGACGCACTGGACTATCATCAATACCCGACTCCAGGTAAGCTGGAAATCAGCTCGACCAAACCACTGGCGAATCAACATGATTTAGGGCTGGCCTATTCCCCCGGTGTTGCCGCCACCTGTGAAGCGATTATGGCGGATGCCAGTCAGGTCGCGCATTTTACCATTCGTTCCAATCTGGTCGGGGTGATTACCAATGGCAGTGCGGTGCTTGGTCTGGGCAATATTGGCCCACTGGCAGCCAAACCGGTGATGGAAGGCAAAGCGGTTCTATTCAAAAAATTCTCCGGTATTGATGTCTTTGATATTGAAATAAATCAACCCAATATAGAACAATTCGTAGAAACGGTATCAAGTCTTGAGCCAACCTTTGGCGGTATTAATCTGGAAGATATTAAAGCACCCGAATGTTTTGAAATTGAGCAGGCGTTACGTGAGCGGATGCATATTCCGGTGTTTCACGATGACCAGCACGGCACGGCCATTATTGTTGCGGCAGCCGTATTAAGTGCATTGAAGGTGGTTAATAAAACCATTAGTGATATTCGCCTGGTGACTTCAGGTGCCGGTGCGGCCGCGCTGGCCTGTTTAAATCAGCTGCTCAGTGCGGGTTTGCCCCGCGAAAATATTATTGTTACCGATATTGTCGGCGTGGTCTATCAGGGGCGCACGCAGCAAATGGATAAATGGAAATCGGCATTTGCTGTCGATACCGATGCACGCACCCTGGATGAGGTGATTGCAGGTGCGGATATTTTTCTGGGTTTGTCGGCAGCCAATGTATTAAAACCCGCCATGCTGAAAAAAATGGCCAAAGATCCATTGGTGTTGGCACTGGCAAACCCGGATCCGGAAATATCTCCCGAACTGGTCAGGCAGACCCGCCCGGATGCCTTGATCTGTACCGGTCGTTCCGATTATCCCAACCAGGTCAATAATGTGCTGTGCTTTCCGTTTATCTTTCGTGGCGCGCTGGATGTAGGCGCGACCACCATTAATGAAGCCATGAAACTTGCCTGTGTTAATGCGTTGTCCAGGCTGGTGCAACAGGAAAGTTCAGAGCAGGTCATCAAGGCGTATGGTGGCAAGGCGGATATCTTTGGCCGCGACTATCTGATTCCCAAACCTTTTGATCCCCGGCTGATGGTGGAACTGCCATGCGCGGTCGCCCGGGCAGCCATGGATAGCGGCGTGGCAACCCGGCCCATTAAAAATTTATATGAATATCGCCTCAAGCTGCAAAACTTTAATTATCATAGCGGGTTTTTTATGCGCCCGATATTTGATCATGTCTGTGATAGTGGCAGGAAACTGGTGTTTGCAGAAGGTGAAGATAACCGTGTCTTACAGGCTGCCCAGCAGGTTGTTGATAATCGTATTGCCCGCCCTGTACTGATTGGCCATAAAGAAATTATTGTGAAACGTATGCATAAACTCGGCCTGCGTATCAACGTGGATAAAGATATTGAAATTATCGATCCACAGACCTTTTCCGGCTTAAACCATTATGTTGCCACCTATCACCGGTTAATGGGGCGTAATGGCGTACCCCCGGAAGCGGCGGAATATGTCGTGCGCAACACCACGGCGGTATTTGCCGCCTTGCTGGTCAGGGAAGGTTATGCCGATGCGATGATTGCAGGCGTGGTTGGTCGCTTCCGACATCATCTTAATGCGATCATGGCAGTTATTGATAAAGCGCCGGGGGTGACGCAGGCATCGACACTGGTGGCACATTTGTTACCTGGCAAAACCCTGTTTCTGTGTGATGTTCATGTCACCAGCAACCCGTCCCCGGATGAACTGGTCGAAGCGACATTGCTGGCAGCTGAAGAAATTCGACATTTTGGGATTACCCCTAAAGTCGCCCTGGTTTCGCATTCCAATTTTGGTTCACTGGCCGATGAGTCGGCCATAAAAGTCAGGCAGGCTGTGATTAAACTGCATCAGCTTGCTCCCACGCTGGAAGTGGATGGTGAAATGCATGCCGATGCAGCTTTGTCTGAAACAATTCGCAGGCGCTTTTATCCGGGTTCAAAACTCAAGGGCAGTGCCAACCTGCTGGTTATGCCTAATGTGGACGCGGCAAATATAGCTGCCAATCTATTGAAAATACTTGGTGGTGGTGTGCTTATCGGCCCGGTGTTGATGGGGATGGAAAAGTCTGTCCATGTTGTGGCACAATCTACCACGGTTCGTGGTCTGGTTAATATGAGTGCCATTGCCATAGAACATACTATGCGGCAAACTCGTTAAGCCGAATATTTCATCCTTCACTTTCTGTTGCAAAATTTTATGGCTGTACAATGGTATCCAGGGCATATGCATAAAGCCCGCCGCAAAATCGCTGAAACCATGCCCGATATTGATCTGGTAATTGAGGTCATGGATGCGCGTATTCCATTCAGCAGTGAAAACCCGATGGTTGCCGCGTTACGCAAACACCGCCCCTGCATTAAATTATTAAATAAATATGACCTGGCCGACCCGCTTATCACCCAACGCTGGTTGCAATATCTGGAAAAACAGCAGGGGGTTAAAGCCCTGGCCGTATCCATGCAGGCACCGGCAGCAATAAAAAAAATACCGGCTTTATGTCAGAAAATGCTGCCACAGCGTAACACGGCAGCAAAAAATATTCGCTTGATGGTAATGGGCATTCCCAATGTCGGCAAGTCAACCATCATTAATATACTGGCCGGTAAGGTCGCGGCAAAAGTCGGTGATGAACCGGCAGTGACCAAAAATGTTTCATTACCACAACAGCGTATTATGCTCGGTGACGGCATCAGCCTGGCCGACACGCCGGGCATACTCTGGCCTAAAATAGACAATGAGAACAGCAGTTATCGTCTGGCTATAACCGGGGCAATAAAAAATACCGCGATTGATTTCGAAGATATTGCCGATTATGCCGCCGCTTATCTGTTACATGCCTGCCCGCAAGGATTAAAGAAACGGTTTCGTTTGCAAAAACTGCCTGAATCATCCGTTGAGCTACTGGATGCAATAGGGCGCAAGCGTGGCTGTTTACGTTCAGGCGGCAGAGTCGACCGCTCGCGTGCGGCGGAAATTCTTATTCACGAAATTCGACGTGGTACGCTGGGTAGAATAAGTTTTGAAACACCTGAAATGATAATGCAGGAAATACAGTAAAGTACGATAGATGATTAAGGAACCTCTGAATAAGTCGTGGATACATCTTTATAAGTCCAGTGTTCTCATAGCAACGTTACTAAGCAATTAAAATAAAATAACTATTCCAATCACTTAGCGCCTTGCTCTGAAAAATTCTGGCTCTCAATCTGCTGCACCCAGACTTATTCAGAAGTTCCTTAATTCCCCGTCATCCTTTATTATCATAAACCGCCATAATCTCGGTTAATACAGCCAGAATCTGCCGGGTTTCTTCCTGGCTGAAACCATCGAGTTCGGCAAGGGGGCGTTGTTCCTGACCACGCTGGATGATCCGGTTAACCTGCTTGCAGCCACTGGCACACAAAGCTTCAATTTTTATCTGAACAGCGGGACTGAGCGTTTCAAATGGCATAACAGGCTTATTACCCGGTTTTATGCCGGGATGAAATAATGAGTCAGTGTCGATAGTAATTCTAACATTGATTATCTTTTCTTTGCTATAACTGGCTGCAAGGAATCTGCTGATTGTTGATAGCTGATTGTTGATACTCGACATCTTTGTTATGATAGCTATCCGAGCAGAGGCAGGTTATTTCGTTCGCCATTCCGGTTCGGATATTCCTCCACTCTATGTCATTCTTTCAATTAATATTATATATGATGTTAAGTATATGGGTCTGTTTTCATGACACGTTTTATCTTTATCACCGGCGGTGTTGTTTCCTCATTAGGCAAAGGGCTGGCATCAGCAGCTATCGGTGCCATTCTCGAAAATCGAGGTCTCAAGGTTAAAATGATGAAACTGGATCCTTACATCAATGTGGATCCGGG